>JAWKTR010000007.1:0-462847 GCA_041398985.1 Pirellulaceae bacterium
GGTTTGGTGCCTTCCATGGTCGGGTAGCGATCGTAGCCGCAAAAGAGTTCGTCTCCTCCATCGCCGGTCATGGCGACAGTGACGTGCTGCCGCGTCAGTTCCGACAGGTAATACGTCGGCACTGCACTGCTATCCGCGAATGGTTCGTCAAAGTGCTCAACCAACTTATCGATCACGTCCAACGAATGTGGCTCCACCATGAGCTGATGATGTTGAGTTCCTAGATGTGCTGCCGCTTCGACCGCGAACTCAGATTCGTCATATTTCTTTTCAGGAAAACCAATCGAGTAACTCTGCACAGGAGTTTTCGATTGCTGCTGCATGCATCCGGTGATGATCGTCGAATCGATGCCACCCGATAGGAAAGTTCCTAAGGGAACATCGCTCCGCATCCGCAGTCGCACGGCTTCATCAAGTGCCTGACGCAAGTTGGCGCGAAGTGTGTCGATGGGAGTGTCGGCATCAGGAGCTCGCTCGGGTTGCCAATAGCGGCGCACATTTAGTTGCCCGGCCTCCCAGCTGGCCAAGTGCGCCGGTGGCAGCTTGAAAACGTTCTGATAAATCGTTCCCGGGTGGGGGATGTATCCGTACAGGAAGTACTCGTCGATGGCTTGTGGGCGAATATCGGTGGGGACGTCGCCTGCGGCGAGAATGGCCTTCAATTCACTGGCGAAGACAAATCGATGGTTGTCTTGATAGTAGACGAGCGGTTTCTGGCCCATCCGATCACGCGCGAGCAATAAACGTCGCTGACGGCTGTCCCAAATCGCGATGGCAAACATGCCCCGCATATGCGTGAAGCACTCGTCACCATACTCTTCATAGAGATGGACGATTGTCTCCGTATCGCTATGAGTTCGAAAGCGATGCCCCTTCGACTCTAGTTGCGAGCGCAGTTCGCGATAGTTGTAGATTTCACCGTTGAACGTTGTCCAGACGGTTTCGTCTTCGTTGGCCATCGGTTGTCGCCCTGCATCCAAGTCAATAATCGACAACCGCCGATGACCGAGGGTGATACCTGATCCGTCGGTATGTGCAAAACGTTCCACACCTCGCCCGTCAGGTCCGCGATGCGTCAGCCGATCGGTCATGTAATCGAATCGCTTTGGACTTGGACTGAAATCAGGTGAAGTCCAAAGGTAACCAGTAATTCCGCACATGGATTTTTAGCGACTGACCTCGGAAGATGAAGTGTTCAGTGGTGCGGCGGATTCGCTCCAGCCGTCGCGGTAGCGAATCACTTTAGCGGGTGATCCAACGGCGATTGCGCCAGCCGGAATCGGACGCGTAACCACGGAACCAGCGCCGACAATCGCATGCTCGCCAACCTCTGCCATCACAATTGCCCCAGCGCCGATCCATGCACCACGGCCAATACGGACTTGTCTAAGTGTCTGGCCCTGCTCGTGCATCGACCGTTTTGCGTCCCCCGTGTCGTGCTCGCGGCCTCCGCTGAGAATTTGTACTCCATCCGCAAGCATCACCTCTTCGCCAATATCTGCAAAGCCGATCGAACAAAATCGCCCAATGAAGGCCCTTTCGCCCACGATAGCTTCTGCCATTGAAAACACGCTATTCCAGCCGATGTACACATCACGACCGCAAGCTGCCAATGTAAATCGATAAAACGCCTGGCGTGAATACACGCCTCGAAACCCCGGGATTTTCGCAATTGACTCGGACGCAGGCGTCAACGCGCGATGCCGGATCAGGCTTCGCATCAGGAAGTACAACGCGAGGCGCGGCCCGACTCCGATACAGAACAAAGCTTGGATCGCCCGCTTGACTGGCTTTGCGGCTTCAGGTGCAGCACTGCGCTGAATTGCCAAGTTGTCGACAGTTGTATTCACCTGGCAAGGCCAATCAATTGGTCATAAACTTTGACAACCTTGAGCATTCGGGCGCGAAAGTCGTACTGCTGCACAACTTTATCCCTTGCCTTAAGAGCCAGACGCTCACGCAAAAGTGGATCTGTGATTAGTGAATGAATGGCGTTAGTCAGTTGCGTTGGTTGTCCGGGATCAACCAGCAAGCCATCCTGCTCGTGCTCAATCAGTTTGGGGATTCCGCCGACGCGGGTTGAAACAATGGCGGTTTCCATGGCCATGGCTTCCAGCAGCACATTCGGCAATCCTTCCGTAGTGCTGCTCAATACAAACGCGTCGGCTGCCTCAATCATTGGGCGTGGGTCGTCGACATGCCCCAATAATGTTACCGAATCGGATAGGCTTGAGTTCTGAATTTGCTTCTGCAATACTTCCCAACAAGGTCCGTCGCCGCCTATCCACAGGACAACTCGGGCTCCATCCAATCGAATTTGACTAACTGCTGCAATCAAATCGTGGTAGGCTTTCTCCTTGGCTAGTCGCCCAAGCGAGACCACCAGGAAATCGTCATCTCCAGGCTCAGGTAAGTTTCGCATCTGACAGAAATGCCGGCGTGCGTGCGACGGCCGTCGACGGCGAACGAAAACATCTGAGTCGATTGCGTTCTCTATGAAATGCACGCGTTTCTTTCCCATCGCCCAGCGGCAGCCGCTACGGTACAAATCGTCCGAGACCGCCAAGGTGGCGTCGTAGAACGGAAGGCAGGCTTTTCCAACTGTGGCGTAGAGCCAACTCTTTCGTCCCGTGACGCACCAGCCATGTGTTGTGGTGACCAATTTCATCGGCCATTTCCGCCGAACTAGCAGCCCCAAGACGTTTGTCTTGTAGTCGTGGGCATGCCAAATTGCAACTTCGCGATGACGACAGTAATCCGCCAATCGCTGGATCATCGCAGTGTCAATGCCAGTGCCGTCAGGCCAAGCCAATAGTTCAGCTTGCGCCGATTCGGCGCGTCGAACCAGCGTCTCAATTCCAAGATCACCTTCGGGATGCAGATAAAGGCAAGCTGATTCGTATCCTAGTTGCCGCAAGTAACGAGGCGAATTGAGGATAGTTTTTTCCGGCCCCCACCGACACCATTGACGATGCGTATGCAACACAAAGGCTTCTGGGTCATGCAACGCTCAACTGACTCGCCGAACAGGCCGGATGGCAACGCTCATTTGGCGATACAAATCCTGATACGACGAGTGCATCTCCACATCACTAAATTTTTCTCGCGTCCGTGCGGTGGCCGCCTTTCCAAACTTAGAACGCAGATCGGCATCAGTCGCCAGAAGGCGAACTCGTTCGGCAAAGGATTTGTCATCCTTTGCTGCGACCAGGAATCCAGTTGTCCCGTCAATTACGACTTCCGGAACACCACCCACGTTTGAAGCGACACACGGCAGACCGTTTGCCATGGCTTCTATCAGGGTGAGTGGAATTCCTTCCGAGATGCTCGTCAACAGGGAAATATCTGCGGCGTTGATGAGGCGATCGACATCATGGCGGGTACCCAACATTTTGACGCTACCATCTAGATGCAATTGGTGAACCAACGTAGCGACCGCAGGCTTCAGTTCACCATCGCCAATGACGAATAGTTTGATATTCAGCATGTCTTTCAGGTGACTAAACGTACGAATCGCGGTTTCGTGATCCTTCAATGGATTGATTCGGGCGACCTGGAATACAGCGATATCATTTTTCGCGAGTCCTAGCTCTTCGCGCGTTGCCGCACGAGTGCTCTGGCATCGCTGAAAACGCGTTACGTCAATTCCGTTATAGACTACTTCAATTCGACTGGTGCGGATACCTTCCTTGTCGATCAGCGCCTGCTTAACTCCCTGACCAACGGCGACACAACGGTCATGTTGCCTAAATAAGAATTTATTAGCAAAGACCCGTTTGATCTTGCGAACATCGGGATAGTGGCGACCATGCTCAGTCATCAGAATGGGTGGACGACCACCGATAATCGAACCAACGGACTGCCAGCGACTGAGCGCTGCGTAAACAAATGGGGCGTACTGGTGTGCATGAATCACATCGACCCGCTGTTCCCTACAGAACTTGGCCAACCGACCCATCAATTGTCGGTCCAAGCCTGGCTTGCGACCAAGACACTCCACGGTGAATCCCTTCGTCAACAACTGATTCCCGATTTCTCCAACCTCGTCGAGGCAGGCAAAAACCGTGCGAAAGCTAGGTGCCGCCTGAATTGCAAATTCCCTGGCGAGTACTTCCGCGCCGCCAACGGACAGAGTGTGCAACACTTGGCAGATGGTCGGTTTGGGTGGTCGCCCCTTCGCACGTCCACTGTTATTCATGATGGGTTCCAAGAGGGCGAACCAGTCTCCGATAGTGGCGTCCCAGTGGGGACTGTGCCAACAGTAACGGCCAGCGCCGAATGTTCACCAATCGCATCGCTAGGGCGGGCCATCGCACCGGGGATTTGATCGCGGCACGCACATCATCCTTTTGAAAGTGCCAAGCCGAACGGGTGGGCCAATGAATGCTACTCTGTCGATCATCCCAATAACGTGAGAGTGGTCGGTCTAACAGGTGCAGTGCCCATTCGAACAAAGGCAACTGCTGCAATACAATCGCAGACGGACGTGTATAATTGCGAGTATCGCAAGCGAACAGCTGCTCCAGTGCACGCTCAAAGAATGTTCGGCCATGTTGGTGCAGGAACTTGGCTCGCTCACGATCGACGACGACCGCTGACAACAACATCATTGTGGTGCCCTTACGTAAATCTTGGGCTGGCCAGGTTTCCGTTGGGAATTCTAGCTCGTCCTGTCGATCCCAATAATGCGATTCATTCGACAGCATCCACTCAGCGTAGCGCTGCAGCGAGGCTTGAATATACCTACAGGTTTCCGGTGCTTGGTCGCCGACAATTTCACAGAATCGCAACATAGCCTGCAATGCCACCGGATAGGACCAGCGGAGCTCGGCATGCAAGAGATTCAACGGCTCGAGCTCGTTTTCCGGATGTACGCTTCGGCGTATTAGGGATTCACATTTGGCTAAGTAGGCGTTGGACCGGGTCAAGATCCAGGCGTCCAGTAAGGTATTGATCGAGTTGCCCACGCCACGGCCGGGGCCGTGATAAGTCCGCACAGATGTCGAGCTGGCGTTTCCGGTTGCGCAACCACTTAACAGCGATAGTGGAGAAAGGTTGCCATCGTCCATCGCAATCACCCAGTTTGCGAGCGAAATGACCGCCGCTGCCGCACGTGGGCAGCCGGTCAGATGATAAAACAGCAGCAGCCCAGATGCATAGTTGTGCTCCGCTGCGGGACCGCCGCCAGCGACGCGGTGTTGATCGCCAGTCATAGCACGTGAAAAAGTTCGATGGGTAGCAGTTCCTGCATCCCGGTAATGGGATGTGTGCCAAAACATCCCCCCGCTGTAGGCTGAGCGGTCCTGCTCCGTATGATAGATGTCAATATCCATCACGTGTTCGGCGAGTGGTTGCGCCAATTTCCACCAACGCACATCTCCAGTTCGCAAATACTCCCGCAACATTCCATGCAACAGGTCGTACTGATTGTTGTAGTGCGAAATAACCGGCATCGGATCGTTCGAATAGGTCTGCTCGTGGTCGGCCCAGATATCGCCAAAGTTTCTCCAGCCGAACTCGTCAATGACTTCATTTTTCGCCGCGAATCCCTTTGGACTCCCGAGCATCTCGTCCAGCATCGTTTTCAGTTCTGGCAAGCGGGATGATGGTAAGTCTGCGAACCATTCTAAAGCACCCGAACTACTCAGCTCAGTCGGATCTTGTGTAATTGCCACAGGGCAATGAACCCAGCTAAGGTCATGGCGGTGATAGTCCGGAATAGCCGAGATTGCGAGTGTTCGACCCGTATCGGTCTTGTTCTGCGCGTAGCTCATTCTGGGGTTCGTTACGCGAGCCAAATGGTGCGAGTTGATTTTTCCCTGAAGCTCGGATACAGCCGCGGTCGTTTTCTGCTAACAGGCCAAACCGTACCGGACGAGCCGGTCATCCGCTGCGATGGCACTGGGGAACTTCTGCCAAAAGTCCACCATAGTCGCAGTGACACTAGCTGGCTTGGCAATCAATTCGATAACTGGTGAATAACGCGCGTTCTGCTGTGCTGTGGAGTGGGCAAGTTCGATGTTTCGATTGTCGTAGAACTGGAATGATTCGCGATAGCCCGGACCCGTGGCGGCAACTGGCCGTCCGCCAAACGGTGATTTGGACTATCGCAATTTTCACCGCCACTGTGGTGCTGCGTCAGGCTCAAGAGTCCTGGTAGCGATTTCTGTTGCCAACCTGCTGCATCGGCTAACCATTGCACAGAGCGGAATTTTGACTCGGCCTGCCGCAGAACCAGCGATGCGTCGCGGATCAGGAATGCAGCTGTGTCCCAATCCAAAACCTCCAGACATTCGGCCCGCTGGGGTTGTGAAGTGTAACGTCGATTCGCAGCCAACCAGTTCAGGAAAAACGCGGGTTCTATTTGTCTTACGCATGCTCGAACCTTGCAAGCCGGTCGCGATGGATGCATCGCAGACTACGCGGTTGCTGCCGCGCGTTCTGGACGAAATTGGTCCGTCGTAGCCGCTATCGGCGGGAGCTTCCAAACCTACTTTGGTCGGCTGAACTTCCAGATCTCAACGACCAACCCTGCAAGCTCATGCAACTGTCCTAAACAAATCTTGCCATCCGCGGGGATCGAGGCCGTCGGATTGTGAGCCGTAGGCACGTCAGCCGTTGGCGACCGATCATCGGCAACGGTAGGCTCATCGAATTCAACCGTAACACTTCGGTCGCGTTGGCCGCGATGTTTAAGCAAGCTCGACCAATACCTACGCGGCCTACCGTCAGGGTGTGTCGCGTCAGCGTTTTACAATGAGCTGGCGTTCGCTGCCCAGATGCATTGACAATCCTGGCTGATTCCGTGACGGTCGTACCCGGTGGTACACCAAGTCCGATGGAAATCGGCTGTCCAAGACGCAGCAAGCCGTCCGATTCGGTTATGCGGAATTTCATAATGGGCTAAGCCGAAACGGTTTCGAAGTTTCTGCTCGCCGCTCTTTTTCAATTTCGGACAAGCTGGGATGGGGGACAATGCACTCACCAATGGCTAGATAGTCGATGCGTCCATCCAAGAAAGCTCGCACGGCATCTGTGGGCGAGCAGACAATCGGTTCCTCGCGCGTTAAAACTGGTGTTGATGACCGCAGGAATTCCACTTTCTCATGATAGGGACTGCAGTATCCGGTGAAGCTCGCGTTCGTTTCTGCGCTGACCAATTGCGGTCGTGCGGTGCCGTCGACATGTACAGTTGCAGGGCAATATGCGCTTCATATCTTCGGTGCAATCGAAAGTCACGTCATAAACTCCGCCGTCTTTTCACACCCCCATGTTTTTGAACAGGCGCGGTCTGCTTCGATCGGCCAGTGCAGCGGGCGAACGGCATGAACTCGGTACGACCGAGCTGATGATTTAGCCATAGGTTGACCTCTGGATCCTGCCAAGTACAAGATGGAGCGATTGCCACGCCGCCCGGGGCCGTATTCCATGGCCCTGTGGAAACGCGCGACAATACGATTATCGACTAGCAGATCGGCAATTGCCGATTCAACATCCGCGTGCTGCTCATAAACAAGACCCTGTTCGTCCAGTGCCTTCCGTATTTCGGCGTTTGAATAGTCGGGAATCTGTATACGCATTTGCCAGAGCGGTGCGGGACGTTTGTCTTTTGAAAGAGATTTTCAACAAAGCCGCCCCCGTTGCACAGCCATCGCTCCATGTTGGGATAAACGAAAACGGAATCGACGCCCTCACACTCGTGAATGCGTTGGTTCAATTTAACATTGGCGTTGACCCCTCCCGACAAGCACATGCGCAAGCCTGTTTTAGTGGACTCAGAAGTCCGCGACCTGTTTGACGACTTCCTCCAGTACAGTTTGGTAGGCAGCAGCCATATCGCGTTTCGAGAAATGTTGCGAAAGGAGACGAGCAAAACATTATTGGTCGCAGCCCGCATATTATGCGCACATCGCCATGGTCCATCCCGGTAAACCGCTCACGCAACACTGGGCCCAGCACTTCGGGGTCGCCGTACGCTGCCAAGCCGACGATCTTGCCTTCGTGCCGGCCGGGGCGGAAGCCGAGCGCCGAGGTCACATATTCGTAGAATTGCCCCAGCGAGTTTGGGAAGCGAAACTCGTGCAGCTTATTCAATCCGTCGGGCGTCGCTTCATAGACAGCTCCGCAATTTCCCGAGCCATAACCATCAAAGGACATCGCCAGCGCCGACTCGTAGCCGGAAAAGTAGAAGGCGTTGGCTGCATGTGTGAGATGGTGATTGAACCGTACTAGCTTGTCGAGCAAACCTAGTTCGCTCAGCCCATCGTGAAGTTGTTGGGTGCGGAGTTGATGATCGGCAGAGGCGTGGTCTACCCAAGCCCGGAAGCACTTGCGATGCAAGCGACGATCCATGCCAGGCGACCAAGCCGCCAGTTCGTAAAGCCAACGTTTGTGGATAGGCTTGCGATCAGTAAATTCGTGCATCGCATCCAAACCTGGAATGGGCATCTTGTGCTGTGGTCGGTAGTTTTGGCGAGCTCGTTTCAATTGGGCGAGTGAGGCTGCAGTGGAATCGTTGTTGTGCTGTGATTCATCCTCGAGCATGGCCTCTTGCATCAGTTGGTGCTCGCGATCGCCATCGAAGAATGAATAGGCGACTTGGTCGATGTCGCCGAGCGACCATCCAGTTCGCTGCAGTCCCAGCTTGACAGCCTGCATAGGAAAGCCATCTTGCAATTTTGTGCGTGATAGTCGTTCTTCGCCGCAGGCGAACAGGATTTTTCCGTCTTCGACAAACGAAGCCGTGGCGTCTTTGTCTAACGGGCTAATTCCTAATATTTTCATGTCGTACTCGCGTCTAGATTATTGTTAGTGTGCTGTTGGTTTTCGTTTTGGTCTAAGAAGTGCGTCCCGATTTCGGCCAGCGTCGCCGGTTGAAATCGCGGGTCGGCCGCCAGCTCGGCGAGAACGCGTTCGACACCATTCAAGATTCGGTCCACTTGCTCAGCGGTACGCGCATAAGGACTTGGGCCCACCGAAAGCGACGAACTGTGAACGGTAAAGCAGAGGTAGGGTAAATTCAATCGGTGCGCATGACGAACTACCCACAACATCGCCTCGGTAGATTCCGTTTCAAAGTTTAGCCAGATTCGTCGGACTAGATTTATGCGCTCCATGATTCCAATCAGTCGCAACTTGGAAAGCGGCGAGGTCTCGATGATGTGATGAACGGAATTCCAAAACTGGAAGGGACGTCGTGTAAACAGACGGGTCAACGGAATCCTGCACAGCTGATGGCCGTCAGCAGCATTCGACGCGATTACAGTTGGCCGAAGAGAATGCTGGTAGTAGTTCGGAGCACCTTCGTCTGGCCAAGTCGCGAAGGGGCAAACGGATGAATCCACGACGAAGCGGTGATCCAATAGAAAACCATGCGTCACTTCGCCCGAAGAGTAGCGTCCGCCACGGTAGCTGATCGGGCGGAAGCCTCGCTGGAGATGCAGTTCATAAGTTCGATTTAGCTTTTCCAGAGCTTGGTTGGCAGGCAAGTTCTCTCGTTGGGCGGGCAACCTGTAGCGTTCAGGCGGTTATTGGCAGCCAACTTAATCCAACTATCCCAGGTGCGACTATTTTGACGAATACTCTTGCGGAACCAAATATTTCGCCTGAGTGCTAGCAATGTCCTTCAACCCTACTCAAGAACTTCGGCGAATCGCCTTGGGGGGACTAGCGCTCTGCTTGCTCATGGGCTGTCGCGTGGGCCCAGACTATGCCCGGCCTGCCGTCCAGGTGAACATGGAGTGGAGTTTGGCCGAGCATCCACGACTCATCAGTCCCTCGAATGCAGGCGAGGTCTGGTCTTTGCCCGTGCAGGACCCGGTTTTGGATGAGCTGGTTTGCGTGGCTCTCAGCGAAAATCTCACCCTACGCGCGGCTGGGCAGCGCATCATCGAAGCCGAGCATCGGCGCGGGGCAACGGCCGGAAGTCTATTTCCCCAATCCCAGGTCGTTCAAGGAACATTTAGTAAATCCTCGCTCAGTTCGACGAACGCCAATTTCATCCGTATCCCAGGGGTATTTGAACCCAACCTGTTTCCCCAAGCCTACTCGACCGGTCTAGCGGTCGCCTGGGAATTGGACTTTTGGGGTAAGTATCGGCGAGCCGTGGAGGTGGCGGATGCAGGTCTGGAGGCGTCCTTTGCCGCCAATGATCAAGTCGCCCTGCTGCTGGTGGCGGGTGTGTCCCAGGCCTATGTCGAAATGCGAATGTACGAAATGCGCCAAGTATTTGCCCAGCAGAATTTGGAAATTCAGCAGCGCACGTTTGATTTGACTCGGACCAAGTTCGACTTGGGGTTGGCATCGCTATTGGACGTGGCACAAGCCGAAACGAACGTGGGCCAAACCGAGGCGCTGCTACCGTTGCTGGAAACGGGGCGCAGACAAGCCAGCAATCGTCTGTGCCTCCTGCTGGGACGCCCACCGCAAGACCTGGCCAACGTTTATGGATTCACAGCCGAAATCCCTGCCGCGACCGAGCAAGTGGCAACGGCACCGCCTGCGCTTTTAGTGAACCAACGCCCTGATGTACGCCAGGTCGAACGACAATTGGCCGCTCAATCGGCACGAATTGGAATTGCCCAGTCTGAGCTCTATCCACAATTGAGTGTCATTGGACAGGCCGGACTGTCCTCGGAGAACTTTTCAAGAATGTTCAGTTCGGCGAGTCAAGTTGGCATGATTAGCCCTGGTTTCAGTTGGAAAATTCTCAACTATCGGAGACTGCGCAATACAATCGAAGCCGAAAAAGCTGCTTTTCTTGCGTTGTGTCAAGAGTATCAACACACGGTGCTGCGCGCGCAAGGCGAAGTCGAAGATGCACAGCTTGCGTTCGTGAATAGCTTTGATCGAGCCGATTCGCTCAGCCGCTCGGCCGAAGCCGCCCGCATTTCTGTCGAGAAGGCGCAGAGCCTGTATGACGCTGGTACGATTGACTTTACGCGACTATACATTTTGCAAGCTGACCTGCTGATGAAGCAGGATCAAATGGCGGAAGCCAAAGCCCAAGTCGCACTTGAGGCGATTGGACTAATGAAGGCCAGTGGTACCGCGCCCAGCGTACAGCAGCCAGTAGGTGGCGGGAATCACAAATAGCGTAAAGATCGTCGACGCGATCAGACCGAAGATGAGTGACCACCCCAACCCTGAGAAGATGGGGTCCAGCGTAATCGGAATGGCAGATAACATCGCTGCACCTGCGGTCAACAGAATCGGACGGAGACGTACAACGCGGCTTTCCAAAATGGCGTCAAACAAAGGTCGCCCACGTGCCACCGCTTGCTCCATAAAGTCAACCAAGATGATTGAATCTCGTGTGACGATGCCCGACAGTGCGATCATGCCAATCATGGCAGTGGCCGTAAAGTAGACGGGGTCTGCGTAGCCACCGATTGGAGAACTCAACATGGCATTGAGTAGATAGAAACCGGGCATCACACCCAATGCAGTCAGTGGGATCGCCAGCATCACAATGACGGGAATCATGAAGGAACCAGTTTGGGCCACCAAGATGATGTAGATCATGACCATGGCCGCGCCGAATGCGAGGCCGAGATCTCGGAATACATCGAGCGTGATTTTCCACTCGCCTTCACCTGCAAATGTGACATCGATGCCATTCTGCAAGCCCCAACCGATGTGACTACCATTGTTAAAAAACGTCCGAGACTCGGTCGAGGATGGCTGGGCATCTTCGACTCCAACCAACCCGCTCGTGCGATCCGCTAATAAATCAATCACACATTCGGCGGGCGGACGTCCCACGGTCTCAGCAAATACGTACGCGATACGCCGCAGATTCTTGTGATAGATCGTTTGGCTAACGCGCGACTCCTCCCACTGCCCCAATTCAGCTAGCAGAACGATATTGCCATTCTGCCCTCGCATTGGCAACTGGGATAGATCCAATGCGGCTGGAACGCACGTCGCGAGGTAGACGAAAGGTTAGTCTCAGCGGGTTGCGTTCGTTTTCCACGCGAATTGTTTGTTGTGTGTCACCTCCCAGGGCGACGCGCATCGTTGTCGCAATGTCAGCTACTGAAATACCAGCTAGAGCAGCTTTCTCTTGGTCAGGCACGAATGTCAACTTGGTCATCGGCAGTTCACGGACATCATCGACTTCGACGACTCCAGGTTCCAGTTGCATGCGATCGCGGATGATCTTGGCGGCTTCAAGCAGTTCCGTGTAGCTATGATCTGGCCGGCCGGTCACTTCAGCGACCAGAGAAGCGAGAACTGGCGGCCCAGGCGGAAGTTCGACGATCCGCAGGACTCCACCGGCGTCGGCGGCGATTTTTGTCAGTTCATCGCGCATTCGTAATCCGAGCCCATGGCTTTGCAGCTTGCGATTCTTCTTGCCGACCAGATTGACGCGAATTTCGGCTTGATGGGGCAGGCCGCGCAAATAATAGTGACGCACGAGACCATTAAAATCGATGGGGCCAGCCGTGCCTACATAGCTACTGTAGTCGGTGACTTCGGGCGCACTGGCAATGTACGACTCCAACTCCCGAACGATGGCATCAGAGCGCTCGAGCGTAGTGCCTTCGGGCATGTCTAGCACCAACAGAAACTCGTTCTTGTTGTCGAACGGCAACATCTTCAGCGGCACCATCCGCAACGCGCCCATTCCGCCGCTGCGACGGTCAAAGCAAAGATAAAAACAAGAAAAGTGATTGCGCGCAACCGTGTCTTCAGCAATGGGACCATCAACGGACGAAAGAAGCGATACAACCACGTTTGCTTGACCACTTCGGGATCGTAGGCCTCTTCGAGCACATGCGACTTCGCCCCGTCTGTTGCATCGGAGGCGGACAAGCCGCGCTCTTCATTGGGATAGTGCTTCTTGAGCATCTGGTACGTCAACCACGGTGTGATGGTGAAAGCGACTACCATCGACATCAACATCGCGACTGGCACATTGAGAGCCATGGGCGACATGTAAGGTCCCATCATGCCTGTAATAAAGAACATCGGTAGAAAACTGACAATTACCGCTAGCGTGGCGCTGATCAATGGCGGACGAATCTCAGCCACCGCATCGAGCACAATTCGACGGGTTGCCTTTTTGCGATCGTGAAAGTGCCGCGCAATGTTCTCGACATCCACAATGGGATCATCGACCAATAGCCCTAGGGCTAGAATTAGAGCAAACAGCGTCACACGATTAATGGTGTAACCAAACATCAGGTTGACGGCCAACGTCAGGCCAAAGACGACCGGCACGGCCACGGCCACAATCACCGCTTCGCGCCAGCCCAGACCGATGGTCAGCAGCAGTACCACGATAACGATGGCCACGCCCAGCGCTTCAACCAATTCGTTCACTTTATGGTTGGCCGTCAGTCCGCTGTTGCGTGTCACGATGAGCTGTACGTCGTCTGGGAGAACTTCGCTCCGCAGTCGTTCGGCTTCCGCGATTGCTTGCCGAGCAACTTCGACGGCATTGGCACCCTTTTGTTTCGAGATCGCAATGGTCACTGCCGACTGGCTGTCTGCGTCGTTTTCGTGCGCTTCGAGATCCGATGTCGCGTGCCCATGAGAGCCGATTCGTGTTCCGGGGCTGCCCGCATGTGATTCAAAGTGCCGCGCGGGCCCCCAGCCATGGCGTACGTAACTAGTGACTTCGACCGCCCCGTCCACGACGCTAGCTACATCCTTCAAGAACACAGGGCGTTCGTCAAAGACACCAACCACTAAATTGCGTAGGTCTTCGGCGGATCTCAGGGCACCGCCGGCCGCCACGTGAATTGAATTGTCATCACGCACGAAAGTGCCCGCAGGCTGCGTAGAATTTGCACCGTCTACGGCGCTGAGTACGTCTTGGATAGAAAGCAAATGCGAACGCAGTTCTGCGGTCTGCAAGTTGATGTGAATGGTGCGCGGGAGTCCACCAATAATCGATGCACGACTGACCTGTGGAACTACCGACAAGCGTTCGACGAGTTCCTCAGCGATCCGACGCAAGGACAGGTTGTCATCGTTCGCGCCCTTCAATGCGAAGGTGACGATCGGCACATCGTCAATCTCCACTGGCTTCATAACCCAGCTGGTAACGCCGGGCGAAATCGCGTCCGCATTTTCATTCAGTTTTTTAAAGAGCTTGACAAGGCTCCGTTCGCGATCCTCCCCAACGTAGAATCGTACCGTAATCGTCGCTTGATCATCCTGCGACATGCTGTAGACGTACTCCACGCCATCAATCTGGGACAGCATGCGCTCGAGCGGCGTTGCCACCAATTGCTCAACTTCAGAAGCGGCATGTCCCGGAAACTGGACATAGATATCGGCTAGAGGCACGACAATTTGTGGATCTTCCTCGCGCGGGGTCAACAGCAAAGCTGCGATCCCAATGATCATCGAGAATATAATCAGAATGATCGACAAGTTCGAATTGAGGAACATCCGCACAATGCCGGATAACACATCGGTGTGGCCATCCGACTCGCTTCCGTGTGATTTCATCGGCTAGCTTCCTCGTCGGTCGAGTTCGACAGTAAGACTTGTTCATCGACCGCCAGTCCGGATAGCACTTCAACGTCCTGGTCAAAGATCCTACCGATTTGAACATTGCGACGCGTGACCGTATCTCCTTCGACGACATCCACAAAGGTCAATTGGCCAACCCGCCGAACAGCTTCGCGCGGAATGATCCTGATGGTTTCATCTTCGAGCGGCAGCATCAGACGCCCGAACATACCGCTGTAGATTCCCGGAGGACACGGCCCGCTCACTTTGACTTGAAATGAGCGGCTACCAACGTCGGCTTGTGGTACAACTTCGCGGACGGTTGCCAGACACTCGTGGTCGAGCGTCTCAAGCTTGGCAGGCAATTGTTGCCCGATTTTCAGCCCAATTGCCAAGGACTCACGAACGTTGGCCACCAACTGCATCTGGTCCGGATCATAGAGTGTCAAAAGGGTCTGGCCGGGGATGACGGTGTCGCCAGCCTGAACGTTTTTTTCAATGACCACGCCGCTAAACGGCGCGTTAATCGTGGAATATTCCAGCAGAATGTTCGCTTCTTCCACAGCGCGTTCCGCGCGATCCAACTCGGCTTGGCTAGTCTTTTCGGCAGTTGTGGCAGATTCCAGTTCGGCAGTCGAGATAGCTCGCGAGCTGATCAACTGCTTGGCCCGGCTAAGATCCGCGGCCGCCTGTTGGACTTGAGCTGCCGCGACATTGCGTTGAGCTTCGGCCTGTTTAAGCCGCGCCTGTAAGTCATCGTTGTTGAGTCGCACAAGCACTTCGCCAGCGTTGACGTATTGCCCGGCGCTGACGGTTACTTCGTCAACTCGAGCCAAAATCTTCGATGCTACACTCGATTCATGAATTGGCTCAATCGCCCCCACGGCTGACTCGAACCGAGGACTCGTCACCTCCTGCACCACGCCAACGCGTGCATTGCTCGGCAATTGGCGTTTGGTGAGGTGCGAATCGCCCTCAGCAACCTTCTCCGTAAAAACACCAGCGAGCAGCATGAGTAGGTAGATCACCCCGATCGAACCGACGACCCCAATCAATAACTTTCCCGAGCCTTCGATGAGGTGACTCCAGTGGATCGTTTTTTTCGATGGCACTTGTTTGCTGCCAGTCATATTCACTCTTCAATTCTGTAACGGTTTCCAACGCTGCCAGCCGGTCGCTGGGTAGCGAAAAGTGTGCCAGCCCGCGTTACCTCTGTCTAGCGGTACCTGCGATGCCAATTGCGCGCCCTGAGCGCGCTATATCGCTCACCCGCGCGGTCACAACGTCTAGTTATCTAGGTTCCAAGCCGTGGCACCAAGATTGCATTAGCAGAAGAGCTATGCAATCTGCAATACGTTGATTTAGTGTCGACTAGTGAATTCAGTTATCGAGTTATTTATCGAAGGCCAAACATGAAGAAAAACGAGCCCGTAGTCAAAATCATGACCCAACAGTTGACAACCGTTCAAGAAGGTGAGCCGGTCTCGCGCGTCCGTAAGTTGTTCGAGCAAGGGGACATTCACCATGTGCCCGTCATGCGCGGGGAAAAGCTGGTTGGAATCGTCAGCACCGCAGACCTATTGAGAATTTCGTTTGGCGAATTCGGTAATCAGGATGGAAGAGAGCTGGACACGATACTCGATCACACCTACCGGCTCGACGATGTCATGAACGCTGACCCGGTCACGGTTTCTTCCCATGGCACGGTCCGCGACGCTGCCAAACTACTCAGTACTGGTAATTTTCACGCACTACCGGTCGTAGACGGTGAAAAACTGGTGGGCATTGTCACGAGTACCGACTTAATCAGCTATCTGGCCGATCAGTAGGCAAGTGTGGCTTGGTCTGTAAAGCACTTGCTGCGTAAACCGTTTGGTCGCAGGCACTTGCTAGTCGGTCGGCAAATCACGTAGCCGAGTCTCTCCGAGACTCGGGAGAACCGCAGCATCGCTGCGGCGTCAGCCTCGGAGAGGCTGACCTACGTGGTGGCGTTTAGCGAGACGTGCCCAATTTCAGCTAGTTTCGACAGCGGAGATCGTAGCTAGGGATAGGAGTTTCCCTCAGAGGTACTCTGTCTACAAGAGTGGGATTCTGATACATCAAGCCCTCATAGGAAAGCTGGGACAAGTCCCAGCACTCCAAGGAGGCCCCCTGCAGGGGAGGTAGTCGTCTGGCTTTGTCGGGCTGTGTCTGCCATATTTGGGGGCTTAGGCGGAAAATCGCGGGGTGAAATGTGGTTGTCGGGAACTTAATCCCGGCCACAATCATCGGAAGAGCAGCCCCACTGACCTCGCAACGGGTTAGAAAGGTGGACACTTGTATACTCTGCGTGAGGGCAGAGTATTGATTTCCGCATATAGTTCTGCGAGAAGGCGGTGACCGCAGGTTGCTTGAGTACGATCCCATGCCTCGAGAAGGCAATAATCTGGACGAGCGATTCCATGAATTGCTGAAGGCCTATATCGATGGTCAACTCGATGCAACTGAACTGGCTGAGGCTGAGTCCGCACTCGACAAGGACCCCTCTCTTCGCCATCGTTTAGAACAACTCCGCGAATTGTCAGCGGATGTCAAGCGTTTGCCCGCAGCGGCAGGTACTCATACATTCGCCAAAGATTTCTCCGCTCGAATCGTAGCGGAAGCCCAGCGTCGAGCGATCGAATCCAATCTGCCCAACGGTCACCATGTCCGCCGTGCGATGGAAGACAGATCTGAACAATCCCCCCGACGACGTCAGACGGGATGGCGCTTACCTGCGACGGTTGCTGGCGGCTTAGCCGCTTTGGCAGCCTTGCTCTTGTTGACCATCTACCTGCCTACTTTGTTTAATGCCCCAGATGCGCTGATCGAACCAATTGCCGAGCAGCCCGACGTACAACCAGAGCTAGGACCGCTTGAAGTTGAAGTTGCCGCCGTACCCACTGCTGATGCGACACCCGCTGTGAAGTACGTCAGTGATGCGGATTCGAAGATTTTGTACTCGTTGGTCATGGATATGCAAGTTTCACGGGCTGCGTTGGACAACAAGTACCTTGAGTCCGTCTTCAAAGACTGTGGCGTGCGTTTGGAAGAGCCAATTGTCGCTACCAAGGAGATCAATGAGGTGTTGACGGAGGCACGAACGATTGTTCGGCCGGAGGACGAAGGTCTCGAAAATGCTTATATCTACTTCTTGCATGCTGATACGGCCGCAGTTGGGCGTCTCATGCAGATCTTCTACGACGACCTGCAGAACGTGCCTTTGCTCCGCTTTGACTTTGCCTTTGAAACGCCGACGAACCGATTGATGCAAAAGATAGCCGAAGCTTCTGGTAAGCGTTTTGCCGTGAACGAGTCGGTGGCAGCGCCGCTGGCTATCGATAGCTCGCTGAGGCCTTCGCCATTTGCTGGTATCTCGGCTCAGGGCAAATTGGTGTCTAGCGTTGAACGAAAACGTCCGAACACGAATGCTGGCGGGCCTAACATGGGCCTTGCTGGCCAGGATATGAGCTTCCTGTTGTTGATCATTCGCGATCCTCAATAGACTTGGTAGTAGCCGTAAGCCGCGTGATGTAAGCTGTAGGGACATGGTTTTGGGAATACGTCTTACGGATATGCCTTCATGAATAGGTTTTGCGGACGGCACACGGAGTGTGCCTGCTACTTTCTCTCGGTCGTTGTCACTTGTCTGTCGATAACGCTCTGCCGCGCGCAGCCCTTTGACGAGGCACCGCGCAAGCTGAGTGTGATGACTTGGAACGTGGAATGGATGTTCGACGATTACACAGGCGATAACCGCAGTGATTTGGCACGCGAACAATCGGCCCCGTCCAAGGAGAGGTGGCTCGACAAGGTAGCCGCAGTGGCTAAGGTCATCGCCGACTCGCAAGCCCACATCGTGGCGTTGCAAGAGATCGAAGGCGATCAGACGTTGGCGGCTATCGCTCAGCAGATCAAGACCAAGCATCGAACCAGCTATCGTTACGCGTTCATCCAAGGCACGGATCGCTTTACCGAGCAAGATGTAGGATTTCTGTTCCGTGGCGGCTTGTTCGCCTATCGCCGCCAGGAGCAAAGCAAGACCATGTTCGATAGCGGCAAATTCTATAATCTATCCAAGCATTTGTTTGGCGAATTTCGCTGGTCCAACGTAGCTAGTCCCCTAACGGTCTTGAATATCCACCTGCGGGCGACCGCCGAAGCCGAGGAGCCTCGGGTGAAGCAAGCGACTCTGGCGCGGCATTGGGTCGAGCCGTTGTTGGCGGCCGGGCATGACGTCATCGTTTTGGGAGACTTCAATTCTGAGACGCGTGCTGGTGACCAACATAGTGATGTGGGCGTCCTGAGCAATCACGCGAGCGATCAGCCGCTGGTCGACTTGCTAACGCGATTGGAGGATCCCAAGCAGCCAACCCATTTGATTCTAGACAGGCAATTCGATCGCGTCATGGTCAGCCGCAGCCTGATCGAAGATGAACCCGGCTTGGACTGGAGTCTTGATCGCGTGCGCATCCTATCGCAAGAGACGGTTCGCGGTCGGCGCGACGGGCATGAACACTGGGATCAGCGTTTGACGATGCCCGTCGGGGAGCTTGACACTAGCGACCACTTTCCAGTCGTTGCCGAGTTTAGTTTGAAGTAGTTGAATCTCGTCCAAACGACCCGACTAGCTACCAACAACTCTGTCAAAGCGATCGACTTCAAGATCATCGAAGCCATCGGTGAAGACGATATCAAACACTCCATCGCGAGCTCGAATTGTGTCGCGACCGCGACCGCCATCCATCAGGTCACTTCCGTCACCACCCGCAAGAAAGTCATTGCCGTCTCCTCCGAACAAACGGTCGCGGCCGTCGTCGCCGGCTAAGCTGTCCTGGCCGTCTCCGCCGCGCATTTCGTCGTTCCCGGCACCGCCCGACATCCGATCATCGCCCGTACCGCCACCCAATTGGTCGTTGCCCCAACCACCTGAGATGCCATCGTTACCACCGCCACCGAAGATCGTGTCATCGCCGACATTGCCGTAAAGCACATCGTCGCCTGCACCGCCTTCGATATGATCATCACCTCGCATTCCAAACACTAAATCTTGGCCATCTCCGCCGCTGATCCGATCGTTGAATGAAACCGGTTCTGGCACACGATCTACGGGGCTGGCAGTCAGGTCGCCGACTGGCTGGACGACTGCCCCGGCGATCGCAGCTACGATTGGCTGCGCCGCACGTGCGCGGTCTCTGGCGTCATCTCCATCACCGTCGAAGGTCCAGTCACCCAGAATCACATCATTGCCTTCGCCGCCTTGGATCGCATCATCGCCAGCACCGCCGACCAGGATATCTCCTCCGGCATCGCCGCTGACTCGGTCATTGCCATTGCCAGCCACCACGATATCGTTGCCAACCCCGCCCTTCAGGCTGTCGTTGCCACGACCCTCGTTGGCAAAATCTAGTGCGTAGACGATCGGGTCGACATAACCAGCCGGATAACTATTGGTTGCGTCACCAAAGATCCAATCATCGCCGGTGCCACCTACAATCTCATCGTGTCCGTTGCCGCCAATGAGATAATCTCCTCCATCGCCACCGCCGATTTGATCGTTTCCAGCTCCACCAAAAATGATATCGACGCCACCGTCACCGCCGAGTCGATCATTGCCCTCACCGCCTTCGATGTAATCGCCTTGGGCACCGCCGTTGACGGCATCGTCACCTGAATCACCGAAAACCGTATCGTAGCCAGCTCCGGCGTGGATCGTATCGTTGCCGCGTCCACCATGAATCTCGTCGTTGTAGGAAATTACAGAATCGCTGGGAGCTTCCGACAATTCTGGCACACCTTCCAGGTTGGGACCGAGCCCCGCGTTGAGAGTCGTCGCGACGGAGCCAAACTCGCGCGGCACCTCGCCGACTGGGCTGAGCGTAGCATTGAGTGGGTCACCGAGGATAAAGTCATCACCATTGCCACCCACGAGCAGATCGCTGCCGACACCGCCTTGAATGCGATCATCTCCGTCGCCACCATGAACTGCGTCATTGCCCAGCCCTGCATCGATACGGTCGTTGCCCGCGCGTCCCGCCAAGCGATCGTTGCCACTGCCACCGATAATGACGTCGTTCTGCAGACTACCAATGATTTGATCATTGCCTGCTCCACCATCCAGTGTAGTCGGCTGCGTAACGCTGTCGCGAATCCCTATCGAGTCGTTTCCGCCTTCGCCATAGATGGTAATGTGCCGTACAAGGCTGTCACGAAAGGTCAGTTCCGTGTCATCTACCTTGATCGTCAGCGTGTTGGTAGCCTTGTTCGCCCATGCAACAATGGCATTATCGCCATCGCCCGCATGGACGGTTAAGTTGCCGTCATCCATGAGCGCGATGCCACTTAGAACTCGCCGGTCTTCCAAGGTTTGAACACAGAGCTGCCGCCGAAACTGTCGACGATGCTGAATTTCGGCAAGGTTCGAACGGGAGGAGGAGCGATAATTGGTCCGGCGCATGGAGGGGAGCCCTTTTCGAGATGAGTTGGAATTACAGGAGGTATGCCGTTAGTACCGTTCGACGGTGCGTTTGATACATACTTCCGCATAAATTTCACTCGAAAAATTGAGAGCTGATCGCCCTGCCACTACCACTCGACGGTTTCGCCTCCGTCAACCGTCAATACAGCACGCAGAAATGCGTCGGTAGCTTTCTCTCGATCGAGGAAGTGCACAGAACCGTCGGTCACGGCGGCATGGATGCCTCTAGCGCCCGCGGGCATCATCACTTTGCCAGGCGCAGCCTCATCGACAACGAGGTCGTCGGGCTTCGTCCAAACTACTGCTTGATCTTGAGGAGCTTCCACAAACCAGATGGTATTGACCGTGCCATCGAGAATATCGGTGAAATAGAGTGGCTTCCCTGGACGACCGAAGGCAGAATCCTTGGTGAGTACCGCTAGCATCTGCGTCTTCTGTGGCCCACCTTCTGCGTTGCGCTGCGTGAGATAAGGCGCGGGAATCGTCTCAGCCAGCTTCAAATTGTGCGGGCTGTCCCAAGGCTCGTCTAGATGGAATTGGTCATAGAGTGCCGACTGATCCAAATACGGCAAGATCAACACTCGCCAACTTAATAGACGTTGGCCATCGGCAGCAACCAGGCACTGCGGTGGAAAACTCTTGTGGACATCAGCATAATTATGCAAGGCCAATCCGATTTGTTTCATTGAGTTCATGATGTTGGTTGAGCCGAGTTCAAATAGATCGCGGGCAGCGAGTAGCTTGTCGCGTGCATCATCCGTCGACTTGATCTTCATCACGGCGGACGACTTGTTTGGCGTAAGTTGCAATAGCGGGCCTCGCTCTCCCAAAGGTTCTGTAGTCGATTGCAAGAAATCACAAAGTGCAATTGCAGCTGTTTCAGAATCTGTTTCTATTCGCAATTCCGCCTGATTCGGCGGCAAATTGCCTGACAGGGCAATCCATTTCAAGGACGTCAAGATCTGCGAAGCCTTGGCAATCTGTGCGACATCCTGTCTGGATTTGAAAAGCGTTTTAGCAGTTATGGTCACGTAAGGTGGCGTAGCGACGGCCAGTCCATGCTTCCCCGTACACGCCATGATCGCAGCCATCAATTCGGGACTGGCCTCCTTTTCGGCACTGGGTAATGCAGTTCCCTTTGGTTGACCGATAGCAGCACCATTCACTTGCGAGAATCGGTAAACACTATCGCCAAACACACTCTCCATAAACAGTGCGACTGCGCTGGCATTTTCGCTGGGCAAAACAATTCTTGGCGGGCCAGAAAGGAGAGAAGCCACATCACCAAGAACGTACATTCGCTGCACTTTTAACTGCACAAGCGCTTGCTGAATCGCACCGATGCGTTCGACTTCTTCTTCCGGTATCGAACCTTCGATGTCGCTCATGAATTGGGCAACCGCTGCAGGCTCTATACTTTCCAAATCAATCCAGCCAACAACAACGGTTTCTGCATCGATCAAATTTAGGACAGCTTCGGGAAGCAAAATATCCCGAGCAGCAATTTTTTGCCCTGGAACTTGGGCATAGCTCGGCAGGGCCTGGGTTAGTGCAAGGTTTAATGCAAGGACGTGTAGGACCATCGCCGTCAGTGTCGAGTAAGATCTCATACTGATTCTGCTTTCAAATGAGTTGAGGAGGGGATTTTAGAAACCGGCACGTGAGTCTGGCAGCCCGCGATTTTCGTTGCGGAGTGCGGTGCGAACGTGTGGGACACGATGTGGATGTGCATTACTTGGCAAGCAACCGCACTTTGATTTCTTTGAAGTACTCGAAGCCACGCGGTACATCAGCCGAGAGTGTGATGACGCTATGCTGACCGTCTTGCTCAACTCGATAGTCAAACGCTTCACCATTGAATGGATTGGGAAGTGCTGGAACTGGATCAAGCTCGCTTAATTTCCGTGGCAATTCTCCATCGTGAGTGGCAGCATGCATGCGCAGCGCTTCGATGGTCATTAGCCGGTTAATGAGATATTCCTGTCGTGCGCCCGCAGTGGAAGCGGCTTGCACGGCTGGGAAAAGCAAGCCCATGAGCACAGCTGCGCCGGACTTTCGCTCGTTCTCACGTACCCATTGTTCGAATTTTCGATGAGCCTTTTCTGCAACCTGCTGGCCGAGCGCGCCCGGTAATAGTTGCGCTTTGCTCAATTCATCCGAAAACACTCGGATGGACCGAGAGGTGTCAACTAAAATGGCTTGCAGATCCGGCATCGCGTCGACTTGCTGGCGTTCCATGCCCGCTTCGACCAGACGTTGCTTCGACGCTTCGGCTCCGCCAAGTCCCACCACGGCCAGCGCTAGTCGGGAATTGTTGCTGCCGGCCAATTCTTCAAAGTCCGACAGTAGGCTTTCCCATTCTTGTGCCCAATAGGCTTCACTGCGAGTTTGTGTTTCAGCTTCGGTTAGCAGTGGCACCACGCGATGAATCCCACCCAGCTCAAATTCGACGGACTTACGGATGTCCACAAATGGCCTTGGCAAGGAAGCCAAGGCCCAATACATATTAGGCGAATTGGGCATTTGCATGACGCGCTCCACGCTGCCGAGCATCATTCCGCCAATCGCTATGCCCACCAACTGCTGTACGAGCGTTTCTCCTTGACCAACAAAGGCCGCCAAGCGAAATCCGTCTCGCAGTGATTCCACCGCCCCATCCAAATCCTGCTCTTCGATTTGATAACGAATCTTCTGATCTAGCAACCGAGCCAATGCCCGCGACTCTTGGACGTCCGGCAGAAGATAAGCGTACATGTCGGGACCTCGCAGGTCTCGCAACCGATGATCCCACGTCGCATCCTCGGCGATCGCCAGCAAATGCAACTCCTCGAAAACATTGCCCAACCCGTCCATGACTACTCTTCGCTCTGCCAGAGTGGGCTGCGGTGCTTCGTCATCTGACCACGTTTCGATTTCTTGGCGTTGTTCACTTGGTATTTGATTCCACAACAACATTGCTCGAAAAAAATGCAATTGGGCCGAACCGGGCTTGAGCGTGTAGTCTGGATTCCAGAGCCGATACTTCAGAGCCGGCGTCGAATCGGCAGCGGCTCGAACCACCAGTACGCTGTCCTCGGAAACGGGGCTTCGCGGTCGGTTGGTCGACGGACCCTGCTGAATCTGATCGAGCGTCAATGTCGAACCAAGTGGTTCATCGCTGGTAGGGAGCGGCCCCGAATCGCGTGACGCCTGAGCTCCATCCTGTGCGGCATGTATGGGCGAGGACTAGGCTCGTGGCTCATGACGAGAATTCTCAGAGTGAATGCAAGTGACATGTGCGGACCTCAACGGAATTAAAGGGGTATTAAAGCGATGGCAAAAACGGATCCGTGAAGACAGGACGTTGAAGTTTGGCGGACGGCACACGGAGTGTGCCTGCTACTATGAGTCCTATATCTCGTGGGGGGCAGCGATATCTAGCAGTAATTCGCCCAGTGAAGGACTCGTTTTCTGTGGCCTGCCGATCGACTCTTGGGTGGACGGATGCACATCGACTAACACATTGCTCCACGACTGTCGCGATACCTTGCTCAGCGGTTCAGACGCCAACCATGCTTGCGACCCCAACGGCTCGACGGGTTCTCGGACTATTCGCCATGAGAATAACTTGGCCAACAACTGCTCAGTCTCCCTAGCCAAGCGTTGATTGGTTAACTCTTCGACTGCTTCAACAGTCGCTAAGCGGTCTTCCAATTCAATCTCCGATGAAACATCCTCTGGAACACTCTCTGCATAGAGGCCTTCGTTATCGCTTCGACTAGCGGGGGCTTGCGGTAGCACTAAGGCAACCAGCAGCCCAGCCGAAAGCCCCAACACCATGCCAGCTGCAAACCTCGTTGACGATGACTTGCTCCCTGATGACGGGACATGCGGTACCCCCAGTGTTTTTGCATGAGCCAGGGCCGCTTCCCAACCACATTGATACAGCACGTGCGATTCGCGTTCCGCCAGGTCGGAAGCCCCAGGCAACATCTTTCGCAATTCAGATTCAAATGAGATTTGTTCTTCGTTATTCATGTTTTGGCCCTTTGACCAAGTTCAATTGTGTTCGCTTTTTCAATCTTTGCCGTACCCAGCTCATTTTTTAGTTGTTGGAGTGCACGCAAATAGCGACGATTCACCGTCGATGATGACATCGAAAAGGCTTTGGCAATCTGCCGAAAAGTCATCGAGTTCCACAAGTGAGCGATGACAATGTCGCGATCTTCTGCTGTCAGTCGATGCAATGCCACATTCAGTTCTGCGGCACTAAATTGTGGTGCATCCGCATCCCTCATTGGCGGCGATTGGGTCTCGTAAAACAGTTGCTCGCGGCGCTTGCGACGAGCTTCACTGCGTGCTGCATCGATGGCCAGGTTTCGAACGGTTTTCAGCAGCCAGGACAACGGATCGTCCGGGGCTGTGGGTTGCTTCGCCAGCCGAATGAAGGCTTCTTGGACTAAGTCATCCGCTTTGTCGGGAAAACGCGCACGGGCGAGTAGCTCGAGGCCGCTTGCGTGCTTTCGCCAAAGTACAGTGATTTCAGCCGGAGATATCAATGCGTAGCCATTGTTGAAGCATTTGGATTACATAGATAGGACGTCAAGCAAAGCTCGCTGTCCCAGATTCGCTAACCAAGAAAGGGATTTTTTGGGTAACCGTTCACGAAGTGTCGGCTTGTGTGACAGAGTCGGGAGTCTTTTCGGCCTAAATCGCTTGCCCCATTGGCAACCCCATGTTCCTGCCAGCGGCATCTCCTCGGTGGCAGGCGCTGCTGAAAAGACTCCCGACCCTTTCCCGTCGACCTCAAGTGCGTGAACGGCTACTTTTTTGTGCTCTCAGCAAAACCCTCTTCGCCGCGAGCGGATTAACGGGCATTACTCGGCTGCTTGCATGGCTTGGACCTGCTCGCGCAAACGGCGCATGACCCGACTGCGCGCGGCGTAGATACTGCCCAAATTCTTGTTCAACAACTCCGCAACATCACCTAGCTCTTGCCCTTCCACGGTTGTCAACCAGAATGCACGCCAAGTATCGGCAGCAAACTCTGGCTGCACGATTTCGGCTGCCGCGCGAAATAGTTGTTTTTGGTACTCACGTTCCAAAAGCAATTCATCAGAGGGCGAGTCAGCCACCGACTTCAAGCTGGCATGCACGTCGGAATCCCCCGTGGCCCGATCGGGCTTAACACGTTGCAGGGCGTTGAGAGCCGCATTGCGCGTGACGCGTCCGAGCCAAGTGCGAAATTTCGCTCGATGTGGATCGTGGGGGCGGCGTTCCAGACTACGAGCCACAGCCAAGAGTACCTGCTGGGTAACGTCCTGTGCATCGGCGTCCTGGAGCCCTTTGTAGCGCGCCGCACGATAAATCACTGGACTGTATATTCCCACGAATTCCGTCCAGGCGGCATGGTCCGCACCACCCTGCATGCGGACCAATAGACTCATCCGAGTCTCCGGGGCGGTATCGCGTTGCGGTAAAGTGCTAGAATCCATGAATTGGCCTAGATGAAGCGCCTTGTGGTACTTAGGAGTACCTCGATATTATAGTCCAGTTCGCCGCATGTTTTAGAGTAGCAGGCATACTCCGTATGCCGTCCGCTTCTTGAGAGAAAAAATTGTTTCGACACGTCTCGCTCTTCGGCACCAAAATGCGAGTGCTTACTTTGGGTGATGCCTAGTCTATTCATACGAAAGCGGCGATAAATCGCCGCACTCCAAAGTAGCAGGCATACTCCGTATGCCGTCCGCTTCTTGAGAGAAAAAATTGTTTCGACACGTCTCGCTCTTCGGCACCAAAATGCGAGTGCTTACTTTGGGTGATGCCTAGTCTATTCATACGAAAGCGGCGATAAATCGCCGCACTCCAGTAGCAGGCATACTCCGTATGCCGTCCGCTTCTTGAGAGAAAAATTGTTTCGACACGTCTCGCTCTGCGGCACCAAAATGCAAGTGCTTACTTTTGGGTGATGCCTAGTCTATTCATACGAAAGCGGCGATAAATCGCCGCACTCCAAAGTAGCAGGCACACTCCGTGTGCCGTCCGCTTTTTGGGAAAAAAGTTGTTTCGACACGTCTCGCTCTTCGGCATCAAAATGCAAGTGCTTACTTTGGGTGATGCCTAGTCTATTCATACGATAGCGGCGATAAATCGCCGCACTCCAAAGCAGAGTAGCAGGCATACTCCGTATGCCGTCCGCTTCTTGAGAGAAAAAATTGTTTCGACGTCTCTCGCTCTTCGGCACTAAAATGCAAGTGCTTACTTTGGGTGATGCCTAGTCTATTCATACGAAAGCGGCGATAAATCGCGCGATAAATCGCCGCACTCCAAAGGAAATAGCTCTGGTCCTATCGAGTGCGACTTGCAACAATGACTCCAAATCAACCTACCTTGACTCGCTCCTCGATTCTGAACAAAAATTCGCTACCTTAAGAAAGTTGCGACGTCATGCGATATTCTCCTTGTCTACCGACTCTTCGGCGAAGACCAGTCCTAGAAGAGCTGGAATGTCGACGGTTACTGGCGCTCAATCCGACAGCGGCCGAGCAAGAGTTCCTGCAACTGGTCAATCGCTTTCGCGTGGACCCAGTAGGCGAATATGCGCGGTTGATTTCCGTAGCCTCACCCATTACCGCTCGCAATCCGATCTTCCAAGCGGAGCTGGATTTTTTTAGCGTAAACGGCAACACGTTGCGCTCGGAGATGCTATCGCTCCGTCCTGCCAGCCCGCTGGCCTGGGACGATGGCATCCAGCGCTTCACCGCGTCGCACAACGCTGCCATGATTAACTCGAATCCGCCACAGCAGTTCCATTCAGACGGAGTTGCCAGACGCCAGCAGTTGATCGCCAATGGAGTCAATTTGCGACTTGCGAATGGCGAATTGGTAACCAGCGAGAATGTATACGGATTTGCCAAGAGTGCGCTGCACTTGTTTGCTGGCTACGTGATCGACTGGGGGAATGGGCCAGGCGGGATGCAAACCGGGCGTCCGCACCGCGTTTCGCTAGGCAATGATACGTTCGAACATTTCGGCGGGACAATAACAAGTTTTGGCGGAGCCAATTTTGGTCCACTAGTTAATACCAACGTGTTGGCCAATATCGAAAATCCGCCGGTCATGGCGGTCGGTGCGGTTTTTGAAGACGAAAACAACAGCGGCTGGTATGAAGCTGGGGAGGGCATTGGCGGCGTCAATATCGTATTCTCGGGTGCGGCTGGTACATTTACGACAACGGCCCTGAGCGCTGGTGGCTATCAAATCGAACTACCTGCCGGGACCTACACAGCCACGGCCACCGGCGGCGGAATGGCCCATCCGGTGGTACTCAACAATATCGTGGTCAGCAACAAAAACGTTTGGAAGAATTTGATCTACGACCCAGACGCGATCCCCGCCGATGGATCCGAACCGAATAACTCGACCGGAGCTGCGACCGAACTGACCGGGCGCGACCAAACGCTTGGTAATCGCTCGATTCACTTGCCGAACGACGTCGACTACTTTCGACTTCAGCCAGCCAGTACCGGCTCAGCTTCCTTTCGGATTCAATTTTCGCATGCGGCTGGTAACCTCGATATGCAGTTGTTGAACGCTTCGGGCGCTGTCATTGCCACGTCCAATTCCACAACTAACGATGAGAGCATTACCGCCCAAGTCACCCGTGGTGCGACTTATTTTGTCCGCGTCTACTCGGTCGGCGGCGCGGTAAACGGCAGTTATTCACTGACTGTGGATACGCCCGAGCCCGTGGCCCCGGTCGGGGTATCGGATCGCGCGACGGTCAGCAGTGCTGCACCAACGACCACCTTAAATATCTTGGCCAATGACACCGATCCCGATGGCGATCGGACGCAACTGGTCCCCAAGCTAGCGGCCAATGCACCGGCTGCGTTTTCACTCAATTCGCAGAACCGCGTTGTCTACACGGCCCCCGCAGGTTTTTCTGGCATGCATCGCACGACCTATACTGTGACCGATGATCAGGGACTTGTTTCCCCAGCCACGCTAATTGAAATATTTGTGGTAAATTTTGCGGCGGCAAATCCTTGGCAGAATCCAGGCCGTGCGACAGATGTGAATGACGACGGAATTATTAGCGGGATCGACGTATTGTTGATCGTCAATGAACTCAACGCGAACGGTCCACGCGAACTGCCACGCACTGGAAATATCAGCCAACTATTTGGCTTCTTGGACGTCAGCGGTTCTGGGAGCTTCGTATCAGGCCAAGATGCCTTGCTGGTAATCAACACGATCAACGGCGTGGGGAGTGGAGAAGGTGAATCGAGCTTACCCGTCGAATGGAACCACCATGATTTGCAGGACGAGGCCCTCCGTCAACTGCTAGCGGCGGAGGCGTTTACCCAGTTTGATCGCCTGCGCAAAAAGACAAGCGCTTAACCATCGGCGAGTTGCTGTACTCCCCGACCTACGATTCGCTGCCACGAAGTTGTGTCGTTAATCCCTGCGAACCACTTTATTGGTTGGGTTGGCATACCACACTACGTTATGGCTTCCACGACCGGCGATCAACAGGTCTAAGTCCTTGTCGTTGTCCATGTCGAAAACGCGGATGTCATAGGATTCTTGATTGTGCCCAACGATATGCGTTACAAATTTGCCAGAGCCATCGTTTTCGAACCAAGCTGCTATCTGACTGCCATATGCACAGGTAGCGGCATCCACATCGCCATCACCGTCCATGTCTGCGACTTGTAAACAATGTGGTTCCCGGAGTGTCGGGTCGATAGGGTGTTCACGCCATTGATCACCTGAGCCTTCGAACCACACGACACCTTCCCCGTGCCCACGCGAAGCGATGAAGTCCATCTTACCGTCACCGTTAACGTCTGCCGGATGAATATTGGTGGCGCCTGGCTGCCGATCCGAAATCAAGTGTTTGCGCCAAACGTCGCGCGGATTAACCGGTGCTTCCCACCACGCAAACCACTCACCCATCCCGCTAGAATCTTGCGGCCCGCCCTTGGCTCCCGTAGCGGCGTCTGGCCGCCCATCGCCATTGACGTCCCCCAAGCCCAAATAATGCGTCAGACCCGGTGCGTCTTGTTTCGCAAAAATCGTCCGCTCCCATCGCTCGGCATTCTTTGGATCTTGAGGAATCGAGAACCAGGCTAGCGAGTCCGGATACGGAGGCTTGGGCTGCGCGCTGGTAGCCAATAGATCCAACCGACCATCGCCATCTACGTCACCACGCAACAATCCGTGAATGCCATGTACCTGGTCGTCTACCAAACGCATTTGCCACTGCTCGGTCAGCGGCTGCGTTGGCTGCTCGAACCACACGATCAGTCCAGGGTCGTATCGCGCTGCGACGTAATCCAAGTCGCCATCGCCATCCACATCGTAGACTTCGCTATGGATGAAGTTGTGCTTTGGGTTCTCATCTAATAGGATCTCGCGCCAGGTCGGTGCAACTAACAGCAGTGTCCTCCCGCCTGCATTGCAAATAACATCTGGTAAGCCATCGCCAGTAAAATCGCCTGCAACTGCAGTCAGTGACTGTTTGCCCTCGTACACCGTCTGCTTTTCCCAAAGTATCGAATCGTCCACGACCGAGGGTGGCTGACCATGAGCAAGAGCCACAACCAACATGAAACAACTTGACGACGCGACAAGAAGCGGACAATAGTAACGCATGATATTTCCCACTTAACGTTAGACATGCACACATCCAGTAGAAGCGCAGTATAGCGTGTAGACTGGCCGAATCGTTGCACTTCCACCACACACCGTTGGCGTTTTGGTTTCAGTATTGCTATACGTAGGGGTAGGCAGCGTCGATCAGCCGCCGCTGGCGAAAGACGGCCCAGGCTTCGGCGGGAATCGTTTGAGCGGCGGCGCGAACGTGCTCGGAAACGCGATCGGCGCGACTGGAGCTAAGTGCGATCGAAGTCACGCCAGGGTGGGATTTGCCGAATGCGACGCCCACATCGAACATTGAGTAGCCTACGTCTGCGCAGGTGGCCATCAGACGCTGGCGTGTCTGCAGGCGTTTGGCGTCGTCGGCTAACGTGGGATCGACTTTACGATAATTATAGAATTCACCACCTAACAGAAATCCACCATGAAAGAGTGCTGAATTAACGACAGCAATATCGCGGGCGTGCAGCGCATCGATCAACTGAACCAATTCCGGTGGGTGTTCAAGAATGGTCAAGCTGTTTGCAAACATGACCCAATCCAAGTCGCAGTGCTTGTCCAACTCGGCAATCACTCGCCAGTTCTTTGCACCGACACCCACTCCTGCGACTTGCCCGGCGTCGCGCAATTCCACTAGCGCTCGATAGGCTGCGATAATATCCCCTAGTCTCTGTTGCCGATCGGTGGCATCGCTGGCCGCGTCCAGGTATTCGTCGGGGTCGTGTACGGATACTAGGCGTGCCTCGTAGTTGCCTAATAGCCGATTGCCCTCTTCCCAGCAGCGCAAGATGCCGTCATAGCTGATGTCTTGTACGGCGTCGTGCTTGATATCGATCCATACTCCAGGCTCAAAAGTTGGTTCTGGCGTGGTCAAGGGGATGCGTCGCCAAGCCAATTTGTTGCTAATCATGACATCCTCCGGAGCCACACCTAGCCGCGAAAGTTCGCGACCGATGACCTCGAGGGATAGGCCAGCACCGTACTTGCCGGCTGAATCGATAACGACGGGTGAGACTCCGCTAGACATCCATTGCTGGACAATCGCGGACTTTTCCCTGTCGCTAGCCGCACGGAACAGGTTTCCCAAACTGGTGGCACCAAAAATGATTGGCGAAAGAGTCTTGCTGAGCATGTTGGTTTCGAGTGACTACAGTTGGTAGACGCGGATTGCATTGCCACCCATTACGGCGGCCTGCTCATCGGAAGAAAGTTCAGCGGCTAGTTCTTGCACGGTTGCGTGCCAGCGGTGGTAGGAACTGCGTAGCAAACAAACGGGCCAGTCGCTGCCAAACATTAAACGCTTGGCTCCAAACGCATCCAAGGCGACATCCCAGTAAGGCCGCAACGTGTCGATCGTCCAGTTTTCGTCACGAACTTCGGTCACGACTCCGGAGAATTTGCAGCTTACGTTGTCGCGTTTCGCCAAATCGCGAATGTCGACTTCCCACTGCTTGGCAAACGTGTTGGCCATGATCGTGGGTTTGGCAATGTGGTCAAGCACAAAGGGCTGTTCGGGATGCTGGTCCACGAATTTGATCGAAGGCCGCAAGTGCTTGGCAAAAATCAAGATGTCGTATACCAAGTCGTACCTGTGCAGCAGTGACACGCCACGATTAAAATCCTCGCCCAATATAAAATTATCGTCTGGCTCATCTTGCACAACATGACGTACGCCTTTGAGTTGCGGGGCGTGTCGCAGCGTCTCCAGCACGGCTTCGACTTTGGCGTCTGCCAGCGGAATCCAGCCCACGACGCCACGGATGAATGTGTTTTCATGCGCCAATTCGATGAGCCAATGGGTTTCTGCCAGCGTCTGCCGAGCTTGTACGGTCACCACGCCGTCGATACCTAAGGCCTGCGTCTCTTGGGACAGTTCAGCGGGCGTGAAGTCGCGTTGCAGTACGGACATCTCGTCGCTGATCCATGCATACTGCTCAGACGAGTAATCCCAAAAGTGATGATGGCTATCGATACGCATGTGTGTCGTGCGATTTCCAAGAGTAAGAGGATCAATCCGCGCAGGCACAGATCAATCAACGTGCGGTAGAATTTCCACAGCGACCGATGCGACCGCGAGGAGGATAGAGCGAGCGGCCATGAAACATCATCGCCGCTCGCCTGCATTTGGCTTTCGCTACTTGTTGGCCATTAGTTCATCCATGACCAGTTTGCGATCTTGGGGTGTGCCTTCTGCCAGCACGATGCCTTCGTTGCCTTTCATCAAGATCTGAAAGATCGTAGACATTTCCTGCTGAGAGATCAGTCCCATGGAATTGAACAACCGAGTTTCATACATGGTCACCAGCGGATCTGTCGACTTGTCATTGATTAGGCTGCGCACGCGGTTAATCGCATCGGCAGGCTTGATGGGGGGCATCTCGGCGAGCGTAACTTTCGTGTCGATTTGCGCGAAAAGTCTCTCGACATTCTTGTCAATCTCATCGTCTTCGCCCCGGGCTCTGGCACGCTCAACTTCGGTATTCTTAACGGGCTTCGAGGCGGCAATGACCCCGCCTCCAGCCATCACTCGCACGCGTGTGTCATTGGTGGTGATGCCATTGCGTGGATTGTGTGTCACCGTCACTTCGAAAATGAAGATGCCGTCCGCGCCAGCCTCAGCGGCGCGATCGAGCAGTTCTTTTTGCGAGCCGGTGCCAATGTAGCGCAAGCCGGTCGTGATGTTTTGGCCGGGGCGGATTGTCTTACGTGGAGCAGCCGGTTCGCCGCCACCCATGCCACCACCTGCGCCCATGGCACCATAGCCCTCGCCGTAACCGCCGTCGGCCCCCATGCCCATGCCCATACCCATACCCATACCGGTACTACCGCCCATTTCGCTGTACCCTCCATATCCGCCACCGCCTTGGCCGGCAGATGCGATCGTCTTGGCAGAGCTTTCCCCGGCCACGACGTCATTGAAGACGGTGCCGAGCTTACCAGAGGTCCAGTGGCTTTCAAAAGCGGCAGCGACGGCTTGTCCTACATCGCCAGTCATGTCGTAAAAAGCGCGCTCGGCAGTTTCACCACCTGCAGGGCGAGGACCGCCGCGGGTCATCGCAGAAGCGCCGCCACCATAATCGCTGCCGCCACCACCGCCACCTCCCATTTGGTTTGTACCGACAGGCTTCAAATCGGTAATGGTGCTAGGTGCTTCAAGTACGACACCTGCTACGAAGCGCAGCGTATTGGTAGGACGACGTCCGAGGGAAAACCAACGGCTTTGACTCAACAGGTCGGACGCGGCGGCTTCATCTGCCACTACCGTGTGTGCCAACAAATACTTCATCGCTTGCTCTTCCTTGCCAGAGCCGAAGTAGTGTTTTGCTCGCACTAGGTAGCCGCCTTCACCACCGCCAGCTTCGGCGAGCTGTTCACGAATGTAGCTGACCACCATGGATTGCTGCGTACTGTCGGGGCGACGATTGGCCGACTTGGGAGGCATCGCGCCAGTTTCAATCTGCTCAATGACGCTTTCCCACGTGTCCGACTCAGCCAGATAATCATCGGTAAGTGTTGACAGAGTTACATCGCCCTTGGGATTGTTCGGTCCATGACATTGAACGCAATTCTGCATGACGAATTGGGCAACCGCTTCGAAGCTTGGTTCCGTATTCGCTGCCCCCATGCCACCATAGGGATTGGAATCGCCCATGCCACCCATCCCCATACCACCCATGCCCATACTACCAGCCATCTGGCCATAACTGTCGTCATAGTTCATGCCGGGGTCTTCGTAGTTTGAATTTCCCATACCCATGCCCATCATACCCATGTCGGTAGGGGTACCACCCATGTCTTCGTAATTTCCCATGCCCATGCTACCGGAGCTATCTTGGTAGTCCGGTGTGCCGCCGGAGCTATCAACGTAACCTGATGAATCGCCACCGCTATTGCTGCCACCGCTGTTGCCACTGCTAGGAGCGCCGTATGAAGGCCCCGGGTCTGCCGATGCTGCGCCACTGTCCGGTTCGCTAGCAGGTGGCGTTGGAGCCGCCGCTGGCGGAGTCGCGGCTGGTTGGGAATCTGCGGAAGCAACAGTGGTGTCACCTCCTCCGGAGCAGCCCACCAAGGAAAGGCCCACCATGACGAAAAAGCCGAAGGTGCAGAGGAAGACAAGCCGTGACATAGCACTTAACCCTTGCAAAGGAATAAAGCAAGCTCGCGACCATCGGTCGCAATAGACACCCGTCATTATGCCCCTAGCCAGAGTGAATGTCGAGCAGAATCGGGCAGCAATTTCGACACTTCTCGCTGAACGCCACCACAGTATGGCATCTCACCCTCCCGCGCAATCGACCTGACAATCAAGCGTGTCCTAATTAGCAAGAGGGTCGCTAGGTGCCCGGAAAAGCTCGCTGAGCAGTGCGTTTTTCGCTCCGAGCGCCGCGTATTCACACCAAAAGCCGCTAAGCGATGCTGTAACAACTAGCGTCGAAAAGTGGCTCGGCGAGCCTTCCGGGGAGGCGACTCTAGATCTTTCGCCAGAAACTGGGCACAAACAGGACGAGGATGCTGAACATTTCGAGCCGACCAAGCATCATCAGGAACACAAACAGCAACTTGCTCCAAGGCGCAAAGCCTGCGTAATTGGCGGTCGGGCCAACCACGCCGAGACCAGGCCCAATATTGTGCAGCGTCGCCGCGACCGCGCTAGCACAATCGAGCAGCTTGTGGTCCAGCATGTTGCTCGTGCCACTATCGCGCAAGAGGGCGGTCCACTGTTGATCGGGTTCCACCGTGATCAACACTAGCCAACTGCAGGCAAACACAGCCGACACCAGGCCGAAATAAACCAAAATATTCCTACGCAAGTCCACGTTGTCGAGAAGTTGGCTACCAATCCGCAACGGTCGCACCACGTTCGGATGGTAGGAGAGTTCTAGTTCCGATCTCAAGATCTTGGCCAACAATACATGTCGTATCACCTTCATACCACCACCGGTGCTGCCAGCGCAACCACCAACGAACATGAGCAGGAGTAGCACGCCGCGTCCAAAATTATTCCAGCGATCATAGTCGGCGGTGCCATACCCGGTGGTGGTAATAATCGACACGACTTGAAACAGTCCATATCGAATTGCATCACTCAAATTCGCAAAGTCGCTACCGAGTAGATAGCCAAAGCCGATGGTGGCCAGAGTGACACTGATGATGATGCCAATATAGACTTGCCATTCAACGTCGTTTAGCAATCGGTCGACTTGACCAGTGACGGTGAGCAGCAGCAATCCAAAATTCGTACCAGCCAAGATCATAAAGGCAACCGTTAAATACTCGATGGCTGGGCTGTTAAAACTGCCGAGGCTGCCGTTGTATGTCGAAAAGCCGCCGGTGGCCATGGTGCCAAACGCATGGCACAATGCATCAAACATGCTCATGCCCAACAGCCAATACAGCAAGGCCAGTACCAAATTGAGCACGATATAGATCATGGCAAACACGCTGGCCGTCTTCTGCATACGACTAAAGGTCGAATCTTTGGTTGGCCCCGTGATTTCCGCGCGCATCATCGCCTTGCCGCCCGCGCCTTGTCCCAAGACGGCCACGAGCAGCACGATGATGCCCAAGCCGCCGAGAAAGTGCGTGCTGCTTCGCCAAAATAAGATGCAATGCGGCACCAACTGCGGATCTTCCAGGTTGCTAAGAACGGTCGCCCCGGTAGTACTGAATCCCGACTGCGACTCAAACAGGGCATCCGTGATGGACATGGGCGTGCCTGAGCCGAGTTTTACGCCACTGAGTAAGAACGGCAACGCACCAAGAATAGTGGCCAAGATCCAAGATAGCCCGACAGTTGCCATGGCTTCCTTGCGAAATAATTTGTCCCCCCGCGCTCCGCGCCCGGCCAACATCAGCAGACCGCCAACCGCAGCGGAGATCCAACTGCTGATGAGCAGGCCCAAGAAGCCGTCCCACTCGAATTCGTTGGAGGCATCTGCGATCATCTTTCGCCAACCCAATGCTGGATGCGCCCACGGCAATGAGAACAGCATCGTGATCGCAAACAGGATGCAGATGATCCCCAGCATGCGACTTAGCAGTCGATAATTCATAAACACCTAAACGGACGATGGATCGCTGATCGCTCTGTGTGTGCGGGCGGGACAACGCGGTCGACTACACAATCTGACTACGCAGACTCGTCAGTAAATTGGAAGCGTGTGCGATTTCGGCCTTCTGGCGTTCAGGCTCCTGAGGAATCTCGCGTTCGATGGTCAGCGGCCCTTCGTAACCGATTTCCTTGAGGGTTTTCAAGTACATATCGATGTTGACCTGCCCATCGCCCAGCGGCACTTCGCGGCCCCAGGTCTTGCCAGGTTCATCACTCCACAAGGCATCTTTGCAATGTACGCTACGCACATACTTGCCCACCTTCCGCAATGCCTCAATCGGCTCCCCCGTCCCATACAAAATCATATTGGCGGGATCAAAATTGATGAACAAGTTCTCCAGCTTGGTATCGCCGATAAACTGTAATAAGCCGTCGGCCGTTTCTTGACCGGTCTCCAGATGCACGGCTTGATCATTCTGCCTGGCGTGTTCACAGAGTTGGCGCGTGACGTCGATAATTTCTTGGTACAACGGACTCGTCGTATCGTGCGGTACAAAACCTAAATGCAGCGCAATTACATCGCAGCCAAGTAGGGTGGCAAAATCGCTGATTTCTTTCATTTCTTGAAGTCTGCTGGCACGTGTTGCGGCCGGGACGAGCCCGACGGTCTCGCACACAGTTGGAATATCCGCATAGCTTTCGCCTTCGAAGCCGCCGAATACCGCCGTCAGTTGGATCCCCAGTTCATCCAGCTTGGCTAAGAACCGCTCAGCATTGTCTGGTGTGCGCGTACTGCGGTTGGGTGCATGCAGTTGAATCGTTGGGATTTTTAATTCGCTGGCAACTTCCAGCTTAACACCTAAGCCAGCATCAATACTTGTAAAAACACCAATGGGCCAATCCGCCATCGCAAACTCCTCGAGTAATCGTAGTACTGTCACTCAAACGACCGCGTATTGTAAGGAAAATTGCAGAGCCCGGGTGAGAGCATCTCCAAGAAACTGGAAGGTTTCGTTGAACGCAAGCCGCAGGCAACTGCTGATTTCGTGAGCCGTGACACGTAAGCGGCCGGGCCCTTGTGCACTGCCCGGTGCCTTACGGTGCACGGCTCACCCTGGCCGCTCAACGAAAGAGAGTCGCCTGCGGGTGGCCGGTCAACGAGTTGCCCGCTATCGGCCTGGCTCACAACTTGCCAGAATGTGTCGCAAGCTCGTACCCTTTTTTTATTATGTGAAAGGCGAATGGATGGCAGATTTCTCGGAACGCAGTCTGATTGTCCACGAACAACTGCGCGGCAAGATTGGCGTGATTGGCAAGATGCCGATTACGAACTCGGATGACCTGTCGCTCGCCTACACGCCCGGAGTGGCTCGGCCATGCGAAGTCATCGCGGCCGATGTGAACCGCGCTCGGGATTTAACGATCAAACGCAATTCGGTGGCCGTTGTGAGTGATGGATCGTCCGTCTTAGGACTGGGAAACATTGGTCCGCACGCGGCCATCCCGGTCATGGAAGGCAAAGCGCTACTGTTCAAAGAGTTTGCCAATATCGACGCGTGGCCCATCTGCTTGGACGCTCAAAGCGTGGACGACATCGTGGATACCGTCCGTCGCATTGCGCCTGTCTTTGGGGGCATCAACTTGGAAGACATCTCGGCACCGAGATGTTTTGAGGTAGAGCGTAGATTGCAAGACATCGGCATTCCTGTATTCCACGACGACCAGCATGGTACCGCGATTGTCTTATTGGCAGCTTTGCTCAACGCCGCGCAAGTCCTGGGACGAGATCTGAGCGAGATGCGCGTCGTAATCAACGGCGCAGGAGCAGCCGGGACAGCCATTGCCAAGCTGCTGCGATGCGTGGGACACGACCCGAACGTGTGCGTGCCCGTGGCTGACGTCGTTGTATGCGATTCGAAAGGCGCCATTCACAGCAATCGCAACGACTTGAGCGACTACAAACTGGAGTTACTGAAGTACACCAATCGCAGCGGACGCTCCGGAAGCTTGAAGGACATGTTGGTCGATGCGGACGTGTTCATTGGCGTTAGCAAAGGCAATTTGCTGACCGCCGCCGATGTGGCGACGATGGCCGACGATTGTGTTGTGTTGGCGATGGCCAATCCGACTCCCGAGATTATGCCCGACCAGGCCAAGTTGGGTGGTGCTGCCATTGTAGGAACCGGCCGCAGCGATCTGCCGAATCAAGTGAATAACGTGTTGGCCTTCCCCGGGATCTTTCGCGGGGCCCTGGATGCTGGTGCCAAGCAAATCACGGAGGAAATGAAGATTGCTGCCGCCCATGCGCTCGCCGCCGCTACGATCAATCCCACGGCCGACTATGTTTTGCCGAACGCGTTGGACCGTAGCGTGGCTCCTCAAGTCGCTGCGGCCGTCGCAACCGCCTCACCGGTCCCTTACTCACCCGGCCCATAGTTGATCAAACGCCGAGGCACTGCCGTTTGGGATTGTCAGCTCGACCTAAAACACGATAATCGGGCCTGGGACAGGAAAGGGTCGGGAGTCTTTTCAGCAGCCCCCATCTCCCATGTGATACCGCTGGTAGGAACGTGTGGTTGCTAGTGGGTTGAGCAATTTTGGGCTGAAAAGACTCCCGACCCTGTCACAAGCCGGTACATCGTGAACGGCTACGGCGTAGTCTGCCCATCTTGGGTGGGCTACCCCTGCAATTCAACCTTAAGAAATGCCTGTGTGGCAGGAGTTTGTGCGATGCCTTTGGTGCCTTTGCGAGTCGTATTGGATCACGCTGCCGAAAATGATTATGGTGTAGCTGCGTTCAATGTTAACAATATGGAACAAATCCAAGCGATCATGGAAGCCGCTGAAGAAACCGATTCGCCGGTGATTATCCAAGCATCACGTGCGCTCGCTCCTATTCGCAGGACGCGTACCTGCGCCACCTGATGCAAGCCGCAGCAGAACTATACCCACATATTCCGATCGTCATGCACCAAGACCACGGCAATAGCGTGGAGACCTGTTTGAGCGCTATCGAGAACGATTTCACTTCGGTCATGATGGATGGCTCACTTGAAGAAGACGGCAAGACTCCCGCCAGCTACGAATACAATGTCCGAGTGACTTCCGAAGTGGTCAAATTGGCGCATGCGAAGGGTGTGTCGGTCGAAGGCGAGTTGGGCTGCCTTGGTTCGCTCGAATCGGGCGAAGGCGAGCAAGAAGATGGGCACGGAGCCGTTGGACAACTGAGCCACGATCAACTGCTGACCGACCCCGACGAAGCCCAACGTTTTGTTGAGGAAACGGGCGTCGATGCCTTGGCCGTTGCCATCGGCACGAGCCACGGCGCGTACAAATTCTCGCGCAAGCCGGATGGCGAAGTGCTGGCGATGAGCCGCATCGAAGCCATTCACGCAAAGCTCCCCAATACGCACTTGGTCATGCACGGTAGCTCCTCGGTACCGCAGGAACTGCAAGACATTATTAACAAGTACGGCGGGCAAATGAAGCAGACCTATGGAGTGCCGGTTGAAGAAATCCAGCGCGGGATCAAGAGTGGCGTGCGCAAGATCAACGTCGACACCGACTGCCGCATGGCCATCACGGGAGCCATTCGCAAGGTGCTGGCTGAAAGCCCTGAAAAATTCGATCCACGCGACTATCTAAAGCCAGCGCGAGCTGCCATGAAGCAAGTCTGCGTCGCTCGCATGACGTCGTTCGGTCAAGCCGGCAACGCCAGCAAGCTCCGTTCAACCGTCGCGGTTTAGAGTTGTAGAGCTAAAAAACTCAGAGTTTGACTGTGATTTATGCAGACGATTGCCACTCGCTGGGAACTTCGAACGCGAACACTCCAGTTCGGTCGACTCCCAGCGATTATGGGGATCGTCAATGTCACTCCTGATAGCTTCTCGGATGGCGGTAAATTCTTTACGCCTGATCTAGCCGTCCAGCACGCACTTCAACTCGCCGCAGCGGGGGCTGATATCCTGGATATTGGCGGCGAGAGCACGCGACCCTTCAGCGCTACCGTGTCGGTCGATGACGAACTGGACCGCGTCATGCCAGTTATCCAGGCGCTGCGCGGTCAAGTGTCCATCCCAATCTCCATCGATACCTCCAAGTCGGAGGTGGCTCAAGCCGCTATCGAGGCAGGAGCGGAGATTATCAACGATGTTACCGGACTCAGCGGCGATCCCAACATGGTCCACATCGCCGCCGAGGCTGGCGTGGGGGTGTGCGCAATGCACATGCAGGGTACACCGAAAACGATGCAGAATAACCCGACATACGAGAATCTCCTGGTCGAAATCACCGATTATCTAGCGTCGCGCGACGCGCAACTCATCTCCGCTGGCATCGCGCCCCAGCGAGTTTGTCTCGATCCTGGCATCGGCTTCGGTAAAACGCATGAGCACAACCTCGAATTGGTGCGATACGCCGAGCGTTTTCTTCAATTGGGACGCCCCATCTTGATCGGTCACTCACGCAAAGCGTTTATTGGCAAGCTGATTGGCGACTCTGCCTCAGACCGCACGGCCGGAACATTGGGGTTGAGCCTGGCGCTTGCGTCCAAAGGTATTCAAGTCCTGCGCGTTCATGACGTTAAATCGACGCGCGAGGCCCTACAGTGTTTTTTCGCAGCCCACGACCACGCGACAGCGAGCGAGTATCTTGAAGCCCGCGCACAATCATAACCCGACGCATCGGGAGGCGTTATTGCTTGTGAGGGCGCGTCATCTCCGTGGCTTCGCCGAGCGAAGATGCCCCAAATCAGCCTCCAAGGATTCACTCGAAGGATAATTGACTTCGTTATGCCGAAGAACAAGACGATGCACGAGAATCGTCGAGCCACACAGATTAGCATGGGCAGAAGCGAATGCTTAGTTTTTTCACGGCGTTCTTCAGCTAGCAAGTAGCATAGGTTAGACTAAAGGGGCGGCAGGCGTTTTACTTTTTTTTCGCTCGTGGTTACACTGATCGCTTATCGCAACCTGAAGGAATTGGGCGTACACATCCGTACCGTCTAATTGTCTAGGGAAATGGCTGAGTGGTGGAATGGCAGACACACAGGATTTAAAATCCTGTGGGAGGATACTCCCGTGCGGGTTCGACCCCCGCCTCAGCTACTGTTTTCCCTTGCTTATGGGCAGATATCGGTGTTTTCGGCGCGTACGAAACACGGCACCCGAAAAAGACGACACTTGTGGCCAAACGAGTCATGAAATTTGGATCGCATAGTGGGCACCGGACAAAAACAAACCAGATAACCCCAATCCAGATCCGCTAGAATTCCTTCTTGTGCTTCAACGAGAGTGATCCTTGGCAAGACAGATCGGTCTTCGAAATTTCCTGGTTGCCATTGCCTTTATCGCGCTAGCGCTAACAGTGACGACAGAGCGCGTTCGATGGCATTCTGAAGTCATACAGCGCCAAGCTCTCGAACGGCGACTGCACCAAATCCCACCAGTCACGGACATTCTGATCGGGGAAGTCCATCAGTCTCGTACGCCCACTTCAGCAAGAATCTCGTTTCATGCATCAATCCGTACGTTTCCACCAGAGCGGCCGCCCCTCGACAATCTGACCGTCGAAGTTCAGTTGGTGGAGGCAAAGACGGCAGCGGTCGTCTGGAGCGATTGCCAGCCCATCGCATTCAGTGGCGGAATCCTCTCATCAGCAGGCGCTCACAATATCGAAGTGGTGAACCCGATCGCGGGACTCCATATCATTACGATGATCCTATTCAGTGGCGACAAAGAAATTGCACGCGAAGCTACGACCATCGAACTACGCTAGCGAAGCGAAACCTTGAGCAGGATCGTTGCGGCGCCAATACGACTCACTTACCAATTGGGGTGGCTGAGTCCAGTAGACTGCGTTTGCTGTGGTGGAGAGGGAGGCTGAGCTGGGGCAGTGGCAGAGGCAGGACGAACCACATGGTTGGGCGTCGCGTTGGCTGGGCTATCGGCCACGGCTTGTGCCATGGTCCCGTCGGTTCCGCGTGGTGCCCAAACGGTGCGTGTGCTACCCGTCGTGGATACATAGATTTCTTTCTGCCCGATGACTTGCCGACCGTTCTCGAACGTGTAAGTGGCAAAGACGATTACGCGATCTGCTTTTGGATCGGGTCCATTCCATGGAAGCGTCAAATGGATGCCTTGACTGGTTCCGATCGGTTGAAGTTTGTCACGAACCTCTTCCGCGGAGTAGTCCCACTGACCAATGCGGGCCGCGTCACCAGTGCGGGCGGGATCGAGTATCAGCACCGTCAGCGAGGCCACTTCGGCGACCATTTGGCCGCGTTCGTTCCGCGGCTGTAACACCAAATACAAACCATCGTCGTCCGAATTATCATCGAAATTAGCGGCTCGCGAGAGCGATGGGTGGAATGCAAGCTCCACGACGCGTCGATCGGTCACCTTTTCAGTGGCGATGCTGATCGTAGCTCGGTTGTCCGTAGCATGCCCCGTCAACTGCGCCGGGATCTCAATCCGCGAGAGGTTCATTTCCAAGCTATCTTCTGGTGCAAGTTTGGCTTGAATGCTCTCTAGCATGACTGGCAGCGGCGGTGGCATCGGCTCGCCTGGCTCGATGGTGGGCGGAAGTAGCTCTTCTGCATTAAAGTCGCCCGAGCTGGAATTACCGCTGCGAGAGCCACCAGGCGCTGGCAAATCACTGGCAGGGAACGGCGAGCTAGCTGGAGGTGCCGTTTCACCAGTACTGTCTGTTGAATTATCTGATATCCCAGGGTCGATTTGGATGGAATCGGGCTCCAGAATCGACTTTGGCATGACTTCTTCGATAGGACCTGGAACGAACAGCTCGCCGTTTCGTGGCTGAAATGGTAGTGGCTGTTGCTGAGAGCGAATTGGCGGGCGGGCCGGTTTGCTCAAGGTCTGTGTGGAGCTAGACTGTAGACGTTGGTTTTCACGGCGCAGTGATGCTAGCTCTTGCTCCAAGATGCGATACTCGTGATCGTATTCGTAGAGCTGGTCCTCAAGCCCACGAATCTCAGTTGCTAGGTTTTCTAAGTACACGTCGTTGTAGGCGCGACCGTGGCATCCGCTCAGCGCAAAGCAGCACAATGGCATGGTGATTGACCATAACCAACGTCGTGTCGCAGCTGTGGGTGGAGCGCGCAGGGAACTGGATCCGCAAAAGGATGGGGGCGACCCAAATCGGGTGTAGATTTGGGAATTACCCAATCTGATGCTTTCGAGTCAAGATTGAAAGAGCTGCGACCGACAGGAAACTGGTACTTTACTCTGATGAAGTTCGACCCGTGACACAACTTCGCGTTCTTTATGAAGACAATCACTTACTGGTGGTTGATAAGGTCGCTGGCATCGCCACGATGGGCACGGCAAGCGATGTGCCCACCGTCGCTCGCCAAGCTGCCCAGTACCTAAAGCAGAAATACAACAAGCCCGGGAACGTTTTTGTGGGCGTTGTCAGCCGCTTAGATAGCCTAGTAACCGGCGTCCTGATATTGGCTCGCACCAGCAAAGCCGCCAGCCGCTTGTCTGCCCAAATACGTCAGCAGCTTCCGCAGAAACGTTACTTGGCCTTGGTTGAAGGCGTCTTGCCGAACAAAATGGGCCCATGGTGGCAGCTTGACGATTGGGTGGCCAAGCATGAAGGCCAGCACCGCATGCAAATTGTTCCCAAAGGTTATCAAAGTGCCCAATTGGCGAGTCTACGCGTGCGGACGCTAGCCGTAGGAGCACGAGCGAGTATGGTCGAAATTGAGCTATTGACTGGTCGCAAACATCAGATCCGTTTGCAACTTAGTGCAGCAGGTTGCCCGGTCTTGGGAGATCGCAAGTACGAGTCCACTCGGATGTTTCCAGCCGGGATTGCGTTGCATTGCGCCAGGGTCAAGATCGAGCATCCGACGCTGCGCGCTACAATGACTTTCACATCGCTACCGGACGAAGCGTGGTTGTGCCCAACAGGTATGCCCCCAAGACGCAACGACAATAGATCGAGTGGCAAGCGGGAGATAACCAGGCTGGTCGAACAAGGCGTGGCGAAGTGGCAACAGGAATGCAGGAATGAAGGATAAGCCTGTTCGAAAAAATGAGAAACAGCAGGGGATTGTTCGTCATGGTGTGGCGATGATCATTTCGGGTGGCCAAACCGGGGTAGATCGTGGCGCTTTGGACGCCGCCATTGCGCTTGGAATCGCACACGGGGGCTGCTGCCCTCGCGGACGCTTGGCGGAAGACGGGCCTATTGCCGCGCGATATCAATTGCAAGAACTTGAGTCGGCTGACTATACCGTGCGCACGCAGCAGAATGTAATCGACTCAGATGGAACGCTGATTCTCTATCGAGAACGATTGCAAGGCGGAACGGCGCTCACCAACCGCTTGGCCAAAGCACACGCGAAACCGCTGCTACGCGTGCGCCTCGACCGTCCCATTTCCTACGAGTGTATCGTGCGGTGGCTGCGCGATAACCAGATTCGCACCCTGAATATCGCCGGCCCGCGCCGCAGTTCTCATCCACAGATTGAAGTGCAGACCTGCGAAGTCATCACCAAGCTGTTTTCCACCAAGCTGGATCTGCCGGAACTTTATTGAAGCACTGAATTGAGGCAGTACATCAGGCTCCCTAACGCTGTGGCACGCGCGTTGCCGAATCGTGATGCGGGCCACGAAGTGCGCTGGCGGGCGCTGCGCTGACGTCTGCCGCAGTTTGCGTCGCAGCGGATGGGGCGGCACACGCTCGCCAATCCACGAGTTGCATTTCGACTTTGCGAAAGCCATTAAATTCGTTGATCACCGGCCGGAATGCCAAGTCGACCGTTCCGCATTCTCTCTCGTGTGCCGGTGGGCCGTTTACCTGCGAATGACCGGCCGAGTCGCCAAGTTGCTCGAGTTTCGGTAGCCACTCTTCGGCTTGTCCAAATGCAACGGCCCGCATGCTGCAGCCGTGCTGTTTTAATCTTAGACTGATATGGCGTCCGCTGTTACCCAGCAGTTTAGCCGGCTCGGCCAAGTCAACTTGCAACGCGCAGAACACCGGACGCGGGTTACCCATCCCGAACGGAGCAAGTTTTTCAATTTGCAGAACGGTTGCTAAGTTTAGTTGACCCAACGTGGCTTCCGCATCAAATTGAATTTCTGCGGCGGTGTTCAGTTCATTTGTTTGTTCGGCGACTGCTTCGAGAAAAGCCGAACGAAAATTCCGCAGTTTATGCTCTTCAATGCGTAGTCCTGCTGCGGCTGCATGGCCGCCGCCAGAAATCAACCACTCGCTGCACTGCTGAAAGGCTGCATGCAAATTGACGCCATTTGGACTTCGAGCTGACCCTGTACCCGGTTTGACTCCCAGCTTGTCAAGCGCGATGAGAACTACGGGGCGATGATACTTTTCTGCTAATTTGCCGGCCACGATACCAATCACGCCTGGATGCCAATTGGGCGACGCAAGCACAAATGCAGGGTCTTGATCGGGTGAATGCTCTTCCCTCAATTGCTTGGTGGCTGAGAGCTGGATACTGCGTTCCAGTTTATTGCGATTCTCGTTTAACTCTTGAATATAGGCAGCCAAGGCTTCAGCTCGCGCCGGGTCTTCCGTCACAAGCAACTCAACCCCCAACTGAGCTTGCCCGAGGCGACCTGCGGCATTTAATCGCGGCGCAATGGTAAAGCCGATATCTTCAGCGGCAAATTCGCTCTTGGCGCTGAGCCCTGTCAAATCCATCAGTTTGCGAAGGCCCAACGGCGGCCTGTCAAAAAGCGTCTTCAAGCCGTTGCGGACGATAACGCGGTTTTCATCCAGCAGTGGCACCACATCCGCCACGGTACCAATCGCCGCAATACCGACAGCTTGTAGTAAGAAATCGCGCAAATGATCAGCGACCTTGGGTGATCCCGTCTGCTGCTGGCAAATCGCCCACGCTAGTTTGAACGCCACACCCGCGCCACATAGGCCAGTGAACGGGTAGTTGGTTCCAGGTAGCCCAGGATGCACAAGTGCATCTGCGACCGGAAGTTCATCGCCGAAGCGGTGGTGGTCAGTAATGATTAGAGACAACCCCAGCTCTCGCGCACGCCGGGCTGGTTCGACACTAGCGATTCCGCAATCAACCGTGATCACCAGTTGCTTGCCGCGGGCTGCCAGCTTCTCGATCGAGTCAACATGCAGCCCGTACCCCTCCTCCATGCGATTGGGGAGATGATAAGTCACGTTGGCATTGAGCAATTTGAGGCAGCGATAAAGGATCGCTGTTGCGGTCATGCCATCAGCATCGTAATCACCATAGACCACAACCTCTTCCGACTTCTCAATCGCCTGTGCAATACGTGCCACGGCAGCAGGAACACCCGGTAACTCTTCAGGTGGCTGCAAATCCGTGAGCTTGGCTTCTAAGAACCTGCGGGCGTCTTCAGGGCGATTGATGCCACGCCGAAGTAGTAATTGAGCAACGACCGGCGAGATGTTGCAGAGTTTGGCGAATTCATCGACGGCCACACGGTCATGCGGAGTAAAAATCCATTTCTTATCCGACATCCCGTGGAACTCCTGTCTACTGTACGTTGCTGGCCACCATTGTAACGAAGGCGACGAGCAGCGATAGAAGTCGCAATACAGAGTTCAAAGAAGGTGGGCCAGGGTCTAATGCCAAGCAAATTGGCGGCACTCATTGCCACCAATTGTTCTTAAGAAAGCGTGCTTCGGCCATCACGCGGGACATCTCTCACGTGACGCTGCGAAAACGTACGACCTGGACTTATCTGCGCATCAGGATGCGGCGAATAGGGCCAACTTTGCCACAACCGGATTTGCAGCCACCGCAAGACGATGATCCACAACTGTCACAGCAGGAAGGCGCGGGAGCACAACACGACGTCGGTGCTGGCTCACAGCAAGGCGCTGGCGTTGGCGCACAGCAAGGAACCGGGCGCTGGCTCACAGCAGGGAGCTGGGCGCTGGTGTACAGCAGGGAGTTGCGCTGGTGTACAGCAGGGAGTTGGCCGGTGTACAGCAGGGAGCTGCGGCGCTGGTGCAGGTGTACAACATGTCGGGCGCAGACGCAGCAGCACAGCAACTAGGTTCGGGAGCCGCAGCATGAGTGCGCTGGATCGCAACAACCGGATGAGCGACCGCAAAGTCGGTCAAATAGTCCAGCCTGTGCTGAGCTAGCAAAGACGCAACTAAATGCAAAGAGTGAAAGAGACGCAAGGACAGTTTTCATAGTCAAACTCCAAAAGAGAGACAGAGATGTAAATGCAGGAAATTTTACACGGTTAGGCAATCTAGGCAATATGCGAACCGCCTCGCCATCCCAGCGGACACAGGAAACCACTCTGTCGAGGGGTGCGAGATGCGTTGGTTGAGGAGGCAGAAAAAGCTGATGGGCTTGAATAGGCCGCTTTAAACAGAGATCCTGTGAGCAGAGATAGAGATGATAGAGATGATAGAGATCAAGAATGGTTTAGCGGTGCAACAATTCACTTCTCGGAGTACCCAGCCCATGCGTCCCAGCCAGCCCTTTTTCCAGTGCATCTTGCTCGTGAGCATGATGGCCGTTGCCGCCATCATTCGCCCTGACGCATCCGCTGCCGAACTGTTGGCCGGAGCGGCTAAAGTCGACATCACCAATCGCGAGGCGGGACCGGTCAATGACCCGCTTTATGCCAAGGCGCTGGTCCTGCAAAGCGGCCAGACGCGCTTAGTCATCGTGTCGCTCGATGTCGTCGCCGTCGGAGAGATCGGGCACATTCCCAACAGTTACTTGCCGTCGGTCCGGGCGGCGCTGGCCAAAGAAATGAATCTGCCGCCGGAACATCTGTTGGTGAACGCCAGTCATTGTCACGGCGTCCCCTGCAAGGACGTCGACCAGCTAACCGTCCAGGTTATTCAGCAGGCGGTCGCCCGGCTGACGCCAGTGCGAGTGGGCGTGGGTGTTGGGCACGAAGACCGGATCATGGAAAACCGACGGTTGAAGCTGAAGAACGGCCGCGAGATCGACGTTCGGCACGCCTATTCCATGCCGGCCGATGAGGAGGTCGCCGAGATCGGGCCGATTGATCCCCAGATCGGCGTCATCCGGTTGGATAGCGTAGCCGAGCCGCAGCGCACGGTGGCGGTCCTGTACAACTTTGCCTGCCATCCGATTCAGGGCGTGCCGAGCGGCGGCAACACGGCCGACTTGACTGGCTTTGCCTCACAAGTGATCGAGGACAATCTGAGCGAGGGAGCGGTAGCCCTATTCCTCCAGGGTTGCGGCGGAGACATCAACCCTGTCCGTTACAAAGACGTCAATCAACCGCGAGACGGTGAAACGCTTGGTAATATGTTGGGGTTAAGCACTCTGCGGGCGCTTCGTAAAATCGCGCCGGGTGATGACACGCGACTGCAGATCGTCGCCGAAAAAGTCGCCTTGCCGCGGGCAGATACCGCGCACCGAATCGTCGCGCTCGAGACCGAGCAGCAACGCCTGTTGATGTCGCTGCAAGGGACCACGCTGAATCTGAAGTCATTCCTGCCGTTGATCGTGCGCTATCAGCTCGATCGCGAGTTTCCGTCGTACTATTCTCATCGTTACTTACACGAGCGCGAGCTGGGGCGCAACGACCTCGCCCGCATGGATGCAGAGAACCGTAAGGCGATGGCGGCTTACATGGCAAATATCCAAGTCATGGAGCAACTGACCCAAGTGCAGACGAATCTAGCCTTACTGAAGAAGCATCAATTGCAAAACTTGGAAGCTACGAGCCGCATGATCGATGTCGAAGTGCTGGGGATTCGCCTTGGCGAAGCGGCGTTAGTCACGTTCCCTGGCGAGCTGACGGTTCGCATCGGGCTTAACATCAAAGCGAAGTCACCGCATCCGCGCACGTTCGTGTCGGCCTACAGCAACGGCTACATCTACTACGCTCCGACCTCCGATCAGTTGCGGAACGTCGGCAGCGCGCAAGAGGACAGCGATTGTATCCTGGCTCCGGAGTGGCAGGCGATTTACGAGCAAAGTGTGGAGGAGATCTTGAAGCGGTTGTAGGGGATGTCGACAGCCGAGGAAGGCGCTCACATCAATCGTCCCGTCGGGTTTTCACACAGCGGTTCTTCATGGAACACGGCACCAGTAGCGCCAAACGCACTGGGCAGCCGCGCGATCAATATTATCGACCCTTCTTCTTAGCTTGCTCGATCAACGCAATCAGCCGCCGACGCTCTTCTGCCGTCAGTGGACTTTTACGCGACTGCAGGTGAGCGGCGAGAGCTTCTTCGAGAGATCCGCCGAAGTAAGTATCTAACAATTGGTTAAACGCCAGACGCCCGGCTTTGTCCTTGGACTTACGGGGAACAAAGAGCACTTCACGACCCGTTTCTCTCCGTCGTATGTGCCCCTTCTCTTCCATAATGTGCATCATCCGCCTGACCGCGTTTGGTGTCGGTGGCGCGGGAATCATCTCGACAACTTGGTTCACGGTCGCTTTGCCCAGCGCAAAGATCGCATCCATAATTTGTCGTTCGCGTCGAGTTAGATCAAACGATTCTGGCATAGAAAAACCCGCTCGTATCAATGGTCTCGTTATAGCATCGTGTGATACCGCTGCGCTAATACTGTAGCGCAGCATGATCGGGAAAGCAACCCCTCGGCGCTAGCCTTTGAACGCTTCCTCAAGGCACCTCACTCTGTTTCTGAATATGCCGGCGCGTCTCTTAGGGTACGCATTGCCTGCGTCTTGACGAGGCGCAGACGCTGGGTACGTGCGGTGTACTGAATGCGCATGGGGTGTGCCGTCCGGTGCGTGTCAGTATCACTTCGTGTTAGAATTTTTAGATCACCTGGAGGCACTCGGCCAATTTTAATGCAGATATATGAGCAGCCAATGAATAGAACGACACCGATACCGATGTTCCAGCTGTGCTTTGCACTCTTGCTAGCGGTAAGTTCGAAATGGGCTTCAGCGGATGAAGAGCAGGCGATTGGCAGCACCACGGAAGTGACGCGGATCGCTATTGGGCGCGTAATTGATACGCGAGGCGAGCCGGTGGCTGGGGCGAGCGTAATTTGCTTCGATGGTGCTTTCCCCAATCGGCACGAGGCAGAGACCATCACAGATGAGCTTGGCAAATTCCGCTTGCAGTACAAAGACCGTCCCCACTTGTACTTGAATGATTGGCTGTGGGTCTACTCGCAGCAACACAGCATTCGTTGTGTCTCTCAACTCGAACGGCAGCAGCATGAAATCGTACTGCCAGACATGCAAGAAGTTGAATACACGGTCGTAGATCCAGATGGACAGGCATTGCCCCAAGCGGTAATCGAGCCCTACTACTTTGAATCACCCAACGGAGTCTATTCTTCGGATGTCCCCACCGGCTTGTCGAACGTGCCCCCGGCCTCTTTAACCGCGCGCTTAGCGGTAACGACCAACGCCGATGGCCAAGCGACGTTGCGAGGCGTTCCGCCGATGCTACTGAGCAGGGTCAAGATTCGGCATTCGGGTAGATACGGCAATCAGCTGCTGCAGCCTCAGCCGCGTTTGCAGTTGTCCCCAGTGGGGTCTGTCCTAATACGGATTCCCAAAGCTGACATGGCAACGCTGCCCATCTGTTCTGCGACGACTTCATCCAACGGAGTACGAGTCGCCATTGCAGAAGGAAGCTTTAACGACGAGGGTGAATGCCACCTTGCACTAGCTGACGGGGAGTTGGACATTTTTTTCGCAGCAAATGGGCAAGCTGAATTGCAGCCATTCGTTCCAAGCGGTCTTGCTGTGGTAGCTGGAATGCAGACGTTGGTGCAGATTGAGATGCGTCAGACGATCCCCATTCAAGGCGGCATCTTGGCTGGAGGTCGAGGCGTGAGCGGTGCGCAGATTTCTGTGCGCTCAAGTGGCATGCAGCGCATCGTCGCCACAACAGATGCCGACGGCAGTTTCTCGACCCGCGTATTCCCTGGAGAGGTTTCGTTACAAGTCTTCGCGTTGGATGCTGAAACACAGAAAAAGTTCAAATATCCGGCGAGCCAGACCGTAAAGATCGCCGCCAATCTACGTTCACTGACGGTCGATGATTTCGTTTTGCCGGAACAGAAGTTCGTGTCTGGCATCGTGATTGACGCCAGCGGTAAGCCGGTTCCTCATCGCTTTGTGGCCGCTGTTCAGACAAAGCCCTTCGGTTTTCCGGCCTTTGCAGACTGGACTGATGAGCATGGCAAATTCAAAGCAGTGCTGCATGATGAGCGCTGGCAGCCGACAGAAGCTGAATTGTTGTTGTTTCGTGACCAAAAAGCGTTTCGCAAGAATCGCGATAAAAGCGTCGAGTTGAAAGTCGTCGACAACGATCCACTAACGCTACAAGTCGTTGGCGAGTTACCGCAGGAGTAGGGTAGTGCGGTGATCGACCTGTGAAGCATGACCAAGCAGAAGAATTCAGCTTCGGAAGCCAGGGTCGCGGCAGAATCGGTGGCCACTAATTGGAGAGGTATGTATACTGGGAAATTCTCTTGTAGCCGTTCACGAATTTGAAGTCGACAGGACAGGTTCGGGAGTCTTTTCAGCAACGCCGCCACCGATCAGATGCCGCTGATAGCAACGGGTGGTTGCTAATGGGTTAAGCGATTTAGGCTGAAAAGACTCCCGAACCTGTCATATAAGCCGACACATCGTGAACGGTTACATTCTTTTACATTCGTGACGAACTATTGACCTTTCTAGAGTTCTGAAGGTTTTAGTGAGCCTAAAACAAGCATTTTCCGATGGCCATTGTGTCCTCTCCTTTGAGCTGTTTCCGCCAAAATCCGACGCAGGGGTCGCGGAATTGATGCGAACGGTGGCCGAGTTGGATGTGCATCAACCAGACTTTTACACTTGTACTTATGGTGCTGGCGGATCGACTCGTGACCGAACGTTGTCCATTACCGGCGAAGTTCGGGCGCAGCACAAGCGGCCCGTCGCCTCGCACTTGACTTGCGTCGGTTCGACGAAAGATCAATTGCGCGAGTACTTGGCTGAGGCCCGTCGCAAACAAGTTGATTACATCGTAGCTCTGCGGGGTGATCCACCGAAGGGGCAGGCGTCATTTCAGGCTGTGGAAGGCGGATTGCGCTATGCTAACGAATTGGTCAGTTTGATCCGTGAGGAGTTTCCCGAATTCGGAATCGCTGTGGCGGGGTATCCCGAAATACACCAGGAGGCAACCGACGCTGACTCAGACTTGAAAAACTTGGTCCGCAAAGTTCAAGCAGGGGCGGACGTCGTGGTCACACAACTATTCTACGACAACGATGACTTCTTCCGCTTCCGCGATCGTTGCGTGCAGGCTGGAATTGACGTACCAATTGTCCCAGGACTGCTGCCAGTCCTCGGTCTAAGTCAAGTTCAAAGAATCGCATCGATGTGCAAAGCGAAATTGCCCGCAGAATTTATAGCGAAATTGGGGCAGCACGACGATCCCGATTGGCAGTTTCAAGTTGGCGTCGAACATGCGACGCGTCAGACGCAAGGGTTGATTGACGCAGGAGTGCCAGGCTTGCATTTTTATGTGTTGAATAAATCGACAGCCACGACGCAGATACTTGGATGTGTCGATGGTCTAGCGCGGTAGGCTATGCCTTTCGCAATTTGCACAGGGACTTCGTTCGATGCAGTATACCAACCAAAGGGAAGAAAACGGGGTCTGGGTATCTTTGTCGATTCTCTGGCTGTTGGGGAGTCTTGTGGCTTGGGCCGTTGCGGTCTGGGCGGACCCGCAAACGTTTTCAGACGCAGCTAGTTTGACCGCTCTAGCAGCCTTGGTGGCGACGATTTCGATCTCGTTACGGTTGCCCGTATTAACATCGGAGCCTTGCACACCTGTTTTGGCCGACCATGTGGTGTGGCTGATGGGACTTGCAGCGAACTTGAACTGGCTTGGATTCATCTGCCTCAGGTCGGAGGGGTTTGGATTTGGGTTACCCGCTTTCTTGTTAATTGGCCTTGGTGAAATTTGGCTTCTCGAACGCGTCGCGCGCACTGGCTGCTTGCCATGGCTGAAGGAAGTAATTGGGAAGTCCAAGATGAAAATCGAGGCCCTGGTCGGGGTGGGCGAGGCGACTGGAGAGCAGCCGGCGACTAACGCGTTGAGCGGAGAGTCAGCGAACGAGTCGCCGTCGGATTCAGCATGCTCTGAGTCCGAAAATTTGGGGGGGGAGCATCTCAACGCAGAGACACCGTGGCCAAGCGATGACAATACGGTCCGAAAATGTCTAGAAGGCTTGGACGAGTTTGGGCGTCGCTTCATGTCGGGCGAAATTCGGTTGACATTTGAACACGACCAAAAGAACGCCACGCTGGTAGTGGGGTTTTGTCCCGCTTTTGAGGGCGTACCCGAAGTTGAATTGGAGGTCATTGCTGGAACGACGGGCCGAGAGGAAGAGCCCGCGGACCGCTGGGAGGGGGATGAGCCTGACGCTCGTTTGGTCAGTTGTACTCCAGCCGGCATGCGAATCGCCTTGCACAGAGCGCGTGCCAGGGAAGAGTTGTCGGTACAATTGATGTGGTATGCCGCCGCCACGCCGCAGACGAGTGGTCAAACGTCGCGACTGACCCTGCCTTGAGATTTGCGTTATTTGGGGCTACGAGTTATCTTCGCTAGTTGGAACCCCCATTTTTTCGGAGCAGAACCGCAATGCGACTTCAACCCTCACTCACTATTCTCGCCCTCTGCACCGCATTTCTTTGCAGTTTTGCACCTCGCGTTCAGGCGCAGGAGCCCGCCGAGGCTTCTCCGACCTCTTGGGTATCCGCTGACGGTAGGGCTGTGGCTGCAGAGTTTGTGCGTTTGACCGAAGATGGCGTCATCTTGCGATTAACTACCAGCGGCAAAGAAGTCGCTGTACCGTTTGCTTCGCTCAGCTTGGAAAGCCATCTGCAAGCCCTAAAGTTGGCGGATCCCGAAGCGTTTTCCAAGCCGCTGGTCAAAGCACCTGTCAAAACCATCGTTGAAGACTACGTGCCAGAAGGTCAAGCATTCACGAGCGACGAAATCCTGATTAGCCCGTTTGTGGCTGGAACGTCGCTGGAGCAGTTCCTGGATAAGGGCATCGCGGAAATCAAACGCGGCAATATGTTTGTCGTCTGGCACGCGTTGCCACCGCGGATGCAGAACGACTTGGAAGATGTAATGGTCAAAGCGATGGGCAACCTAGGCAAGCAGCCAATCGTTCAATTGCGCGTGCTGCTGGGATCGCTCAGTGGCATAGTACACGAGCAACGCGACTTTATTTTTGGTTACCCTGCCGTCGCCGCCCAGCCTGAGGTGATTGCAGAAATGGAACCGGACTGGCCAAAGCTGGCGGGATTCATGACTCAAATAAGTGACGAATCTAAATGGCAAGTTGAGAATTTTGAGAAGGGCAAGATCATCCCATGGCTGGCCAAGTTTGCAGCGGATGTGGCTCCGTATGCGGATACTGACGAAGTTCAAGAGTTTGATATTCAATATAAGATCATCTCTCAGTCAGCGGATCGTGCGACGGTCGAATTTACTCTTTCAGGTCTGCCCCCTACAGCACCGGCCGTTCCACCGACCACCCTAGACTTGCAGAAAGTCGGTGATATTTGGTTGGTACCCACTTGGATGAATGAACTGCGCCGCGGAGTCGACCAAGCAAAACAGGGGCTAGACAATGCTGCGGGCAGTATGGCTATGCTGCCGATGATGATGACCCCGGTCGTCGCGGCAGTACAATCGGTCGAACGTGCGGAAACTCAACTCGAATTCAACGCGGCCGTCGATGCGATCTTGGGACTTTTCCAAGGCATGGCTCCGCCCGGGGGTGGCGGGCCGATGGCTGGTGGCCCAGGAGGCCCACGACCCGGTCTTCCCGCCATGAATCCGGGGGCAAATTCGGGAGGGGGAGCGCCACCGCCGGGGCAACCACCGAGGCGGCAGGGGGTTGATGCGGCAGTAGGAAGCTAGGTAGATAAGGGTCGGGAGTCTTTTCAGCAGCGCCCGCCACCGATGAGATGTCGCTGGTAAGAACATGTCGTTGCTAATTGGTTTGAGCGATTTGGGCTGAAAAGACTCCCGACCCTGTCCACACAAGCCGACACTTCGTGAACGGTTACAAAAAATGGAACTGGACCTTCAGCGCACCATTGTTGCCGTGAGCACTGGGCTAGCTGCTGCTCCACGCGCCGTAGTGCGCATCAGTGGCGCGAAGACTGCCGATATCTTGGACGCAATCCTGATTCCGAAATCACCGAGCGATCGAGCCAACAAGGTCCAGTTGCTAGATGCTCGCCGCGCCAAGTCTTGGCAACTCCCCTGCGAAATCGGTTGGCTTTCCCGCACGATTTCAGCCCAAGTTTACTATTGGCCCAATTCCCGTAGCTTCACAGGCGAACCCTGTGCTGAATTGCACGTGCTTGGATCGCTTCCAATTGTCGAAGCTCTGGTGGAGCATATATGCGCGCAGGGGGCGGTTCCCGCAGAGCGCGGCGAATTTACCTTACGAAGTTTCCTGGCTGGCAAAATCGATTTGACGCAAGCCGAGGCTGTACTGGCCGTGATTGAAGCCAATGCAACAAGTCAATTAAATTGGGCGTTGGAGCAGTTAGCAGGCAATCTCTCTCGGCCCGTGCGTGCGTTGCGAGATGAATTGATTGAACTGGTGGCTCATCTCGAGGCGGGCTTGGACTTCGTCGAGGAGGACATTGAATTTATCAGCGAAGCCGCCTTGGTTGCCGCGCTGCATAGCATCTTGGAGCGATTGGAACGACTGTCTCAGCAATTGCGGTCACGAGGCACGCGCTGCCGCTTGCCGGAAGTAGTCTTACTGGGCTTGCCCAACGCTGGCAAGAGTTCGCTTTTTAATGCGTTGCTCGGCCATGAGCGTGCGATCGTTACCAATCAAGCTGGCACGACGCGAGACGCGCTTTCTGCGACATGGCAGATCGACCAATGTACCGTGGAATTGGTTGATACTGCCGGGTTGGAAGAGTTGGACGAGACCTCTCCGCGCGGATTGGCGCAGTCCGTCGTCCGCGAGCGATTGGAACGCGCCGCAGCGGTGCTTTTCTGCGTCGACTTGGGCAATCCGCCTCCAGAAGCTTGGCTCGATTGCCGGTTAGCCGAACTGCGCGAACGAGCGGTGCCAACGTTGGTTGTGGGGACCAAAGCCGACCTTGCCGAAGGGGACATCCCCGCATCGATTACGGTCTGTGTTTCAACGAGCGAATGCATGAGTTTCAGTGACCGTACGCCAGGCGCCAGCATCAGTATCGCGAACTTAAAGCAGCGGCTGGCTAAAGTCTTAAAAGATTTGGAGGAGTCCACACATTCGGGGGCCATGCATCGGACGATGATTCGCTGTCAGTCCGCAATCGATTTAGCTCGAGCATCCCTTGAACGCGGCATGGCGGCATTGCAAGGGGCTGAGGGTGAGGAGTTCGTCGCCGCAGAGCTGCGCTATGCTTTAGAAGATCTATCCTCGGTGATCGGCGAAGTTCACAATGAAGATATTTTGGGTGAGATCTTCAGTCGATTTTGCATCGGTAAGTGACGTATGGTGGCTACGATGTACGAACTTGCTAGACTGACTGCCCTTTTCAAACCTATTCTGGACACGAATGCGGCATGTTAGCTAAACGCGTTATTCCCTGCTTGGACGTCAACGAAGGCCGGGTTGTTAAAGGCACGAACTTTGTCAACTTGCGTGATGCGGGGGACCCAGTCGAAGTAGCGGCTCGTTACGAGCGCGAGGGTGCCGATGAGCTGGTATTCCTGGACATTACGGCCAGCCATGAGCAGCGAGGCATCATCTTGGATGTGGTCCAGCGGACTGCTGAGCAGATTTTTATGCCTCTGACCGTTGGTGGTGGTATCCGCACCTTGGACGACATTCGCAGCCTACTGCAAGCCGGTTGCGACAAGGTTTCGATTAACACAACAGCCTGCACGGACCCCGATTTTGTCAGACGTGCAGCCGACCGTTTCGGGAGCCAATGTATCGTCGTAAATATTGACCCCAAGCGTGTTCAGCGTGACGGCCAAGAATTCTGGGAAGTTCACATCCATGGGGGGCGAACCCCAACGGGGTTGGAAGCCGTAACATGGGCACAGCAAGTCGAACAGTTGGGGGCGGGGGAAATCGTCCTGACTAGCATGGACTGCGACGGCACCTGTGACGGCTACGATCTGGAAATAACCAGGGCGGTGAGCCAGGCAGTAGGCATTCCCGTGGTAGCCAGCGGTGGTGCGGGCCGGCCAGAGCACCTGGCCGATGCAATCCTCGACGGAAAAGCCGATGCGGCCCTGGCTGCCAGTATTTTTCATTTCGGACAGTATACAATAGAGGAAACCAAACGCCTGATGGCCCAGCGAGGGATTCCAGTCCGCCTCTGAAACGAGGTGGGGCCCAGGTCCACCCGCCCGCTGAATACACTTCTACTTATCGATTCTCATCTCAGGAAAAATTTGGATGGCAACGGACGAGACTTCTAGCGGTGACGCTACCATGGATCGCTTGGTAGGCAATCTGCTCAAAGAACGTGAGCCGCTCGAAGTTGATAAAATCTTTCGCGCACTGGTCAAGCTTGAAGGTAGCGACTTGCACATGAAAGTGGGGAATCCGCCCATTGTGCGCGTCAACGGAACTCTCAAGCCTTTGAATCGTCCGCCAATTGACAATGAAGAGATGGTGCGGTTGTTAGTGCCGATGATGGACGCCCGTGCCCGCGGGATCTTTGAAGAAGATGGCGGGGCTGACTTTGCGTATGTGGTAGAAGTGGATGGCGTGAATTGGCGTTTTCGTGTCAACATGCTTAAACAGCTTGGTAAGATCGGCTTGGTAGCACGGCGCGTCAACAACTACATCCCACCCTTTCAAGGCCTATATCTACCCGATTCGATCGAAACGCTCTGCCACTTTGATCAAGGGATGGTGTTGTTAGCGGGGGTGACCGGTTCGGGTAAGAGTACAACCATCGGCTCGATTCTCAATTACATCAACTCGATCTACAGCAAGCACATTTTGACGCTTGAGGACCCCATCGAGTTTGTGTTTACGGAGGACAAATGCCTGATTAACCAGCGCGAAATTGGACAAGACGTTAAGGACTTTGAAATCGGGATGAAGCACGCGGTGCGGGAAGACCCCGATATCATTCTGGTTGGTGAGATGCGGGACCAGGAAACGTTTATGACGGCGATTCACGCTGCGGAAACCGGGCACTTGGTTTTCGGGACGATCCACGCGTCGAGTGCTCCGACGACGATTGGACGGATTTTGGACTTGTTCCCCGAGGAAATGCATGGCGCGATTCGCTCCGCTATTGCATTCAACATGAAAGGGATCGTGGCTCAAAAGCTTCTCAAGAGTATCAAACCTGGGGTAGGCCGAGTACCGACCGTCGAGATCATGACATTTACGCCGATGATCCAAAAGCTGGTTCTCGAAGGCAAGGATTCGAAGTTGCCCGACGCGATTCGGATCGGTTCGGCCGAAGGCATGCAGGACTTTACGATGAGTCTGAAAAGTTTGATTGATCTTGAGTTGATCGACCGCCCGACGGCGTTCGCGGTCGCTCCCAACAAAGACGCGCTCAAAATGGCGCTCAAAGGTATCGAAGTCAGCCAACCGGGTATTATCTAATCCATGATTCGCAGAAAAAAAAATCAAGAAACGCAGGCAACTCAGGTCCAACTGCCTCCCATAGAATTCAAACCGCGTGCCAGTGATCCGCAAATCCAACAGGGCTTGTTAATTGCTTGTCGCAGCATGGAGCAATATGGCGCTGCGTTGATGTTGCTGGCTCACGCCTTCCGTTCGCGGGCCGATCAAATCATGTTGGACTACTCCCAACAGGGTGCGGCGGTGCGTTACCGGGTTGATGGAAATTGGGAGCGGATGCCGCCCATGGACCGCCCCACGGGCGACGGCGTGTTGGTCATTTTCAAACGATTGTGCAGCCTAAATCCGCGGACCGCCGAAGTCTACAAACAGGCACTCTGCCCACCAAATTTGCTGGGAACGACTGGATCTTGGACTTTGCGTCCCAAGGCATTCCCACCGGCGAACGCGTCTTAATCAAAATTGATCCCAAGAAGCCCATCTTTAATACATTGTCCGATCTGGGCATGCGCGACAAGATGCAAGTGCAATTGAAGCAGTTGCTCAACAGCAACGATTCAATGTTCATTTTCAGCGCTCCCGCCGGTCAGGGCCTGCCAACCACTTGGCGGGTGGGGCTGGAGTCCGCGGATCGTTTTGTGCGTGACTTCCATAGTGTGCAAGATGTACGATTGAATGAACCGGAACAGATCAATATCGGCCTGCATACCTACGACGGTGCGGCCGGCGAAACGCCCATGACGGTGCTTAAGAGCTTACTCCTGAAGCAACCTGACGCGCTAGTCCTACCTGATTTTGTTAACGCAGAAGTTGTCAAGCTGATGATGGAAGAGATTATCGATGAGCATCGTTACGTCATCACGCGACTCAACGCCGGCTCGGCCGTCGAAGCCCTGCTGCGTCTGTTGGCTACGTATACTGGCTCCGCCAAGGAGATTATCAAGACAACTTGTGGCGTACTCAATCAGCGGCTGATCAGGCGACTATGCACCACTTGCCGCCAGCCGTTCCAACCGACACCGCAGTTATTGCAGAAACTGGGCATCCCACCAGGTCGCGTGCAAGTTCTCTACCAGCCGTTCATTCCGCCACCGCCTGAGCAACGCGTTGATGCCAATGGCAAACCGATCGAGATTCAGATTTGCCCCAACTGTGATGGTCGCGGGTATTTCGGGCGGGCTGCGATCTTTGAACTACTCGTATTGAACGATGAGATTCGCCATGCCTTGCAGACCAAACCAAGTCCAGATGTAATCACCAAGGTCGCACGTCAAAATGGCTTCCTGACGATGCAGGAAGAAGGCGTGCTGTCGGTCGCCACCGGCTTGACCAGCTTGCAAGAGTTGCAGCGCGTCCTGTCGGGCAAATAAAAACGTCTAGCGCCCTTGGTTGCAGTCACTTAGGGGTGGCGGTCGGGGACGTGGTTACGTGTCATTCCCGCCCGGATGACAACTGGAGCGGACGCGTTGCCTCGTCCACGGCCGCTCACCCGATTTTAAGTTGTTGACAATTGGTAGGAGTAAACGTCATATGTCGATCGCTGAGGTTCGCAAGCCAATTGCACTTGGACGTGGCGAAGTTGAGTATGGAATGGTTCGTCCGCCGCTGAGTAAGCTGGCAGTAAGCTCGTTCGTGGTCGGCCTCACCAGTTTGTTGGCGCCGCTGTCCTTTGCTCTTCTGCCGCTGTCACTCTTGGCTATCGCAGCGGGGGCCATCGCCGTGTGGCGTGTCACCCACAACGGTAGTGTACGGGGCAAGTGGTTGGCCACAATTGGACTTGCCCTGGGAGTCATTAGTGGTGCTTGGTGTGTCGCAGCGACTGCCACAAAGACGTCGCATTTATTCACCAAGGCTGGCCAATACGCCAATATCTACTTGGATCACCTTTCGCAGGGCAGACTCTACGATGCGCTCGAGTTGCGTTTACCCGTTCGAGAGCGACAGATTGCGGGTACCGATCTAGAAAAATACTACCAACAATTGGCCTCCAATCCTGCTGACCATACAGGTGAAATTGTCACGGCAGCGGCCACCCAGGCCGCAATTGGAGCGGGAAAAGACGCCAAATGGCAATTCCTACGAGGGGTGCAAATCGCACCCTCGGGATCTCAAACGAAAGTAGTGGTCGAGATGGTCAACGCTAAAAACGCGAAGCAGGTATTCCGCATCTCGTTTCGCCGCGAATTGGTACCTGAGGAATCTGGGGAAATCAGCGCCTATTGGCTTGTCCTAGATGCTGAGTTAGTAGATTCCAACAGAAAATCTCTTTAGACTGGCGGGCTTTGTTTCTAAACAGATTTTGCTTGGTGGTAACATCGCGTTCAACGCGCAAAAGAGCAAATTCTCTCGCAAAGGTCCGGAGCATGTCGCAGGAACCACCAGCTCTTCCGATCGAAGGAGCACCGCCAACGATTGACCGGGCAAACGCTCAGGCTTTGTTCGCGAAGTTGCTGCAACAACAGAATTTCCCCTTAGCAATCGTCGCAGGGCTAATTGCAGCCATCGCTGGCGGGTTTGCGTGGGCAGCCATTACCGTTGCCACTGGCTTCCAAATTGGTTGGCTGGCCGTCGGCATCGGTTTCTTAGTCGGTGTGGCTGTGCGCAGCGCGGGTAAGGGGCTTACCAAGAAGTTCGGGATTGCTGGCGGTCTATTGGCCTTATTCGGTTGCGCACTTGGCAACTTGTTAGCCATGTGTGCGATACTTGCTGAACAGATGGGGGCGCCATTCGTGTCCACATCGTTGACAATTTTATCCGACCCTGTAGCGGCGGTAGAGCTAATGAAAGCTGGGTTTTCGCCCATCGATGTTCTGTTCTATGGAATCGCCGTCTATGAAGGCTATAAGTTCTCGTTTCGCGAAGTGTCGGACGCGGATCTTCAACAGATGATTCAGTAGCCATTCATTCCCCGCCGTGCAGTTCTAGACGCACCTTCGTGGTAGCCAAACCGAGATCTGATTTTGTCAGTCGAACAGTCCGACGCCATTGTCTTACGCAGCTTTCCGTGGAGTGAGACAAGTCTGATTGCGCACATCTATACGCGCGATTTTGGCAAGCTATCGGTGCTAGCAAAGGGAGCGAGGCGCCCCAAGAGTCCATTTGAAGCTGCTCTTGACCTGCTTTCCTTCAGTCGCGTAGTGTTCATTGCAAAGTCCGGCGATGCGCTCGACATATTGACAGAAGCCAAATTGCTCGAGCGGTTTCGGGCAGGCAGTAAGGACTTGCTGCGACTGTATTGCGGCTACTACGTTGCGGAATTGCTGGATCGACTGACCGATAAGGGCGATAAGCAACCAGAGGTGTTCGAACTGGGCTTGTCCACACTTCGTGCTTTGGCCAAGCCAGACTTGGAAGTGCGAGCCACCGTGCTGAGATTTGAACTGCAAATGTTACGATGCTTGGGACAACTGCCGAGTTTTCGTAAGTGTGCGCAGTGCGGAATGGAGGTCGAGAGTGCGACGGACGTTGTTGAAACGGAATTGTTGATGTTCGGGATGCTGGCTGGTGGCGTATTGTGTGCTAGTTGTCGGCCAGGGTCTCCCCAGTTGCTGCGCATCCCGGCAGCAACTCGGATAACGCTAGAACGCATTAGCGCTACCAAGTGGCAAGACGTCGATTTGATGGAATACCCGGTGGAACATCGCGCGGCGATACGTGGATGGATCACCAAATACCTGACGGTTGTGCTGGATCGAAAATTGCAAATGCACCCCTATTTAGAGGAGCTTGGGCGTTGACACGGAAGAGCCCGCCTACAGCCACACGGCTGCAACTCGCACGGCAGCGAGCCTTCGGACAATTGTTGTTAACAGTTGCCGTTTCGTCCTGCGCCGTGGGGTGCTCACTGATTTCGCCCGGCAAGAGTTCCCTCACCGACTATGAGGCCACGCGACGTGCGATCGAGAATCCTGTCTCGGTGACCGGTGGCGACTATGGCGATGAAGGCTATCGTCCAGAGGGCGTTTCTGCGGAACGCGAGCGCGGCAAGACAGACTTTTTGCGCCGCATCGGACTGCGTGCCGAACGGCGCCGTGATATCGATGTAGCCAAACGCGAATATGAAGCAGGCGAGAAGTTGTTGGCCTCGGCTAAGGCGGCGACCGATGATCAGCGGCCAGCCCTGCTGCGACAAGCGGCCGAAAAATTTGTCCTAGCAGCCAAGAATTGGAAAAGTTCTGGTCTCGAGCAGAATGCCCTATTGAACGCTGCCGAGTGCCATTTTTTTGCCGAAGATTACTACGAGTCTGAGGAACTGTATGCGTAGTTGGTCAAAGAGTATCCGCGAAATCCCTATCTGGACCATGTCGACTCCAGACGCTTTGAAATCGCCGACTACTGGTTAAATGTCGACAAGGCCGCCCACAAGCCATTTATGATCGTCAATTTTACGGACAACAAACTCCCATGGAATGATACTGGCGGTCACGGCAAGAGATTGTTAGAGGATATGCGTTTGAGCAATCCGACCGGCAAAGTCAGTGATGATGCTACGATGCGTTTGGCCGTCGAGCAGTTCAATAAGCAAGACTACCAAGGCGCTGCCGATACGTTTGCCGATTTGCGCATGACCTACCCTGACAGCGAACATCAATTCAACGCACAGATGCTGGAACTGCAAAGCCTGTTGGGGTCCTATCGCGGTTCATCTTACAGCAGTTTGCCTTTGACCGACGCCGAGAAGCGGATCAAGCAGATCGTTCGACAGTTTCCGAATGATGCGAGCCAACATCAGCAGGACCTCAATCAAACCTTTGCCAAGATTCGCTTCCTGCGTGCGGAGCGAGTGTGGGATAACGCGGAATACCGACGAAAGAAACAAGAGAACGACTCGGCGAGGTTTTACTACCAGAAAATCCTGGAAGAGTTCTCAGATACGCCTTTTGCGGAACAAGCCAACGTGCGCTTGGAGGAATTACAAGGTGCTCCAGACAATCCACCGCAGTATTTCAAGCCTTTGGTTTTCCTGTTTAATGCCGACAATGATGACCGCCCTTGGCTGAAGGATAAAAATTGAGCGTTGCTGCGACCAGTTTGCGAGCCATCCATCAATCCCACCGTCTCCATTGGGCGATGTTGGTGGCAACTCCGTTCTTGCTGCTCGCAGGCGGCTGCATGCGTTACCAACTTGGCAATGCCAACTTGTACAATCCAAACCTTCGTACGGTTTATGTACCCGTTATTCGCAATGATACCTTTCGTCATAATGCGGGTGTACAACTGACCGAAGCTGTTCACAAAGCGATCGAACTTCGAACTCCTTACAAGGTCGTCGCCGACCCCAGCGCCGATAGCACACTGACTTGCCGCGTAACTTCACAGACCAAACGCACGTTGACGCAGAACGCGACGGACGAGCCGCGAGCGGTCGAGACGTTGTACACCGTTGAAGTGACTTGGACGGACCGCCAAGGCAATTTGTTGATGGAAAACCGCTTCGTGCCCTTAGGCGAGTTGGCGTTCTACTTCATTCAAGGCGTTGATTTCGTGCCGGAAGGAGGGCAGAGCATCGCCACCGCTCAGCAGCGTGCGATGGAACGACTTGCAGAAGAAATCGTTAATCAAATGGAAACTCGCTGGTAGCCAACCACCGTATCGCAACTCGGTCCATTCGCCGATCCATCGTTCTGTAACCCTGTCCTCATTCCCTTTTCCCTCTCCTCTCCAGTTGACATGCACATTTATCTAATCGGCTACCGTGGCACGGGCAAGACGACCGTGGCCAGACTGCTTGGTCAGGTCATGGAGCGGACGGTGATCGACACGGACGATTTGATCGAGGCAGTGGCTAACCAAACGATTGCCGAGATTTTTGCGGCAGAAGGAGAGGCTGGTTTCCGACAGCGAGAATCAGCGGTAATCGCCGAAGTCGCTGGGAGTGCAGTGCCCCAGATCGTAGCTACGGGTGGTGGTGTCGTGCTCAGCGAGGAGAATCGGCATACCATTTCGCGGTCCGGGCAAGCTATCTGGCTACGAGCGAGCGCGGAATTGCTCTACCAACGGATATGTGGTGATCCGTCATCGCCAGCGCGGCGTCCCCAGCTTTCAGCAAGTGGCGGTATTGACGAAGTTAACGATTTATTGCGTGCGCGTGAGCCACTTTATCGCGAACTGGCAAGAAAGATTATCACTACCGATGGTCTATCACCCGATGAGGTAGTGGCAGAGATTCTCGATTGGGTAAAATCTGAGGCGCGGTGAGATACCGCTTCCTGAGATCGAGAGAAGTGGGGTTTCTTGCACAAAGATCCTTTGCGCGGGGGCATTTCTTCGCAAAACGGGCCACTTCTTCTGCTGCAATGGACTGACAAAGTAATAGACATGCATGGATGTGCGTTTGTGGGCCATGGGCCCTTTAACCACAATCTAAGGAAGCCTGGTGCTGAGCGGATTCATTGCGTTGCCACTATTGCTGCGCCTATTGATCGTGCTGATCGTGGCTACGGTAGTCGCCCGGTTTATCAACTGGGCTATTTATACGTGGGCCTATAATGCGCGCTCGCTAGGTCCGTGGAGTCAGCCGGTTGCCGCCCGTAAGAAATCCAAGGGGAAGCGGCATAAAGCTTCGACACCACCACCTCGCAGTTGGCTAGACCACCTGCCTGTTATCGGTTGGTTCCGTCTGCGCGGCGAAGCGTCGGAACACGGTCGACTGTATTGGCTGCGACCATTGCTGATCGAATTCCTTTTTCCGCTCGCCATGGCTTGGTACTATCACTTCTATGTCAGCGGCCAAGCTCTTCAAGCAGGACCAGCTCTACGCGGTTTGGTTCCGGAATTACATTGGCAGTGCCTAGCGCATTTTGCTCTGTTCACTTTGATGGCGATCGGGACTTTTATTGACTTTGACGAACAATCCATTCCTGACTACGTGACGATTCCCGGCACCGTCATCGGCTTGTGTGGCGCAGCCTTTGCGCCAGCGTGGCTACCGTTTCATGTCACTCCAGCAGGGATCGTCGAGTTACACGCGGCCATACCACGACTCTGGCCCGAATGGTTGGACAGCGTTTATGGATTACTAATTGGCCTGGCCATCGTTCTTGTGTGGGGATTCGCCCTCCTCGCACGTCGCGTGATTTGGCGACGGGGATTCACCAAGGCCGTGCAGTACTTTATCGCGCGGATGTTTCGCAATGCGATTCTATGGAAGACGATCGCGGTAGTTACGTTAGCACTGTTGTTACTGGTTGCCGGTTGTTGGACTTGGAACCCCGGACGTTGGCCCTATTTGTTAAGTAGTCTATTGGGTCTCGCGTTTGCAGGCGGTTTGACGTGGGGTGCCCGAATTGCCGCCAGCCACGGCATGCAGATGGAAGCGTTGGGGTTTGGCGATGTCACACTAATGGCAATGATCGGCACTTACATTGGTTGGCAGCCCAGTCTGCTCGTTTTTTTTCTTGCGCCGATGGTTGCGATCGTATTCGTGCTAACTCGCACCTTGATCACGGGGCGGCCTGACACACCTTTCGGCCCGTACTTGTGCGCAGCGACGGTGTTGTTGTTGGTTTACTGGACAGCCATGTGGACCAATTGGGCGGCTCCCGTTTTTTCAATGGGCGGCTTCATCGTCGGCGTTACTGCCGCGTGCATTGTACTCTTGGGAGTCATACTATGGATTTGGCGGTTGATCAAACAGAGCCTCGGCTTGTTCGGCCAGTAGAGCGTCGCAAACCCGTCCGTTCGTGGAGACTGTCCGAACTAGGGCTGAGAAGTGTGACCGATCTGACGAGCGGCGCAAGCACTCTACGTACCCGTCGTTGCGGACGCATCGTGACGGCCGGTGGTCGATTGCAGGCCGTTTACGGTCGTTGGTGGCCACACTTGGGAAATCTCTTACAAGTGTTATGGGACATGCATGCTCCGACGGGGCGCCGCGACTGCTGTGAACTGTTCTATCATCAGCCGTTGAATTCTCGCGGTTTCCTATCAATTAGTTATGTCCACGCGGGCCCGGAAACATCGCTGAGTACGTTATATGTGGCAGGCTTGGTCTTAGACGAAATAGCCCGTCTTCGCGGCTCGCTGGCGATCGTCAGCAACATTACCAATGATCGTATCAGTGATCGCTCGCTAATGCGTTGGGGATGGTCAGCGCACTGTGCTAACCTGCCTGGTCGGCATTTCATCAAGCGATTTTATGGTCAGTATCCAGCGCCACCTGCAAGCTGGCGTGCGCGGATGGGGCTCGACGCTTTGCATCCAGAAAATACTGCAGAGTAACACGCCGCAATCATCGGCACGTTCGATGAATCCCATCTGCTCACGACGGCCGCGACGGCTGAGGCTCAGCGATCTTGAGGTAGGCGTTCCAAGCGACCATCAGTAGTCCAACACAGACGTAGCCGCCGAACCAACTGAGTACCGTCTCGCGATGGGACAAGTCCTGCAGCACCATCCACTCAGGTAACCCCAACCACTCAAAGGGGAACAGGATGCGTTCGGGCTTGGTCGGCGAGTGGATAATACCTAGCAGGGTGCAACCTGCGGCGGCAAAGTAGAACATGGCGGCAGCGATCATTCGGCGATCGATGGCCATCGCCAGTGCGGAAGCCCAAAACACACTGGTAAGTATGAAACCGTTGCTGAGCAAAGTCGTCGTATTCAGGGCTGCGGCCAATTCTGGGTTCTCGAGGGTGCTGGGATTTAAGCCATGTCTAGCCAACGAGGGGTCGCCCCAAAGCTGGCCAACGAAATGCAAGGCCAACACGGCTAACGCGGGTATGCAAGCCATGGCTACCGCGGGGTAATGTCGTCGTGGCGTCGCTAAGAAGCTTTGCGCAGCGATTTCCAAGCCGACGAAGACCAGAATCGGAAAAACGGTAGCTTTAGGAATGAACTGATAAAAGTAACCGAACAGCCCCGTCGTTCCTAAAACTCCGATCAGCAGCGCCGTGGCTAAGGTGTATGCAGCGCGACCGCCCATCGCCTTGTACGCGGGGTGCCCGATGTAGGGAGTCGTCTGGATGACTGCGCCACAGAAGCTGGCCAAGAGTGTCGCGATGGCTTCGATACCGATCACTGCTTCCGTCGAGTACTCGTCGCCGGCGGCGGCAGCGCTCTCCGTGCAGTCAATGCCGCCCACGACGGTGGCCAAGGCAAAGGGTATGACGACTGGCAGATAATTCACCGTCTCGGCCATTTTGCTTAGCCACCCAAACGAGAGCGCTTCGAGCCACTCGGTCGGCCACAAACCTTGGCTGGGATTAAACGCGGCATGCGAACCATTTCCCAACCAGCCTCCAGCGTGCATCATGCCGTAAATACTGCCGGCAACGATCAAGCCCCCCACGGCACCAGGTAGTTTGAATGGCAACGGGACGCGGCCAATCAACGCGGTCAGTACGATCGCCAAGGCAACGAGTCCCACCAATGGAATCTGCAATATTTCGAGGAGTGGTAAGAAGCTGATTAGCACCAAGGCAACGGCAGCCAGTGATCCCAGTAGTCCAGCTCGTGGGACGACACGGCGAACCCAGCCGCTGCCCATGGCGCAGACGAGCTTGAGTAGACCACTGACAAAGATGCTGCAGATGCCAATCTGCCAAGCGTGCATGGCGGCTGTGTGCGTATCCTGGCCTGCACTGACCGCCGCGCCATACGCAGGCCCCAGCACGAAGAACACCATCCCAAACGTGCTGGGTGTATCCAAGCCCAGTGGCATGGCCGTTACGCTATCCGACTGGGTGCGCTTGGCCAGTAGAAATGCCAAGCAGAAAAAGGCCAGGTCCCCGACCAACACGCCCAGGGCGGTACCGGGGATCATATAACGCAGTGAGAATTCGACCGGAAATTGAAATACTTGATGTAGTAGACTGACCACCAGGATCAGTCCAGCCACGTTGTCGAGCATGAGCCCAAAGAATGCGTTGATGTCGCCAACGCGCGCCCAGCGATATCTAGTCGTCATGGCGAGCACTTTCTCTAAGCTTGGGATTGAGGCGATGTCGGTCAGCGTCCCGCCTCGTCTTTTTAGCGAGGTTGCGCTCAAGGGCGGTGGTCAGGTCGACGCCCGTCTGGTTGGCAAGGCAAATTGTTACAAACAAAACGTCAGCGAGTTCGTCGGCTAGGGCACTGGCGTCCGCGTCACCTGTTTTAAAGCTCTGTTCCCCATAGGTTCGCGAGATGATCCTGGCAACTTCGCCGACTTCTTCGACTAACTGTGCAAGGTTGGTTAGCTCTGAGAAGTAACGCACCCCTACTCCGCGAATCCAGGCGTCAACGGCGGATTGCGCACCACTCAAGTCCAATTGCGGCAGCGGCTGGAATAAGTTTTTTTCGGAGTCTGACATCGGCTGTTCTCTGCGGTCGATCCTCGTTTTCGAAACAACCAACATGATATCAAGCGCGGGGGCTCCATTGCAGCGCGGGCTTCGCCAAATGTCCAGTCCTGTCCCATTCCGGTTTTTCGGACTTTCTTCGCTAATCGCCCAGTTCGCACTTGGAAAACGCAAGTTGCAGTGGACTTGCTCAGGTTACAACCTTCACCCGTCGCGTGTTGTTGTTATACTTGGCATTGTGAATCAATAGTTTCATAAGGGGATATGCCGACCATGCGCTCGGATCAACATTTGGACTATCTACTACAACAATGGCCCTTTGAGCCCGATTCGTTATGTGTGCGCATTCTGAAGGGTGCCGATGGTCGCGACGTTCTGCAATTGCGCGTTGATCTAGGGATTTTGCAGTTGGAAACAACCGGTCGACCCGATGGCCTGCGGCCTGAGGGGCATGCCACGATGCTGGATATGCTTTGCCAACGGGAATCCGAAAATCCAGATTTCGAGCTGGACGAAGAGTCTTGTGTTGAGATTGATCGAGAGTTTGTTCAATTCTATCATCGGCGCGTCGCTTGGTTGCGGTTGCAGCGCTTTGAGGCTGCGGTTTGCGATGCGGACCATACCTTAGCATTGATGGATTTCTGCCGCGAACACTCACCCTGCGAAGAGTGGACGTTGCAACATGAGCAACATCGAGCATTCGTGATTTTCCATCGTAGCCAAGCAGCCGCACTCGCTGCCATCGAAGAAGGTGCCGCCGAAGATGCGGTCGAAGCCATCAACGATGGCTTGATGCAAATCGAAGATAATTTTGAGGAGATGGGTTGGGCGGACGCTTTTGAATCCGATGAGCTCGTCTGTCGCCTAAATGAATTGCGCGATTCTCTGCGAGCCGATTTTCATATCGGCAAAAGCCTCAAAGAACAATTCGAAGAAGCCGTTCAAACTGAGCAATACGAGTTGGCCGCGGAACTACGCGACCAACTTGCCCGCCGCGATTCCGACTGATTTCGTGAGCTGCGACGCGTGAGCGGCCGGGCTTTCCGCTGTAGTGCGGGCATATCGATTGCCCTGTGCCTTAAGGCTCACGGCTACCCGCCCCCTAACCAGGTCAAACGTCCGGTCGCTGTGCGTCTTGGATTACACCTCGGGCAACTATCATAAAGCACACACATTGCGCGATCGACAAGCCAATGGGAATCGCACTTGCCCCCAGCCAAGGCCCTGCGCCGAAACTGAATGCGAGCAGTATGGGAATACTAATCGCGCGGGCGCGCACGCCCAGCCCCGGATTCTTGCGGGCACGTAAATAGCTGTCACAGGCTTGGAGCAGCCCGCGAAAGACGCCAGCCGGCAATAGCAGCCACGCAAAGCGAATCGTGGGAGTGAATTGTTCGCCATAAAACGTGGTAATCATAATTGGCAGCGCCACAGCCAGGACCGCCGCGCAGGCGAACTGTACTACCACACCCAGTGTTAGGTAGCGCCAAGCATCGACCACCGTCAACCGCTCCTCTCGTCGGGCACCGCGGTTAAAAACGTAAATGCCCGCCGCATTTGGAACAACGATCATCAGTGAGGCGGCGGGCACTGCCGCCGCGTAAAAGCCCAGTTCCGATTCGCTGGCGACCAGAATCATAACCAACACCAAGTCGAGTCGCTCGAGTAGTTCCGTCGCGAACCAAGCGCCCATTAATCCCTTCGCTTCGCGCAGGGCTCGGGGAACCGGTACAGCACTCTTGCCAAGCCAACTTGCTTCCATGCCAAGTTGTGCCAAAGACAGCGATAAGACCTGGGCGAGGACGAACAGCGCGCAAGCTGTATTCAGACTGTGGTAGCCGAGGCTGAAAGCCAGACAGAGTAGCGCGGGAAAGATGGCAGCTGCCACCAGTCGCACCTGGTTGTACCGCGTCAAATTGCGTTGCCCATGATCGACCGCCTGCACAGCGAGTCGAATTTGTTGTACGGGCATGGTCAGCGCGCACAGGATTGCCAACGGCATCACTTTGCTAGCCATTTCGGCTGGAATGGTCAAGAAGTTCAGCAGCACGCACGCAAGCGTTGTGAGACAGCCCGACACCAAGCCATAGCGGGCCGCACTGCGGCGCAACTCCACATCGGGCAACCCGGCCGCGGCGTAGCCAGCAAACAATTCAGGAGCACCGAGCAACCCCAGATAAAGCAGAAGTTGAGGGAACATAACCGCCGCGGCGAATACGCCACGTTGGTCGGGGCCCAACATGCGGGCTAATAAAACGCCTTGGACTGCAAAGAAGCCGAATGTGCCCAGCGTTGCGCCGAGTGTCAGGGCAAAACCAAGAAACTTACGCAGCGGGCTGACCACATGAGCTTCACCCACTGTTATGCTTTGCGACACGAACTAATGCCCAACACGGCCAAGTATTACGGAAGAAAACGTCTTGGTTATTAGTTTAATATCCAGTCCCAGAGATGCACGCTTTGCATACTGTAAATCTAGTCGCATCCACTCGGTAAAGGGAATTTGGCGGCTTTTGGCCAGTTGCCAGAAGCAGGTTAAGCCTGGTTTGACGTCGGCACGCCGTTTCTGCCAGACCAAGCACTGATCTGCTTCATCGACCGGCAACGGGCGGGGACCAACCAAAGACATGTCGCCTTTGAGGACATTCACCAATTGTGGAAGTTCGTCGAGTCCGGTTGACCGCAGAAATTTTCCAATCCGAGTGATGCGTGGGTCTTTTCGCATCTTGAAGGCAGGTCCGTCACGCTCATTTTTTTCGCGTAGCTGTGACTTCTGTTCATCGGCGTTGATCACCATCGTACGCAATTTGTAAATTGCGAATGGTTTTCCAAGATAGCCTGTTCGCTGTTGAGTAAACAGGATCGGACCCGGACTTGTCAGCTTAATCAGCCCCGCCGAAACGAGCAGGAACGGTGAGGAAACAACAAGTCCCGTCCCCGCGCCAACCACATCCAGAGCGCGTTTCCACACGGGGTATGCGGGGATCATAGCCGCCAGCGGCGAGCCAACTCGCGATTCGCTCGAAACGACCTCCACTTCGGCTGGAATCGGCGAACCGTTTTGATCATCATTGCGAGGTGTGCGGTCGGGATAAGTGAAGACTTCACCCTCGATGTTCAGGCCATGCTGAGCAGCTAGTTCCAAGATGAAGTCCAGCACGAATTCACTTGCCTGCTGGTCCGTGCCGGGCAAGAGCACCCCAATTCGCCCCAGGCCCAAATGGCCCTTCTCATCTGTTTCACGCAGGCGGCGATGGAGGATCTTTGCTAGCTGCACTGTTTGCCGTCGGGCTGCATGCAGACTGGTTAAGCGCAGGATTATAAATCCGAAAATGCTGCCGTCGCGATCGACGCGCGAACGCTCTTTTGCCAAAGTGCGTTGGAATTCTCGTTGATTTTGAAGAAACGGTGTCCAGCGTGTCCTACGAGACCAGGGCGTAGTAACTCGCTTGCCAATCCAAGCAAACATAGGTGGTAAACCGCACATAAATTGTAGGCGATAGCTTCCGACAGCGCTCTCAACACTCTCGGCAGTCAATTTAAGTCATGATCGTAACCGAAGATGGCGTTAAATCTAGCGCAAACATCACAAAACACCCATTTTTAACATGCATCCTAATCGACCCGACTCTCCAAATCGTACATTTAGGGGGGCTTGATGTCTCTGGCATAGGAGGCTGGCCACCATGCTGCGCTAAACACGGACTTAAGAGGGGTTGCCCATCCCTGACAGGGTTGCCTTGTCCAATAAATCCGTCTCAGGTTGAGCGACGGATGTCCAAGTGATTGAAAATCTTGCCGATCCGAATCGTCTCAAGCGGGGTAGTTTTTGGCTTGGCTGACGAATTATGGGGCCTGCAAGTCCTGTTGCTCAAATAACTTACGCGTTCTGATTCCTAACGCAGTCATTAGAATATGGATAATTGGCACGCTCGTTGCATCTGGTCGGGCCATGCAATCTGCCAAAATGCTTAGAGTCGTTTTGACAGGCAATCAAGCTCATCTACACAAGGAAGATGTCATGGCCACGTTGAAGTTCGAGAAGTCCAGTGGGTCGATTGGCGAGCAGCAATTCATTGATATGGAAACGATCCGTCGTCGGGTAGCCAAGATCAAGAATCGTTGGTCCCCGGAGACAGCGAAAGCCCGCGCCATCGAGGGGGTGCGACGTCGCGCCGATTTGGAAGCGCTGCTGAGTGAAATAGCTGAGGAACTCGAATGCGAAAATGAAGCTGAATTGGCTGGAAGTTTTGGCTTAGTTGGCTAGTGGACGAGCTAGAGAAGCACGCACACACCGTGTGCCGTCCGCCTTTCGGCCCTTTGGCCAATGAAGGTGGGGGCTAGCTTTTCAAGCAAAGACGCTGCAGACTATCCCTTGGGAATATCTTTCTATATAGGGAAGCTGCATGAGCCAAGGAAACGGGAGCCAGCCGAATTCTGGTGTGTCATCGGATAGTGCGCTGCGCGATAGTGGTGCGATTGAAAAGCTAACTGCTGCGCGGGAAGACATACTTGCGCAGCTTGGCAAAGTAATCGTCGGTCAAACGGCTGTTGTTGATGAGCTGTTGATTAGCATTTTCAGTCGGGGACACTGTCTCTTGGAAGGCGTCCCGGGATTGGCGAAGACGCTGATGATCAGCACGCTTGCCCGTACGATGAATCTTTCATTCAGTCGGATCCAGTTTACGCCTGACCTAATGCCCGCAGACATTACCGGCACGGAAGTCATCGAAGAGCAGCCGGGTGGCGGCTTGCAGAGGCGATTTATGGAGGGGCCGTTGTTTGCCAATGTGGTTTTGGCAGACGAAATCAATCGGACTCCGCCCAAGACCCAAGCCGCCTTGTTGGAAGCGATGCAGGAACGTCAGGTCACGGTGGGGCGGGTGCGGCATGAGCTATCCGACCCTTTCTTTGTACTGGCCACCCAGAACCCGATCGAGCAAGAGGGCACCTACCCGCTGCCTGAAGCCCAACAAGACCGATTTATGTTTAAGGTTCTGGTGGACTATCCTAGCTTTAATGAAGAGCTGGAAGTCGCACGTCGTACGACTTCGCGTGTCACGCACGAATTGCAGTCGGTCCTCACTGGCGAAGAAATTTTGCATTTGCAGGACTTGGTTCGTAGCGTTCCTGTAGCTGACCATGTAATACGCTACGCGCTGGCTATCGTCCGACAAACTCGCATCGGGAGCGAGGGAGTGCCGATGTTTGTGACGGAACAGATTGGCTGGGGGGCTGGCCCGCGTGCCGTGCAGTTCTTGGTGTTAGGCGGCAAGGCGCGAGCGCTGCTCAATGGTCGCACGCATGTTACCGTCGAGGACATTCAGCAACTTTGTAAACCTGTCTTACGGCATCGCATGGTAGTGACCTTTGCCGCCGAGAGCGATGGCATCACCACTGACGATGTTATCGACCAACTGATTTCCGAAACTCCAACCGCCGAAGATGAACTGACTCGCGATGCCCGCTTCCAAAAGATTTTTGCCTCCTGAGGCGGTCAAACGGGTTGCGAGGCTGGAACTGCGGGCCCGTCATATCGTTGAAGGGTTTCTATCCGGCTCACACCGCAGCCCGTACTTTGGCCAATCGGTCGAATTTGTACAGCATCGACAGTATGTGCCCGGCGATGACGTACGACATGTGGACTGGAAGGTTTGGGCGCGCCAAGATCGCTTGGTGATCAAGCAGTATGAAGAAGACACCAACCTGCGCTGTTCGCTGTTGATCGATAGTTCGGAAAGCATGAACTACGTCGGTCGGTCGATGACCAAGTTCGAATACGCATCGACTTTGGCTGCTTGTCTGGCATTATTGATTTTGCGACAACAAGATGCGGTGGGCAGCGTCATGTTCGACAATCGGATTCGCTCGCGGGTCCCTCTGCGCACCAGCCAACGGCATTTGACGGACTTGCTGACATCCTTGGAAAACACACAGCCGGCGGGCAAGACGGACTTGTCACCCGTGTTTAAGGATATCGTGCAGATTTTCCCACGTCGCGGGTTGATGGTCTTGATCAGCGATTTGCTCGGCGCGGAAGAAAGCAGTCTGAAGGGTATTGAGGTGTTGCGCAAAGCTGGTCATGACGTGATGGTCTTGCACGTGCTCGATGACGACGAGTTGGATTTTCCGTTTGCGGATCCAACTCGATTTGAAGGGCTCGAGACGCCTGAGCACTTGACATGTAATCCGCGAGCTTTGCGCGAGGGCTACCTCGAAGCGTTGGAAGGCTTTTTGCAACGTGTTCGTCGAGCGTGCGCGGCTAGCAAGAGCGACTATTTGCTGGTGCGGACCAGTGACGCTCCCGACGCGGTACTCGCTAAAATACTAAATGATCGTATGCATACGGTTAGACGCTAACTGAGAATCATTCCGAAAGTACCAAGTCCGAATTCATGCAATTCCTCTTTCAGCCGTTAACTTGGGGGTTCTTGTTGGTTGGTGTACCAATTCTGATACACCTGATCAACATGCTCCGGCATCGCAAGCAGAAATGGGCTGCGATGGATTTCTTGCTGGAGAGTTATCGCCGCAATCGTCGCTGGGTTGCGATCAAGCAATGGCTGTTGTTGGCCTCGCGTATTTTGGCGATGGTTCTGCTGGTCGCCATGCTAGCCCAATGGGTGAGCAATTCGCAATGGCTGAGTTTCTTTGGAAATAAGACAACGCACCACTATGTTTTGCTCGACGACAGCTACTCGATGGCTCAAGTTGATCAAAAAGATTCCGCTTATAGCCGCGGTTTGCAAGCGCTCAGCGGGTTGGTGCGTTCGATTGCGGGTCGACCTGGGCAACATCAAATCACGCTTGTGCGATGGAGTCGCGCCGCCTTGGCTGTGCGCACGAGCAACGATGACGAAGGGCCTCGCGTGGATACCGCAGCGGACTTGATTGCGCAGACGGTGCCACGCGATCCGGGACGTCTGCTCGATCGGCTCAACGCCTCTGAGCCGACGTCATTGCAACTCGATCCAAACACTGCCCTCGAGTTGATAACGCCAACGCTGTCTGAACACACCGAGGAGCGCGCCGAAGTCTACTTGGTCAGCGATTTGCGACGCAACGAATTTGGCGAACCTGAAGCATTGCGAAACAAATTGCAGGCCCTTTTGCAAAACGATGCACACCTTCATTTGATCGACTGCGGCAAAGACGCCGTCAGCAATTTGACAGTCGCATTGGTAGAACCTGAGCAGGAGGTTTGGGCGGCCGGTGTGCCGTTGATGGTTCGCATTCAGATTCGCAATCAATCCGTCCAACCGGTCAAGAATCTGGTGGTCAAAGTGCGCACCATTGCGTATCCGGAAGGCAACGTAGCTCCGCAGCTTGATAAGAGCTTTTCCGGCGGCGTTAGCGATTTGCCACCGATTGTAATTGAGCAACTTGGCGCTGGCGAAGCGGTAACGCGCCAGGTGCAAGTAATCTTTGGTACTCCCGGTGATCATGTAGTGGAGATTAGTTTGCCAGAGGATTCTTTGGCAACGGACAACAAACGCTGGTGCGTCATTGATATTCGCCAATCACAACGAGTCCTTTTGGTTGATGGGGACATCGATCAAGCGAACGCGTTTTACTTTGAGACGGTTATCCATCCCGATTCGCGACTGAAAACAGGGATGACTTTCGAAAAAGTCGATGCCTCTTTTCTCCGGGATGCGTCGCAAGCCGAAATTAATTCACAAGATGTTATTGCCCTGCTGGACGTCCCACGACTGGACGACCAGGCGATTGCCAAGCTAGAAGAGTTCTGCCGAAATGGCGGAGGCATCTTCTTGATGTGTGGGCAAAATTCGAATCTCAAATTCATCGAAGAGAAATTGGTGCGTGGGGGAGAAGGCCTGTTTCCGGTCTCACCGAGCGCTATCGTCGAAGTCCCCTTGGCACCGTCGGAAGCCGAACCACAAGTCGCAGCGACGGACCATCCGATTCTGGCTCCGCTGCGTCAGCTATCATCTTCGCCTTTTTTTCTATTGCGAATTGCCAAGTACATCTCAATCGCTAGCGATCCCTTTAAACCAGGAGTGGAAATTGTGGCTACGGGCCCGGGTCGCTCACCGTTATTGGTGGAAAATGGCTTCGGCGAGGGGCGCGTACTGGTGATGCTTACTGGGCTTACTGCGGATTGGAGCAATTGGGCGCAAGACCCAACCTTTGTCGTACTGGCCCTGAAGTCGCTTGGCTATCTTGGCAGCTTCCGTCGAGCAGCAACCAGCCAAGCCGTTGGAGACCCCATCGAAGCGGTAGCAATCGGCGAAACGATCCTACCGGATGCTGAGATCATTTTTCCGGCTCGCGAACAAGGCCAGCGAGTACGACTGCAGCGCCAGGTGAAGTCTAGCGACGCAGGCAACGTATCGCGTCTAGAATTCGGAATTAACTTGAACGCCATGGACCGCGATTTGATTGACGGCATGTTGCGGCAAGGCGTGTTCGAAACTTGGATGGTTACCAGTGAGGGCGAGAATCGATTACAAAATTTTGCGCATAATGTGGCCGCAGTCGAAGGAGACTTGGCCCGCATCTCGCCCAATGAACTCCAGCGCAAACTGGCTGGAATTGAATTAGATATTCAATCGGCAGAAGTGGTACGCGGCGCGGGGTTGAATGCGCAGGACGCAGCGCACAGTACCGTTTTGATGGTCTTGCTAGCCGCACTGCTATTGGGCGAACAAATCCTTGCCTACTCGGCCAGCTATCACGCGCCGCGCTTGACAGGAGCAGCACGCTAATGTCTTCCACGGTCACCGTCAACTTGTCTACACCGATGTTTGCTCAGACGCGGGTCGTCTATCAGTGGGCCAGGCTAGAACAAATTGATCAATGGTGGCACTGGTTGCTAGTCGCCTTCGTGGTGACCGCCATCGCTGTCTTTGTAGTGTACTGGTACCTGCGTGATTCGGTTGAACATCGGCGGCCCGTCGGTTGGGCGCTGTTGTTGCTGCGCATGGGTGCATTTGTTGGCATCCTGCTGTATTTCTTCCAGTTTGATCGTCGTACCGAACAACGCGTGGTGCGCGATTCACGCGTAGCAGTGCTGGTGGACACATCGCTGAGCATGTCGCTACCTGGCACGCCGTCGGCTGTTGGCGTTGCGAGTAGTTTGAGCCGAGCGGCGGAGGCGGCGCAGTTGATCGGGCAGACAAATCTGCTGGAGCAGCTGTCGAGCCAGCATGAGGTCAGTGTCTATCGTTTCGACCAGACGAATCGCCCCATCCAGTTGGCGGCACTTGATAAATCGCTGCCCCAAGCAACGGAAGCCCAAGAGGCATCATCTAGCGATGCGGTCGTCCTGGGGCGGGCGCGGGCGATCATGTTAGTCGCTACGATTCTGTCCGTCGTCGCCGTGGTCATGCTGGTTGTTTCTTTGACAGCACAACTGAGCGGTGCTCGCCAATGGCATGTTGGAGCTTGGCTGTTGTTGGGCGGCTCGGTGTTGTCCGTGGTTGCGCTCGGTATTTCCGCTTTTGCACTGGTACCGACGACACGCTATCCACTGGCGGCCATTCTGGGTGCCGACCTACCGCCGCTGGTGCCTGCGAGTGAGTCTACCATCGAAGTCGATGAGGCGGACGCGTTGCAAAGCTTGCCAGAAAGCTGGAGCGAAGCTCTGTTGCCTGCCGGCATCGAAACGCGACTGGGGGATGCCATCAAAGCGGTTCTTGACAAAGAGCTCGGCAATCCGTTGGCGGGAGTAGTGGTCCTGACCGATGGTCGTAACAATGCGGGCGTGGAGCCGCGCGGAATTATCGCCAGCGCACAGAACGCCCGAGTGCCTTTGTATGTCATCGGCTTGGGCTCGGATCGCAGCCCGCCAAACTTGGAAGTCGTTGAAATCGACGTGCCGCGCCGTCTCTATCCTGGCGATCGCTTTTCGTTTGCTGCCCTGATCGGATCGTCGGGCTTTGCCGGGCGCGTGGTTACTGTACAAGTTCTCTCGGGCCCGAAGAACGCCGACTCGGATGCGCTCAGCATCGAGGCTGAAGAGCAAATCGAAGTTCCCGCCGATGGCAGCTTGGCGACCGCTAGATTTGAATTGCAGCCGAAGACAGTCGGCCAATGGCAATATGTTGCCAAAGTCATTCCCTTAGCCGACGATGCTGATGCGTCGGACAACATGCAGTCGACTACGGTCGAAGTCATCGAACGCAAGAATCGCGTCCTGGTTTTTGCTGGTGGTCCAACTCGCGAATATCAGTTTGTACGCAACCTGCTCTACCGTGACAAAGATGTCGAATCGCATGTATTGCTGCAATCGGGCAGTCGTGAGACTAGCCAAGAGTCGCAGAAGTTGTTGAGGGAATTTCCCGCCAATCGGGCAGCGCTTAGCGAGTATGACGCGATTTTGGCTTTTGATGCTGATTGGACGAAAGTGCCCGATTCTTCCGTCCTGGCCGTTGAACAATGGGTGGCCGAGCAAGCTGGTGGAATGCTGCTCGTGGCTGGCTCGGTGGAAATGCCCAAGTGGATCGCGAGATCGGCTCAAGGCTCGCGCGCGCAATATCTGCGTTCGCTGTCACCCGTAGTGCTCGATCAACGCGGCAGCGCGCTTCTGGCTGCTGGTCGTGTTGAATCGGAGTCCGCTTGGCCGCTGACCATTACACCTGAAGGCCAACAAACCGACTTCCTTTGGCTTAGCGATAACCCACAAACCAGTCTCGATATTTGGCAGTCGGGCGAAGGCGTGCATACATTTTATTCCGCCTACGAATTAAAGCCGGGTGCCAAAGCCTTGGCGCTTTTCTCAGATCCAACTTCTGCGGTCGATGGACAATTGCCAATCTACATCGCTAGCCAGTTCTACGGTTCTGGACGAGTTGTGTTTCAGGGCGGCGGCGAATTATGGCGCTTGCGGAGCCAGGGCGATCAGTATTTCGATCGGTACTATACAAAACTCGTACGTTGGATTTCGCAAGGACGATTGCTATTGGATTCTGATCGTGGCATGTTGCTCGTTGATCGCGAGGAGGCGCTGCTGGGTGAACAAGTTATCGTGCGTGCGGTACTCAAGAATGAACGCTACGAACCGCTAGTACAAAGCGAAGTGGTCGCAAGATTGCTGGATCCCCAAGGTCGCAACTTGCCGTTGACCCTGCGACCGCTCAGCGATGGCTCGCAACCTGGAGTTTACACCGGACAATTCCCGCTGCTGGTACAAGGGGGCTATCGCGTACAGTTACAGCTTGGTGGCATCGCTTCGCAGGAAGTGCTGCAGGCGGAAGTGCAAGCCAAGGTTCCTGCAATGGAGATGCAGCATGCCGAGCGCCATGATCAACTGTTGACGCAATTGGCGCTGGAGACCGGTGGCAAGTACTGGCGCGGTGCCGATGCGGCTTTAAAGGCCAACTCAGACATGGTCGACAACCCAAACTTGGACAACAAAGCTAGTGGGCAACTCAGCGCATTGGCGGCTGCGATTGTTCCGCAAGACCAAGTTGCCTATTTGCCCGGCGCTCCAGATCGAGTTTTTCAAATTCGCTGGCTGGGCTGGCTGATGACGTTGATCGCAGGCTGCCTTTCTTTGGAATGGCTCGCCCGACGACTACATCGACTGGCGTAGAATCAATCCCAGACACACTGGAATCTGTCGAATCCCGAGATTAGCTATGACCACCCGCGACAATCGTTTGCCTCCTATCGTCCAACGTCAGTTGAATACTGTACGTGCGATGCTGCAAGTATGTGATTGTCCAAGCGTTGCTGATGATCCTGTGCTGGCTGTTGCTCGTTTTCTGGGCCGGTGGAATGCTCGACTACTTACCCGTGAAAGCGGGTTCTAGCGAGACACCACGATGGGTGCGGATTGGTATGCTGGTGGCCATGGCAACTGGTAGCATGTGGGTTATGTTGCGTTGGGCCGGTCCACGATTATGGACGCCGGTTGCCGATCGCTCACTGGCGCTGCTAATCGAGCGGCATAACCCAGAGCTGGACAATGAACTTGTCACGGCTGTCGAACTCTGCGGCCAGAATCAAGCGGATGTCTCCAATCCAGCGGCGCACGCGGCCATGCTCGAGCGTGTGCGTGATTCGATTTCTCGACGAGCCGACCGGTTGGTGCTCTCGGAACTATTCAATTGGCAACCCATTTGGATGACCGCGACTGCCGCCATTTTCGGATTGCTCATGACTGCCATCACCGCCGTGGGCATGCATTCGTGGCTAAGTCTTTGGGCGGAACGCTTGTTTGCTTTGTCCGACGAACCATGGCCACGCGTAGCTGAGTTGCGTGCTGACGGCATCCAAGTTCAATATCCAGTATTTACGGGACAGCTTTCCGCGCAGCGTGTCATGTTACCCTTTGAATCGGACACAGTGCGTATTCCGGCAGGGACCACAGCGCTGTTGCAGATTTCGGCCAAGGCAGAGAACAAGCAGGTGCCGCAGGTTTGCACCCTGTTCTACGCGCCGCAGATGGAGCGCGGGGGCGAGCCAACTTACGGCGTGTGGGAAGCCCCCGCAACGGCTGGCAGCAGTTTACGTTGGATGGGCCACCATTGGACGGAATCTCGCAAGCGATCGAAATCGACGTGGTTGGCTTGGACGCACGCCTGCGCGATTTGCAGATTGAAGTAGTCGATCCAGCGGTGGTCAGCCAGATGCGTTTGCAGTGTACTTATCCCAGCTATTTGCAAAATGAACTAAGTGCTCGACCGTCGGAAGAAACCATCGAATATCGCGCGGGGGTCCGCATTCCGGAGGGTACAAAGATCACGCTGGTTGGTACGTCCAGCAGTCGTTTGGCTCGCGTCGAATATGTCATGCGTGGCCCTTCTGATGAGACTCCTGCCAGTGATGCCGACTCACTTGCGCCGGCGGGGCCAGATATTCAAAGCGTCGCACCCGCTGGTACCGAGTTTCGCATTGCCCTGGACGCTATTCGCAAAAGCCAAGTTATCGAACTGCGACTGATCGATGAATTTGGGTTGTCGTCTGACCAGATCTTGCGATACGTGATTACGACGTTGGAGGATACGCCGCCAGAGGTCGAGTCGAAACTGGTGGGAATCGGAACGGCCGTAACGCCGAAGGCCATCTTGCCAATTCGCGGGAGCGTACTCGATGACTATGCATTGGCCAACGTGAAATGTGAGCTAGTGTTCAACGAACAGGAACCGCTATCCATTGCGTTGCAAGTCGATGGCGAGGACAAATCCAATCGGACATCGACCTCGAGAAACTTGCCGCAAGCGGATTGGGAATCGAGACGGGGATGACTCTCGGTTTGGTGGTGTCGGCGCAAGACCATTTCGACTTGGATCCCAACGAGCACCTGGGCTACGGGCAACCTCAGCAGTTGGCGATCGTGTCGGAAGATCAGTTAGTAGTTATGCTCAATCGTCAAGAACTTGAACTGCGTCGGCGCCTTGAGATCATTCTCAGTGAACTGCAGCAGGTCGACGAAGCGCTCACGCAGCTTGGCAGCAACTTGGCTCCCAGTGAGCCGTCCGCCATGCGCATACTCCCCGCGCAATCCAAGGCTTTTAGCTCCCTGGTGGCCTCCCAGAATGTCCCGCAAGCCGGTGATCCTTCCGAGCAAGAGAAGGCGCAGGCGGAATTGGCACAGCGACAACGCATGGCCGTCTTGCGCGCTCAGCAGAGCGCGTTGCAGTGTGACAAGTCAGAACAAGAGCTAAGTGGAATTGCCAGTCGTGTCGACCACCTACGTTTGCAACTGCTGAACAACCGCATCGACAGCCGCGATCGCCAAGAACGGCTGGATTCCAAAGTCTACCAGCCACTGGTCAGCTTGCTTGGCAATGAGTACCTAGCTCTCAACCGGTCTTTGTCTGCACTGCAAACCGCAACCATGTCGGGCCAAGGGTTTGCCGAAGCTCAAGCCAGTCTGGCTGCGCTTGCTCAAGTCCTCGACGTCTTGAATGCCATCAAAGAGAATATGCTCGATATTGAATCTTTTAACGAAATCGTGGACCAACTCCGCGCCCTGTTGGACGAACAAGAATCCCTTTTGGACGAGACACAAAAGCAACAAAAAGCTCGCATCCTTGACCTACTAAAAGGGAATTGAACTTCGGGCGATTTTGTGTTTCCAACGCGAAGATTGTTGGCTTGGGATTATACGTGCGATCAGCGAGACGTGTCCCCAAAATAAGCCGAGTTGCTAGCATTCTGTGGGTTGGCACTGATTCTTTAGGCTGGAACTGGGACGAGTGGGCTGGAACTGGGGCTAGGCGTTACGGTAGACTGCAGGCGGCGGGCGATGGATTCCCGCGCGCGTGAGGCTTGCAAGGGAGATGCTGCGGGTGCCTGCACAATCTGGAACTACGATTCCTCTGACAGTTCGCTTTTTGTCCGTACAGGGGTTTGTCCGTTTCTGCGGTTTGGTATCGCTGTGTGCGCTACACGGAGTTGCCTGGGCCCAGCCCGCTCGCGTTAATTCGAACGATGCCAGACGCCTGCAAACTGCAGATCCTGGCGCAGCAAAGCTTGCCCAGTTACCGCACGAAACGCTGGCGACGGCTGCCGCTAGTGATGCGACGTTACACTCGATCGCGATCATTACGGAAGATAGACTGTGTGCCGTTGGTGATCGTGGAGCCGTGCTGACCACCGAAGACGCTGGGCGACAATGGAAATTGATGCCACCAGTCACAACCAGCAATTTGCATGGCGTTGCTTTTGCTGGGGATCTGGGCTTGGCTGTGGGAGGCTCAATCGGCAATGCCATCGGAATGAGCCGAGGGGTGGTCCTCAGATCAACCAACGGCGGACGTGCTTGGCAAGTGCTCTCGACGCCACAATTATCGCGTCTCACCGGCATTGCTCATTTGAATGGTCGATGGACGGCTTGGGGCGACTTTAGCCCCGAGATGGGCAGTAGTGTGTTTGAAAGTATTGACGATGGTCGTACTTGGCAGCCTGCGGTAGTGAAGATTGGCCATTGCGTGGCGGCGGGTATCTCCACCGTCGGCGATTTGGCTGCTATCGACATGCTGGGACGTACTGCTTTTCGAGAAAATGCACGCGGCGAATCCATCATCGGATCGATGCGGGCGATAGTCCACACTGGCCAGCGTTGGTTGGCTTGTGGTGACAGCGGACAGTTGTTGTCGACCGTAAACGGTTCGCAATGGATTCGCATTCAACTACCGCTCAGCGATGCGGCGCGGCAAGTCATGGATCTGAGATCTATCAACAGAACGGGGTTAGACGATTCGCAGTGGTGGATTTGTGGTTCGCCTGGTTCCTTGTTATTGCACAGTTCAGATCGAGGCAGTAGTTGGCGAACCGTCAAAACGGGTCAGTCGCTGCCGCTGCATGACGTAGCGTTTCTGGACGAGAATCGTGGTTGGGCTGTTGGCGCGTCAGGCGTGATTTTAGCCACACGCGATGGAGGTAATTCTTGGTATGCCCAACGCAAACATACACCGCGCGTGGGCCTGCTCTCGGTGGCAACGCATATCGATCACGTTCCATGGTGCCCACTGGTCGCCGCCGCTTGGGATAACCAAGTCAGTGTGGCATCAATTGTGACGACTCCAGAAGAGTCACTCGCTTTGGCCGATATTGTCCCCAGCCGCGCTACTCAGCTCTCCGCCATCGCGCCGCTCGTAGGGCTAGCCCAGCAAACAACTTGGACTAAAGACTGGATTCCGTCGTCCGCAGATGTTGGTAACACGGAGAGCCTGTCGCAGGAATTGTTGACTCGAAAATTGGCAATTGAATTACTGAGTTGGCGACCTGATATCGTCCTTAGCGACGAACAAACTCCGTTGGATCTCTATCAGTGGCCGAAAAGATCGGCGACTGAAACCCAGCTTCCGTTGGCGGCTGCAATTGCTTTGGCGGCAGACACCTCCCAGCTTCCGGTAGCCGCCGAACTTGGGCTTCCTTCGTGGCAAGTTTTCAAATGGGTTTGTGTTTGCGATGCTCGCACGGCACAGTTTAGCGAGCAAAGTCAACGTCTACTCAGCCAGCCGGGACTGGCAATTTGGGACATACTACTGCCACTTCCCCAAGTCGATCGCGTGCGCAGTGTGTCAACGCCAATGCGAACCGTCTGGGCGAATAGTCAAGCTACCGTGGTGCATGCATCACTCCTTGGCGGTAGCCAACGCACTTCCGCAAATGGTCGTGAGTTGAGTCTTGCGACCTTGGGCAATTATCAACTGGTCATGGGGCGAGTTCACCGTCACAAATCACTGTCGGCACTGACGGAGCGAACGGCTGAGCCACTCGAACGCTGGCTGGCTGACTTGGATCTGGTGTTGGCAGGATTCCCAGATTCCGAGCTTGCTCCGGCGTTGTTGGAATTCTCGCGACAATTGGCTGAAGTTGGTAGCTGGGATCGTCACAGGATCGCGCTGCAACAGCTGATTCGCCGATCACCGAGCGAGGACGCCGCTGATTGGTCACGCCTCGAGCTCTTGCGATTGTCCAGCAGCGACGAATTCGCAGCCTGGCAGACGAGCCAAGCTACGAAGTCCCCCAGAGTCGGTGAGATCGAATCCGTAAGTCCTGCTCCTTCAGCAACCGTCAGTCAGGCTACCTGGAATGCGACGCCGTTCGACGTTGAGCATGCCTCTCCTACCAAGAAACAGAATCCAGGAGTGATAACGGCCTCTGCATACAGCCCGGCTGAATTGGAGTCTAACATTGCGACGATCGCGAAGAGTTCCATAAGACCAGGCAAGGCCGACGCGACTGCAGGAGGTCGACAGCCAACCCTTTCGCCGGAGCAATGGTTTGTAATGTTCAACCAAGCGGCTTCGGTGTCACCACGATTGGCCAGTCGAGTAGATATGCAAGTGCTGCAGGCCAGCAATATGCGTCGAGCTGGAAATCTCGTCGCACACAGCCAGCAACTTCAGCAGGCTAACGAGTCTGCAATGGCCGTTGGCTGGGGACAAGTCACTCGCCAAGAACTGCAATTGGCTAACCGCCAAGCCGAGCAAGCGAAGTGGTTGGCCTTTGCATCGCGCACGTCGCGTCCGCCGGTGTTAGACGGGCAATTGTTAGAAGCCTGTTGGCAAGCTGCCCCAGCCATGCGACTTAGTCCATTACCCTCGGCCTCTACTCCAGATGAACGGTCAGCAACGATGGTCGCTTGGGCATTCGATACAGACTACTTGTATGTAGCGATCGACAGCTCGCGTAATCCAGCACGTCCAGCCATGGCTTTGGCAGCAGAGCGCCACTATGATGCCGACCTGTCGGAACTTGACCACGTGCAATTGATCTTGGATACGGACCGTGACTATAATTCGGCAGTTGAGTATTCCATTGCCGAGAATGGATGGACGGCTGAGCGCTGCTGTGGATTTACTAGCTACAATCCGCCTTGGCATGCTTGCGTGAGACCGGGCGCAGAACATTGGGTAGCGGAAATTGCCATCCCCCTCTCCAGCCTCACTGCTTCTCCATCGATTGCTGGAACGGCTTGGGCCATATCGGCCAGGCGAATCATTCCTGACGGCGAACCCCAGAGTTGGTCTCAGCTCCGGTCGCACCGTCCTTTTTTGCAGGGTGGTGGGCTGTTGCTCTTTGCACCAGATTCGCTAGTTGCTGAATAGTTCCGCTCCGACTTGGATTGCATACGCCAATCTGCTATACACCTGATAGCATTCTGTTTCGTGTGGCAAAGCTACGCATAGCGGGCAGTTCATAACTTCGGCTGGAAAAATTCGGATGATCTTAACGGGCGCGGAAATCAAAAGACGTTTGGGTCAAGACATCAAGATCAGCCCTTTCGATCCAGAGCGACTGAATCCCAATAGCTACAATCTGTCTCTGCACAATGAACTTTTGGTTTACGAAGAAGTCGTCTTGGATTTGAAGGAACCCAATCGCTATCGGAGATTGGAAATCCCAGAAAGCGGCTTGGTCCTTAGTCCCAATCAAGTCTACTTGGCACGGACGGTCGAGCATACGGAAACGCACAACTTGGTACCCATGATCGAGGGGCGTTCGTCTCTAGGGCGACTGGGGCTGTTTGTGCATGTAACGGCTGGCTTTGGCGACGTAGGCTTTCGTGGGTTTTGGACTCTGGAGATGTTTGCGGTTCAACCCGTTCGCATTTACCCTTACGTACAGATTTGCCAGATTTTCTTTCATACGCTCGAGGGTGCGGTTGAGGAGTATGCGTCTGGAAAATACCAGAACAATCGCGACATTCAACCCAGTTTGCTTTATCAAGAGTTTGGACGAACCGCCGATGATCATCAGTTGAAGTTTAAGTTCCATTGAGTTGTTTTGCAGGAATCTCCAATGCAGTTTTGACCGTCAGGTCTATTGCGCGGGAGGGTGAGATACCATATCCTGGTGGCGATCAGCAAGAAGAATCAAAAAAGAGCGTTCAGCGTTGGAGGACTTTCAGATGAATGTCAAAGTCATACTGTTGTGGCTAGTTGTGCTTGTTAATTACAACGCGCCTTGGGCAGCGGCGCAGTCTGAAAAGCCATTGTGGGAACAGTTGGAAACTCGTTCTCCCTGGGTTTTCTGGGGTGACTCAAACACTTATTCCGGTGGATATGTGGCGATTTTGGACGCTTGGTTGCAGTCGAGTACTAGCGCTCACCGGATCAAGCTCTTGAATTTGGGTATGTCGAGCGAAACGGCGGCGGGCACTTCGGAAGTCGACCATCCCTTCAAACGCCCGTGCGTTCATGAACGCTTGAGCAAAGCGCTCGCCATGACGAGACCAGGTGTTGTTTTCATATGCTACGGCATGAACGACGGAATTTACCAACCACCCAGCGCGGCGAATCAAGCAGCTTACGAAGCTGGGATGCTCAAACTGGCTACGGAGATTAGGGCAACGGGTGCCAAGTTGATTTGTTTAACGCCGCCGATTTTCGAGCCCGAGCCAGTGGCAGCCAAAGGCAACCTGGGGCCAGCCTCGACAGGCAGATTCGCCTATTTCGCCCCCGCCGAAAACTACAACCAAACGCTCCAGCAGCAGGCCGCTTGGTGTTTGAAGAATGAGCTGGGGGCCGACGCGGTGATCGACATTCACACGCTTTTGGCTGAGGAAAAGCAGCGTCGCTTGGCGGACAACCCCGACTTTGCTTATTCTGGCGATGGTGTCCACTTTGGTGACGAAGCTCACGGATTGATCGCTGAAAAAATCTTGGTTGAACTCGGCGCACCGCGCGGGCTGATCTCTGCTTACCCGCAGTCAGACGCCATCGCCGCAGCTCGCAAACGCATGCTGCTCTTACGCGACGCCTATCTATCGGCAGTCGGAAAGAATCGACCGGGCCTACCTGCTGGTTATCCAGTCTGGTACGCCGAAAAACTGGCCAAAGAACTTTAGATGTTGCCTGCATCCAACTAGTGAAAGTGGCAAAATTTGTCTTGACATCATTTGCGAACTATAATTAACGTAGAAAGTTACGGGGGTAATTGCTCGCTGTTTGGAGAGTTGCCTAATGATGCATGGTGATAATTCCAGTTCGCTCAATGACTTTTTTACGGGGTTGAGCGAGTATGTGTTCCATTCTCAATTGGGTGTGGTCGATACCGAGCTTGTCGACTACATCAGTCAACTTCTGATTCGCTTCACACGCGTCGAGGGACTGCAACGAGTCCGACTACTCGACGGAAAACAAGCTACCGAAGTGGTGGCCATGGTGGCTGAAGCAGAGCAGCGTTTGGGAGAAGCCAAACGCGAAGTTCACCGTCACATCGGGGATTATACCCTATTTTGGTCTGGACTCTATCCAGAAGCCTTACGTCAGCTCAAGAGCCGCTACTCGGCGGATCAGTTTGTGGACTATTGTGCACAAGGGAAACGGGCCTATCGCATCGCTAGTACATTGGGCAGCGGAGAACGGTCGACGCCCAGTGAGTTGCTTCAGCGAATGAGTGATCAATTCGAAATGTGTGCGTATGGCTTGCGTGAGATTCGCCGCGAATGGGAGCGTCGCGACGACGACGGGGCAAGTGATGTTCCGCTCGTCCTTTGACCTGCTGTCGTGTTAGGCAAAAGCTTGGTATCGTAGAAGTAGACGATTTCCTACATTCTTGCGATACACTTCTATGCAATTTCACGCCACCACCATTCTTTCCGTGCGCGCGGGCGATCATGTGGCCCTCGGCGGAGACGGGCAAGTCACGCTCGATAAGACCATCATCAAGAGCGACGCCGTCAAAGTGCGCAAGTTGGCCGATGGCCAAGTTATCGTGGGATTCGCAGGCGGCGTGGCGGACGCGTTCGCACTCATGGAACGCTTCGAAGCCAAACTCAAGGACTACCCCGCCAATCTTCCACGCGCCGCTACGGAACTGGCTAAGGAGTGGCGAAGCGATCGAGCCCTGCGACGACTCGAAGCCCTCTTAATCGCAATCGACGCCAAGCACAGCTTGCTGGTTAGCGGCACGGGCGACGTTATCCAGCCCACGGATGGAATTATCGGGATAGGCTCTGGCGGGAACTATGCCGTCGCCGCCGCTCGCGCTCTGGCCCGCCATAGCAGCCTGCAAGCCAGTGAGATCGTCAAGCAGTCTTTGGCTATCGCCGGTGAACTGGATATCTATTCCGGCGGTGCTGTCATCGTGGAACAGTTGCCGACTCGAGTGTAGTGCGTCATACACGATTCCTTTAATACTTTTACCAGCTTCTGGGGATTTAACCTTTGACCGTTACAAACCTCTCACCTCGCGAATTGGTCAACGAATTGGATCGCTATATCGTCGGTCAAGATAATGCCAAGCGAGCCATCGCCATTGCCGTGCGCAATCGTTGGCGGCGCAGCCAATTGCCGCCTGAGTTACAAGCCGAAGTTTCGCCAAAGAACATCTTGATGGCTGGACCTACCGGCGTTGGTAAGACGGAGATCGCGCGGCGCTTGGCCAAGCTAACTGGCGCGCCATTTGTCAAAGTCGAGGCGACGAAGTACACCGAGGTTGGCTACTTTGGCCGAGACGTCGAAAGTATGGTCCGCGATTTAGTTGAAAACGCGATTGGCATGCTGCGCACCCAAGAGCAGGAGCGAGTCAAGCAGGATGCGGCCGACCGTGCCGAAGAACGCTTGCTCGATTTGCTCGTCCCCAGCGCACAAGTCGATGAATGGGAGACCGCCAAGGAACGTTCCGAAGCGCACGACTCCGTCGCCGAAAACGATGATAGCCCCGATGCTGTCGACCAACGCGTACAGCGTCGTCTGCGGACCCGAGAAAAGATGCGCGGCATGCTCCGCGACGGGATCCTGGAAAACAAAACCGTGGAATTGGCTGTCGAACAAAAGGCTGTGCCTGTGATGATGGGCGGCGTTGGTCTGGAAAATATGGACGTCGATCTGCAGGGTATGCTGGATCGCTTCATGCCCAAGAATTCGAAACGCCGCTCACTGACCGTTGAACAAGCTCGACGCGTGCTGATCGAACAAGAATCAAACAAGTTGATCGATGATGACAAGCTCGCCGCGCGAGCGATCGAAGTCGCTGAAAGCAGCGGGATCATCTTTGTCGACGAAATCGACAAGGTGATCGCCGCCAGTGGTAAAGCGGCAGATGTTTCGCGCCAAGGCGTCCAACGCGACCTGCTGCCCATCGTCGAAGGCACAACCGTCCAAACCAAGCATGGCTACATCAAGACGGATCACATTCTGTTTATCGCCGCCGGCGCCTTCCATAGCGGCAAGCCCAGCGAGCTGATGCCTGAGTTGCAAGGGCGTTTTCCGATTCGCGTTGAATTGAGTGAGCTTTCAAAAGCCGATTTTGTCAGAATCCTCACTGAGCCCACCAATTCACTGACCAAGCAATATGAGGCGCTGCTGGCCGCAGAGAATGTAAAGCTGCAATTTACCGAGGAAGCTATCGAAAGGTTGGCAGACTATGGCTTTCGCACCAATCAAACGACTCAGAATATCGGTGCGCGACGGTTGTACACGATCCTAGAAAAACTGCTCGAAGAATTGAACTTTGCCGCTGCGGATATGGCCGGCGCAACGGTTACGGTCGATGCCGCTTATGTCGATCAACGCCTAGCGGAAGTCTGCCAAGATGAAGACTTGAGCCAATTTATCTTGTAGCTGTGGCTGCCTCGTTAAAATGAGGAGAAGCGGTTAAGCTATCGCAGTCTACAAAACGCAATTTGCCAAGGGCCAGGGGTAGCGAACCATCGATGTCTGATATTGATCCAGCAAATCTCGCGATTATCCATTTTCCGCACCCCACATTGCGGTATGTCGCCAAGCCGATTCGTCGCGTCAACGCAGAGTTACGTGCCATTGCCGAGAGAATGATCCAGCTGATGTACGAATTTCGGGGGGTGGGGCTCGCCGCCACGCAAGTTAATCTTCCGCTTCGTATGTTCGTTATGAACTCCAGTGGGCATCAGGGCGAAGGCGAAGAGCTGGTGATGATCAACCCCGTCGTTTCGCGCCCTCGTTCGAACGAAGAGGCGGAAGAGGGGTGCTTGAGCCTACCGGGGATTCATGCAAATGTCGTCCGCGCGAAAACCATCCGCATCAATGCCTTTGACCTGTCCGGCAACGAGATTATCCAAGATGTCACTGGCTACGAGGCACGCATCATTCAACATGAAGTCGACCACTTGGACGGTACGCTCTTCATCGACCGCCTGAAGGAGGGAGCCGAGGCGGAGCTCGCACCCGCACTCGACGTACTAAACACCAACTTCCGATCGCTGCAGCGAACGGGAGCGTTGCCAGAAGATGATGCTCTATTGCAGCGTCTCTCCGCCTGGGAAGAGAAATTCTGCTGAAGTCATAATCCCACCCTGGTGGGCATTAAAGGCGACGCATTCGTCAAAGTCAACCAAAACGACTGCAGGTTACCGCCGACTGCCGCCGATACCATCAGCGAGGATGTTCTACTAGGCTCGCTTGTGCGCTCCTGCCATGGCTGGCAACACTGCGCCAGCATTTAAGCCTCGTTCCGCGATCATGGATGGTAATGATGGCAAAAATCCAGTCAGTCTGGACTGCACAGTTACATGCCTGCACAATTGTCATGGGACTGTGGGTCGGTCACGCACAGGCTCAACTTGAGCCACCCATGCACGCCACCGCAATACCGGTCAGCACGTCTAGTCAAGCCGTTGCTGGCGGTGCAGTCGTGGGCTCATTTGAAATCCAGCTCGAGGCACTCGAGGACGCGACGTCGGCACCCGTGGTAACTGCGCTCGTGGCCTCAAGCGAAGGGCGTTTCTTAGCTGTGGCCGGGGACGATCATGCGATTCGAATCGTCGATGTTCGCTCTGGAAAAACCACCAGCACTTTCGCAGGTCATATCGATTGGATCCAGTGCTTGGTGTTTAGCGCTGACCAACAGGCGGATACGGTGGCACCGCTCCTTTATTCAGCGGGAAACGACGGGCGTGTCTTAGAATGGAAGTATGAATTCCCAGTGCGCTCCCGTGAATTGTTGCGGCTGCCGTATGCCATTCGCTCGATTTCGATGTCATCGGACAAACAACTGTTGGCAATCGGCGGCTTTTCCAATGAGATCTTGATCTGGGATCTGCGCCAAAATCGTTTGAAACACAAGCTTGAATGCGATTGCGGGGATCAGCGCTGCGTGCGATTTAGTCCAGATGGCGAGCGCGTGCTGTGCGGTGGACGCGAAGGCGAAGTGCGCGTGTGGGATACGGAATCCGGAAATGTGCTCGCCGAATACCGCGAGCATCGTCGGCGTGTGACCACGGCGGCTTTTTCGGTTGATGGCAATCTTGTGACCAGCGTTGGCGAGGATCGGCAGTTAGTGCGTTTTGATATTGCCACAGGGCAAATTCAGTGGCGTCGCGAGCTAGCCCCCTCGAAAATGATGTCTATGTGCTTGATCAATGATAGCTTGGTCGCTGCTGCTGGAGCAGACAACTCAATTCATTTATACGACGCTTTAGCAGAGCAGGTGGTAGGAGTGCTTGAGGGACATACGGGGACGGTCGCGGTGATGGCACCCTGTGGCGATTTTTTGGCGAGCGGCTCATTTGACACAACGGTCAGAATCTGGGACTTAGAGGTTATGGGTCGGCAGCGTGATCCAGCCGGGCGTCCGGTGATGCGGGCACCGCTGAAAATGGATGCTGATTTGCGTATTCGCTAGCAGACTGCGAAATGATCAAGTACAGCAACGTTCCCACGGATCAAGAAAAAACAGGAAAGTCCGAAAGCAAAAGCAGCTAGCCTCGTTTTGCTTTCTTCGCTTTGCAATGCACGGAGGTGCCAGTTGTTCCTAAGCAATCCAGTCAGCCAGTTTACACGTTGGATGAACAACAGCGGAGCAGCCTGCCAACGCACTCAGCCGCCTAGTGCGGCGCGGGCCGCACGGGCGAAACGAATGACACGCAACACACTTGCGCGCGTGCCTGCCGTTGAATTGATGGAGCCGCGTTATCTCATGGCCGCCGATCCGCTGCAAATCGGTGGCGTCTTCATCGAAGAGGACCTGGGCAGCGACGAGCATGGCGACACGTTCATCGTCACGTTCCAAGGCGGCGCGGCGGGCACACAACTTCGACGATTAATCATTGACGGCGACTTAAACGAACCCGGGTTTGGACTGGGTGACTTGTTCTTCGATACCACCGAATCAGGCTTGGGGGCTGACCATGCTTTCGCTTTCCACGTCGAACAACTGACTTCGGCAAACCCCAACGCGACGGTTAAGGCGACGGTACAGGACGGTAGTACGCGTCTGGTGCTCGACTTTACCAACTTTGTGGCTGGCGACAGACTCGTATTTTCGATTGACGTTGACGAAGTCCAATCTTACGATCCAGCAGAATCGGATCTTCAAGTACTCAACGATGGCTTTGATCCCATCACATCAGGGGTGGAGTTTCAAAAGTCATTGTTTAAAGCCGAGTTCACTGCGCCGCACTATGAAGATGCCGTTGGCCAAGATCGCTTCTTGAATCGCTACGACCCAGTTATTGGCGGGTTTAGATTGCCCCTGCCAGCCGACAATGCTGACGGTAAACGTGACCGTAGCGCTGGAGCTGCGTTTGAGTTGCAACAGGTACCCAAGCCGATCTCGCTGGCGGGGACCGTGTACGTCGATAGCAACGAGGATCTCAAGTTGCAATCGAGTGAAAAACGGTTGGCAGGTGTCAAGCTCGATCTGTTTCGACTCGAAGGCGGAACGTATATATCCACGGGACATTCAACGATTACCGATGCCACTGGACACTACAGTTTCGGCGTGAATCTCGGACTCCAACCGGGGACCTATCAAGTTCGCGAAAGCCAACCGTCTGGCTACTACAGCGTTGGCGCCACGCCTGGCAAGCTGGGTTCAACCTCGGTTGGTGCGACACTGACGGGAAACCCCGATGTGTTAACGCAGATTGCGCTGCTACTCGGCGACCAACATGCAACAGAACTGAATTTTGCCGAGAATTTGCCCGCCTCCATCAGCGGTCATGCATGTTACGTGGTGACGGGGTTCGACTGCTTTAGCGCGGACTCCGAAAAAGCGCCACTGGCGGATGTATTGATCGAACTTCGTGATGCGACTGGTAAAGTTGTAGGAACAACACGGACCTTGTCGGACGGCAGCTACCGCTTTGATAATTTAAGAGCTGGAGTGTACTCGCTGACCGAGATTACCCCAGCGGGCTTGTTGGAAGGTGACGCGAAGGTAGGCTCGGTCGGCGGCACGCGCGAGCATGGCAGCAAGATTTCGCAGATTATCATCGGTGGAGGCGTTGCGGCCACCGATTACGATTTCTGCGAATTATCGCCAAGCGATCTGAGTGGACACACCTTTTTCGACCAGAATAACAACGGCCTACGCGATAGCGGCGAAGCCCCTCTGACAAACGTACTCGTTCAGTTGTGGGATGCATCGGGAAATAAACTGGCGGAAACCCGTACTGATTCGCAAGGTTTCTACCAGTTCCACAATCTCCGCCCCGGCACCTACCGCGTGACGGAAACAACACCTAGTGGATACATCCCTGGGCGCGCGGCGGTTGGGACAATTGCCGGCAATCGCGTCGGCACGACCGATCCGACCGGTGATGTCATCCAATCGATATCCTTGCCTGCGGGTTCGAAAGGTATCAACTACGACTTTGGCGAGATCCTGCCGGGGAGCATCGCGGGTCGCGTCATCTCAGATACAAATGGCAATTGTATTATCGACGCGACGGGCGACATGCCGCTGTCTGGTGTGAGAATCGAATTGCTATCCGCTACCGGTGCGATTATCGCTACCACACAGACTGACGCGACGGGGCGCTACAAGTTCGACGACTTGTTACCTGGCATCTACTCCGTTCGCGAAGTCCAACCTGCTGGATACTTCCAGGGCGATCAATCTGCGGGCAGCGGTGGTGGCGACGATTCACAGCCGGATTTGATCCGCGCTATTCAAGTCACGGCAGGGTCAGAGTTGATCGACTATGATTTCTGCGAAATTCCACCAGCCTCGATTGGTGGAGTTGTTTTTGTAGATGCCGATCAGGACTGTGATTTCGATAGCGGCGAGGCACCCATCGCAGGTGTTACCATCACGCTATTGGATGCCAACGGAAACATCGTTGCCACGACCATAACCGACGCCTCAGGGAAATACCAGTTTCAAGGCTTGCGACCAGGCCAGTACAGTGTGCGGCAATCTCAGCCAAGTGGCTACATGCAAGGTGGCCAACGCGCTGGCTCGGGCGGCGGCGACGACTCGCAGCAAGACTTGATCCGCGCGATCAATTTGGCGGCTGGGACACAGCTCGTCGACTATAACTTCTGTGAACTGCTGCCGGGCTCGATCGCTGGCATTGTCTTTGCCGACTTGGATTTCGATTGCGTACAGGACGCCAACGAGTCTCCGCTTGCCGGTGTGCAGATCGATCTATTGGACACAAGTGGTGCCGTCATCCGCACTACCCGTACCGATGCAAGCGGTCGTTATGCGTTTGGGGAATTGCGACCAGGGGCTTACAGTGTTCGCGAACATCAGCCCGAAGGCTATTTCCACGGCGGACAAGTTGCCCCCGCCTCTGGCGGCGACGCGTCCGTCCCAGATTTGATCAGCGGTATCGTCTTGGGCTCAGGGCAAAGCGTGACTGACGCCAATTTCTGTGAAGTCCCGCCCGCTGAATTAACGGGTTATGTTTTTCAGGACGGCCCCCGTATCGTGAATGCGACAGGCACGGTCCCTGAGGATCGACGCGAGATTCGTGATGGCCAGCGCACTAGCGACGACACTCCCTTGGCTGGCGTCCGATTACAATTGCGCACCAATGGCGGCGAACTGATTGAAAGCTCACGAGCACTACCTGGTCATTACAGCGGGCCATATATTGAAGCCGTGACGGATGAAAATGGTTTCTACCAATTCACAGGTTTGCTGAGTGGATTCTACAACGTCTTCCAAGTACAACCAGCGGGATACATCGATAGCTTGGATACGCCCGGTACGACTGCGGGTTTAACTTTGAATTCAGTTGTTGAAATCGATGCGTTTTTCGCCGATCGAGGCTCACAGAGCTTGCGCCAGTTCACTGATCAGCAGTTGATGGATGCGGTGATGCAAATCCCACTCGCACCAGGGCAAATTTCGCAAGAGAATAATTTTAGCGAAGTTGTGGTGGAGAAAGAGATACAGTTCCCACCGGATCCACCGCGCCCACCAACTTACCAACGCCCAGACGTTGCGCCCCCGTTGTTCACCGGACAAGCTCCGCTCCGCGCCGATCCATTGCTGTGGAGTCCGCAGCCCCTCCTCATCGGTGTGGGCCACGACGCACCACAGACCTGGCACCTGAGTGTAATTAATGGCGGACATCCACGAGGCGCGCGCAGTGGAGAACCGCTGAACGAAGAGACTATCGCAGACAATGCGGACCGTCTTAACGTTTTCGCTTGGACCGTGCGTGGACTCAAGTCGAGTACGTGGCGGATCGTTAGCACGCGAGTGGAGACATCGCTGATTTCCGATCAGCGTATGGTTTTCGACTTGCCAGGTTCGACGCCCCTCGCCGGTGACTTCAACGGTGATGGTTTTGATGAGCTGGCACTGTTCGTCGATGGCGAGTGGTTTGTCGACGTCAACGGCAATGGGCGATGGGACGAGGCCGATATTTGGCTGAAGCTTGGCAAGCGAGGTGATCAACCCGTCGTCGGCGACTGGGATGGTGACGGCAAGGACGATGTGGGAATTTTTGGACGTAAGTGGTCTGGCGATGATCGCGCGCTGGTTGCCGAAACAGGGCTCCCCGATCCGGAGAATCGACATCGATTTAAGCCCAAAAACGTACCACCGAGTGAAGAACAGGCCCCCGACGATCCGCGTCTACTGAAGAAAAGCCACGCAGGGCAAGCGCGCGCGGATTTGATCGACCACGTCTTCCGCTTTGGTGGCGGCCAGGATCTAGCCATCAGCGGCGACTTCAATGGTGATGGCATTTCGACCATTGGCGTCTTCCGCGATGGCAAGTGGACATTGGATACCGATGGCGACGGAAAACTCTCCGACGAAAAAGATCGACAATCGGAATTTGGCAGGGCCGGAGATCTGCCGCTGGTTGGCGACTTTGATGGTGACGGTATTGACGAACTGGCTATTGTCCGCGGCAATGAGGTCATCGTCGACTCCAATGGCAACGGCCACATCGACGCCACGGACCAGGTCTTCATGCTGGATTCAGATGAGGGCAGTGTCATCGTCGGCGACTTTGATGGCGACGGCGATGATGAACCCGCGCTGCACCAATCCGCCAATCAGCGCCGGACTCTGGAGGCTCGTCGAGCCGGCTAGGCTGCTGTTGAAACTAGATGCACAGACGCTTCGCGTCTCGGAAAGGCGCGTCTACGTTTTTAGGAACGGAGCCTTGATTCAGAGGCCGCCCTATTTGCCTTCGGCGGCCCATTTCTTCATGGTCACGATGTTCTTTTGGACTTCCGGATTGCCCTTGGCCAAGTACGCTTGCATGTCACTATCGTACATTGCATCCGACTCTGGGCCCTGGTCGGCTGTTTCCAACATCCAACGATCCAGCGTCGTCCGTAGGGCTTCCAGCGTCGCTTGGTGATGTGGATCCAGCGCGAGGTTGTGAACCTGCCAGCGATCTTTCGTCCATGCATACCAGCCGACGCATGGCGGTAGTGCTACAATTATCGCTTCGGATCCAATCCAGAAACCACGTGGTCGGTACCACCACCCAGATTCGCAGCTCTATTTCATTCCCAAATTGCGCCGCATTTAAGTGGCGAGACACTATCAGTCAGTGAATAGCCATGATCTCTAAGACATTCATAGCGGCCATTTTCTTGAGCTTAATCACAGGTGGAGCTGGGGCGGTCTACGGACATCCGGACCAGACAGCCGGCGAGGGGCAAGTGAAACGCCCCAATATCGTGTGGTTAATCTCCGAGGATAACTCGATTCACTACCACCGCATGTATGATCCGCACGGTACGGAGACCCCGCGAATTACCGCTTTGGCCGCTGATGGTTTGCAATTCATGAACGCCTTTTCCAACGCGCCCGTGTGCTCTGTTGCGCGTACGACGCTGATCACCGGCTGTTACGCACCGCGAATCGGCACCCAATTTCATCGCCGGTCGATTAGCGTGCCGATGCCACCAATTGACGAAGCCGAGCGTTTGCAGATGTTTCCAGCGCTATTGCGGAAAGCGGGATATTACACGAGCAACAAGCAGAAGAAGGACTACAACGCAGACGAATCCTCCAACACCTGGAACGCTTCCTCGAAGCAGGCTAGTTGGCGAGATCGCCAGCCTGGGCAACCGTTCTTTCACATGCAGAGTTTCGCCACTACACATGAAAGTTCGCTTCATTTTGATCAAGAGGTTTTCGAGAACCGTCCCACACAGACCGATCCGGCCAAGGTATTTGTAGCGCCCTACCATCCCGACACTCCGCTGTTTCGTTATACGGTCGCCAAGTACCACGATAACATTCGGCGGGTCGATGCGGAAATCGGCAACGTCGTGGATCAACTGGCCGCAGATGGTCTGCTGGAGGACACGTTTATCTTCTACTTTGGTGATCATGGTGGTGTACTACCGCGTGGCAAGGGTTACGCGTATGAGAGTGGTTTGCATGTGCCGTTGGTGGTGCGTGTCCCCAAGAATTGGAAACATCTGGTGCCATGGCAGGCGGGCAGTCGAGTGTCCGGGTTTGTGCAGTTCGTGGATTTTGCTCCGACAGCCTTGCAGCTTGCTGGGGTACCCCTTCCAGAGCAATTCGATGGCTCGCCGTTTCTTGGCGCTGGCATTAAGGCTGGTGAAGTGGCTGCGCGCGATACGGCTTTGGGCTACGCCGATCGCTTTGACGAAAAAGTGGATTTCGTGCGTACGCTTCGTAAGGGCAAGTACGAATATGTCCGCAGTTATCAACCGTTCAATTTTGACGGCTTGCACAACAACTATCGCTATCTCATGCTTGCCTACCAGCAATGGCGCGAGCTGTATCAGGCTGGCGAATTAAGTGCAGTCCAAAGTCAGTTTTTCCGTCCCCGGGCGGCGGAAATGTTGTTTGATATCGAGAAGGATCCGCACGAAGTTCATAACTTGGCAAACGATCCCGCCTACGCTAGCGTCCTGGAGAGTCTCCGTGGCGAATTGCAACAGCGGTTGCGAGCAATGCCCGACTTAAGTTTTTTTCCTGAGAGTATGCTAGCCGAAGAGGCTTTGAGCGATCCCGTTCCCTTTGGACATTCGCATCGTCAGGAAATTGCCCAATTAATGCGAATTGCCGATTTGCAATTGTTTCCGTTTGCGTCAGTCGAAGCGGAGATCGTGGCGGCGATCGGCGACCGGTCTGCGGCGGTTCGACAATGGGCGTTGATTGCGTGCAGTACCTTTGGTGAGCAAGCCCAATCGTTGGCTCCGCTGGCTCAGCGATTAGTTGAAAAGGACCAACACCCGTTAGTTCGCACGCGCGCCGCAGAATTCTTAGGGCTGATCGGAGTCAGTGATCCACGTCCCGTCATCATGGAATGTTTGAAGCACACGGACTCGCCCATCGAAGCTAATTTGATTCTAAATACGGCTGTCATGTTGCAGGATGGTCTCCCAGGCTGGAAATTCTCGATCGATGCGCAGTCCATGCCACCCCAGATTGCCAAGAGTGAAAACGTCGCCAGGCGTTTGGAGTATTTTGGCTCAACGCGCTGAACGGGATGCACGTTGGTCAAACGGTGCCCGCAGTTTCTCGCCGTTCGTAGCGATGGTGCCGCAAATGCCGATTAGCTAATTTCGTAATTGCTGATCGCTGCAGCATCGTCGAGCTAGTATTTGCTTGCCTAGGAAGTGTGACCTACGATTTCCGATGTATGCCTTAACGTATTCGTTCACGAACTTGGAGTCGACAGGACAGGGGCGGGAGTCTTTTCAGCAGCCTGCCACCGATGAGATGTCGCTGGTATGAACATGTAGTTGCCAATGGCTTAAGCCATGCAGGCTGAAAAGACCCCCGACCCTGTCATACACGGTGACATAAGATTCTGCACTCGATTCCGCATTCATTTACTGGGCCAAGGATCATGTTACAAACGGACACACAGCAATCGCTCATCGACCTCGATGCCGTCCTCGCTGCCGCACAGTTGCCGGCCCTCCCGCAGACGGCCATTCGCCTGCTGGAGCTTTCGCAGGACGCAAGCAACGGTCCTAATGAATTTGCTGTACCCTTAGAAGCTGACGTTGGACTGCTCGGGCAAGTGCTGAAGTTTGTCAACTCTAGCTATTTTGGCTTCTCCCGTGAAATCTCGAACGTGAAGCAAGCTCTGGCGCTGGTCGGCGTGCGGACCATCAAGAATTTTGCGTTGTGGAGTGCCGTTTTTAGTCTAGTTCCGGATCCGAAATTCGGTCCTTTCGATTTAAAAAACCTGTGGCAGGATTCGCTCCGTCGAGCAGTTTTTTCGCGATTGTTGGGCAAGGTGCTCAAGCTGCCGAATGCGGAAGACCTATTCGCGGCCGCGCTATTGCAAGACATGGCCATTCCGCTGCTGCTCAAAGAATTACCAGCTCAATACGAGCCGCTCATTGACCGCCGCACTGCCAACGAACAGTTGCGGCTGTCGCAGCTCGAACGAGAAGTCTTCGGTTGGGATCATGCTGAAGCTGCAGCAGCCTTAGTTCGCAACTGGCATTTGCCAGAAGAGTTTGCCGTATTGATTGAGCGTCATCCGAATCTCGATGAACTTCTCAATGCATCGCAATTAGACGCAGCCTGCGTAGCGTTGGCTGCCTTGCTACCCTCATGCAAAGACTCGCAATGGCAAGAGCGAGGCGTATTCATGAGTGGTCTGGCTCGCCTGTCAAGCAGTATGTCCAGTGCGAGCTTGGAAACACTGATTGCGGAAGCCGACGCAACCTTTGCAGATTTCGCGCCTGTGATGAAGCTACCCGTCCCGGATCGCAGCCTGACTCAATGGTTCGCTGAATAGCGTCAGAAAGCTTGTTCACCCTCTCTCCGAAGCCTGCGACGTATCGCGAGGGGAGAAATCTTGGGTGCCTGCCAAAACGTAACCGTTCACGACCTTCGGCCTTGAACGGTTGCTCACAAGCTCAATCCTGCTCGGCAGTATTCGTGTCGTGCTCATGTTCGACTAGCACGCGGTTTCGAGTACGAGTACGTTCCAGCTGCGGCTGCGCGGCAGCCTAGGTGAGCCGCGTCTCAACGCCCAGTTACGCACGGAGCCGTTGCCGATCCCAACGCCCAGTGACGCACGAACGCCAGAGCCGTCGCCGATCCCAACACCCACGAACGCCAGAGCCGTCGCCGATCCCAACGGCCAGTGAGGCACGATAACGGCGGAGCCGTGGCAGAATGTAGCCGCCGGTGTCAACCGGCGGATCATCGTAGCCCATGTCACAGAAAACGGCGAAGCCGTGACAGCGATTCTCAGACCGATGTACGGCGAGGCTTTGGGGGAAGGGGAGCGCGGACAAGGAAGGGGAGCGCGGAAGGGGAGCGCGGACACAGCAGTCTGCACGGGGGAGCGCAGCGCAAGCGCGGACACAGCAGTCTGCACGGGGGAGCGCAGCGTAGTCAGGGGAGCGCGGACATAGCAGTCTGATGCAGGAAAGTTTTTCGTAAAAAAGTGGGGGGATCGGTGTAAGAATTTGGCATCTCGTCCGTCTTTATATGGGAAGTACTCGCAGGGGGTGGAGCGTGAGATTCTCGCGCTCGGGCTACCAAGTGCTTGACGTATCGTTTGCGCTAGTCGGAGAGAGAGGTCAAAATGGTCCAGTTTGCTCGCGAAGAATTGTTTTCGCCGGATGAAATCGCCTGTGTGCATGTCATGAATCGCGCTGTCCGCAGGTGTTTCCTGCTTGGCGACGATCCGGTAACCGGCAAGAACTTTGACCACCGCAAGGTTTGGATGGAAAAGAAGCTGGCGGTGCACGCGGCCAATTTCGGCATTGACCTACTTGGCTCGGCGATCATGTCAAACCACTTTCATCTAGTACTCAGATCGCGGCCGGATGTCGTTCAGACTTGGGACGATACCGAAGTCGCTCGACGCTGGTGCTTGCTCTGCCCAAAACGTAAGCACAAAGATGGAACAGCCAAAGAGCCGAACGAATTTGAACTGAATTCGATTCGCAATGACCCTGACAAACTCAAGAAAATTCGGTCGCGTTTGAGCGATATCTCCTGGTGGATGCGGCTGTTATGCCAGCATGTTGGCCAGCGTGCGAATCATGAGACCAACGAAACGGGCAAGTTTTGGGAAGCCAGATTTCGGGCGGTCCGACTTCTGGATGATTCTGCTTTGCTGGCATGTGTGGCTTACGTTGACTTGAATCCCATTCGAGCGGCCTTGGCGCAGACCATCGAAGACAGCGATTTCACGTCAGCGAAAAAGCGGGTAGAAGCCATGTTGCTCCAGACCGTCAGCGGTGATCGCACAGCGGCTAATCCAGCACTACTGCCCGACCGCAGCCTGGCTCCCGTTTGCATCGACGAACGCACGGATGAGCTGGGGCCACAGCCAAGCTCTAACGGGGCTAGGTGCAGCGACAAGGGCTTCTTGAACATGACCACCGCGGAGTACGTGCAGTTTCTCGATTGGACGGCCCGTCAGTTGGTGCCTGGCAAGCCCGGTTCTACGCCGGCCGAAGCACCGGACATTCTGCAGCGAGTTGGCTTGACGAGTGCGAGTTGGATCGAGTTGGTCAGCAATTTTGGTCAGTTGTTTCATAACGTGGCTGGCCAGCCTCACGAGATCGCTCGCGCACGCTCTAAACGTCGAAACATTCGCTATCGCGTGCGTGCTAGCGTTCAACAAGCTTTTGCAGGCTAAGCTCAATCAGCATATCTCGTCGACTGCCGACGCCGTAGGCTCATCGTCCCACACCATCTGGCTAACTGCCTTCCGCGCTCATAGACAGCGGCGGATGCCAGTTGTTCTGATCAGTCGACGCAGCGTCTCGCCAAGTTGGTCTAAGGATTCTCCGCATTGATCAGACGTATCTGCTGGGATTCGTCGCGATTCGGCATTTCGTGAATCACTACTCTTCGCCCGCATGGCATCTCCGCCCCCCACAACCAAGTGCTGTGTCCGCACCGCTGTTCGCAAATCGCTGTCGCCGCATTCGCGGCTAGAGACTATTGGCGATTCGTTTCCGCCGGTTGACACCGGCGGCTACACGCTGTCACCGCATTCGCGGTTTAAGAATTGCGCTAACCGAACAGACATGCCGTGATAGTATCCGGATGGACGGATGGACAGTGCGACTGGACAGTTGATGGGTTGCGGCAGAGGGTGCAACCGGCGTGCAAAGAAATAACGGGCGAGGTAAGGCCCCGCCCGTTGGACGATTCCCCTTAGCAGGGGTGACACGTAAGTTTTTCTATTTCTTGACCTGCACCACGGCTGGAGGATCGCTTGCGGGCTGCGACGTCTGGATGGTGTAGTTCAAATCCAGCTTCAAGGGCTTGTCAGACATATCGGTTTTCAGCAGCACATGCCCCTTGACTTCTCCCTCGCGACCGTTGGGTTGAGGCGCCAGAATGATATTGATCAAGTGAGCTTTCTTGGATTTTTCATCGTTTTCGAAACGAATTTCAGCGTCCTGGGAAGTGATTTCCAGAATGCGAAACTCTTCCTTTCCCCGGAGGACCATTTTCTGGGCGATGGGCTCGCCAGGTTTAACATTCCCCAAAGCTAAGCTCTGGGGTGAGACCTGTAGAGGCGACTCCACCGTCCCGCGTAGCCGCATCGGCAGAGTAGTCAAGCGTCGGTCGTTGGTATGCAGAACCAATTGGTTTTGGTGGAAACCAGCAGGAGCCGAACCATCCAAGTCAACTTTGATCTTGTAGGAAACACGACCTGCGCTACGTTCGGTCTCGGCGAATTCCGTCTTAACGAACTGATAGGGACTGACAACATCCAAAATGGCCCAATCGCTACGTCCGGCGTACTGGAGGGTAATCTCCATCGACTTGGCCTCGCCCTCGGGAACATTCCCAAAATCGGCCTCGCCGGGTGTGAGGACCACATCGCTACGGATGTAGCCTTTCACGTTTAGCTGCAATTCGGTGAAAAAAGGCTTGACGACCGAGACAGTTAGTGTGGCAGCCTTCTGACCGGTAAAGGTACCTGTGTTAAACCTGGCGAGGATGGTGCCCGTCCCCCCCGGCTTGATAACCTCCGTTTCCACAATGGGCGTGGTACAACCACAGCTTGCACGTACGTGCTTGCTGATTTGGAGATCAGTGTTATAGGGGTTGGTGAGAACGAAGCGGTGCTCGGTATTGGCAGCTCGAGCGACGGTACCGAAATCGTGCAGACGCTGAGTAGGTGCAATAACTTGGTCAATGGACTGCGCGTGGCAGAGGGCGACCGACTGCGCGACGATCGCGCAGCAGAGAACGGTTGAACGCATGTGCAAACTCCACGGTGGAAGGTTATGTACTGCTCGATACATTAAGCCCGTGCGAAAAGTTTGGAGCGGATCGCGGCGGGAAGTTAAAAGCAGCAGAGCGGATTGATACTCAGCTATGGTTATCGTATGCAAATCTCGTGCAGAATCAAAATTTGACTAAAGTTTGCAAAATATACAGAGACGTCGACCAGACGAGTAGGAGTACCGCCAAACAAAAAAAAAACGGCCAGTTTTGCCTCCCTGGCAAACTGGCCGTCTTCGCTTAACTCCACCAGATCATCATCCGGACGGGTGGAAGGTATTTTACCGGTTACACCTGCTTCAGCTCATTTGCTTCTTCGCGGTGTCGCAATCGGGTTCCCATCGTATTGTGGGCGGTAAGAGTCGATTCCCCAGTCCGAATCGGCACCGCTGAGTCGCCGCGATGGGCGGGCTCAGCGGCACGCAAGAGTCGAATTGGAGGTTTGGTTTAGCAACCGCAACCACTGTCACAGCCGCTTGCACATCCGCTGTTGCAACCGCTGTTGCAACCACAGCCAGCACCGCGTCCGCCGAGCAGGCGACCGAGGATACCGCGAATCGGACCAGTGCCAGCGGCGGATCCGCCGTTGCCACCACAGCTAACAGTTACTGGAACTTGCTCGCAAACTGTCGTAGGTACGCAAACCGTTACGGTGTAAGGAACGCATACTGGAACTCGCTTGCAAACTTGAATGGTCTTTTGCTCGCAGACAGGAACGCAAACCGTGTATGGAACTTGCTTGCAGATGTTTTCGCAAGTGTAGTTGCAAACGGTGTAGGTTTGTGTACGAGTTTCTGGAACCATACGGCAAGTGGTGTAGCAAACGTCTTTGACGCGTTGCTCGCAAACCCAGTTGCAAGTCGTGTAGTTAACGGTCTTCGTGCGGCATTCTGGAACCATCTTGCAAGTGGTGTAGTTGACCGTACGCTGACGGCATTCTGGAACCATCTTGCAAGTTTGGTAGGTTACCGTGCGGCTACGTGGTTCGCAGACAGTACTGCAAACCGTGTAGTTAACGGTCTTGCTGCGGCATTCTGGAACCATTTTGCAAGTCGTGTAGTTAACGGTCTTGCTGCGGCACTCAGGAACCATCTTGCAAACTGTGTAAGGAACCGTTTCAGTTACGCAGCTCTTTTCGTAGCGTACGCAGTTGATTTCCTTGGTTTCGCAGGTTGGAACCCAAACCTTCTTGCAAATCGTCTTCGGTGGGCACTGTACGCACTCAACTCGGCAAGAGCCGGGGCAGTAAACGCACTTGCACTGCGAAGCGTCCCATGTCCAGCTACCTGGCTCACGGATAACGCGGCGCTGTACAGGACCAGCAACTTCTTCAGTTACCGTGTCCCAATGTCCGCCGTTGACTTGAACGGTCTTCGTGTAGTTCACAGGAGTCGTGATTTGGCGAACCACTTCACGAGTTCGAGTTTCTTGTTGTGGTACCATGACGGTGTAGTTCACAACACGGCTGTGCTGCTCTTGAACTGGAACCATGACGGTATAGTTGATCACTCGCTGACGCGTCTCAGTCACGGGACGACGAACGGTGTAGTTGATCACCTTCTCGTGTGTCTCGTATACTGGCGTGTTAACGGTGTAGTTGACAACCTTGCTGTGAGTCTCGTGTACAGGCGTCATGACGGTGTAGTTCACTTGCTTGCTGTGTGTTTCGTACACAGGGCGGCGAACATTGTAAGTCACTTGTCGAGTGTGAGTCTCACGAACTGGGCGCATGACCGTGTAGTCACGAGTCCGAGTTTCGTAGTGTGGAGTGCGAACGGTTTGATTGACCGTTCGGTACCGAGTTTCTTGCTGCATTCGAGTCACATTGATTACCTTGTCTTCGGTAACCGTTTGGTACTCGGTGCGTGTACGTTGTTCTGTACGTTGCTCGTAAACGGTGCGACGCACAGTCTTCATTACCGTGTGGCATGCCGGAACTTCGCAGCAGTTTACCACACTTCCGCCACAGTCTTGGTAGCTGATCGCTCCACTGTAGGCGGCGTTAGCTTTGCCGGAAGCAGCGGCCAACAAAGCCACCAATACCGGTACTACAAACAGCCTTCTCATTTCCCGTTCTCCTTAGAAAACTTACTAGACGTTACGCTGGGTGAATCTCTGGTGGGCGCCAGCGCGCCCGTGGTGTTAAGCAGCATTTCCGCAATCGTTCCTACCACTTGCAGTCATCACAAATGAGCTTCAACCAACACACCGCCGCGTTCCTCCCGAATTTTGGCAGGTATGTTAGGAGCTACCGACTACGCAAGCTAAACAAAGTGCTTAGAGTCTGCTCTTAGCACTTGATTCATCGACAGCCCAACTAACATGGCTTAGGGGTTTTGGGTAGAGCTGAGAAAATAGGTTGCTTGCATTGACTTAACGGTTTGATGGTTCCGTATTCAACAACAGTAACGAATTTTCCGGTTATACTGCCGCCCATGGTTGACCCATTGCACAATCCGAACGCAGTCCCGAACGATCCCGACACGGCTGCTGGAAAAAACCTGCCATCTGTACGCTCGGGCGAAATTCCGGCGGCGACTGCTAGTCGTTTAGGACTCTACTTGCGCGAGTTGCAGCACTTCCAGCGCAGCGGCGTAGATACAATCAAGAGCAATGCCCTCGGACATCGATTGGGGCTCAGCGACTCGCAGATCCGTCGCGATTTGGCGCTCTTTGGTGAATTCGGAAAACGCGGCGTCGGATACAACGTCGCCGGCCTGGTAGGCGCCCTCAGAAAGGCGCTTGGAACTGACGGACAATGGAACACCGTGTTAATCGGTTTGGGGAACCTGGGCAACGCGTTGGTCCGCTATCGCGGATTTCAATTGCAGGGTTTCGTGCTCCAAGCTATTTTCGAGGCCGATTCTTCCAAGGTCGGCCCAGAAATTAATGGAGTCCCGATTTACGATATTTCCCAGCTAGAAAGTATTATCCCCACCTTAAACGTCCAGATGGCAATCCTGGCAGTCCCCGCTGCGGCTGCTCCCTCGCTGGCAACCCGGCTTGTCGATCTCGGAATTTCTGGAATACTGAACTTCGCGCCAGTCAGCTTGTCTAGTATTCCTGGAATCGCGACCGTCGATGTTGATTTGGCCGTCGAATTACAAAGATTAGCTTTCGCGGTTGTCAACTTGGACCGTTCAAGCTAGATTTATGGTTTAAGTTGTTTTGGCAAATAAATTGCCCCTGAGTTGGACGAATGATTACGTCAGCCATTCCTCAATAGACGACTTTGAGTGTGTGGCGGGAGGCTCGTACCCTTCCATCAATTCGGTAACTTATTTACGAACAACTCCTAACAATTAAAAACTGCCCGGTGGTGTAATGGTAACACTGCTGATTTTGGTTCAGCCATTCATGGTTCGAGTCCATGCCGGGTAGCTTCTCCGACTACGACCCCTGTTTCACCAGGGGTTTCTTTATTGGGTTCCAATCTGAAAAGTAATCGTATCGCTCGCACGGGTTGAGTCGCTATGATGGTGTTTTGCACCACCGCCATGCTGCAAGTCGGCCGTGGACGCTGCTAACAGACAAGGACCTACCATGCGACTTGATTTTCTTCTCTCGCTGTTCAGTTTGCTGCTGATCTGGCTACTTCCGCCCAATTGTTCATTGGCAACTGAGCCAAACACACGGATCCTCACCTACAATATCCGTTACCTCAATACCAATGATGGCGAAGATGTGTGGAGCAATCGCAGCCAAGCCGTAATCGAGACGATCAGCGATGCCGAATTGGTGGGCTTACAAGAAGTCGTGGCCCAACAGTTGGACGACATTCGCGCTGGTACCAGCCATATGGAATGGTATGGGGTAGGGCGCGACGACGGCAAGCAAAAAGGCGAAATGACGCCCATCGGCTGGGATAAACAAAGATTTGCAGCCGAGCGGACTGGAACGTTTTGGTTAAGCCGAAACCCGGGCGAGGTTGGCAAGAAGAGCTGGGATGCCGCACTGCCGCGCATCGCTAGTTGGGCTGTACTTCGTCGCAGAAGTGACCAAGCTCGTCTCCTACTGGTCAACACACACTTCGACCACATCGGACAAGAAGCCCGGCAGCAATCGGCAAGACTGATCCGCAAATGGATCTTTGAACACCGGCAAATCGACGGGACACAATTGCCAGCCATTCTACTCGGCGATTTGAACGCTAGCCTAGGTCAACCACCCTTGGACGAACTGCTCGTAGCATCCAAACAAGACTCACTGCCATTGAAAGACGCGATGTCCATTACAGCGACACCTGCCGTAGGGCCTACTGGCACTTGGAACGGTTTCAAAGCAATTGCAGAGAATAGTCGTATCGATCACGTGTTGGTGTTGGGGGATGTACGAGTCGAGCGATATCAGACGCTTGATCCGCGCACCGAACAGGGGCGTTTTGCCAGCGATCACTTGCCCATCGCCGTCGAAGTAGCCTATTAGTCAAAGTCACACTAGCTCTGTCGTTGCTACGGATTTTCCAAAGCTTGCTGGCTGTTGGTTAAATCGTAACCCGGAAACATGCGTGAGCCGTGGGCTAAGGCGCCATAGGCACAGGGCAATGAGCTAGGCTCGGCTGGCCGCATCCGCGTCGCGGCTCACCAAATCAATTCACCTGCCGCCGGCCCTTGGTGAGCGATTCGAAAGTGGTCAGCACACAACCGCTGAGCTGCGTGCCACTTTGTTGATGCCAGCTCATATGCTGCTGAATCCATTCGCAAGATCCACAAGAATCGGGCCCCAGCAGCACAAAACAACTATCGCAGAGCCTGCCGATCGTGCGACTCGGAACCAGGTGCATTGGGCCCAGATCGAGCATGATTACGCCAAAGCGTTTTTTCCAGCTTGGCAGCCATTTGGGCAATTGCTCCAACGTCCAAGGAGCTGTGCGTCCGACCGGCATTGGAATGTCAACATGGGACCAACGCCCCAAGGGAGACTCCATAAGATCTGGCAGATGTTGATCGACTTGAGTCGGCCCGATGAGATCAAACACTTCGCGGATTTCTAGGCGTACTACCAAGACTCGCGGATCCAGCTTCGCTTCGCGTAGTCCACTCACCAGCGATTTGGCAAGTCGATCGAGAACACGGCGATCAACGGCTTTCCGACTCCCACCCACAAGCCCGACAGTAGTTGAGCGCGCGGACTTGGCTTGCCGGACGATGGTCTGCGACCAAGAATTCACTGCTAAGACCCTTTTGCAATTCTCTGGAAACGGCTAGTAGAAGTGACTGCAGCCTGAGCGTGCCTACCCTGTTTATTTGCGTAGCTTTGCAAACAATTGTGAATAGGGCGCAGTTCGCATGACTGGCTTTGCCTCTTGCATCCCTTCTGCCAGCTTAGCACTTACTGGCAGATCTTCTTCAACCACCAGCAAGTCGCGGTCGTCGTCGTAATCCAGGCTGCCCTCAGTAAACAGTTCTTGATTCTCGTGAACCTGCGCGCGATGCAGCATGTAAATCTCTTCGTTGTCACCATTTCGAATCGAGTCCTCTGGCACTGGTCGCACAGGAGCATCTAGCGAAATCTGTTCCACGCTAAACGGTTCGACCGTGAAGGCTGAAAAGTTGAGTTGCGAAACGATGTCTTCAATGTCCTGAGCGATCGCGGCTTCTCTGCCTAAGTCCTCTGCAGTACTGACCTGCCACCCAGTGGTTCCGTCCATATCGTCAGTAGCTTCCGTCGTTCGAGCTGAAGTGGTTTGAGACGCCTCTGCAGTGCTTTGTCTGGCGTGGACGGTTGACAACACTTGGTCCACAGTAACATGGGAGGGGCTTGCAGCAGCAATTTCATCGGCGTGTTGCTGAATCTGTGCGACGTAGTCTGCCGCCTGAGCAGCGCGACGACGATCTGCCAGGTCGTCAGTAGCATGGGTAACTGCCATTTGGGACTCACGGCCTGTTAGTAGCGCCGGAGGCATCGTTTCGCCTATGTTCAGCTCTTCATCGAAATCGTTGCCAAACAAATCTTGCGGTTCAACACATCTTAAATGGGTCATCGCCGCAGGTTCGACAATCGGCGTTTGAGAAGATTCGGCAGCGGAGCCTGATTCTTTCCCTTGCATAGATCCAACTTCACCTGGGCGCGAGACATTCGACAAATTACTGATTGCAACTAGTGGCGGATCGTTTTCCCAAACACCCATAGCATCAAGCTGTGATTGTTCGTCCTCTAGCGCCAATAGCCTTTCGTCGGTTGGCTTGTTTGCGAAGAATTGGTCGGGAATCATTGCCGGATAATCGGTTGATGCAGGTGTTGCCACTTGGACGTATTCATCAAGAGCGATCTGCAAACGATTGGGCTGCGATGCATCTGCAAGCGATGCCTGTGGTGCCACTGACTGTATTGCAAAACTAGCATCGAACTCATCGCAGCATTCGATATCGTAGTCCGTATCGCCACCGTCCCACGCTGCGTCCGTTTGGCCAGCTACAGCCTGAATATCGTGCTGAATCTCTTGGTCGTCGAGCGGAGCGAATGCCGCAAAAAAGTTCTTTGAGGCGACACGATCGTTCGTCGCATCAGATGTTGTGGTACCCGAGACATCATCGACCTCAACACTTTCGTCGATGTCTGCCTCAGACTCATGAGGATCCCCCGGGTCAACGGAGTCGGACTCATGAATGTATATTGACGTTGAGTCATCGTCGCAGTCATCCAAGCTCCCAAACTCGATTGCGCTCGACTCCGAAGCTGCTCCGCCAACACTGTTCCAAGGGGCTGGCAATTGCTGCAAATCGGCCCATGCCTCTTCGATCAAGGGTGCCGAGATAGGACTTTGATTATTGGTGCAAGCCAAAACCAGAGCATGATCCATCAATTGGTTCACCAACCGTGGCACGCCTTCGCTGGCTGCATACACCGTATCCAATCCGTCGGTCGTGATAACCTGACTGGGTTCGAGGCCAGCCTTGGCGAGTTGAAAACGTACAAAATCATACGTGTCGTGGCGGTTCATGGGTTGTAGATAGCAGCGGGCCGCCAAGCGTTGATTGAATGACTCCATCAGCGGCTCAGTAAACGTGTCCTCCAACCGCATGTTGCCAATCAATGCCAACCGGGTACGAGGTTGGCCGTTTCGTGTAAAGTTGTTAATCAGCCGTAATTCGTCCAACAATTTCGCTGGTAGCGTGTGAGCCTCATCCACTAAGAGAAGCACTCCATCCGGAGCCGTTTCCGGAGATGGCTCGAGGCGATCCAGAATCGACAATCGCAATTCGCCTTCAGACATGTCACGATATGGCAACTGCAATTCGAACAAGATGCTTTGCAGTAGGCCTCTGCGACTGGACAGTCGTGCCGCGTGCAACTGAACTACATCCATACGTTCACACAGATCCAAAGCGATCATCTCTGCCAACAGGCTCTTGCCCAATCCCGCACCGCCTAGCACAATCGCTGGCCCCTCGGCACGCAGCATGGCCCGAACGACCGTTTGCCGTGCCGTCTCGATATTGTGATGCGCAAAGTAGAACTTTGCATTGGGAGTGGCACGGAATGGACGATGAGGCGATTGGAGCAATTCTGGATTCATAGCAATATTCGTGATTTAGGGATCAGGTTCAGAGCGTGGGTTGGTTCGTAGCAGTGACTTGGGTTAAGCATTTAAGTGGTAAGCGGGACATGGAATCCGCGGTGCCGACAATCGTCACTCTAGGGCATGCCAGCCAGGAGTCGTCCCAAAGCAGCCAGAGGACTTTCGATAAATACACCCCGCCACATGGGATCGCTGAGTAGTCGAACGAAAATCAATATGCACCAGAAGCCGAGTACCCACTCGCTGATACGAGTCAATTGTCGTGCCGTGAGTCGACTAGTCTCACTCGACTTCCGCAACGCATGCGCCATCCAATCGGTCGCCTCTAGCGACTCACTGGAAAGCTCTACGGTACCACTCAACGGGAGTCCCTGTGATTGGAGCTGGCGAGCCACCTCCTCTGGATCATAGACTCCACCCGATTGCAGTCGGTGCTGGAGCCAACCCGCGGTACTACCCGCAGCAAGACCGAGGACCAATACACTCGCTGCCAGCCAAAAGGGAATTGTCGTCGAACTTGGGGTTGCGACCGGACCACCAGTAATTCGCAGTGGTCCGGATGATTGCTCAATTTGCCTTTGGCACGCAAGCTCAGTTTCCGCAACTTTGCGTTGTGCCGCTTCAACCTGCCGCTCCAATTGCTCCAGATCTGCCGAGGGTGCTAGCTCTAGCCCGGAAGCTGAGGACGTTTGCCGCGAAGCTAAAGTAGCCGAGATGCGGTCAGACTCTGGGGCTGCCGCCAGTTGGAACGTTCTTCCATCCGAGTTGGAACTGCCAATGGGTCTCGCTGCCAAGAACTGATGCCTGGCGGCGTAGTGCCGCGCCGTTTCAAGCTCCCAACGTGCAAACCTCGCATTTGCCGCATGTTCAGTCGTACCAGCTTGTTCCTCGGCTGAGCGTGTCAAGTTATCCAACCAAGCGGCATAGGTCTGTTCATCGCAGCGAGTAAGCCAAAGGGAATCTATCTCCACCAACGCGAGTTCCCGATGTGCTGCATCATGCTTGTCAAGGACATCGCCAACACCGCGATCCAAGACCCTGATTCGTCTGATCAAACCCGCAGTCTGATCTTCGAGCAATTGACGGCTGTGTTTGGCGCACACGGCTTCTACTGCGGTTAAACGGGCCTCAGAAACAACGATCTGGGACGTCAATGTGTACCGCACATCGACCGGTGGCACGAGATTCAATGCCGTTAGCAGGACCGCCAATGCGAAAACAATGCCGCACCATGTCGCCCGACGCATCATGAGATGGGGCTGGTACTCAACACATTCCGATTTTACCCCAGCGATCGGCTGTTCATCGACTTTGGTCGAGCTTGAGCTGCCTCCAGCGCTAGGTCCACAGCACTTTTGCTCTAAAACTGAGGGACTAGGCAAACTAGGTGGATTATCAGGATTCTTCTCTGTCACGCTCGCTAGCCCTCCTTGGCATTCCGTTGAGATTCGATGACGATAGCCATGCACAATCGACAAAGACTCGCTATTCGGTATCGTCCGAACAACCGGACAAGTTGACACAAATCGCTAACTACTTGTAGGTCCACAGGAACAAATGGCGAATCGACTGCCTCGCATAAAAGTCTGTGGCGTAACTCGGCTTGGCGACTTGGGAATGCTTGCCGAAGCTGGCGTGGACGCGGTCGGCATCAACTTGGTGCCAAGTAGCCCACGCTGCGTTGACGCCAGTTTGGCTCGGAAGCTGAGCACGCGCGCCAACGAGCTCGGGTTGACCCGAGTGGCCGTGGTCATGAACCCTACGATTGAGAGCTTGAGGATTCTATTAAGTTGCAATCAGTACGATTTTATTCAATTGCACGGTGTAGAACGCCCCGAATTGCTGGTTGAGGCCGCGGAAGGAACCGGGCCAGTCGAGAAGCTGCCTGGCATTATCAAAGCGCTGTCATGGAGCGGCCGAGAGGAAGAGCGGGAACTAGCTCGCCACTGGCAACAATACCGCGTGCGGGGCATGTTCCCCCTGCTGTCAGCTTTACTGATTGACGCTTACGCACCAGCCCAGGGTGGAGGCACGGGTCGTATCGCTCGATGGGATTTGATCTTCCCGCGCCCAATTGAACTGGAACATGTTCCGCTGATCCTTGCAGGAGGATTGACCGCCGCCAACGTCGAGTCGGCGATCGCAGCCACTCACCCGCTTGGTGTGGATACCGCCAGCGGGGTCGAGGAAAGCCCTGGGCTCAAGTCCGTTGTCGAGTGCCGCCAGTTTGCTAGCAATGCCACGGCCGCACTTCGAGGCACCTAGCCAGCTTCTCAATCTATCTAGTCTCGCGCGTTTGAATGGCAACCGGAGGCCACTCAAATCAGTTGGGGACACAGCACACAGGCGACGGACGAACACGACCCATGTGGGGGACCGTTCTTTAGTCCGAACTGCGGCGCCGAATCAGTTGGGGACACAGCACAGGCGACAGACGAACACGACCCATGCGGGAGGCATAGAACCGCGGCCCCCAGGGCCACAGAACGGCGGAGCCGTGGCAGCATGTAGCCGCCGGTGTCAACCGGCGGATCAACGTAGTCCATGTCCAAGAAACGGCGGAGCCGTGACAGCGATTCCCAGCGAGAGCCCTCGCCAAGAAAGTTCGATCCGTTCGCTACGCAGCTCCGGAATCAATTGGGAACAAGCATTCGGGACGGAATCAATTGGGGACACATGAGCCGGGAAACGTATGGGCGCCCCCCCGGAGGAGGGGCTGGGGGGGTGAGACCAGGGCCGTCGGTGTGCTGTGTCCGCTGTGTCCGCTGTGTCCACCCGCTGTGTCCACCCGCTGTGTCTACCCGTCGGTGTGCTGTGTCCCCGCTGTGTCTACCCGTCGGTGTGCTGTGTCCCCGCTGTGTCGTGTCCCCGCTGTGTCTACCCGCGCGGGGGGCGTGGCCAGGGGCGTCGGCGTGCTGTGTCCTGCGTCATTCGATTTGCGTCATTCCTGCGTCATTCGATTTCCAAACGCGCTGTCGCCGCATTCGCGGCTAGAGGTTGCTCGCGATTCCTTTCCGCCGGCTGACACCGGCGGCTACACGCTGACACCGCGTTCGCGGTTGAAGAATCGCGCTGACCAACCACCTGCCAAGCCGTGACAGCGATTCTCAGACCGATGTGCGGCGAGGGGCACGGAAAACGCATCGGTGACAGATCGATCCGTTGGCGACGCAGCTCGATCGCCAAACGCGCTGTCACTAAGAGCGGCGAAGACCCTGGATGGCATTTCTTGAATGCGGCCCCTGCAAAGAAATGGGCTGGGAGGATAAAACAGGGGGGGGATTCGAAGGCCCGCCCTTGGGCAACTGTCACACATTCACTCAACGAAGATTCCGTTCGATGCCAAGAATTTCGCCGTTTCGCGGACTACGATACAATCCAGCCCAAGTTGGCTCGCTTAGCGATGTGGTCGCGCCTCCATACGATGTTGTGGATGGTGCCCTGCAGCAGCGGCTCTACGATAACTCCCCCTACAACTTTATTCGCCTCGAACTGGCCAAGGCCGCTTCGATTCCAGGAGAGGAGAATGCAGACCCGAATGCGAGGTACGCTGAGGTGGCCAGACTGTTCCGGCAGTGGGTACGAGATGGGGTCCTGCAGATTGAGCCGGATCCGGCAATTTATGTCTATCATCAAGTATTTGACTACGCTGGCCGAACCTTCACCCGCCGCGGTTTTATGTGTCGAGTTGGATTGGTGCGGTTTGGCGACGGGAATATTTATCCCCATGAAGAAACACATGCCAAGGCGAAAGATGATCGGCTACGACTAACGCGAGCATGCCAAGCGAATATGAGCCAAATTTTTGGCTTATACCCGGATCCCACCAACGCCGCACAAAACCTGCTCGAAAACCATGTGGCCGGCTCCGTGGGATTAGAAGCCGTCGATCATTTGGGAGTGACCCATCGGCTCTGGCCAGTGACGGACCAAAATCTAATTGGCGAAGTGGCGGCGTTGATCGAAGACAAGCCGATGTTTGTGGCCGACGGCCATCACCGATACGAGACGGCTTGCAACTACCGGGACGAATTGGCTGAGGCAGCCGGTGGAACCCTGCCAGCAGACCATCCAGCGCACAGTGTCTTGACGATGGTGATGAGCATGGATGACCCTGGACTAATTGTTCTACCCACCCACCGTCTATTCCATGCGGTGGCAGCCCTCAACGCCAGCCAGCTCAAGGAGAAGATTGGCGACGCGTTCGACTGCGAGCCCATGGGCAGCGGCCCCGCAGCGGCAAAGATCGTCTGGAAACAGATTGAGGAGTTGAACGATCAAGGTGCCTTTGGCCTGTTCACCGCTGCGGATCAACAGTGGACGCTGGTAACCGCCAACGCAAATACCGCAAACAGGATGGCGGAAGTTGCAACCGAACAAAGCGACGACTGGCGCAGTCTCGGCGTTGCCATGCTACATGGGCTAATCATCGATCAATTGTTGGGGATGAAAGGACATCCCAAGCCAACCTACGTGCATTTGATTGACGAAGTCGTTGATGGGTTGGAAGGCAAACTCGAAGGCGACTTGACCTACAATCTGGCAGCCCTAGTAATGCCCGCTACTGTCGAAGACATTCGTCGCGTCAGTCTGCATAATGAACGCATGCCAGCCAAGAGTACCTACTTCTATCCCAAGTTGCTCAGTGGTCTTGTTGTCAATCCGCTCGACAGTAATTAATCGAAACTTTCCAGACTGCGTCCGAGACCTGGGGAGATTCACAAGATCGAAAGCGTATTTGTCACATAGCATTCCACTGCACCGGAGATCGACGAGTTCCCCGTGGAACTTCCAGCACAATCGCGCCAGTTTCTTGTGGAACTGGTTTAGAAGCGACCCATTAGTGTAACCGTTCTTTGTGGAACAATGCCATGCGATTCATCGTTATCCTCTATCTTGCGATAGCGTCCAATGTAGCGACACAAGCGCAAGTCGACATCTCCAATGTCTTGCAGCCGCTCATTAATTCGCACCAAGGCGACGTTGCCGTGGCAGTCGCATTGCTCAACCAAGACAACGAAATCCAAATAGCTTGGTCGCACAATGGCGATCGAGTCATGCCTACGGCCAGCTTGATCAAACTGCCGGTCATGATCGAAGCCTACCGGCAAGCGGCCACAGGACTCGTTTCCCTCGACACCTTGTTGACGCTCGACGAAACTGACAAAGTCCCAGGTTCTGGCATACTCAGCGAGCACTTTTCAGCGGGCGCACAACTGCCGCTCCGCGATGCGATTCGACTCATGGTACGCTATTCGGACAATACGGCGACGAACCTGGTATTGGACGTGATTGGGTTGGATTCCACAGCGATCGCGATGAATGAATTGGGGTACCCAGAAACACAAATTCACTCCAAGGTGTACCGCCGCGATACTTCCATCAATCTCGAACGCAGCAAGAAGTATGGACTAGGAAGCACCACAGCCAACGACATGGTTGATTTGCTAGTGCGCCTAGAAAGATGCGAACTGGGCTCAACAAAAGACACGGAAGCCATGCGGACACATCTGCTTTCCTGCGACGACACCGGCCGGTTTCCGCGGTTCCTGCCCTCAGGTACCCCCGTCGCGCATAAGACTGGAGCCGTCAATCGAACACGCACAGCCGCAGGAATCATTTATGCTCCCAGCGCCAAGATCGTATTGTGCGTTCTTACGGACAACAATAAAGACGAGAGCTGGACCAACGAGAACGCAGCGCATCTGCTGTGTGCCAACCTAGCGAAAGCTGCATTCGATTTTGCTCAAAGAACCGTACGGAACTCTGACGATGCTCAGCCCGATGCATCGGTTTCAGAGGTGTTGCGAATCGGGAATTCTGGGGAACTGGTTGAGACATTGCAGCGCACTTTAAACGCAAAGTTCGATTTTGAGCTAAGTGAGGATGGCGATTTTGGTCCAGCTACGGAAGCGGCTGTGCGCGAGTTTCAAACGGCCCATTCGCTTCCAATCACGGGAACGGTTAACGCTGAGACATGGGGCGCGCTGGGTGAATTGGTTTTTGGATCGGATGTTTCGGTCGCCGACCCGGAGGTAGTTAATGCCGAGACTCTGCCACTGGATCCACTGCTTGATCCGCATGCTGCACCCCAGGTTACAGCACGGGCGTATACGGTCGTTGAAACAGAGACGGGCATCGAACTATCGAGCTTCCGCGCAAACGAACGCTTGCCCAATGCCAGTACGACCAAGTTGATGACAGCCTATGTCGTACTCGACCTTGCGCGGAAGCGACCAGAACTGCTCGACGAAACCGTCACGATTTCGCTGCGTGCGGCCAATACAGGTGGATCCTCGAGTGGTCTACGAGCTGGAGAGCAGTTGCCTGTATCAGAGCTACTTTATGGACTGCTCCTGCCATCTGGAAATGATGCATCGGTAGCATTAGCAGAGCATGTTGGCCAAGAGCTAGGAACAGGGGATCCGTACGATGCTTTCATCGACGCCATGAACGAATACGCGAAAAAGCTGCAGCTACTTTCAACACATTTCGTTAACCCACATGGCCTGACCACGGAAGATCACTACAGTTCAGCATTCGACTTGGCCAAGCTCGCGCGAGCGGCACTTGAGCTTCCAATGATGCGCGAACTGGTAAGCTGCCGTCAGCATGGTTGCCGGGTGACTAGTGTCGATGGCTATTCGCGGAATGTGATTTGGTACAACACCAATCGACTGCTAAGACAGGAAGGTTTCAAAGGACTCAAGACAGGTACGACCTCTGCAGCGGGAGCCTGCCTCGTAGCTTTTGGCGAAAGGGACGGAAAATCACGCGTCGTCGTAGTGCTGGGTTGTGCAAACTCCGATGCCCGATATGCCGACGCACGAAATCTGTTTGCGTGGAGTTGGCGCGAAGGACCTGCGGCGAGATAAGCCCTCGCAAATGCTATCATCGCTGTTTGGTTTGGAGACGAAAAAACAGGCGATGCTACTTTGGCCTGTCCCTGACGAGCGCAAGAAAAGACTCCCGCGACATGATTTTTGAACACCCACGACACTGCACCAAGCGCGTCGGTGATTCGCGCGTGAAACTTGAACGAAATGCGCGATTATGACGAATTCTACAGCTCGAAAATGCGTTTGTACGTCGTTCATGCGCCAATGAGGGACCCGTTGCTACTTATTTTCTGTTCAGCAGTTGTCTACAATGAATGACCTAGACACCTTATTCATTGAGATGATGCCCGGTCCATGAACGTAGACAATGAACCCAACGAGCTGGAAGCGCCAGATGACTACCTAAATGCTGGTGAAGCAATCGAGGAGAATGAAGAGCTCGACGAGTCGGAGGCAGGTCCATCCACAGCGCGACAACCACGTTCCACAAGCCCGCTGCACTTAGTTGCGTCAACAATCCTCAGCTTGGTCATGGTTCTGGCCTTACTCCTAATCGCCAGACTGGTCGTGCCTTCCTTGGTGGAGAACATTCGCTACGGGTGGCATCGCGGACAGTTGCGAGCTGAATACGAGGCGAGTGGACAACGACTGAAAAGCATTTCATTGGATTCGTTGGCTGACGTTTCGCAATTGGTTAGCCAACGCGTCGGTCCAAGCGTGGTTCACGTCAATCTTCTCCGTGAGCAGAACAACCCGAACGCTCTTGCAGCATTATTGCAGTCCAACGAACTGAGTCTGCGATATGAAGGCCAAGGCAGTGGCTTTGTGATTGACCGTGTTGGTCATATTCTGACGAACCATCACGTTATTGACGGATCGGGAAGCATTGAAGTTACGTTGAGCGATGGACGTGTACTACCCGCCAGCGTGGTCGGTAAGGACAGTCTCACAGATTTGGCTGTGGTCAAGGTCGATGCACTTGATTTGATGCCAGTGGATTGGGGCAATAGCGATGATGTGTTCGTCGGCATGCCTGTGTGGGCTATTGGCAGCCCGTTCGGTTTGCAACAAACGGTGACGTTCGGAATTATCAGTGGCAAACATCGCGTTGACCTGCGTGGGACGCGGTACAACGATACCGTTGGTGGCGGCAATGCCTACGGCGACTTGATGCAAAGCGATGTGGCCTTGAATCCAGGCAATAGCGGTGGTCCGCTGGTCAACTCGCAAGGCGAAGTCGTCGGAGTGAACGCGGCAATTCTTGGTGAAACCTATCGTGGCGTTAGCTTTTCCATTCCCAGCCAAGTTGCCTTGCGTGTCGCAACCAGTCTGATTATCCAAGGCGAAGTGCCGCGAGGATGGCTGGGCATTTATATGATGGACGAACCCATCGAACAACGCTTTGACCAAGACGGACACGCGATACCTGGGGTTCGCATTAAAGCGTACCCAAGAAGCGGCCCATCGCCGGCTCGCGATGCTGGCTTGCTGCCCGGTGATTTAATCGTCGAGTTTGCGGGGCAACCTGTCTTTAGCCAAGTCGAGTTGATGAAGATGATCGGTGAGTCGAGCGTTGGGTCGTTGCAAACGGTCGCTGTGATTCGCAATGGCGAGCGCAGTGAATTTGATGTCATGATCGGAAAACGCGTTGAGTAGGCAGTTTGTCAGCACATGAAAGCGTATGCGGAATTCGGATTTCTATTGCTACTTGGCGGCATGCTACTTGCCATTTGGCATTTCTTGGGCCCAGGCGTGTTGGCATTGGCCACGCTCTTCTCGGCGATTTGGTTCGTAATCAGTATGGTCCTGCTGACACGGCCGCCTGGTATTCCTGAATTCATCCCAGAACGACCCGGCAGCGATGAACAGTATGTGGTCCGCCGCGATATTTTTCCCAAGCTGACCGTCACCGAGCGTCTTCGCCTATCCCTGGGTGTGGCCTGCGGGTCATGCCTGCTGGTTTGGCTGACCCTGGCGGTGCTTGCGCGTTAGACACTGGTAGCCGTCCATGTATCGCCGGTGGTCTTTCTTGGGTGCTTGACTAGAATATGGCAGCGACACAATTTTGAAATGTCGACTGCTGTTGTCAGCCCCTGATTCTAAGAGGTAGCTCATGCGTTCATTCGCCAATCATACTCCCTGGAAACAACGACTTTCTTTGTCCGCCGTTCTGGCCATTCCTGTACTCATTCTATTGAGTCTAAGTGGCCCGCTTTCTCACGCTGAACAACCGGGGATTTCAGCTACTAAACCTACTGAGGGGGCAGCGGTCGAAGTCAAGGAGGGTTTTATGGTCCCCTATACCTTGACCATCCCTGGCACGAAAATCGAAATCGAGATGGTTCCAATTGCGGGCGGCAAGTTCAAAATGGGAAGCAGCCCAGATGTCGAACATGGGGAGGATGAGTTGCCGCAAGTCGAAGTCGAAATTGGCCCAATGTGGGTCGCCAAACGTGAAACTTCATGGGCTGAGTACAAAATGTACATGTCTATGTATACGCTGTTTAAGGAGTTGGAGTCCCAAGGGCTGCGCATCGTGGAGTCGGGTAACGAAGTCGATGCAGTAACTGCCCCCACGGAGTTGTATGACCCCACCTTCACTTTTGAATTCGGTCAAGATGACGAACTACCCGCCGTCACGATGACCCAATTTGCGGCCAAGCAGTATACGAAGTGGTTAAGTAAACTCACGGGGCAGCAGTACCGTTTGCCAACAGAAGCCGAATGGGAGTACGCCGCTCGCGGCGGGACCAATACCCTCTATCATTTTGGCGATGATGCCGACGATCTGGACGAGTACGCATGGTACGCAGACAACTCCGACGGACGCCCGCATCCCGTTGGCACCAAGAAGCCAAATCAGTTTGGGCTGTATGATATGCACGGCAACGTAATGGAATGGGCCGTCGATATGTATACCGAAGACGGTTACGCCTGGCTCGCGGATAAACCACAACCATTGACCACCATTGATGCAATTCGTTGGCCTGAATCGTTTGACAATCGAGTCGTTCGGGGTGGAAGCTGGCAGGACGATGCGGAACGACTTCGCGCCGCGGCTCGCATTGGATCAGAGGACGAAGATTGGAAAGCCGAGGATCCCAACGTACCGCTAAGTCCATGGTGGTTTACGGATGACCCTGCGCGGGGCGTTGGCTTCAGACTCTTCCGGTCCTACCAGCCGATCGCTGAATCCATGATGCCGAAATTCTGGGAAGTAGACCATGAGGACATGGAGTTCGATGTAAAATCTCGTATCAATAACGGTCGAGGGGCTCAAAGCGTGATTGATCCTTCGCTGGCGGAGGACATCAAGAAGAAAACGGAAGGTTAGTGTTCCGCTATTCAGCGAGCGGCAGTTTCTGCTTGCAAGTCAAACTTCCTCGCTCACGCGTCTGCTGACGCTAGGCCGCGGGAAGTAGTTTCAAGGAAGGTGATATGGCAAGAGAAGCAGACGGAAATACCAGTTCAGTTCAGATCGATGCGCTCGAATGGGGGAAACTAAGCGACTGGGCACAGTTGGTAAGGCTGCCCAACGTCTTTACTCTACTTTCGAACTGCGCAGCAGCTGGTGTTGTGACCGTTGGCTCGCTGTGGCCCCTGACTGCCGCTGTACCAACTGTGTTGGCATCGTTAATGGCCTATTGGGCAGGCATGATTCTAAACGATGTGGTTGACTTGGAGGCGGATCGACGGGATCGTCCGACGCGCCCCTTGGCAGCCGGAAAAATTTCTCCCGTGATCGCGGGACACATTGCCACAGGCATGCTGTTAATCAGCCCTATTCTCATCCTAGCTGTCACAACGTTTCACACAACAACTCCATTGTGGATGGGAGCCGCGTTTCTAAGTGCCGTGACCCTGTCCATCATGGTCCGCCTTTACAATTCAATTCTCAAATCGACCCTGGTAGGACCACTCTTAATGGGCGGCTGCCGAGCGTTGAACATCCTGATGGTGGGCTGTACGCTGTATTCGGTTCATGCCAGTATCAACGTAGCAGCTCCCGCGAACAACGGAGAGATAACGTTTGCTGAAGAAGCTGGTGTCGAAACAAACGCCTCTGGTCAGACTTTGCTATCCGCTGAACTGGCCGATTCGTTTCCCAGCCCCCTTTTATTATTCGCCCTGGGGGTCGGGCTATACATTTTGGGAATTACGGTTTACGCAAGACACGAAGAGCACGATAGCGCTCCGGCAGTATTGGTACTTGGTTTGCTGTTCGAATTGCTGGGATTGGTCGTGATTGGTTGTTTGCCGATGTGGTCTGACCGTCCATTGCCGGGAGCGCCAAATCAGACCTGGGGGTATCCGCTGTTGATCACCCTCATCGGGCTAACAGTGCTCAACCGTGGCTTCGCCGGAGTGCTCCATCCGGTTTCACGCAAAGTCCAATTGGCGGTAAAGCACGCCATTCTAACCCTAATATTTATTGACGCCGCAGTGGTCTACATGTGGGCCGGGCCTTGGTACGCCGCGGCTGTAGCTTTACTCCTACTGCCTGCTCTTACCAGCCTCATTCGTTTCGATCGACTTAGTCACTGCAATGCCATGGGACCCGTGCGGCAATCAGCTACCGAATTCAGATGTAGCGGCAAGCGCCCATGCTCTGCGATATCTGGACAGCTTATATGTGAACCTCAGCGCGCCAGCCGTGGGCTCCCAATGGCAACTTCGCCCCGAGGCCCACGGCTAGCGCCTAAGGTTCACAAAAGTCTGGCTAGTGCGTGAGGTTCATAGGAGGCCCACGGCTAGCGCCTAGGTTGCAAGAGGCCCACGGCTAGCGCCCTTCCGCGCTGAGGTTCACAAGAGGTGCACCCACCCAAAGGTGCGGATTGTGTCTAGAGGTGACGTTTCATTGTGTGTTTTGCAAGTCTTTGCTACAAAGAAATGAGTTTCTTAGACAACGAACCCGAGGAGCCGAATATATGTTGCGACCACGCCACCGCCTGCCAAGCGTTGAGAATTTGGAAATGCGTCGTGTGTTGGCCGCTAGCCTAGGTTGGGATGGTCCAGAAGCGGGTTCGGCTGACCTAACGTATTACATCGGCAATGCGCCTGCGTCACTGAGCCAAGACCAGTTCGAGTCCGCAATTGAAACTGCACTTAAGGCCTGGTCCGACGTCGTCGATGTGAATTTTACGCAGACAGACCGTGCTGGGCTCAATGATTCGCTCGACTTCACGACTCGCAATCTCGACGGGCGTGGCGGCACTCTAGCGCAAGCTTACTTTCCAGATGACGTCAATCCTGCTCGCATAGCCGGGGACGTGCAATTCGACTCGTCTGAACGCTGGGAAGTCGGAAACTCGCTCGGGAATGCCGCGTTCGACTTGGTTTCCGTCGCAGTGCATGAAATTGGGCATGCGCTAGGGCTCGATCACATCCACGAAGTAGGATCAGTTCTACTACCGTCGATCTCGCCTAACGAATTATTCGCGGGCCTTTCGAACGCTGACATCACCGCAATTCGTCAACTTTACGCCGCCGAGCCGGCGACACCTCCCAATGGAAGCGAAGGAACGGTAGACAACGAATCCAGGGTTCCCGAAACACGCACTCGACCGACCAATCCGTGGAATCGTATTCGCTGGAGTTGGCACATCCAATTGACGAACTACCGCTGGACAGGCTTCGGGCGGTTAGGTGCGGAAGTGTCCATCGGGCACAACCTTTACAATCCAACCGATGTCAATAATGACTCGCTAACCAGTGCCATTGATGTGCTGCTGGTTATCAACACTATCAATGCGGGCTTGCATCACGCCGACGGGCTAAATTGCGACACCAATAACGACGGCAATGTTACGGGTGTTGATGCTTTGATTGTCATCAACCGCTTGAACGCTGAATCATCGGCAGGAGAGTTGGATCGCAAGCAGCCCATGCCTGACCAAACGCTACCCGACTCACAAGCTAATGTTAACAATGAAGTCGATAGAAACATGCCGGCCGAAGACGACGACGGGCTTCTGCCGCTCGGACTCGGGCTCGGGCATCGCTTACATTTGGTGCGCGAAGGTGCCATCGATTCTTTGTTCGAAAACTTCGACGAAAACTCCGATGGTCTTACCGTCGACGAAGTTCCTGAATTCTTGTGGGATTACTGGCAACGACATCATGTTGATTCCGACTCGGACGGAATCATTACGCGCGAAGAAGCCGACCGAGCAGTTGACTCTGCAGCGATGCGTTTATTCGATAGCTTCGATGACGACAATAACGGTGTCCTGACGCAAACTGAATTGCCGGAACGTGTTTGGGACCGCGTCGTTCGAGCTGACCAAGATGAAGACGGAGGCGTTTCGGTTGCCGAATTGCGAGACTACCAGAAGCTATCGCGTTTTGAGCGACTGGATCGCGATTCGAACGGGGAGATTAGCGAGTCGGAAGTACCCGAGCGAGCTTGGCAGCGGCTTGTGGCATTTGACGATAATGGTGACAACGTCATTACTGCTGACGAACTGCCAGAGCAGCGTGTTCACCGTTTCAGTGGTTTCGCATTGCGGTTGGGACAGATCGCCTCGCGTTGGTTCCGCGCATTTGGTGGTTAGTGTGGCGATACATGGATGCCCGGGGCGTTTACAAGTTTCGCGAGTTTGTAAAACAGACCACATTGCGGCAACTACTGTATCAATGCTAGCACCTGCGGTTGTGCTAGCAACTCAAGGAAATACTAAATCTAGTCTTTCACTTGTACGCTGTAGATGAGATGATACTTTCTTGCCTGAGTTGTGCGTCGCAGGGTTTGCCACGGCAACTTTAAGAGCATAGAGTTTTTGCCCGCGACCATCCGTGGGCGTTTTCGCAGGGAACTAGCGAAAGTCACTTTGGAATGTTCCTAAGATCAAATTTGCGTACCCTTGGGCTGCCTGACATCATCGGAATGATAGTGGCAGATTTGCGAACTTGATTTTTCACGGCATTTTGCAGGACTGCAACAATCGGACGTGAAGTATCTCGTCTATCCCGCTTTGGATCCTACCACGATACCCGCCACCAACTCGGCCAATGATTAGACCAGTTATGGCATCGCCACACAGTGGTGACCCGGTTCGCTGCGAAACGTGAAACTCGAATCACTGTTGCGGATACTTTTCACTTTTCAACGTTCGCATTTATCCACTATCTGATAAGGACTTTCAGATGTCGAAGCCGATTATTGGTATCAATGCTGATTTTCGTTCCGCCGCGCATAATCAACCAGCTTTTTCCTATGTCGCAGCGGGATACTACGACGCGATTGCTCGCGCTGGCGGTATTCCTTTGATTCTCACCCCTGGAATTGATGACGAAGGACTTCATCAATTGATGGAGCATCTAGACGGATGCGTGCTCATTGGCGGTGCAGACCTAGACCCGCGCAACGATGGATTCATGTTGCACGCCGCCACCAAACCGATGGAAGCTCGACGCGAGCGTTTCGATCGCCGACTAGCACGTGAAATCGCCGAGCGACGGTTGCCCGTACTGGCAATTGGCGTCGGCATGCAACTGCTCAACGTCACCTGCGGAGGTAACCTGTTTCTGCACATTCCAGAGGACTTGCCCACAGCGTTACCACACCGTGACAATCAAGACCCGGCCCATCGCCACTCGTTGATTATCGAATCGGACTCGCTGATCGGTCGAGTCTATGGCGAAGGCGAGATTCGAGTAACTAGCCGCCACCACATGGCCATTGATGAAGTTGCCCCTGGATTCCGCGTGACGGCCAAGTGTCAAGATGGAGTCATCGAAGCCATCGAAAGCGAGATGATCGACTGGTTCGCGATCGGTACGCAGTTCCATCCAGAATGTGGCCACGCCAGTGCTCTCGATGTGCGGATCTTTGAAGAATTCATCGAAGCGATTAGCCAACCGCATCTTCACGCCGTAGAGACTGAATTGGCAAGCGCCGCAGCCTAGCAATTCGACCTGCCCTCGCAAGATCCCGGATTCGCGATTCCGTGCAGCCGGAGCACGGACGCCCAGACCTGAATGGATTTCAAGTTGCTGTGCGGAATCGTGTTTTACCGGGGTGGCTCAATCGAAACGCGACAACAAGTCATCATTGGAGTCGAACATTAGCTCAGTGGGAGGCGTCAGCACTTCCAAACGCTCGTCAGCCTGAGCCGCAGTGTAGAAATACTCGCTGCACTCGATTTCTTGAAGACTAAGGGTATCGCGAATCCACATCGCAGAAACTTGTGATGGTGTGACATAGCCAGCCAATTGGCAAGCGACACGCAACGCGGCAGTGTCGTTTTCAAAATCGATGGGCAGCATGGCGCCGTGTACGTGGCTGGCCGTGATACAGTTCATGCGTGTGGCTGCCACGTCAATCGCTTCGATGACACGACGATGACATAACTCGGCCAAGCCTATCCCTGACGCGTTGCCATGGGTGGCCGCAGTCAGTCCGCGCACGTAGATATGATGAATATCGGGTGCATCGCCATCGATGGCCGCATGGTCGTTGCGCTTTCGACCGATCACGTTGGTGTCCATTCCCGTCCCTGAAATGTTCTTGCCGATCTGGTCTACGATCAGCAATTCCGACTTATCGAATGGCAATGAGGGCATCCATTGCTTGACCTGCTGTAGCATTTCGGCTTCTCGCGACTCGATCTCCGACGGTTGCATCGCGTGAATGGCTGCTGTCTCCTCGTAGGCGTTTTCGAGGATACCCAGCCCAGCCAGAATATTACAGCGTTCGATAACCGTTGAGGCGACCGAGCGAACGATTTGATCAAACGAATAGTTGACGATGGCACGGTGGTAGACCTCCGCCCCCTTCTGCTTGCCCAGTCCGATAAGCATCATCTTCATCAGACCACTCTCGATAGCTCCCGCAAAACGCGTGTGCGGCTTGATGCGATTGACAACCAACACATGATCCGCCTGTGAAGCGAAGCGATCGAAGTAAACGGGAAATCCCTCGGTTGCCTGGCAAACTTCGACAACCTCCATTGAACTCTGTATCGGGCAGCCCATGTTCGATTCAGTCACACCGAAGCCAGCCAGCACAGAGGCTTGACCGTCAGCGGTCGCTCCGCCGTGGCTGCCCATAGCGGGTACCAGAAATGGCTGACCATTCTTGGACTTAACCCAGTCGACGCAGGCGCGGATGATGTCAGCCAAGTTGGCAATGCCACGACTCCCGACGGTGATGGCCACTGTGGATCGTCGCAAATCGGCAGCGTATTGCGAATTCAGTTCTTTGGCGACGGTAGCCGGAATGTCAGTGACGCGCGGTCGTGGAAAAGTTTGGCGAACGCGAAAGAACTTTGGCAGTTGCTGATCGGTCATGGTGATTTGCCAGCGTTGATTCGCTGTTGCTCCAAGGCAGACTGAAATTCGGCTAGCTGTTGTCGCATCATGCGATCATAGGGCATCGCATCCACGGCGCGCTGTTGCGTCTGCACTGCCTCCTCGTATTGCCCGGCTGAATAGTAGCACCGACCGAGCGTATCCAGGTAGGCAGGCTCGCCTGGATTAAACTCAAGTGAACGAAGGCTCAAATTGATGGCTTCTTCTGGACTGCGGCGACACTTGCTCAACAACCAAGCCAACTGGTTGCAGTCGCGGGAAAGCGTATAGCCGATGGTATTCCGCGTCATACGGTCGGGTGACTCTGCCAGCATATGCTCCTTGTTCGCGACTTGCACTCGAAAGCGGCTGACCATCTCTTCAAACTGCGTATCAAAGTAGGAGCGCATCGGCTCTTCGTCGGCGATAGACTGCATGGCGATAACCACGTCTGGATTGGGAAACATCTCAAGCGATTTCATGTACTGCGCGTTCGCTTGATCTTTTTTTCCCTGCTCAGCGAGTGCAAGCCCCGAGTAAAAGTGATAGAAGCTATGCACCTCTTCGAGTCGCGAGCCACGGCCCGGCAATTCCGGTTCGGGATGTGCGCGTTCGACAACGAGCGGTTCTAGCACTTCGGCGGCCCGCTGGTACTGCCCGCCAGCCCAGTAGAATTCGGCCGTCATTTCTCGGGCATCGCTATCGATATTTGGGGAGGTCGCTAGTTCAATCGCCAGCAGAAGCTCAGTTTCAGCCCATTTGTACAGCCCCCGACTGGAAAGCTCGACTAAGGCGATGTTCAAGCGGCGACTGGCGATGCTATCGTTGACGTTCGCAGTAGGAATTCGCCGCACTTTCTCCGCCTCGCGCGCGATTTCCGCACTCGCCTTGCCTGCCAACTCCTCAGCCAACTCAGTGTTGCCAAGTCGCAAATGGCTTTCAGCGAGCAGGTATCCGAGCGAAGGTTGTTTCTCGAAGTGCTTGGGCTTATCCGCAGCCAGAGCAATAATCAAGTCGGGCATGGAAGCAGCAATCGCCCAGTGAGAAAACTCCAGGCACGCGTGCTCCTTGTCTTCGACCAGTGCAATACTTTCTTTTACAATGTCGACTGCCGCTTGCGGTTGATCACGCATTCGCAACCAGTCGCCGGCCCACTTGTAGAACCGCAGCGCTCGACTCAGTTCGGCTGGATCGATGCCGGACAAGTCGACTTGGTTGATATTCAATTCGCTCGCAGGATTCTTGATGGACGACTGCTTGATTACGTCCAGCGTTTCTTGCTTCGTCAATTCTCGCCACAGGTCAATGTTGGCTTCAGCATTGGTTAGATCGGATGCCAGAGTGCTAAGCCAATGCGTAGCCGGTCGATTCGCCGTTCCGATCGTAACCAAGATCGATCGCGGAAGCGTTGCCGTGGCATCGTTTTCCAAGAGTGATTCCATCAAATACAGGGCCGCTGACTTCGATTGAGCCTCATTGCTTTCGAACCGTGCCAGCCGGCAGAGTGCAATCATCGCGTCATCGGTTCCCAATACAGACAGCTCTTGGAGTCGCGTGTCGCGCTCAATGCCTTCGACCATGTTATAGTCTTTCAGCAGACGCCGTACATCAACGGAATCGGTATCGAGCCACCAGGTAACGTTCTGGCTTTGCACGAGATAGCGAGCCACGCTGGCAATCTGAATATTTGGATGATTGACTGCGTCTCGCAGTTGTCCGAAAGCGGTTAGCCCAATGCGCTCCAGTTCCCACCGAGCCGACTCGCGCGCTCGAAAATTCTCATCGCCAAGCTGCAGGATCAGTTGACTGATGCGGGCTTCCATAGAAGCCTGAGCCGAGGGACTCGGCGGTTCCAGATTATCAGCCGCTACTGCCTGAAACGCATTCGTTGCGAGCAGCAGCATCAGGAACATGCAAAGAGCAATCGAAAGTGGTTGAAAGCGTTGGGTCATCTGGTCGCTTCAATCGAGGGAATGAAAGGGTCGGGAGTTCTTTTCAGTAGCACCTAATTCCCATGCGATACCGCTGGCAGGAACATGTCGTTGTTGTGGGATGAGCAATTTTGGGCTGAAAAGACTCCCGACCCTGTCACAGTATGCTCAAGATCAACTCTCGCAGCACGAAACTACTTCGCAACTTCCTTGTTAAGCTCTTTTTCGACAGCACCAAGCAGTGTCTTGTCGTCAGGAGTCGTACGTGGGCTAAATCGCGCAACTACTTTTCCATCACGACCGACAAGGAATTTTTCAAAGTTCCAGCTAATTTTTCCAGCCCCGACGGGCTTGGCCTCAGTAGCCGTCAGTTGCTTATAGAGTTCGCAAGCTTCATCTCCATTGACTTCGATCTTCTCGAACATGTCGAATGTCACGCCATAATTCTCAGTGCAGAAAGTAGCGATCTCTTTGGATGACCCTGGCTCCTGCTTGCCAAACTGATTGCAAGGAAATCCGACGACGGCTAAGCCCTTGTCATGGTACTTTTCATGCAGCTTTTGCAATTCAGTGTACTGTGGGGTCAGACCGCACTTGCTAGCGACGTTCACCACGAGCACAACCTTGCCTTTATACTTCTCAGCCAGGTTGACTTCCTCGCCAGCCAAAGTTTTCATCTTTTGGTCTAACACCGCCACCGTGTCCTTCTTTTCCTTGTCAGCTGCCACAACCGCAGACAACATCATTCCGCAGAAAATCAAACTTAGACTAATTCGTAACATGTTGGGTAACCTTAATATGGCGAAACAAGAATTGGAGTTGGCACAATCACGGTAGAGCGGAAGCAAATTACCGCTGATCTACAGCATCTGATATTATAGCGTGCCGCAAACCCGCTGTCGCGAGGATGCGAGCCCTGCCCGATGGACGGGCAAGATCCCGAGAGACGGGCTATTTCGACCAGCAATTGAATGATAAGGGCGAACCATGATGTCCTACTACGGATTGATCATTGCTGCCATCACTTGCGGCCTCTGCATGGACCACCTGCTGGCCCAAGATACAGCGTTGACAAACGCAACACAGGATGGTTCTCTGGGCCGCTTCCGAGCGCAGGATACGCTGGTTCTGCGCGAAGACCCACGTGCAGACGCAACTGACTGCCTGGCCGGCTTGCGATGGCAGCCAACCGATTTTGAAGTGCACGTCGAGCCAGATAAGGCAACCGATCGCATTTTAAAAGTCCGCTTCGCATCGCCTCGCCCTAGTGGCGTGTCCCTTGCGGATCGAGTTGCGGTGGAGTGGCACCCAGCCAAAGATGCGCAGTCTGGCGCAATCCTCAAACGGCCAGCAGTAATTGTCGTGCATGAATCCGGCTCCAGCATGAACGTCGGTCGCCTGATCGCTAGCGATTTGGGACGGCGCGGAATACACGCGTTCATGGTTCAATTGCCGGGTTATGGAGATCGCAAGGCAAACGACTTTCGTCCGGATGATTTGGTAGGTGTTTTCAAGCAGGGCGTGGCCGATGTTCGGCGCGCACGCGATGCAGTTGCCGCGATACCTCAGGTCGACTCGCGACACATCGGATTGCAGGGAACAAGTCTTGGAGGCTTTGTAGCCTCGCTGTCCGGAAGTCTCGATGGTAGTTTCGACAGCGTTTTTCTGTTGCTGTGCGGAGGAAATTTACATGGAGTTTTAACAAGCGGTAGTAAGGATGCACGCAAAGCACTCGAGCGTTTGATCGCTAGCGGTGTAGCGGCCAATGAAGTACACCAGGCGCTGCAAGCCGTCGAGCCGTTGAGAATTGCTCACCGATTGGATGCCCAAAAAACATGGCTCTATACCGGAACCTTCGACGACGTGGTACCACCAAAATATTCGAAAGAATTGGCGGAGGCGATTGATTTGCCCCGTGAGAGGCATGTACAAATGCTGGCCACGCACTATTCGGGCGTCATTTTTTTACCTGGCGTGCTGGAGAAGATCGTTCAAGTTGTTGAACAGTAGTAGGCGTTCATGAACTTGGAGTCGACCGGAAAGGGTCGGGAGTTTTTTCAGCGGCGCCCGCTACCGAGGAGATGCCGCTGGTAGGAATATGTGGATGTTAATGGGTTAAGCGATTTAGGCTGAAAAGACTCCCCGACCCTAACAATCGTTTCGGAGCTTGAGCGACTCGTCCGTCGCCACTCTCTTGCAGAGCTTCGAATTGCGGTGCCAAGACCAGCCGTTGCGCCCCACCGTGCGCGTAATTCTCCCAGCTCCCGCAGTTTTCCAGGTGGAATTAGCAGCAAAACCGCTATATTTCTGCAGTTCAGGGCGACACCTGAATATATCTTAATGGGATTTCCTAATTATGCTGGAAATTCAACATATCTTTCGATTGAGACTGAGAGGCTTCCAACCTACTTTTTGACGAGCTGTGCTAACCCGCCGGATAACGATCATGTTGGATTCGATCAACAAATATGAGTCAGATGTTCGCGGGTATGTGCGTTTGTTTCCTGCCGTATTCGACGTTGCCAAAGGCTCAGAACTATGGGATGACGACGGTCGGCGCTACCTGGATTTCTTTTGTGGCACGGTTCGCTGAATTATGGACATAACAACCCGCTCGCAAAATCCGCATTGATGAGTACATCTCTCGCGATGGCATTCAGCACTCTCTCGACGCGGCCACTCAAGCAAAAATCAAATTCCTGGACGCGTTCCAGACGATCGTGCTTCATCCACGTGGTATGGACTACAAGCTGCAGTTCACTGGGCCCACCGGCACGAATTCGGTCGAGGCGGCTACAAAATTGGCGCGAAAGGTTACTGAACGATCACACATCGTTGCTTTCACACATGCCTACCATGGGCATACACTAGGCGCGTTAGCACTGACCGCCAATCGCTACTACCATAGCGAGTTCTTCGGCTCGCGATCCGACGTGACCCATATGCCCTTTGACGGCTATGCACCCAACGTCGACTCGGCGGCATTGCTAGAGCAAATGCTGGACGACCCCAGCAGCGGGTTGCCCCTGCCGGCAGCCATTATTTTAGAGACAGTGCAGGGAGAAGGTGGCGTCAATGTCGCCAGCAATGATTGGCTACGACGTATCGAAGGAATTTGCCGAAAGCACGAAATACTCTTGATTGTCGATGACATTCAAGTTGGAAATGGTCGCACGGGGACTTACTTTAGCTTTGAACCGGCCGGGATTCGCCCAGATATGGTCTGCATGTCAAAGTCCATCGGTGGGGGGCTACCGCTCGCTTTTGTGCTTCTGTCACCCGAACTGGATCAATGGTTGCCCGGACAACACACAGGCACATTCCGCGGAAACAATCTAGCTTTCGTTGCCGCCACCGCACTTCTGGAATATTGGCGTGATAGTCAATTGGAGCGACACGTCGAATGCCTGCGACAACATATCTTGGCACATTTGGCTCAGCTCGTTGAAAGCTATCCTGAACGTAGCGTACGTTTGAGAGGTCGAGGGTTGATCCAAGGTTTTGACGTTGGTGATGGCTCGCTAGCTCGTGAGATTATTGATGAGTGCTTTGCTGCAGGGCTGTTAATCGAATCGTCCGGTGCCCACGATGAAGTGTTGAAGGTCATGCCTGCTCTGACGACTCCCTTGGAGACCTTAATTGAAGGGCTGACCATACTGACGGCCTGCGTGCGTAAAGTGTTTAAGAAATACCAAGCACAATCACCAAGCCAGCCTCTCGAGTCCGATTTCAGCAAGCCCCTGGGGAACCTAGCAACCCCCATGGAATATTGCCCCTCCACGACCAAGGGCTAATTGCATGGTCTGTGGCATCTTTGAACCACAAACACAACAGCACAACTGCAACGTGTCCATTCTCAATTTGTTTGAACAACAAGTGCGCGAGACGCCTCAAGCGGTGGCTATCGTATTTGAGGACCAGCAACTGACGTTCGAGCAACTCGATGAACTAGCAGCCCAGTTTGCCAACGCATTGCTAAACGAAGGTGTCGAACTCGGACAGTCGATCGGCTTGTGCATTGACCGTTGTCCGCAAGCCATTGCCGCCATGTTGGGCGCTTTTAAAATTGGGGCTGTTTTTGTCCCACTCGATCCCGACTATCCACTCGATCGACTTGCGTACATGATCGAAGATGCGCAAATTCGAGTGATCATCACCCACCATCGACAGAACAATCCATTGGCCAGAAGCCTGCAGGACGTCACCCTCAGGGACGCCCCAGTCGCTTGGATCGATAGTTACGATCACAATTTTTCACGCCAATCCACGACTCTTCCGACTCACTACGGCAAGCCTGACGCTGACGACCTTGCATATATCATGTACACGTCTGGGTCGACGGGGAAACCCAAAGGCGTACAGATTGAGCACCAGGCACTGACCACGTATTGCTTGGCTGACATTGAAGTCTACCGATTAACAGCCGCCGATCGAACACTGCAGTTTTCGACGTTGAATTTTGATATTGCCATCGAAGAGATTTTTCCGCCTCTGCTAATCGGCGGAAGTGTTGTGATTCGCCCCAGCCAGCGTGGCGCTTCGTCCAACGAGCTCTCAGAAATCATTGAGAATTATGGCGTGACAGCGATCCACCTAGCCACGGCTTACTGGCACGAATGGGTTGATCTGATGGCCGCCTGCCAAGCTCGCGTGCCGTCAACCCTACGCCTAACGATTGCTACGGGTGAAAAAGTGTCAGTGGAACACTACCGTCGATGGCTTCGCCTATGCGACCATCCGGTCCTATGGTGCAACGCTTATGGGCCGACTGAAACGACCGTGACTTGTACCGTCTACATTCCTCCGGACGATTTCGCAGAAGACAATATGCCCATCGGTCAAGCACGCCGGGCTACTCGCACATGTCCTGAACGATTCGCTTCAGGCTGTTCCAATGGGTGAAACGGGTAACCTGTTTATCGGCGGTCCGGCTTTAGCGCGCGGCTACCTCAATCGCCCAGAACTGACCGAAAAGGCGTTTATCACAACGGATCTTCCAGATGTCGGCGCGATTCGACTTTATCGCACTGGCGATCTCGCCCGACTGCTGCCAGACGGGAATATCGAGTTCGCTGGGCGAGTCGATCACCAAATCAAGCTGGGATCGTATCGGATTGAGCCTGGCGAGATTGAAGCAGTACTGAACAAACATCCTGCGGTACTTGATTCGATCGTTCTGCACGAACAGATCGATACGCAGAAGCACTTGATCGCATATCTCGCGTGCGGCACAGCGCATCATCCGCGGCAGATATTTCCGCTTACTTGGCGAAACATCTCCCAGCCTATATGGTGCCACGGCGCTTATGTAACACTCGACCGGCTCCCAAAGACCATCAACGGCAAAATCGATCGAACCGCCCTGCCATCAGCGCAGGCGGTTTCTGCGGTGACACGCGACAACTACGTTGCTCCACGCAACACGATGGAACAGAAGCTAGCAGAGATTTGGCAACGCGTCCTGCACATTCCACAAGTTGGTGTTTATGACGACTTCTTTTCGCTGGGCGGAAGCTCGCTGCTGGTTGCTCGCGTCGTTGCGGCTCTCACTAGTGAAATGAAGATCGACCTTCCCGTGCGTGACTTCTTTGCCAATCCAACGATTGCCAGCGGTGCCCGACATCTGCAACACATACTCAGTGGAACTTCGCAAACTGCAAGCCGAGCTAGATCGCGAATGTCGTCGAGCAGCGCGAGCAGCTGCCCCTGCTACGCCCGACATTCATTGAATATTCCACTTGCGGTTTTGTTGCCGTTCATTATGTTCCGCGACCAAGTGTTGCGACCAACCGTGCCGTACTCATGTGCAATGCTTACGGACATGAAAACACGCGGGCATACCGCAACCTGCAGCAGCTCGCTCTCCGGCTCGCTGCCGCCGGATTCGACGTCTTGCGATTTGACTACCATGGCACTGGCAACTCGAGTGGATCATGCGAAGAGTGTCGCGCAGAGTCTTTCCGGGCGGACACCAGACATATGGCCCAATACTTACAAGAAGTCAGTCACTGCAGTCGCCTATCCGTCGTTGGCGTGCGCCTGGGAGCTACGATTGCCGCTACCGCCGATCTTCCCAATGTCGAACAATTACTACTGTGGGATCCCGTGGTTGATGCTCGCATGATGTTGTCTACTTTTCAGCATCTGCAGGACTACGCACTAACCAGCCAAAATCGCTTTGCGCGAGTTATTCCATCACCGCGCGAAGAGCTTTATGGACATGCTTGCAGCGAACAAAAGTTATCAAGTCTGTCGAGCTTGAAATTGCCATCCAAGCCAATGCCTGGCGGCGTTATCCTAACGAGCGATGGCTACCGCGCCACGGAACCGCGATTCGCTAGTTTAAAGGGCTGGGAAGTGCATGAGACATCCGATGCGATCCATTGGCACGATCCGCTGTTTACTGAGAGTGCATTTGCATCGCCAGATGCGTTCCGCATGATCCACAATTTGCTGTACAATTGTCACGCCCCATGTGCCGCCGAGCAAGGTCCGAAATGAACGCAGTCAAGAATCGCGAGTTGCCGATCGTCTTTGGAGCGTACGAGCAGTTGGTTGGCATCCTGCGCCGTCCTAGGCCGCAGCAGCAAGACTATGAAACGGCGGTAATCCTGCTGACTGCGGGTATGATGCACAGCTCGGGCCCGTTTCGGCTTCACGTCGACCTGGCTCGCGCGCTTGGCAATACAGGCCTCTACAGCTTGCGTTTCGACCTTTCCGGAATCGGCGAAAGCTTAGCTATCGGCTCAACCGGCACGTCGCTAGAAAGAGCAGCCTCGGAAGTTTCGTCCGCCATTGACTATCTGCAAGAGCATTATGGACTGAAACGCTTTGGCCTTTTTGGACTGTGTTCCGGTGCGGACGATGCTTTGTACGCAGCCACACAAGATGATCGCATCGGCGCAGTTTTCTCACTCGATGGCTTGGGCTATCCGACCACGCGATTCTACTTCCACCGCTTCATGCAACACTATCTACCTAAACTGCTAAGTGCCCGAAAGACTTGGCAGCTCAGTCGCCGCTTGCTTGGGCTAGAAAGACCCGCTCCGGAGAGTCTCCAACAGGGCGATGACATCCGCGAATTCCCCGCAAAGCCTGAGGCCTTAAGGCAGATCCAACAGTTGCTCCAACGCGGCGTTCACATGCATTTTCATTACACGGGTGGAGTTGACTATTACAGCTACCCGACCCAGTTTTATGACATGTTTCCAAGCCTTCGAGCCATGGCGTCCGCTCGCAACGCAGGTCGGATAACGCATAGCTTCAATCCGGCCAGCGATCATGTCGGATTTCTTTGCGAACACCGGGCTGATATCGTCGCGCGTGTCTGCCGTCACCAGATGGAATTTGCGGAGAGCCAGGAAGGCGTGTGTAAATAGGCAACGCCAGTGACGCGGAATTTACGCGGCATTCAATTCGCTGTTACGCCGTCCGCTGCCGCGTACCATGCAACAAGTTCCTGACGCAAACGCTGCATTGCGGGGCCATAGATGTACATCATATGTCCCCCCTCAAAGTAGCTGATGGAAATATTCGAACGTAACGACTCTGCCAGTCCCAAGTGGTTGAGCGTATATTCCATCGCGAAATGAGGTGTTGCCAGGTCGTAGTAGCCACAGGCCACATAGAGCTGGAAGTGTGGATTGGCAGTCATGGCACTTCGCAACGATTCGCTACCATCGACATAACGCCCTGTAAACGAGTCATAATTCCACGGCTGGACGTTGCCTGTCAGAATCTCATAAGTTCTGGGTTGTGCGTAATTCAACTTCTCTCGCAGATACTGATTCATGGTAGCTGTAAAAGGGCCAAAAATCGCTGCTCCGCTCGGGTCATACTCGGTGTTCGAGCCCGCAGCATCACTATCGATCCCGGTGTAGCGGCTGTCAAAGCGACCGATCGTTTTCCCTCGTTCGCGCAAAAGCTCTTTGCCAAAACGCGACATCGATACACGCAGGTTGCTGCGACGCAAATAATCTTCGCTTAACCCCGTTAATTGACTTACTTGTTCAGTGACTTTCTTAACTTTCCCAGGTTTGGCCGCGGCGCCGCGCAGAAGCACGTCTGCATAACTCCCCAGTGCCAGCTCTTCTGCGCGCTCAACCACTTCAGCCACTGGCAACGCCTGTAATTCATCGGACAACGCTTGGTGATACCAAGCCGTGGCTGCGTAGGTCGGCAAGAAGCATATGTAAGGCACATCATTGCCGTTGCCAAACCGCAACGTTTGAAAGTTGATAGCGCCCGAAATGACGACCGCACCATTGAGTTCCAGGTTGTAGCGTGATTGCAGGTAGCCAGCCAATCCGGCGGCGCGTAAACCACCATAGCTTTCGCCCAATACAAATTTGGGGCTTTCCCAACGGCTACTGTGGCTGGTCCAATCATGGATGAACTGTGCAACACTACGCACATCTTCGTTGTAGCCGTGAAACTGCGACGGCTTCTCCTCTCCAACGACGCGGCTAAAACCCGTGCTGACCGGATCAATGAAAACAAGATCGGTAACGTCCAATAACGAATGCGGGTTCTGCTCTAGTTGATACGGCGGTCGCAAATACGAGGCGTCGTCAGGAAAAACGATTCGCTGTGGTCCCAACATTCCTAGATGTAGCCACACGCTGCTGCTGCCAGGTCCACCGTTGAAGGCAAACGTGACTGGACGGGCTGCTTCATCGCTGCCAGGTCGCGTGTAGGCGACGAAAAACACTTTTGCCTTCTCTGAGCCATCGTCAGAGGTTTGCGTGAGCGTACCGGTTTCGACCTGGTATTCAAAAGTCGAACCGTCAATCGTCGCCGTACCCGTCTGAATCACAGTCGATACTTTGTAAGCAGTGTTCGATGCAACATCCTCCTCAGACTTTTTGTCTGATTTTGCCTCCAGCTTTTCTTCGCTTTCCGATCCGACTTTCTCCTGGGCATGCATAGACAGTCCAAAGGTGCACAGGAAGAAAAGCAGTCCAGTGGCAAGAGAATTATTGAGTCGTAACCAGTTCATATGCTGTGAATTCCAGAAATAGTGATTATTGCACCAAGTAGGGCTGAGCGGCGAAGGACCATAGGTTCTAGCGGGTGTCGCAGCGGTCTGCGGGTAGCGTCCATCTTACTTTGAAATTCTCGCGAATGCCCATTCTGTTTCCGCGAAAAACGTAGCCGTTCACGAACTTGGATCAGTCCGGACAGGGGCGAGAGTCTTTTCAGCAGCACCCATCTTCCATGTAATACCGCTAGTAGGATGATGTGGTTGCAAGTGGTTTGAGCAGTTTTGGGCTGAAAAGACTCCCGACCCTGTCACAAGCGTGAACGGTTACCGAAAAACAGAGTGCTCCTTCACCCATTCTCGCTGAACGCCACCACGATGTGAAATCTCAGGCTCCCGCGCAGTAGTCCTGGCGATCCAAAGTTCATTATTTCGCGGGAGGTAGCTTGGTGAGTTTTACCATCCTTCCACGTTGGACGTGATTACCAGCGCGGCTTTGATTCGGATGATGGGGTCAGCCTGCGATTGTCCGCATAGAGCATGCTCAGCGGATGAGGCAAGTTCTTGAGTAAACTGTCCAAGTTTCCGGTAGTTTCTGGAGATTCTTTTGCAAGGGCGACCAGCCTAGGGGTCTTGGGGATTCCCCAGCCGTCGAACAGCACAGTTGGAAACAGCCCCAGGACGGCTTGCGAGAGTTGGTGATTCAATCGCCCATTGGTAGTTCGCCAATCAATTTCACCTTGCAGATTGCGCCAAAGTCCAGCAGCCATCGTACCCACATGCAACCGGATCAAGCTTGGATGTAGTTTTCCGTCTCCAATCCTACCTTGCGCTTGTTTCACGCTGTCGCTATGAAAGGCATACTCGCTTAGTCTGGAAGTGTTCTTCAAGATTGAGATTAACTGATCCGTGTAGGCCTCTAACATACGGCGCATGCGATTCAGTTTCACTGCGTTTTCTACCGAGAGTCCTTGTCCAAATACAATCAGATGCAGACAACGATGCCGCGCTTCCACATGGTCTGTCAGAACGCGGTGAGCTAGCGACGACAACTCCATGGCTATATCCGTCTCACCAGGCTGATCGTTAGTCCGGGAACTAGTGTTCCCACTACTCCGACACTCTTCCTGCAGCAGGGCATGATATGCGATGCAGCGGGCCAATGGTTCACTGAGCAAGACCTCCTGGATAACCGGCAAAATATCATGCCAACGTCGACTTCGCAGGCTAACGCCGCAATGCTGAATTGCCTGACGGTGCGCGGCCAGTTTCTCGCTCCAAATCTCATGGCGAAATCGACTCGTCAACCAATATTGCTGAACGGCGGCGCGAGGCGGCAGTGTATCGAGCGCTGTCATCGCGGAGCAACAGGACGTCAGTGTGCCGGCCAAGCCAGCCAGGTCTACGGGGTGCATAATCGGCCTTTGAAGTTGACGACTTCGCCCCACCGCGTGTGGAGAAAAGCATGTCTTGCACCGAAAGCAAAACCTGGGCCAACGCTGTCGTGGCGAGTGCCCTGAGAACCTGGCTCAATTAACGCAAGTGCCCTATCTTCAGAGAGTTAGGGCGAGGTAGAAAGCGGCAAGGCCCGCTCGTGTGCTCGCCCGGCATGTTGCAAAAAATCACCATAGGGAACAGCTAAGCAGTGCGTTTATCGCCCCGCCATTTGAGCAACCTGACGCAGGCCAACCACTGCCGGTTCAATCGGCCAATACTCAAGACCGACGTAGCCGTCATAACTCGTCTGAGCAATCGCAGCAAAAACCTGCTCGTAGTTGATTTCCCCTGATGTCAATTCGTGGCGCCCAGGATTTCCTGCTGCATGAAAGTGAGCGATCTTGTCAATGTGCTTTTCCATATTGCGAATCAAATGTCCCTCGCTGATCTGCTGATGGTATATGTCAAAAGTAACTTTGACAGACGAACTACCAACTTCCTCGACGATCTCAAACGCCTCGTCGCTGCGAACGAGATAATAGCCAGCATGATCAACGATTTCGTTTAGGGGCTCGATGGCCAACGTTACCCCACTGCCGTCGAGCAAATTGGCAGATTCGCGCAAGCCATCCACTAAACTCTTATGCTGCTCGTGCCGGCTGACACCTGGCAGCGCATCGCCAACTTGAGAAATGAGCACGGGGCACCCCAAACTCTGCGCTACGCCGATCGACTCCTTTAGCCCCGCTAGGTACTTCTGCCGGAGTTGTGGGTCGACCAAGCTCACGAACTTGGTGCAACAGGCGGCGATATTTACCCCCCATCGCTCGCGGGCAGCCAGCACTTGTGACAAGTCCTTGTCCCACCAACGCCAAAACTCAAACGCCTCATAGCCGCACTTGGCGACCGTCTCCACTGCCTGCGGCAAAGGACAACCTTCGAATACTGCATCGATGCAAACGGATAGTTTGGGTAGCATTGTGAATCCTCACATATGTCTAGCGTATCTAATATGCCGGTGTAAACGTCGCATCAATGGAATTGGCTAGGTGCCATCATCAACGACCTCGGCTACCGTTGTTCCGGCAGCATCAGCAGCTTCGATGGGCTTGATTACCGACCAGTCGGCAAAATAAACGTATATCGAGATAACAGCCGCAATCAGCAATGTGCCTACCAAGGGCGACAATTTCCATGGTGTTAGATCAACAACTTTAGCGTCTTGCTGAACGAATTCTGTCGCACGCGGAAACACTTCTCCCAGGACTAGCATGATTACCAGCAGCCAACAAAACGTGGTTCCCAGGAAGAAAAAGGTATGCATTGATTCAACCACATAGCTAAACGGCGGCACAAAATAGCCAATAGCGATGATGAAGACGCCCACCAACAAACCCACATTGGCTGCCACGGTCGACGTCCGACGGGTTAGCATTCCGATCAGCACGACAGCAAACAACGGAATGAAGTACATACCGTTCATAGTTTGCAAATAGCCGAAGATGCTTTTTTGACCATCTAAGATTGGCGCAATAGCCATCGCAGCAACCGCTACCGCCCAGCCAAAGTATTTGCCTGCACGTACCAAGTCGGCTTCACTTGCACTGGGTTTTATCACACGGCCATAGACTCCCAGACTAAAAAGTGTGCATGAACTATTGAGCGCAGAATTGAAACTTGACAGAATCGCTCCCAGAATGGCTGCGGCGAAAAAGCCATTTAGATAACTTGGTAAAACCGTTTGGACCAGTTTGCCATAGGCGTCCACTTTTAATACGGGATCGCCGGTGACGGGGTCGCCGTTAGCAAACATTGAATAAGCGATCATGCCAGGCACTACCAGGTAGATCGGACCAAGCAGCTTTAGTGCACCGGTAAGCAGGACGCCCTTCTGCCCCTCTGCCAAACTGCTGGCACCAAACGTTCTCTGAATGATCTGCTGATTCGTCGTCCAGTAGAACAAATTCAATAAGAAGATTCCAGAAAAGATGGTACCAAATGGAACCGAGGTTTCTTTGGTACCGATCGAATTCAACCGCGATTGTTGTTCGGTGGTAATCCGTTCAATACCAGCTTGGACACCGCCATCGCCGCCGAACATGTGCAGCGCAAAGTAAGTCACCAGCAAGCCACCGACGAGCAACCCGATGCCATTGAGTGTGTCTGAAACGGCAACGGTCCGCAGACCCCCGAAGAGCGCGTAGACCGACCCGATCACACCAATGGTGATTACGATCGCCCACAGCAGGGTCTCTCGCGATTCAATGCCTAGCAGATACGGCAGGTTCAAAATGCCGATCATGCCTGTCGCACCCGTATACAGGATAATGGGCAATAGAACGACCACGTATGCAACAAGAAAAATGAGGTTGGCGATCAATTGCGTACTCTCGCCAAATCGCAAGGCTAAGTACTCTGGCACGGTCGCAACGCCACTCCTGAGAAACCTCGGCAAGAAAAACCAAGCCATCATGACCAGTGCGATCACCGCCACGACTTCCCACACCATCACGCATAAGCCATCGGTGTAAGCGTCACCGTTAAGCCCTACGATCTGCTCGGTCGACAAATTCGTTAGCAGAAGTGAACCAGCGATGAGCGGGAAGCTCAGTGATCGCCCTGCCAAGAAGTAGCCCTTGCTGCTCTTGTGGTCGTCATTCCGTGTCAGCCACCATGTCAAGGCGCCGACGAGTCCAGTAAAAAACAGAAAGGAGGCAATGGTCAGAAACATGGAAAGTCCTTGTGAACATGTCGTTACTCAGCGCAGGCGGACATGATAGCAAAATTTCCACAAGATCGAATCCTGCTGCTTCCTCCAGATGGGATTTGGCCCTCACCTCGCTTCGCTCGACCCTCCCACGCATTAAGTCAAATTAGTGGTACGACTTGCGCGTGGGAGGGTGAAGATTGCTGGCGTTGAGCGCGCGGTATCTTCACCCTCCCTCGGGAAGGGTTGAGCGCAGCGAGGGGAGGATCGAGTGCGCCGAGGCTTACGCAGCAGAAACCTGGCGAGCAACGTCATTAGGCGACAGCCACTTGGAAATGGCTTGCTTGTCATGCGACCAGTCGTTACTAACGCGGCGAGTGCAAAACGCATGAAAGAGCTTATCGACGGTCTCTCCCAACATGCGAATGGCATCGATGCGTAAGTCGATATCGTGAGCGTCGTCTGCGTCATCGCAGCGGGGCCCGATGACTAACGGGCCTTCGGGGCAACGAAAGGCACCAGCGATGGCTAATGAAAACGCACGCCAACGTCGAATCCAGAAAACAATTTCAGAGGGGCTCCTGTGGTCACTTCTTCGTGGCCGCCAGTTGGGAGGGTTGAAGTTTCGTCGGGAACATCCAATAGATTGTTGGATTGCCGACTTTGCCTGCGTGTCGAGGAAATTGGTAGTCGAGATCGATGGCGACTACCACGACGAGAATACGGAGAAAGATCTGAAGCGTCAACGCGATCTTGAACATCTTGGTTGGAAAGTCATTCGTTTCACAGCGCAGGATGTTGAATTGGATGCTGAAGCGGTCTCACGCGCAATCGCAACTGAGGCGGGAGTTGAATACGAATTCACAGCAAGAAAGAAGACTGGTTCAGGGAAGTTCAGCTTCCGAGCAAAGAGCCCGAAGGCGAAATAGTAGGTCGCTTTGGCCCTCCCCTCGCTTCGCTCGACCCTCCCACGCATTAAGTCAAATTAGTGGTACGACTTGCGCGTGGGAGGGTGAAGATTGCTGGCGTTGAGCGCGCGGTATCTTCACCCTCCCTCGGGAAGGGTTGAGCGCAGCGAGGGGAGGATCGAGTGCGCCGAGGCTTACGCAGCAGAAACCTGGCGAGCAACGTCATTAGGCGACAGCCACTTGGAAATGGCTTGCTTTGTCATGCGACCAGTCGTTACTAACGCGGCGAGTGCAAAACGCATGAAAGAGCTTATCGACGGTCTCTCCCAACATGCGAATGGCATCGATGCGTAAGTCGATATCGTGAGCGTCGTCTGCGTCATCGCAGTGGATTTTAGCACCGCTGATGGCAAACGTCTCAGCTTGTAGAACCAAATCAAATTGTTGGCCTTGCCTAACCAGCGTCATGCCACTTTTGCGTGGCAGCTTGCCCGAACGAATCGCCTGAATTGCCTCAGCCAGTTTGGTGGGAACTTCGGCAGAGATCGTTTCTTTACCATGTTCCCCCAAGGGACACTCGAGCGACAGGGTTTTCGTCAACATCGCGGTGACTTCGGTATCATCGTCGAGCGTGAATGTGTCGGTCTCCGTCTCCAGCATCCACCACAGCCACATCAAGAACTCATTTCCCAGAAAGTCCGGAAAGCGGGAATCGGGATTGGCCCACGCCAAGTCCGTATCACGCTGATTGAGAGCAAAGGCGCTGGGAAATAGGTCATCCAATTCCGCTACCAATCCAGTTTGATGCGCCCATTCATTCGCGATGGAACCTGCCGTAATGCGGCTAAGTTCGACATCGAACGTGCGCTCAAAAAGGTCAGAGCAGTGGCTAATGGCAGACGCACCCGATCCACCAAAATAGAGCAGGTTCTGTCGGAAATCCCACAGAATCGGAAACTGCGACATCTTACGGTACTTGCCCGTGGCAGCCTCCGCTTCGCAGCGCGCCTCGACGGCTTCCTTGGCTTCCTGCCGCTGAGCTTTGGTCGGCCGTCCACTGGAATTGTCTTTGGCCAGCGCACTCAACTCCATCGTCATCCAAGCCTTGCGGATTGCGGAAGGCACTTGGTTGGTATCGATTCTAACAGCCACATGCAGGGCATCGTTAATAAGGTTCTTGCCAAGATCGAAATGCTGATCGAACAGGTGTTCGCCACCGAGAAAGCCGACTTGCACGTTTTCGGTGTTGGTCGTGACGAATTTTCCGCTAGCCGCCTGCTGCAACTTTTCGATGTGTTCGTCAGAAAAGGTCTGAGTATCAAAACCAGAAACGCTAAATCGTTCGAAACCAAGACTTCCGGACAAAAATGGCATAGGGGATTCCATGTTGTGCGAGGGATAAAGGTACCGTCGCTTCACTATCGTCCCGTGGGCCAAATAAATTGCGTTGTTCGACCTCGCACCGAAAATGTTGCCCAGCAAGTCACATTTGCCGAGTGCAATCGAACGTCAGCGCCGGACAACTCTTATTACTTGCGAGCCGCGGCGTTTTCGGTAGCGTTTGCGTAGACTTCCATCAACTTTGCATAGTTAGTGTCGGCCGAGTATTTAGCCAGGAATTCAGCTCGAGCTGGCGCGCGCATGGCTGCAGCCAGATTCGGCTCGTTGCAGAGTTTCCCAGCAACGGTGGTGAGCGCAGTTGCGTTACCCAGTTCAAATCGAGCACCACCAGCGTCGCTACGCACCAAATCCGCCAATGGACCGAGATCCGATGCAACGACCGGTGTGCCAACGGCCAGCGATTCCACGATCGTACGTGGCAACCCTTCGTACCAGAGGGAGGGCACGATGAGAAAGCGAGCCGCCTGCATGGCCGCGAAGACTTCAGCGGACGGCTTAAAGCCCTGGTATTCGATGCGAGGATTGTCGGCGGCGGCACTTAGGACTCGCTGTTTCAAGGGGCCATCACCGACAATCCGCAGCGGTAGGCTGCAGATGGGACTTTCCCACGCTTTCAGTAGAACCTCAATTCCCTTTTCGCTCGAGAGTCGTCCCACAAACAGCGCATAATCGCCACTCCCACAACCGAGCTGAGGCGTTGGATCAACAAAGTTGGGCTTGACAGTGATTCGCTCTGCGGGCAAACCACCTTCGACAAACTTGCTTCGCGCGAAGTCTGTCAACGCAATAAACTGATCGACATGTTTGCTCCAACTGCCAATCAGATGATGTACCGCTTGCATGGCAACCACGGCTGCCGATGCCAAGCGACTATCTCGGTAGCAGGCATATCGCACGGCGGGTAAAGCCACACGTCTGTTCAGACATGCCTCACAGACTGTCCCATCGCGTAAGAAATACGAATTGGCGCAGAGCAAGCGGTAATTGTGCAAACTCTGAACCACCGGGACTCGCTGCCGATTGCAAGCGTAGTAGATCGAGGGCGATATCACTGGAAACGTGTTCGTACAGTGTACCAATTCGATCTGCTGCTGCTTGATGAGCGCAGTCACCTCACGATAAGTGCGGAAATTCCAGATCGTTTGCCCCGCTGTCACCACCGATTTGAGGCCCGTGATGTGGTCGTTATTGCGCTCATACTTAAAGACTTCATGCCCATGTTTCTTCAGCAGTGCAGCTTCCTCCGCAAAGCAACTATCTTCGCCGCCGGCCTGTTGATAGAAGTTGTGACAAAGAAGGATGCGCATATGCGTATGGCAAGTAGCTTGTGGGCGGCTGATGAAGGCGAGCGAAAAATACAGGCTTTGGGATTTTAGACTTTCAAATCAGAACCTACCGCATCTGAAAAAACGACGAATGGTCGGTACTGTATTAGCCGACGAGCGTGCAAGCAACTTGACTGGTTCCGAGAGTCGAGAACGCAAAAAGCGGTAGCGAGACTTCTGTACCGAATGCCGCAGAGCATTCCTCAAAATGATATGTCCACGCATCCTTCATATAGAATTGCCTTACCCGTTGCCAAACGACTTTTGCTTAATCTTCCAAGCCTTTACCCAAATCTACCAACCCCATCTTACGTTCCGCACAGGCTTTTAAGTGTTGAAAACTGAGTAACAGCCCTGGCGAAAATCTTGCAGCTTCTACATGGTATGCGGTTATGAGCACGTGGGATACCCGGCTTGTATCGAATGAGAACTGCATGGCAATGGGCTGATCATGGGCACTCACCATTGAAACTCGTCCACAGAATGCTTCCGATTCTCGTTGAAGGCAGCTATGTAGAAAATGTCTTACCTGCTCAAGCCGAAACGGATGAATGCGCCCTGTGGCTTCATATTGCTGACATTTCCAATCGAGTAGTAGCTCGAGATATTCGGGTTGGCGAACGTCAAAGTCAAACTTGACAGATCCGAACTCACGCTTAAGCCGCCGCTCGTTCTGCGCCGAATTCTGGACCAAGCGCTTGTGTGCCATACTGATCCGTGCGAGGAACTCTGCAGGCCCGCCAGACACATCGATCTGCGGCGAAGCCCATTGAGTCCAACACCAACGTTGTAGTGTTTCACGATGCGGATACAAATGGTCAAAGCTCCATCGCTTGAGCCGCAAGGCGCGAAGCATAGCAATCGCATCGAGTTCCGCCTGCGGATGACAAATTGGCCCTTGATAGTCTGCCAACTCACGTCCCACTGGTCCTGCTGCACCGCTAGCAAGTCGCTCGAACGGGAACACCGCCCACACCTGTCGGTCGTCGGATAGCGTTCCAATCTCTACATTGGGCCAGTACTCACTCGCACTTTGGACGTACTCAGGCGTGAAATAGGGACTTACATAGTCAACCGTTTCTGCCAGCAGACGCCGCCAGCCGCAAAGCGTCCTCACATCAACGTCGTGCATGGACACGGTCGACCAGTGCATCACGAAACCACTGCCTTATTCGTTGCGGGCGAAGTCGGCCGAGGAATAATGCCGTAGCGTTGTAAGACACCGCGCTGTGGAAAAGCCGGAGCTACTAAATGCATGTAACACCGCGCGTACCCCTCAGCCCGCACTAACATCAACCAGTGAGCCAAGGCCGTTTCCCTGTTCCCAATTAGCTTTGCTAGTAAAGCCACTGGCGCGTGACGGCCAACAGCATTCAACAACCGGAGCAACATTACTGGGAGACCGAGCAATTTGCCAAAGTGCTGTAAATCGCGCCGACAGAATGTAAAACCGTCGTGAAAGCACGTCTCATGCAGATACCCGTAGGTCAACCGCGACGGTGGAGTGACATGATACGCAACCGACTTTGGTGCAAACCAACTAACGATTCCCGCTTCACGCATTCGCCGATACAAATCCGTATCGTAGCCGCGCAGCGACTGAGAAACATCGTAGCGTCCAACCTCTTCAAGAACGCTGCGATGGATCAACTGAGTACCTGAGCCAGGTCCCTGGCGTCGAGTATAGGGTCGCGGTGTCTCCCAAGTCACCGATTCACCCAGTATCCGGCGGACGCGTGGATGCAAGTTTCGCTTACAATCTGGGGGCAGCCGCAACCAGAGCAAGCCACCTACGCTGCGGACATTTTGCGACCGAGCTACGCGTAGCATTTCCAACACCCAACCTGGTTCAGCGACTTCGTCGTCATCAAAATTCGCAAACCACTCGCCGCGAGCCTCGTCAAAACCTCGATGGCGCGCGAATACTTGCCCAGCCTGCGGTTCCATCACATACCGCAATGGTACTGGTGACGTTTCTTGCATCTCGGCTACCAAATCAGCCGTGCCATCCGTCGAACGATTGTCCACGACGAGCACTTCGAAAGTGAATTCGCCATTGGTCTGCTGCGCAAGCAGACTTTCGACGCATTCGCGCAACATGTCCGCGCGATTGTAAGTACACAAAACGATCGATACGTCAGGTGCTCTGTCCATTCGGAACTCTCGTGGCAATTCTTTGTATCTAAGTAGAGTCTCTAGGCGGAAGCGAACTAAACGCAGCTCCCATCAGTAGAAACATTGGATTCAGGAACCGTACGTTACTAGAAATGGGATTGTCCGTACAAGCCATCAAGTTAAACGCGATGAACGACAGGAAAATTGCCGCCAAAGCCGTGCGATTGACTGTGGGAGCGATCTTCATAGAGCGCCACAAACTTGTCATCTGCATTACATTCGCAATCAAATACACGGACAATCCGAGCAAACCCATCTCGTAGCCAATGCTCAGGTACTCGTTGTGAACAGCCGTCATACGATCCCAGACCGTGGGTACATAGTTGTAAGCGCTTACCAACGCCATGCCCTAAGACAGGCTTGTACCAGGCTTGCTCCCAAATAATTGGCCAAGCTTCAAAACGCCCCATGCCAGACTGCTTGGACTCCATGAGATCCGCGAATGTCCCAGAACCGGTGTCTGGAAACAAGCGAGCCTGCATGGGTGGCAAATAAAAAGCGATGATTCCCATGGCGATCACCCCCAGAGCCACAATCAGCTTCCAATGCAAACCACGGAAAGTTGGATGGAATAGTGGCATAACCAGCATGCACAGCGTCACGCCGCGGCTACCCTCGATGGCCGAAATCAACAAGCAGCAGCTCCAAACAGCGGCGGACAAAAGAGTCCGCGCAGGAAAAAATGCTATCGCTAACGCGGCAATCGGCAAGAGACTCATCGAGTGGGCCCGCGCATCCAAGGCTGCACCCGTGCTGAACTCTCCAGAATCCACAATCCCTACTTTCCACAACGCGACGCACATCAATGCTACAGGCGTCGTCAGTAGAAACGATGTCGTCAACCATCTCAACTGCTGCTCGGTACGAACGAACATCGCACCACACAATCCGAACAAGTACGGTGTGGACAACTCGAAAGCATGCTTAATCGCGCGAGAATCTCGTGACTCAGCCCAGAGGAATGAACCCCACAGAACGGCATACCACAATAGCCAATACTGGTGTCCCGCCCAGAACCGAACCCGCGACTTGTCCAAACCCGCCTTCACGAGAATCACACAGAACAAGATCAGTGGCGTCAGCAGTGTGATTGGCACGAGATAGTTCATGCCGCCAAACGAGAGATCTTTGAAACTGGCAATCGCCGCCAGCATGGGCAACGCTAGAACACACAGATACCCTAGTTCAGGCTTATAACCGGCGCTTAAAAATGCAGGCGGTGACCAACTGGACACATTTTGATTGTATTCAATACGCGTCATGACACCACCAACGGCGGCTTATCCGCTATGGGTGTCGCCAACGCCAGATCATGCATGGCCTGCCATAGGTAGTGGGCGCGTACTAACAGGCCAGCCACCATGCCGAGCACAAGCGCTATTGCCACCCCCAACGCACTCAGACTTGGAATTAATAAAAAAGCGAGTGCGACTGTAATTGCAAAGCGTACGCAATCAGCCCCAAAATTGCGATTGGATAGAGCCAAAGCCAAGAGCGCGTTGCCAAACAGCACGTCCAGCGCTTGCAACCAGCAACCAATTGCCAACACCAGCATCACACCAGCGACGCCCGTATAGCCAGCTCCATAGGCCAAGCGGACCAGAGCTTCGCCACCCAACGCCAAGACGGCTGATATCACGCTCATAACGACGAGCGAGGCAAAAGCGAACTGCAACAACGAGCCGCTCAAGCGGCGCACGCCGCCCTCGGCGAACGCCACCGACATTTGAGGCGCCATGTACTTCCCAAGTCCACGCAAAAACGTTTGCGCAATCCCAACCAACGTCAAACAGGCCGCCAATAACCCGGTCGCATCAACACCATGCGACCAAGCTAAAAACCATGGCAATACCGTCGGTGCGCTACTCCCAACCAAGTACGATCCCAACGTCCACTTGCCGATGGGCCAATTCTCCCGCAGATCCACTAGGACAAACTTCGGTTGGATCCGGATACTGCGCAACAAACTCGGCAGCCACAGCAGTGATACGAATAAAGGGCTAATGCCAATCACCAACAAAGCTCGCGGCAAGGTCAGCGCCTCGATCCACCACAATCCAAGTAATAGGCTGAGCTGCAGACCAGCGACCGAGGCGTCCAGTACAACTACCTGTTGTTGCCGCAATTGGTTGTGGAACATGTTATGCATAAATTCACGTAGCATCATGCCTGGCAAGAGTACCGCCAAAAGACCAAGCATTCCACTGAGTGTGTTGGACGGCTCACTAGACATCCGTACCGCAATGGCCGCACAAATCACACCAATCATCGCCAACAGGACTACGACGAACTGATGCACCAGAGAACTGCCCGCAAACGCCTTGGCCCGATCGAAGCTGAAGCGCGGCCTACGCACCAAATAGGGCACGTGGATAATCTGATCCGTAATACACTGTACCAATGTAAAAATACTGATCGTAATAAAAAGGATGCCGAGGCTCTCCTTTCCCAGGAAGCGGCCAACTACCAACGAAGTGACAAAGTTGGTGCCGCTTATGATGGCCTGATCGAACAAAGCTAAACCGCCTGGATTCAGTAATAGACTCCGAATACGGTCGAACTTTGTACTGGCACAAGAAGGCGTTCCAGATTCTATTGCGGCAGTGGCAGGTCCCGCGTGCGTAGCTGCAGGCTGCTTTAAGCTTGCAATCGCAAAATTCTTGAGCTTGCTAATGCGCTCAGACCACCCATCAAGCTTGCCAGCTAAACTTGGACCGGACGCCGTTGGCGGGACATCGAAGCGCGGCCAGTGAAATACATCATCGTCGTCGTGGACTGTGTTATTGCCAATTTGCAAGGCACACGTACAGCCCGATTCTCGCACAACGTTACCCAAGTCGTTATCGGCAAAGCCCAATTCGGGCTCACCGAATGGATAGGAGAAAGGCGGCTGGTGAACGCTCAGCTCCTCTTCCATGAACTCCAACGACAGCGCAAGATCCTCTTTGAGCCGATTGGGATGACTGCGAAAGTCGGCGTGCGTATGTGTGTGGCAACCGAATTGAATCAGTCCCGATGACTGCATTTGGCGGCACTGTGCGAGCGTTAACGGAACCCAGCAATCACGAGGCTGACTACTAGGATCCTTGTCTTGCATCCAGGCGTCAAAGGGAAACGGTTGGTCACTATCGATATACGCTGTTGCGAGAAAGATCGTCGCTGGAATTTGCAGTTCTTCGAGTATCGGCCAAGCCTGGGTGAAGTTATTGGCGTAACCATCGTCGAAAGTGACGGCAAATACACGCTCCGGTAGCGGCTCGCCTAGATCCTTGGCTGCCAAGAGCTTATCCAGCGGCCAAGCTTGGTAGCCATGGTCCAGTAACCAAGTTAGTTGCTGGCGAAACACTGCAGGCGTAACACTGTACATCGGCGGGCAATGTCTGGATGGCACTTCGCAAACGCGATGGTACATCAATATGCCGAAAGAGTTCGGCGGCGAACAGCGCCCGAGAATGCGCAGAGGCACGGCCAGCGATCCCACAAAGCTATGCCAGCGTCGCTGTCGACGTACTTCGGCTGGTGTCAAGGGGCGCACAAAGTCCGGCAGGTCAATGTTGGGCTGGGTGGCGACCGCACCACGCATTACTTCTTCCCTAAAACGAACTTCTGGCTGAGCGTTTCGCCACTCGAACTCCTAGCTAATTCTGCGGCTGTGTGGATGGCGATATGTTTCGGCATTTCACTCGTCGTCTCTAATGCATGATATTCGCGATCACTCTGAACACTCGCATTCACCTGTTGGTCGTCCCGCAGATACTCCAAGGCAAATGGCAGCGCTAACGCGCCGAAACACGCCATCACAAAGCCAAGCAACGCTACCAACTTCTTGTTCGGGCTAACTGGTCGCTCATTCAAACTTGGACTTTGGATCACGCCAATGCTCGTAATCTCTTTGCTTCCCAACTCTTGCTCCAACCGTGCTTGTTCTAGCTTACTCGCATGAGCTTCATATTTGGATTTTGCAACTTCCATTTCCGTCTGCAGTCTCGCTAGTTTCTCATCCTGCGCGTTGAGCTCCAACAAGTCTTTTTTCAATTGCCCCGACTGCTTGCTCAACACCTCACGGGTTGCCAACTCAGCTTGCAAATTGGCTTGCTCAGTAAGCAGCTGAATGCGCAGTTGCTGGTGAACTGGATTTACACCACGACTAGTCGCCGTATCAGATAGATTCATCGAAGCAAAGATATCCGTGACCTCCTTGAGCTGCTGTTGTACCGATTGCAAATTGGGATGGTCCGCTGTGTACTTACTCAACAATTCCTTTTCGCGGATTTGCAGGTCGTACAATTGCTGGTGCAGCGCCGCAGAGGTTTGTTGATCAGATCCGCTGGTCGCCCCCAAAACAATATCATCGGGCGTATCGGCCAGCTGTTGCAGCGTCTCTTGCACCCGACTCTTTGTGGCAGCGAGCCCTCGCTCATTGCTCGATACCGCGGCTTCAATATCTGCTAAGCGGCTCTCGAGAATATTGCGTTTACCCTCAATCGAACTTATGCCAAAGTCCTGCTTGGCTTGTGTGACCGCTGTACTCGCTGCATTCAGCGCGCGGAGCAGTATTTCGTCCTGTTCGACGAAGAACTCAAACGAGCCTTCCGTGCGATTGATGCGGTTATGCTCCTCCAAGAAGACATCGGAGACCGCTTGCATGACTTCGAGTGACAGCTCGGGATAGGAAGATTCGTAACTGACCACAATCACGTTGGACTGAGTCGGAGAGGAAATGTCGAGGTACTTCTGCAGCGTTATCCGTGCTTTCTCCTCGGCTGATATCGGGTCCAAATCGGACACCACCTGCTTGACGCGAGCCAGCAAGCTGGGCGTAATCGTGGGATCGCGATCCAATATTTTGTTGGCACCAACGCGCTCGACCACTTTGACCGCCAACGCGTCGCTTCCCAGAATCTCTCGAGTCGAACGGACGATGCTGTCGCTGGTCATATACAGCCCCATCGTCTCGCCCACCGTCGCCACCGGGTCTAACGAAACCGATTCGTGTCCCAACCGCACCAAATACTGGGCCTTGGAAGAATAGGAGCGCGGAGCATAGACAATGAAAGCGGCCGCTGATGCGAGCACGCAAACAAAGTAAGCAACGCTTTTCCAAAGATGTCGGAAAAACACGGAGGCGACTTGCCTCCAACCGTGGGCCATTGGTGGGTTGCGTGTGTACAAAGGTCAATTCCGCCAAGGAACAGGGGCAATTCGATATAGAACCGTCGTAATATTCTAATCAAAGCCCGCAAATACGCCAGATTGGCCAGACTGCGTTTTGGCAACCCATCTAGCCATATCGAAAGCAGCCATAATAGCTAAATAATAGGCTTTGTCTCAAAAGGGGTCTGACCCTTTGGAGGGCGTGAGACAAGCCTAGAAGTCACCATTGGCAAAATTGGTCAAGTTCTGGATGTACTGAATGCCCATGTACAGCACCATTCCGCCAATCACGATCATGATCAAGATCCAGATTGTAAAACTGGCAATAGCCGCAATTGTATTCAAAGCCCGTTTGGCACGGTCCTGATAGTCCAACGCAAGATGGTCTAGCGATTCAGTTTCCGTGCCACTCAATTCTCCGATTCGCACCGATTCGATAAATTCGCGAGGCAGTACGCCCGACTCGTCAAATGCGTCGCCAAAGCTGGCGCCACGCTCGACGGCTTCGAGTGCGCGATCAACGCCCGACATAAAGTAGCGATTCCCCGTAGCCATAAAAGCCTGTTTCGTGCTGCGTTTGGCTTCGACGCCGGCATTGAGCAACATGGACAATGTCATGCTCAATCGCGACAGCGCCAACGTGATAAAGGCCGTGCCGAGTGTTGGAATGCGCTGCACAATCGGAGTTAGAAACTGGTGACAGTTGAACCAATTCTTCCAAATGCCATAGCCGACCAACAGAATCGCACCAACCGCAGAGCAGACGCTTATGCAGTAAGTCGACAAACTGAGTTTTAGTAGTCGCGCACTTGGGGGAACCCCCAGCAGATCGAAAAGCAGAATCATGCCACCGACAATTCCAATGGCCATAACCAATTGAATCAACGGCCAAGAAATCCGACTGACAAATTGAGTTCGCGTTTGCTTAAGCGATTCATAGTAGTCGGCCATGTAGGCAAGCGTCCCGTCCATTCGTCCGCCCAACTCGCTAGCATGCACCATTTGGATGAGCAGCGGTGGAAAATAATGCTTGTTCTCCAACATGGCTTTGGCCAAGCTGCTGCCGCCGCGAATCCGCTCGCCAACGTCTACCATAGTCTGCCGATGTTTAGGGTTTCCCGACTTGGTTTCATTCTCGAGCACGCGCAGGATGTCCACACCCGCGCGCAGTCCGATGCTCATACGACGGCAAAACTGGGCAGCAGTATCAAGGCTCATCATAGTGTTTGTAAACCGTCGTCAATGTAGAAAAGCAGTAGCCGTCGCGAACTTTGGAGTCGATTATTTATTGTCGCCATTCGCTCTGCGAAAGCCCACCGTAGACACCCTTTCGCAGAGCGAAAGGCGACCTTATACAGCGGCGATTTTCGAGACTGAGAGTCACAGAACTACAGCGATTTTATGTACTCGATCAAATCGGCAATTTGCGAGTCGTCGAGCTCTTGACCGCCGCCAATTTCATCGGAACGATGATACTTCGTCAGCACGCGCTCGAGCGTTTTCGCACGACCGTCATGCAAGTAACGCACCTTGCGGTAAGCCCCGATCAAACTAGGCGTGTTGTACCCCTCATACTTGTCCGACTCCGACCCAAGTCCAACATCATGAATTAGCCCGTCACTAAAGCGTTCGCCCGCATGACATTGGGAACACCCGACTTCTGCACTCTCAAATAGCAGCTTGCCACGCATGGCTGCGGCGCTGAGTTGTTGGTTGGCTGTACGAAACGGATTGGGCGGCGGCTTTAGGGAATCAAGGTAAGCGGCCAAGGCAACGATGTCGTCCTCGTCTGCCGATTTGCCTTGCATGGTTGAAGTGAATGAGTTTTGCAGCGATTCGTGGAGATCATTCTGCCAACCATGCCATGTCCAAGGCCCCGTTTGCGTGACACCCACCAGCGGCAGCACACTCTTGCTCGTCAACTCGGTTCCATCGTTCCAGGTGTCCATGGCTTTCGCATTGGTACCGCCATCCAAGTGGCAAGAATGGCAGCTATACCATTGATCCAGACTGCGGCGCGCGTCGTAGAAAATCTCCAAGCCTTGATGGACCTGTTGTTGCTGTGGGTCCGTCGGGGTTGGCCCCAGCGAGATTGATTGAGCGACTTCACGTGATTCTAGATCGACGATCTGCAGGCAGTCCAACGTATGATTCGCCACCAACACCTGCTGCTTGGCATCGTGGAGGTTGAACGATCGAACGGCCATAGGACGCCCACCAACTGGGATGCGAAAAAACAGATCTTGATCGGCCAGCAAACGTCGATCGATTAAGTCGCCGGGTCCACCTTCGCCGATGAACGGCAGATCGCGCAAGCGGTAGACCAGCAATTCATGCGTTCCCGAAGACGAAACAACCATGCGTGTTTCGTCTGGTGTAATTGCCAAACCATGGGGATCCGCAACGGCCATGCGCGGCACATCGAGCGAAATCGCTTCGCGATAACTCGGGCCATCTAACCGCACGCGTGCCACACGACTGGCCAATACCCACCCTCGCTGGATATTCGACGGTGTGATTGGATTCGAACGGTACACCATCCAAGGAAAGTACACCTGCTTGCCGTCGTTCGAACAGGCCAAATGACCAATGTTGATACCACCACTCAGCGGCTCATCGTACAGCAGTTCGCCAGAGTCGGCATCGTGGATGGCAATCGAACTATCGCCGCTGAGCCCCACCGCCAACCGTGTGCCATCGGGAGAAACGGCCAGCGAACGTGGCCAATTGCCAGTGGAAAAACGTCGGGCTACCACGTTGGTCTTTAAATCCAACACAGCGACTTCCCCGGTAGCATTTAATCCAACAAAGGCTCGCTGCTGCCTAGCGTCAACGGTCACGCCGATCGGGTCAAAGCCCACTTCGAAACTTGCTCTGCGTCGCAATTTACCTTCTGCAACATCGAAACGCTCGACCACTCCGAGATCACGGCAGGTAACCAGGAATTCACTTGCCCCGATTGCCGCAAGTCCGGCTGGTCGCGCGGCACATTCCACTTCGTCGAGCACAGTCCCACTGGCGAGATCGATCAGAGAAACCGAATTGGAAAGCTCATTCGCGGTAACGCACAACTGTTCGTTTTGCAACAGCACCACGTCCAACGGTCCACGGTACGCAGCCGCCTCACGTGATACTCGCGATGCCGTTTCGCCTAAAGTCGCCTCCGCTGTTAGACTCGCGTAAAGTACGACCAGCAGCAGTAAGCTTCGTCTGCGCTCTGCTAATTGAATAAGCATTATGAATCCTTCTTCGAAACAGGCGTCGGGTCATACAATTATACTCGTTGACCAATGCGAAAGGCATATTTGGAAGCTCGGCAGGCCGACGGCATGATTATGGTCGCCTTTCGCTCCGCGAAAGGTTGTAAATAGTGGCCTTGCGCTCCGCGAGAGGTTGTAAATAGTGGACTTTCGCTTAGCTTAGCGAAAGGCGACATTTATTTTCCGCTCCATCCTAGCCAACCATCATAAAGCGGTTTTTGATTTCCGCCGCGGGCACACCTTCGCGGCCCATCCTAAATGCCTTTGCAACGCCGCTGTTGAACATGACGATACAACCGTAAATGCAAACGCCTATCGTAAACGGCAGGCAGTAGCACGTCAGGACGCTGACGGTGCCTCCAATCAAGGATACGATCATCCATGTCCGACCACGGAACCGAAAACACCCAATGCCGCTCGCAATTCGCATGATCGAGAAGACGAGCACCAAACCACCGACGATCCAGTAGTAGGCCAGCATGACATACAGGGCTTCTGGTGGCGGTCCTGGTGCGGGCCCCTGACTGAACGCGCCATATTGGATAACAAAGCTTCCGAAGAAAAGCGTTCCCGCCATCATCAGTTCCATGCATCCTAGCACGATCTGCAATATACCAACCACCATCACTTGGTTAACCATCGCCGCTTCACCAATTTGCGGATAATGCGCAAAGGCTGGATCGCTAGCGTCAACAGAAGCGGGCGTCGCGGCGTAGGGATTAATAGGATTTTCCATGTTCGCTTCTTGACGAAATTGGGCGTTGTAGCCGACATGACCGTAACTTTAGCAAGACTCGCCGCTGAACCGTCCGCTCCCAGGCCCCGTTTGTGGACGCCCAGTATAGCATAGCCAGTTACCAGTGCCGTCTGGACCAACTCCCGCGTTCCGTGACAATATCCCAACAAACGCATGTTTCGAAACTAGGGAGGTTGGCTGGTGCAAATATTACTAACGAACGACGATGGCGTATACGCGCCTGGGATCGCCGCGCTGCGCAGCGGTTTACGTCAGCTGGGCAACGTACATCTTATTGCGCCAGCAACTGAGCAGAGCGGCGTGGGGCATTCGATCACTTTCCTGGAGCCTCTGGTCTGCAAGGAAATTTTCCAAGGCGACGATCGAATAGGTGTTGCTGTTGAGGGAAGCCCAGCGGACTGCGTAAAACTAGGCGTTTCCGTCCTAATCGACGAAGACGTTGATGTGGTCGTTAGCGGAATCAATGGCGGGCTCAATGCGGGCATCAATGTGCTCTATTCGGGCACAGTTGCAGCGGCTATCGAAGGCGCATTTTTTCGACTCAACAGCTTTGCCGTATCCCTCGAATATGATCCGCACGCCGATTTTGAAGCGGCAGCCAAGATGGCCATACCACTCATCCAGCAAATCTTGGCCAAGAAGGACGCCAAGCCCCAGTTGTACAACATCAATATCCCGACTGCGGCCACAAGACTCTTTCGCAGCGGCGGTGTCCCCCAAGTGGAAATTGTGCCGATGGGGGTTGAACGCTATGGCGAACACTACATCAAGCGGCAAGATCCGAAAGGCCGTGACTACTACTGGGCAACCAATGACCCGCCACCCAAAAGGACTGATCATCCGACAGATTTGACAGCTTTGACCGATGGCCACATTACTGTAACCCCGCTAATGTTCGATCTAACAGACACGCCTGTCCTAGGAGAAATGGTCGGCTGGGAGCTCAAGCTGTAAGTTGCAAGCAACTTGACCGGAATCAAGAAAATTCGGGTAAGGATTGACAGTTTCAACATGGCAACTATCATCCCTCACAATGACTATTTCAATCTATTCAACATGAGGAACAGACAACATGGGAAGACTAAGTAACCTATTCTGGGCAACTGCCCTAGGTCTCGCTGCAATGCAGCAGACCGTGGACGCAGGTTTGATTACGTACACTGATCAGAGCAGTTTTGCGGCAGCAACCGCTGGTCTTACCTTTGCCAGCCAAGATTTCTCATCGGCGACATCAGGCGCATTGAGCAAGAACACTGCTCATGATTTTGGCGGATTCAGCGCTACCGCAGTCGACAACACGACCGGCTCGAACAATATGGTCTTTTACATTGCCCCGGCGAGCTTTTCGGGTGCGCAATACTCACCATTTACGAACTCTCAACATTTGGGCTGGGCCGAGGATCCACCGGGTATTGGAAACGGCAGCGGCCAGTACGGTCCAACCGTCACAATTCAGTTCGACGCGCCGCAGACCGCAGTCTCATTCCTCTTTCTGGATAGCGACGTCACAGATGAGTATCGCCTTAGCGTGGACGGCGTTAACGTAGCGTTTCCCTCCAATTCAAGTTCTTTTCGTGGGGCTTTCTTCTTCGGACTAATCAATTCAACGGACTCTATCTCCACCTTGGTGTTCTCAGCAGACAACACATCACCTGGGGGGGTCGTCGAGGAATTTGGGATAGATGATCTAAGATTTTCTTTGGCAAATACTGTTCCGGAGCCAATGTCAGTAACCATTTGGAGCCTTGGAATTCTGGGGCTCGCCAGTGGTACACGCCGTCGTCGATCCTAGTAATTTATGGATCGAGCCAAATATCATATTACAGCTAGGCGATCTTCGGATCGCCTTGTTTCGTTTAACCACCTTGCTGCATTCAAAGCGCAATCCTCCGCGCGGACTGAGGTGCATAACGATAGGCCTTGTAGGTTTTCGCTTGCATTCGTATCATTTCGGGTTGATTTTGGCCCGCTCCTGATCGGTTCTGCGTTTTGGTTGGATTCATGATTCTAGGCTTCTGTGGCAAACTACTGATCGCTTCGACTTTGCTGCTGGTGCAATTGCCAGAGCCACCGGAGCCTGCCGACCTATCGGGTAGCCCGGAAGCCGTTCAGCCTGCCGGTGAGGGCGCTCCCGAGGCGGCCCAGAACGTAAATCCAATCATCGAGTTCCTAAAGAACCCTATCAATTTACTGTTGGTTAGTGCTATTTTGTTCATGTTTATCGTGGTTCGACCGCAACAGCGGCAGGCCAGAGAGCAGCAGAAAGCATTAGCGGAACTGAAGAAAAACGACCGGGTCGTCACCGCTGCTGGGATTCACGGCGTGGTGGTCCAGGCGGCCGCGGGTGAGAAAGTTGTAACCATTCGTATCGACGAGAATTCGGGGGCCCGGATGACGGTCAACCGAGACACAATTACCAAAATAGTAAATCCAGACTCCAAAGAGTGATCCACGTCACTCGCTCAATTATTGCTCCGTAAGGACTATCAATGGACGGCTCTTCCTTTTCACTACTCAACCTAAACCACTTGGTGCTGCTCGCACAGACGCAGGTTCAAGCTCCAAATGCAGAAGCGATTCCACCGTCGACGTGGGAAGCATTCAAGGCAGCCTTTACGACCTACGGCTATGCCGCGATGTTCATCTTCGGCATCTTTATTCTGCCGTTCATCATTGGGCACTTGCTTGGTAAGGCATTTCGTATGCCAACCCACTCATTTCGCATCGGCGTAATGTTTGCGGCAGTTTTTGCTGGCCTCCTATTCGGCTATGCCCGCAGTTTCCAGCTTACCTTTGGCACTGATATGAAGGGTGGCACGACCCTCATTTACGACATTGTCGAAGTGGAAGGTGAGCAGCTCGACGCAGGCGCGTTGGCGACCGCTCTAAGCCAGCGGATCAACCAATCCGGTACAAAAGAGATCTCCATTCGCCCGTATGGTGAATCTCAGATCGAAATCACCGTTCCCATGGTCGATGAACTGGAACTCAAGAAGATCAAAGAACGGTTGCAGGCGTCGGGGCAATTGCAGTTTCGAATCGTAGCCAACTCGCGCGATCACCAGTACATCAAAGAGTTGGCCACGCAACAAGCCGCCAAGAATACGGTACCGAAGTCAGAAGTCCTCAACGCCAAGGGCGAACCAGTTGGAAAATGGTTCAAGATCCAACGCGCCGAAGAAAAAGTAAATGGCGTATTTCCGTTGAAGACCTCGGTGGGCGGCGGTGACTTAATCCGCAACACGGTCACAGGGAAAATTATCAACCCTCCCTTTCAGACTTTTGACTACGACAAGAACAAGTACGTTTTCGAAGATTGGCTGATGCAACAGAACATCAAAGATATTGATCTGTTGATGGCCTACGAGAAATCGCCAGGCAAACCCTACGCAATCGTGGCTGGGGATGACCTGGCCAGCGCCTCGACCGAGTTTGACAAATTGGGCCAGCCTGTGGTTGGTTTTCGGCTGACAGGCAGTGGTGCGCAGAACATGTTGCGAATGACCGCCGCCAATTTACCCGAAGGCGAATTCCACCGGGAAATGGCCATTATCATGGATGATCAGGTTATCTCTGCACCACAATTGAACAGTACGATCCGCGAAAGTGGTCAAATTACTGGCAATTTCACCAAGGCTGAAATCGACTTCTTGGTCAATATTCTGCGATCGGGCCGCTTGCCGGCGACCCTGAGCGACGAACCAGCGAGCGAAAATCGCGTGGGAGCAGGACTGGGGGCGACGACGATCGCGAAAGGCACCACCGCCTCGATCTGGGCAATCATCGCGACCTTTGTTGCGATTCTACTTTACTATCGATTTGCTGGAGTCGTGGCCTCGGTGGCTTTGATTATCAATGGCATTTTGATTTTTGGAGTCATGATCTTTATCGGCCAGCCGCTCACTTTGCCTGGCTTGGCCGGTCTGGTGCTTACGGTCGGTATGTCCGTCGATGCAAACGTTTTGATCTTTGAGCGTATACGTGAAGAGAAGCAAAAGGGCTCTGCGCCGCGCATGTCAATCCGCAACGGTTTTGACCGCGCGTTTACCACAATCGTTGACTCGAACGTAACGACGCTGATTGCGGCGGTCGTGTTGTACTGGATTGGCACCGATCAAGTCCGCGGATTTGCCGTCGCGTTGATCATTGGAATCGCGACCAGTATGTTCACGGCTACCTTCTGTTCGAGAATCATTTTCGAAGTCTGCGAAAAGCTGAAGCTAGTTAGCTTGTCGATGTCCGATGGCGTCGGCTTTATCAAGAAGTCGCTCGTCGGCGAGGGCGATTTCAATTTCATGGGCAAACGCAGCCTGTGCTTCGTTGCTTCTTCTGTGTTAATTGTGCTCGGCCTGGTAGCGACATTCCTGCGTGGCCCCGAGATTCTCAACATCGACTTTACCGGCGGAACGAGTGTCACGTTGCAGACGGACAGAGCGGTACAGCAAGATGTGCTTCGCCAAAAGACGAAAGACATTCTGGTGGCGGACGAAGAAGGCAGACCAGTGCAGTCGACTTTGGTGCGGGTCGACAAGCAGCCCGCCGATACGTTCTATACACTTGTTACTTCAATAGCCACCCGTGAACACCTGTCAAAGTTACTTGTCGAAGGTTTTAGCAAAGACGATTCAATCGATCTGGTGACTTATCGGGTTACGATCAAGAAGCCAAGCGGATCCGGTAGCTTGAACAGCGGTGGTAGCAGCACTGGTACCACTCGACGCGTGGCCCGCATGGTTAGCTATCAAGAAGAACCTGCTCAAGAAACCGCTACGCCTGAAACGGCGACTGAAACTCCGCTAGTACCGACCACTGATGAGCCTGCGGCTGCCCAGGTCGATGATGCCCCAGCCGCAGCTACACCTGCGTCAGACACACAACCACCGGCACCAACGACTGCGGGGGCTGATAGCAATGCCGGAGCACTCGACGACGCCAACTTGGCTGTGGCCGAACCCGTGGTAACAACTCAATTTATCCTCGAGGTCGGACGCAGCATTGACACGGACACAGAAGGCGATGACGCGGAAACGAAAGCCAAAATTGATGGGCCAACCCTGACCCAAGCATTGAAGGATGCCGCCAAAGCCGCTGGAGCGACGATCAACGAAGCCTTGGTGGAAGTAATTCCAGTCGATGCACCAGAAAACTGGAAAGAAGATGACGTGTCTGGCTTCTCGGAATGGCAAGTCAGCTTGCCCGTCGACGACGCGACGTCGGCCGCTATCGTTGAAAAACTTGAATTGGAAATGCAGAAGCAGCCACTTTGGCTATCGCTCAGTCAGATCGGTACGCGGGTTGCCGACGAAATGCAACAGCGAGCCGTCGCGGCCATCTTGGTCAGCTTGATATTCATCGTCGGCTACATCTGGTTCCGCTTCCAAAAAATCTCGTATGGCTTGGCGGCTGTTGTCGCGTTGGTTCACGACGTGCTCATCACCTTAGGTGTTATTGCCTTGTGCCATTGGTTGTCCGGACCACTTTCGTTCTTAATGATCGAGGACTTTAAGATCGGACTCACCGAGGTCGCCGCGTTCTTGACAATCATCGGTTATTCGCTCAATGATACGATCGTGGTATTTGACCGCATTCGTGAAGTGCGAGGACGTAGCCCCAAGCTTGACGCAGACATGATCAATGCGAGTGTCAACCAAACGCTGAGCCGGACGTTGCTAACGAGCGGTACGACGTTGTTGACCGTCTTGCTGCTGTACATCTTTGGTGGAGAAGGCATTCACACGTTCGCTTTCGCCCTGTTGATCGGCATTATCGTCGGTACGTACAGCTCAATCTTTGTGGCTTCTCCAGTCCTACTGTGGCTCTCCAAGCGAGAAGCCGCCAACCAGAACCGCCCCGGCACGATCTAGCCAAAGTGCAAGGCCCCCATAGTAGCAGGCACACTCCGTGTGCCGTCCGCAGCGCGTTATCGTAGCAGGCACACACTCCGTGTGCCGTCCGCAGCGCGTTATCGTAGCAGGCACACACTCCGTGTGCCGTCCGCAACGCGTTATCGTAGCAGGCACACACTCCGTGTGCCGTCCGCAGCGCGTTATCGTAGCAGGCACACTCCGTGTGCCGTCCGCAACGCGTTATCGTAGCAGGCACACACTCCGCGAAGCGCCCTGCTTTACGGAGTACGGAGGAGGCTACGAGTCCCGCGCACCTTGGCTGTTGTGCAGGACTCGCACTGCCACTCTCTCACCTTGGCGAATTGCTCGACGTTCAGGCTGGGAAATCTACGAAAACGCGTCGAAACGGCTTTGGCGAATAGCGAGCAACGAAAAGTGCCAGACTTTTTAGTTGCAATGCGTTCTAGAAAGTGTTTCAATGATGCTATCTCATCGAATTTAACAAGAACATGAAGGTTCTTTCTTGTCTTGAGGTATCTGTCTCACACCTTGTGGATTCAGGAGGCACACGATGGAAGTACGATACACCGTAGTGGCATGGCACCTACCGGCCATTGCCTTACTAGCTCTGGGATGCGGCGTCGGTAATCTCACAGCACAGGCTGCCGACCCGATAGAAGATTCGAACGCCTTAAAGGCCGCCAGCGCTCACGTCGCGGAAGCATTCCAAGCCGAGATCGAAGGGGACTTTCTGACCAGGCAGTGCATGCTAACCGAAGCGGAGAACGTCTTTCCTGAATTTGCGCCAGCTCGCTGGCAGCGTGGACAACTCCATTCGCCTAGTGGAGAGTGGATAGACATCGAAGACAGCGTAGAAGCGGCGAGCAAGGATCAACGATTGGTCGCCTACGAACGCCGCCGTGCCGGGTTGACTGATCAAGTCAATAGCCATTTTGCGATGGCGAATTGGTGTCTGGAGCAGGGGTTGCTGGATCAGTGCCGCTCGCATTTGAACAAAGTACTTGAGTTCAATCCAGATGATCTACGCGCGCGAAATGCGCTTGGATATGTGCTCGTTGGTTCTGAATGGTATAGTCCACAACAGCTGGCTGAAATTGCCGCGCGTGGCGAATTGGCGAGTCAGTCCGTTGAGCAGTATGCTAGCAAATTGCGACCGGTCATGGTTAGTCTGAGTGATGTTCGCACCCGTTCCGCTGGTAGAGAAGCGTTGATGGAGATCAAAGAGCCGGAGGCAGTGTTCGCCGTCGAAGCGGCATTCGCTACAGCTAACACCGACCTGGCTCCCATTGCAATTGATTGGTTCGCGTCCATTGACTCTGTGGAAGCCTCACATGTGCTGGCGCGTTATAGCCTGATGCACCCAGCCGATGAGATACGACAGCGGGCAAGTCTCGCGCTTAAGCAGCGTCCGCTGCATGACTTTGTGCCCGACATGCTGAGCATGCTTTCGGCCCCAGTTAGCGTGTCGATCGTTCCTGAATTTGATCGACGCGGCCGGCTCACCGGATACAGCCAGGCTTTTGCGCAGGAGAAATATGATCGAGTCGATTATGTAGTGTTGGAGCGAGCATTTGAACGACAGGCGGTGACGCTGAACACTGGTGTAGACTTCAACATTAACCTCCTGCAGCGCAGGCAAGCGAATCTTATTCAGAATTCCCTCATCGACATGACGGTACGTGAATTGGCTGCCAACGAGGCTCGGTCACGTGGGCAATTGGCTCTAAGGGAAAACGAGGAGATTGCTCGGCGCAACGCGCGGATCAGTGACGTTCTGTCGGAAGTCGCCGAGCGAGAATTCTCCAGTGACCCGAAGCAGATTTGGGAATGGTGGGATGACTATAACGAGACCCAATACCAGGCGTACAAGCCCGAACGGTATCGTCGAAATCGCTTGAATGAAATCATTCCCGAGTATCAGCAGCCAACCTGTGAATGTTTTGTGGCTGGCACTCTCGTAATGACCGTGCGAGGATTGTGGCCGATTGAACAGATAGTTGTGGGTGATTCAGTCCTAAGTCGCAACGTGGCTTCCGGTGAGCTGTGTTGGAAGCCGGTGTTGCGCGCGACAACCCGTCCGCCCAGCAAGACGTCGACTATTTCCATTGGCGATGAGACATTCCGCAGTACGACGGGGCATCTTTACTGGGTGTCTGGGCGCGGTTGGCAGAAAGCAAGTGCTTTAAAGGCGGGTGATATTCTGCACGCTGCCCGAGAGCCGATGGTGGTAACCCGCAACGAGGAATCGGATGTAGAAGCGACCTACAACCTGCAAGTTGCCGACCACGCCAACTACTTTGTTGGGAAGAACTTAGTGCTCACGCACGACGTTACGCCAAGAGCGCCGACCCGCATTTTGGTACCAGGTCAGACCGGCTCATTAGCCCTTGCGCCCCCTCAAGATGACGCCCAAGAGAAAAAGTAAATTAGCAGCTATTCGTTTCCGCGTTGCTGTGTCTAAAACTTGGTCCATTTCCTGGCAGGCAGTGGAATAATAGCTACTCTGTAGGCAATTTTCGTTTGCTGTGGTGCATACGCTTCGCGAATATGCGCGTTGAACCATTGGGCCACATGTCGAGTAGGTCTTGCAGGATGAGCGCGGCTTCTTCCCGCATCCACGGCCTCGCTTACACAGTTGTATGCAAGAGGCTCGAGAGGTGTTTGATGATGGCTGGTGAGGTCAGCGGCGTTCTGCAATCTGCCCAATCGATCAAAGGCATCACCAGCGTCTTTTTGTCCTGGCACCAAAGGCTGACATGGTTCGCTCAGTGAAGTGTCCGATAGAGATCGCGCGAGTTTATCCTCTGTTTCGTTACGCCATGACGCGCTGTCACGGTCATGGCCAGTTGCTGCTTGATAAATCGATCGACAAGGTCAGGATCAAGCTGATCCACCTGCATCGACGCAATTCTTCGAAAGCGGCTTCTGGCGGTCGCCCCTTGCGGTAGACGCGATTGGAAACCATCGCATCATAGGCGTCCACGATACAAACGATCCGCGCTCCGACTGGGATATCTTTGCCTATCGGACCACCCGCTGGCGTATTTGTGCCATCATGGCGGTAGTGGTGGAAACAGACGATATCGGACAATGGCTGGGAATCAAACGAAGATTCGACAATCTCGACCCCCATCCGTGCATGAGCCTCCATGACTTTCCATTCCTCGGCATCGAGTTTACCTGGCTTGAGCAGAATCGAATCGGGCACGCCGATCTTGCCAATGTCATGCAGCAGAGCGCTGATTTCCAGCACATACAATTGGCTTACCGACATAAGTCCGCGTCCTAACGAAACACTCATTTCGGCAACTCGCTGACTATGCAGGGCGGTGTCCGCGTCGCGATAGGCCAAGGCAGCATGCAGTGATGCGACGGCGTGATACGAAATGGGCTGCTCGGCTTCGGCTATCGCCACAGGCAATGCAGGCTCGGTCTCTTCTAATTCTTGGCTCCACAGACGAACTGCGTTTCGGCCACTGTGTTTGGCTGCGTACAGCGCTTAAGTCAGCTTGCTCGAGCATACCTTGGTAGGTAGCCGCTCCAAAAACGCTGGACGAAACGCCAAAACTGGCGGTCACACTGTAGGGCTGTGCCAACTGATCTGCAATGGATTTTCGAATTGTTTCGCCGATCGCAGCGGCTTGCTCCGCGTCTGTCCGACAACAGCACACAAAACTCTTCGCCACCATACCGACCAACGGTACCTTGCCTGGCCAACCGTTTTCGGAAATTGTCCTTGATACATCTCGCAGGACTTGATCGCCAACAGCGTGTCCATGGTTGTCGTTAAGTTTCTTGAAATGGTCGACGTCGAGCATAATGCAGTTGACCAGGCTGTTGTTTTTCTTGCTAGAGATCCAACGCTGCTCAAGCTGCTCGAACAATGAACGCCGATTGAAAACGCCCGTAAGCGCATCCATGGAGGCAAGTTCTTGCAGCTTCACGTTCTGCGCTTGGATCTGCTTTCGCGAATTCTCCAACTCCGCCAGCGTTTGCAACAGCGACTTATTCTGCTGTTCGAGCACGGTTACGTCCTCAAAACTGATCAGGGTTCCAGCCAGACTGTCGGAGGAGTCAAAAATTGGCGTTGCGTGACTACGAAACAACGTTCATCACCGGTAGAGTCATACAGCGGGAAGAGCGTTTCTCGAGACACGCTCACGCAATTCCGCTGCCTTTTGCCATGGTAACTGCGGATTTTCCGATCGGAACGGAATCGTATCCAAGGTGCATACCCATAAGCACGTCTGCGTCCCGATGTATCTGCTGAAAGGCTTCATTTGCCATCACAATTCATTGTAGGGTCTAGAATAATCACGCCTCCTGCAATCGTATCCAGGAGTGGCCCATTCTTTACACGGCAGGGAACGGCATTCCCAGTCCAGTACGGCCAACGACCTGCGGAGTAACACGCCAAATGTAATCAGATTCAAACAGCGTCACGTGACGCATTCCCTAACATCCATAGTTGGGAGCTGGCCAAGTCGTTCGTGTAGAGTGCTTCCAATTCTCCCCATTCTCGTCCGCTGCGCGTAATTGGAATACGTATGTGGCTGGGCGTCTGTTCGATGATTCCACTTTGCCAGAGATTTTCACGACCAGCGTGATGGATGACTAAGCCATCAAAACGCACCAAACGAACGGCCCCCAATTCATCGGCCCGCTGCATGAACAGGTCTAACATTTGCTGAGTAGCCAGATAGTCGTGGTTTCGCAAATGCAGCGAACAACTCAACGCCAGCTGCTCGCAAGCGCCCAAACGCGCGCGATTCTGCGTGCCAATATCTTTGGCTGTACGATTAAAGACTAGAAAGATCGAAGCGCAGTCGAAAGCAGTGCCAACAGCAACGTCAGTTTGTACGTAATACTGATTCGTTGCATGATTACGATCCACTCTTTCCTTCGTGACGAGCATCAAACAACTTCTCTTCGCTGTTATCTGCAACATCCAAAGTTGCTGCACTCTGCTGCAAAACGGTCAGTGGGTCCAATTGAACCCACGACGAAGCTGTCGAAAGCAAAGCTGCGACGACTTGCCCTACGTGAATTAGCCAAATAACGACGCCGGTACCGACGGCTGTTGTCACCATGGGATCCAGATGAGCAAAATAGTCTTGACTGAGTTCCACTTCGACCGCACTATGAAGCTCAGCAAAAACAAGTTGGATTTTGGCTAACTCTTGGAGCTGAAGTTTCATCGTGTGCTGGTTCAACTGCAAACTTGGCAACTCTTGCACATATAGCGTGTGAGGGCCAGCACTTTGCAAGAACTGGTCACCTTCGCCAGCCAACAGATTCACCGCCTCCGTTAAACCTGACGAATATTCCGCTTTTGACGATCCTGAACTGCCGTTGCTCAGCTGTGTCGATCTCGATAGCAAGCTCAGATTCGTGGATTGTGCGAATCCGTATACGGTCGTAACCCCGGGCTGCCCTGTTGAGCCATTTTCAGTAGCGTTTTCACTTGGGCCACTAATGCTTGTAGATCCATCCCCGCCGCTATTCTCCCCTGAACTGCTTCCACCTCTATCGCTATCGATTGGCGGAGGGACATTGTCCGGCACAACTACGTGGATTGTGATGGTAGCCGCATCAGACTGTAATTGCCCATCGGAAACCGCATAGCGAATCGATACATCACCTATGTAGCCAGACACCGGAGTGTATGTCATGCTGCCATCAGTATTGAGGATCAGCGTTCCCGACGTTGGGCCGGCAAGCAAGATAACTTGCAGCCCATCGCCATCAGGATCAAAGTCATTGGAGATAATACTGGGAGAAGTGATCAGCAGCGAGTCGATGTAGCTGGTGGAGTATTCGTCCGCAAACGCCTCGGGACGCTCGTTGATATCAGCCACGGAAATTACAAAATCTGCTTCACTCGTAGACCCGTCCGCGCTGGTTGCCCGCACCGTAATCTGGTGCAAAGCTGACGCTTCGTGGTCTAACGCAACAGCAGTGGTTACTGCACCGGTTATGGAATCAATTGCAAATCGCCCGCCTGCATCGTCCGTCAGACTATATGTAACAAGGCTGTTTGTCGCATCATTGTCGACCGCGTATACGATCAGTCCAACTGAGGTACCAGGAGCCGAATTTTCGTCCACAAGATTCAAACTGGCGTCTGTATCGACGGGATCGGTAACGTCGAACTCGTCGGTATCTGTTAGCGATACGCGTATCAATTGGGAATCGCTGAGTAGTCCATCGCTAACTACCACCAGAACTTCGTAAACTCCGTTCATGTCCGAGTCTTCGTGCATCTCACGGTCATGCAGAGACACAAAATTTAACTCGCCTGTCACCGAGTCGATGTCAAACAGCACTCCATCGGCACCGCCACCCACAGAGTACACGAGCGTCTGTGCCGGCAAATCTAAGTCACTTGCACTTACCGTTGTGATAAAGAGCACATTTTCAGCGACATTTATATCTGCTGTGTCACCGCCACCGTTCGAAGTAATAACGGGCGAGTTGTCATTGACGGGCGTGATAGTCATCAAGAACGTTTCCGCAGACACCGGCACTCAGACCGTCATCAACTTCAAATCCGAAGCTGTCTGCTGACGTCTCGCTGTCGTTGTGACTATACCTAACACGCCCTGCAGCAATATCCGCTTGCGTAAACGTGTCGCTCATACCTAAGACCACTCCATTCAGCTCAAGCGTTCCATTGCTAGTGATGCTCGTAATCGTGTACACGCGTTCCGCTTCTGAATTATCGACATCGGTCGTCGCCAGCATAGCCGACGTGATCGTGTTCGAAACCGATCCCTCAAAGAAAGTGGCACCTGTATTTGCCTGCAATACTTGCTCGTCGTTGGTGCCATTGATCGAGATGACCACATGCTGCGTATCCGTCGCACCCTCGCTGTCCGTCACGGTAATCGTGTACGTCAAGGTCAGCGATTCGCCGCTAGCGAGATAATCAAAGGCTTCACTGCCTGAGTTGAAATCCCAAGAGAGTGGAGCGACGGTCTCCGTCGCATCAACCACATTGACGGTCGCAGTGAACATGGCCAGCAGAGCCGCGTTGTTCGATCCCAGTCCGGTGGTGGTTCCACTGGCGACGACTCCCGTCACCGTCGATGTCACCACATCGGTCAAGTCCGAATCGTTGACGGTTAACGTACCAGTGCTGGTCAAAGTCGTATTGGTTTCGTTCAGCGTCTCAGCGGCGCTGTCGCCAACACTGACCAACACGTCAGGCGTGTCGTTAGTGCCGGTGATAGTAACACTGACCATCTCCTTATCGGACAGCGGCGTGCCGTCGTCATCGGTAGCGCTCACGGTGTAAGTCAACACGAGCGTTTCGCCAGCGGCCAGGAAGTCGAACGCTTCGCTGCCCGAATTGAAATCCCAAGTCAACGTGGCGGATGTTTGCGTGTTGTCGAGGATCGCTGACGGTGATACGGTGAGGAAGCTCTGCAAGGTCGCATTGTCGAGCGTGCCTGGGACACTGCTGGAACCGCTCCCGCTGACCGCAACCGAATCCACCGCGGCCAGCACGTTATCGGTCCGATCCAGGTCCGTGACCGTCAACGTACCGCTACTCGTCAAGCCGGAATCGGTCTCGGTGAGTGCCACGCTATCTGGGCCACCCGTGATGACCGGCGTGTCACCTGTACCATTGATGGTGATGCTGACGGTTTGTGTATCAGTCGCACCTTGGCTGTCGGTGACTTCGATCGTGTAGGTCAACGTTAGCGATTCGCCGCTAGCGAGATAATCAAAGGCTTCACTGCCCGAGTTGAAGTCCCATGTCAATTGGTCAGTCAACTCAGTGGCATCGAGCACGCTTGCGGTCGAAGTGAACATAGCGAGCAGAGCCGCGTTGTTCGATCCCAGTCCGGTGGTGGTTCCACTTGCAACAACTCCCGTCACCGTCGATGTCACCACATCGGTCAAATCCGAATCGTTGACGGTTAACGTACCGGTACTGGTCAAGGTCGTATTGGTTTCGTTCAGCGTCTCAGCGGCGCTGTCGCCAATGCTGACCAACACGTCAGGCGTATCGTTGCTGCCGGTGATGGTAACGGTGACCATTTCCGTATCGGACAACGGTGTGCCGCTGTCGTCAGTGGCACTCACGGTGTAAGTCAACACGAGCGTTTCGCCAGCGGCCAAGAAGTCGAACGCTTCGCTGCCCGAATTGAAATCCCAAGTCAACGTGGCGGAAGTTTGCGTATTGTCGAGAATTGCTGACGGTGATACGGTGAGGAAGCTCTGCAAGGTCGCATTGTCGAGCGCTCCTGGGACGCTGCTGGAGCCAGTGCCGCTGACCGCGACCGAATCGACGGCGGCCGTCACTGTGTCCGCTTGGTCCAAATCGGTGACGGTGAACGTCCCGCTACTGCTCAGTCCGGCATCTGCTTCAGCTAAGCCGACGCTCACGGGGCCGCCGCTAATGATCGGAGCGGACGCACCACCGTTGATGGTAATAACGACAGTTTGCGTGTCGCTTGCACCTTGCCTGTCGATGACTTGGATCGTATACGTCAATGTCAGCGATTCGCCATCGGCGAGGTAGCTGAAGGTTTCGCTACCTGAATTGAAATCCCAAACCAGCTGGTCAGTCAACTCGGTTGCATCGAGCACATTGGCGGTCGACGAGAACATGGCCAGCAGAGCCGCGTTGTTCGATCCCAGTCCAGTGGTGGTACCACTGGCGACGACTCCCGTCACCGTCGATGTCACGACATCAGTCAAATCCGAGTCGTTAACGGTTAGCGTACCGGTGCTGGTCAAAGTCGTATTGGTTTCGTTAAGTATTTCCGCAGCGCTGTCGCCCACACTGACTAAGACGTCAGGCGTATCGTTGCTGCCGGTGATGGTGACGGTGACCATTTCCGTGTCGGATAGAGGTGTCCCGCTATCGTCAGTGGCACTCACGGTATAAGTCAACACGAGCGTTTCGCCAGCGGCCAGGAAGTCGAAGGCTTCGCTGCCCGAATTGAAGTCCCAAGTCAGCGAAGCGGAAGTCTGCGTGTTGTCGAGAATCGCCGTGGGCGACACTGACAGGAAGCTCTGCAAGGTCGCATTGTCGAGCGTTCCTGGGACGCTGCTAGAACCGCTGCCACTGACCGCAACGGAATCCACCGCGGCCAGCACGTTATTGGACAGATCCAGGTCTGTGATCGTCAACGTGCCGCTGCTCGTCAAGCCGGAATCGGTCTCTGTGAGTGCTACGCTATCGGGACCACCTGTGATGACCGGCGCGTCACCCGTACCATTGATGGTGATGGTGACGGTTTGCGTATCGGTTGCACCTTGGCTGTCGATAACTTCGATCGTATACGTCAACGTCAGCGATTCACCGCTAGCCAGGTAGTCGAAGGCTTCACTTCCCGAGTTGAAGTTCCAAGTCAACTGGTCAGTCAATTCAGTGGCATCGAGCACATTGGCGGTCGAAGAGAACATAGCCAGCAGAGCCGCATTGTTCGATCCCAGTCCAGTGGTGGTGCCACTGGCGACGACTCCCGTCACCGTCGATGTCACGACATCGGTCAAATCCGCATCGTTAACGGTTAGCGTACCGGAGCTGCTCAAAGTCGCATTGGTTTCGGTCAGCGTCTCAGCGGCGCTGTCGCCAACACTGACTAAAATGTCAGGCGTGTCGTTGCTGCCGGTGATGGTGACGGTGACCGTTTCCGTATCGGACAGCGGTGTGCCATCGTCATCGGTTGCGCCGACCGTGTACATCAACACGAGCGTTTCGCCAGCGGCTAGGAAATCGAAGGCTTCGCTGCCCGAATTGAAGTCCCAAGTCAGCGTAGCGGAAGTCTGCGTGTTGTCGAGAATCGCCGTGGGCGATACCGTCAGGAAGCTCTGCAAGGTCGCATTATTGAGTGTGCCTGGGACGCTGCTGGAACCGCTGCCACTGACAGCGACCGAATCCACCGCAGCCAGTACGTTATCGGACAGATCCAGGTCCGTGACCGTCAACGTGCCGCTACTCGTCAAGCCGGAATCGGTCTCGGTGAGTGCCACGCTATCAGGACCACCCGTGATGACCGGCGCGTCAGCAGTACCGTTGATAGTGATGATGACGGTTTGCGTATCGCTCGCACCTTGGCTGTCGGCAACTTCGATCGTATACGTCAACGTCAGCGATTCACCGCTTGCGAGATAATCGAAGGCTTCGCTGCCCGAGTTGAAGTCCCATGTTAGTGTGTTGGTCGTTTCGCTATTATCAAGCACGTTTGCCGTGGAAGACAGCATCGCTAGCAAGGCCGCGTTGTTTGACGCCAATCCGGTGGTCGTGCCGCTGACGACGACTCCGGTGACCGTCGAAGTAACGGTGTCGCTCAAGTTCGTGTCACTGACAGTTAGCGTCCCCGTGCTCGTTAAAGTCGTGTCGGTTTCGGCTAGCGTTTCCGCAGCGCTGTCGCCGACTTCCACGGTGATGACGGGAGCATCGTTACTACCGGTGATCGTAATTGCCACATCTTGCGTGTGCGTAGCCGCTTGGCTGTCGGTGACGGTAATGGTATAAGTCAGAGTCAACGACTCACCAGCGCTCAGATAGTCGAATGCTTCGGATCCCGAATTGAAGTTCCATGTCAGCCGGTCCGTGAACTCGGTGGCATCGAGAACATTGGCGGTGGAAGTCAACATCGCCAACAAAGCGGCATTGTTGGATGCGAGTCCCACTGTGTTTCCGGTGGCGCTAACGCTACTTACCGCTGATCCCACCAAGTCCGACAAGTCGCTATCAGAAACCGTCAATGTGCCCGCCGTTGCCAGGCTCGAGCCAGTTTGTCCGAGCGTGTCGGCAGCTGAGTCGCCGGCCTCGATCGTGATCGCCGGCGCATCATTGGTGCCGTTGATGGTGAGTATCACATTCTGGGTTGACATCGCTCCTTGGCTGTCCGTGGCCGTGATGGTGTACGTCAACGTCAACGTTTCGCCACTGGCGAGATAGTCGAACGCTTCGCTCCCCGAATTGAAATCCCAGGTGAGCCGGTCGGTCGTTTCGGTTGCATCCAGCACGTTGGCGGTCGATGAAAGCATGGCTAGCAGGGCAGCGTTATTGCTACCCAGACCCGTCGTCGTACCGCTCGCGGTCACGCCGGTAACGGAAGTGCTGACAAGATCTGTTAGATCGTTATCGGAGAGCGTGATCATTCCGCTGCTGGTCAGCGTCGTGTCGGTTTCAGTCAACGTTTCAGCCACGCTGTCTCCGACTTCGACACTAAACACGGGCACGTCGTTGGTGCCGGTGACCGTGATCGTCACATCGGCCTGGCTCTTGGCGCCCGCCAAGTCGGTCACTTCGTAAGTGAAGCTGACTTGGCGTGTCTCCCCGTCGGCGAGATCTTGGAAGGCCGTGCCGGGATCGAACGAATATGTGCCATTTGCATTGACGGTGGTGGTACCTTCGACCGTATCCGTAATCAAGGTATAGCTGTGGGTTTCACCTGAGTCTACGTCGACGTTCGTCAACGTACCCGCGACCGCTCCTCCGTCTTCGGTCGCGGCGAGCACACCGGCTTGAGCCACTGGAGCATCGTTGCTACCTTGAATCGTGACGGTGATTTGTGATGTCGATGTTGCGCCACCTGCATCGACCACGGTGTAAGTGAAGATGTCAGTCAGCGTGTCACCGCTCGTACGCAGAGCTTGCACAGTCGCATTCGTATTGTCGACGGAGTAGCTGTAGCTGCCATCCGAATTAATCGTGATGGCACCGAAAGATCCTGTCACCGATGAACCGACCGCCCCACTCGCAGACACTTGTACTCCCGCCGCGACACCGGCGACCATCTTGGAGTCACCTGCGTCAACGTCCGTGTCATTGCTCAGCACGTTGCCGGTCGGGTCGGTACCCGCGGTTCCGTTGGCTACACCGCCCGCTTCAACAGCGATGGCGGTATCCGCCACGGCGACAGGATTGTCGTTCGATCCGTGAATCGTCAGGACAATTTGAGTGGTCGATGTTTGGCCGCCCGCGTCTTTTACCGTGTAAGTGAACGTGTCGGTTAGCGTGTTGGTCGTCGTTCGTAGGGCCTGCACGGTGGCGTTCGAATCATCGATGACGTAGCTGTACGATCCGTCGCTATTGATCGTGATTGTGCCGTAGTTACCAGCGATCGGTAGCGCGGTTCCAGTGGTTTGCGTGCCCACACTTCCGGCCGCAACTCCGTCGACAGTCCAGGAATCACCGGCGTCGATCTGTGCGTCATTGGTCAGTACGTTGCCGGTGGCGTTGCTACCCACGGTGCCATTGGCAATTCCACCCGCTTCCGTGGCGGATCCGGTGTCCGCGGTCGCCTGCGGTGCGTCGTCGGCACCTTGGATGGTGATCGTGATCTGCGTTGTGGACTCCAGTCCGGCTGCATCGACGACCGTGTAGGTGAACGTGTCGGTGAGCGTGTCGCTGCTGCTGAGCAGAGCCTGAACAGCGGCGTTGGCGTTGTCGACGGTGTAGGTGTAGGCTCCGCCCGAGCTAATCGAGATCGAGCCGTAAGCACCGCTAACGCTGGTACCGACTGAACCGCTGGCCGAACCGACGGTGCCTGCCGCCACGCCACTTACCGTCTTCGTGTCGCCCGCGTCCACATCGGTGTCGTTGATCAGCACATTGCCGGTCGGATTGGTGCCGGCTGTGCCGTTAGCTGTTCCGCCAGCTTCGACTGCCGTGGCGGTATCCGCCACGGCATTGATGGCGTCGTTGGCTCCATGTACGGTGACGGTGATCTGAGAGGTCGAGGTCAGTCCATCGGTGTCCGTGAAAGTGTAGGTGAAGGTATCGGTCAGCGTTTGACCACTGGTCCGCAGAGCCTGGACCGTCGCGTTGCTATTGTCGACATTGTAAGTGTACGAGCCATCGCTGTTGATGGTGATGGTACCGTAGTTGCCCGCCACACCGGCGCCAACCGAACCCGCGGCTGAAGCCTGGACACCAGCGCTCACGCCAACGATCGTCTTGGTATCGCTTGCATCGACATCGGTGTCGTTGGTCAATACGTTACCCGTGGGATCGGTACCTGCAGTGCCGTTGGCGACTCCGCCCGCTTCGTAGGCCGCTGCCGTGTCAACCACTGCCGTTGGAGTATCGTTGGCACCGTGGATGGTGATGGTGATCTCCGCCGTCGAGCTCGCACCAGCGGTGTCTTCCATCGTGTAGGTGAAGACTTCGCTGAGCGTATCGCCGCCGGTTCGCAAGGCTTGAACGGTGGAATTGCTTTCGTCGATGGCATACGTGTAGCTGCCATCGTTGTTGATGACGATCGAACCGTAGGTGCCCGTGACTGAAGCACCGACCGAACCGGATGCCGAAGGCTGTGAGCCTGACGCCACCCCGACGACAGTCTTGGTGTCGCCCGAGTCGACATCGGTATCGTTGGTCAGCACATTGCCAGTGGCATTGCTGCCAGCGGTGGCGTTGGCCAATCCGCCCGCTTCCGTGGCGGAACCGGTATCGCTATTGCCGACTGGATTGTCGTTGCTGCCATCGACGGTAATGGTCAGCTTGGTCGTCGACTTGTTACCAAAACTGTCTTCCATCGTATAAGTGAACACGTCGGTGACGTGGTCACCGGAGGTCAACAATGCTTCTACAGCTGGGTTGGTGTTATCCAAAGTGTAGCTGTACGTACCGTCGCTGTTGATTACTACAGAACCGTACGAGCCGATCACGGTCGAGCCAACATTTCCGCTGGCGTCCAAACCCGTATCGCCTGGCTCGACACCGACGACCGTCTTGCCGTTACCGGAAACGTCGTTGTCCAACACATTGCCACTGGGGTTACTACCGGTGGACGCGTTGGCGACGCCGCCATCTTCCACGGCGGTGGCCATGTCGACAATCGCCACCGGCATGTCCGTGCGGCCTTGGATCGTGACGGTCAGTTGTGTGGTGGACTCAAGACCATCGGTATCGGCTACCGTGTACGAGAACGTCTCGGTTAGCGTGTCGCCATCGTTGAGTGCTTCGACCGTCGCATTGTTGTTGTCCAAGGTGTAAGTGTACGTTCCATCGCCGTTCAAGACGATCGAGCCGTAGGTGCCCGTCACCGTCACGCCCACATTGCCGCTGGTCGATGCTTGCGTCCCAGTATCCACGCCGACCACGGTCTTGGTATCGCCCGCGTCGACATCCGTGTCGTTGGTGAGCACATTACCAGTTGGATTCGTGCCTGAAATGTTATTGTAAACCCCGCTGGCTTCGATGGCCGTGGCCGTGTTGGCAACAGCCACGGGAGCGTCGTTACTCCCGGTAATGGTGACGGTAATCTCAGCCGTTGAGGTCGCTCCAGCCGTGTCTTGTGCGGTATAGGTAAAGACTTCACTCAGCGACTGGCCGGAAGTCCGCAACGCTTGCACGGCCGCATTGGTGTTGTCGACGGTGTACGTATACGAACCATCGGCGTTAATCGTGATCGAGCCGTACGAGCCATTAACGCCAGACGCCACATTGCCGCTGGCCGATGCTTGCGATCCGAACAGTACGCCGATCACCGTCTTCGTATCGCCCGCATCCACGTCGGTATCATTCGTCAGTACGTTACCGCTCGGATTGGTGCCCGCCGTACCGTTGGCTGTCCCACCCGCTTCCACGGCCGCCGCTGTGTCGTCATTGGCGATCAGATCGTCGTTTTGTCCTTCGATCGTCACAGTCAACTGTGTTGTGGAGCTGGCGCCATCGGCATCGACCATCGTGTAGGTGAACGTCTCGGTCAGCGTGTCGCTCGTGCCACGCAGCGCTTGAACGGCCGCGTTGCTATTGTCGACGGTGTAAGTGTACGAACCGTTCGCATTCAAAGTAATCGAACCGTACGTGCCCACCAAAGCGGAACCGACATTGCCGCTAGCCGAGCCAGCCGAACCGACGACGACTCCGGTGACCGTCTTCGTTTCACCGGCGTCCACATCGGTATCATTGATCAAGACGTTGCCCGTTGGGTCAAAACCAGCACTCGCGTTGCCAGCGCCGCCCGCTTCAGTCGCCGTTACGCTGTCCGCCACAGCTACCGGTGCGTCGTTCTGGCCTTGAATGGTCAGCACAATCTGCGTCGAAGCGCTGCCGCTGCCACCATCGGTGACGGTGTAGGTGAAGGTATCGGTTAGCGTATTGCCACTGGTACGCAGCGCTTGAACGGCCGCGTTGTTGTTATCGACGTTATACGTGTAGGAACCATCGCTGTTAATCGTGATCGAGCCATAAGCGCCGTTCACTGGCGAACCAACACTGCCACTTGGCAACGACACCGAACCCGCCGCAACGCCGGTAACGGTCTTGGTGTCACCGTTATCCACATCCGTATCGTTCGTTAATACATTGCCAGATGGGTTCGTCCCAGCGGTTCCATTTGCAACTCCGCCTGCTTCCACCGCTGTGTCGGCATCCGCGCTGGCCACTACGGCGTCGTTGACATCGGTCACCACGATTTGTCCTGTTGCCGATTGAGTCGAATAAGCCGTGGTTCCGCCGTTCGCAGTTGCGTCTCCGAATTGCCGGACCGTATTCGTCGACGGCGAATCGCTCACCTGGTCCCAGGCCTGAAACTCAAAGGTGGCGGTTTCGCCGTTGAGACCATCCGGCGTGTATCGAATCAGCGAAGTCGAATTCAGCAGCAGTGCATTGGTGGTTGAAACGGCTCCAAACGTGTTCCAAGTGACACCATCGGTTGAATACTCCCAAGTTCCGTTGCCGTTGGTCGAGGTAATCGCCACGCCGCTGAAAGGTGCCGGATCCACATCGCCATAGCCGGTACCCGCCAATATGGCCGAGACATTGACGGCGGCGGATGTTGTATCTTCGTTGGTAGACGAAAAGTTGTACGTCGCACCATCGGTGATCGTCGGAGCATCATTGAGTTGGGTGACGGTGATAAGTGCCGTTTCCACGTTGCTGCTGAAGGCTGTTGTGCCCCCAGTGGCGGTAATGTTGACTCGATCGCCCGCACTATCACCCGACGTTTGATCCCAAGCCCGGAAGCCAAAGCTGGACGAACTGCCTTGCTGGCCGTCGGGATTGAATCGCACCAAGTCGGTCGAACGTAGTAACAAAGCCGAACCGTTGGAGACAGAGCCAAAGTCCAACCAATTCGTACCGCCATCAAGCGAGTACTGCCAAGTTCCATGCACGGCACTGGTGGCGATGATCGCGATCCCTTCGACGGCACCCGAGTCGACGTCTGTGACGATATCTTGTCCTGACGAAGCGAGCACGCTCGCAACGGTCTGCCCGGCGTTTCCGGATTGGTCTTCTGTAATCGATGTCAAAGTTGTCGAGTAACTGGTTTCCATGACCGGTGCATCGTTAACCGGATTCACGGTGATGTTGACGGAATCCGTGTCCGTCAATCCGCCGGCGTCGGTCGCGAGGATGTTCAGCGTGTCCGCGCCGTTGTAGTTGGTGTTGCCAAGGTACGCCAACGTCGCCAGCGTACTGTTGATGTCCGCTTGAGTTCCCGAGATGGTCAATGTCGCCGAGCCATTGCTGCCAGAAGAAATCGTAGCGCTGCCTTGCAAAGTGACCGTCAGCGACCCGTTGGTAACCGCTAATTGAGCCGATGTCACATTCGTATCAGCATCGCCAAGCGCGACTCCGCTAATCGGGTGAGAGACATCCTCACTCGCCGTTTGAGCGGCTGGTACGGTGATAACCGGAGCGACATTGACGCCAAACTGGTTGCCAAACTCGGAAGACCCAATCCCCGTCATGGTGGCCGTCGCCACGATTGAGTCGGTATCGACAACACCGCTCACAGCCAGTACGCCGCTGAAGTTACCATTGGCATCCGTCGTCAGGAAACCGAGGTACGTCTTTCCTTCGCCACTCCCATCGCTGACGAAGAACTCAATTCGGGCATTGGCAAAGTCTGTATCGTTCGGAGCCGCGCCCACGTAACCGGCCAGAGCCAGGTTTCCACCAGCCAGGTTAGCTGTCGTGATGATCGGATGATCGATCCCTTCATTGGGTGCCGTAGGATCAAGCACACCATCGTTGACGCCCGTTTCGTAAACGTCAATCCCAATGTCGCCGTTGTCATACACCGAGTTCATCGAGAAGACGGCATTGTTGGCATCATCGTAACCGCTGCCGCCATCTGGGCGGGCATGAATGCCGAACAAGTTGTCGTGAACAATGTTGTAGCGAATCGTGACGTCATTCGAACCGAATCCGGCCGCGATGGCTGCGTAACCAGTCGTATTGCGGACCGTATTGTTTTCGATGGTGACATTGGCACGAGGTCCATAGAAGGTGCCGATACCGAATCCATTCGCCACGCCGTCAACTAAGTTGCCGCTGAATAGAGAATTATCCGAGTAAGCTGAAATGCCAAACTTAAATGCGCCCAGCAGCTCGTTGCCGCTGACTGAGTTGTTTGATCCATTCGAAATCGACATCGCCGACACGAGTTCTGCGGTGTCACCGACGACAAAGTAGTTATTGCTGATCGTGCCACCGACAGCATTGGAGACCGTCAACATATTCCCGGCAGCACCGGTCGTATTGTATGCCGTCCCGTCTGCCGAGATACCAAACAGCACGCCACTGACGTTGACTGCACCGCCGCCCGCAATGTTCACGAGAGCACTGCCGGTCACGCCATCCGAAAGCTTACGGATTGCCAAGTCATGCAGTTCGAAGTCGGAGGCTGTGCTGGAAACAGACAATACGGTCGAAGCATTGGCCGCGCCGATGACTTCGAGTTCCGTCTTGTTGAATTGACTGATCGTGACGTCGTCGCCCGTACCGAGGATACCGTCCGCTCCTAAGCCGACCGTTCCACCGGAGCCAATTTGACCGGCGTTACTATCAAGAACTGTCGTCCCATCCACATAGGAAAATGCTGTGCCGTCGACCACTGTTCCGTCGTCGACGATTCCGGACAGAGCGCTGGTGAGTTGAATGGTCCACCAGCTGCCGCTACCGTCGGTCGAGTTCGTCGCGACGCCCGGAACGAATCGCATTGCATTCGCACCGACAATGGCATTCGCGTTGGTCACGAACTGCCGCAGGCTACCTTGAACACTGCGGCCTTCACTGCCCACATCGTCGCCGTCACGAACACCAGTCACGACATTGAAGCTGAAACCAGCGTCGATGTTGGCCGCGTCACCGCCACTGAGCGCAACTCGCGTGACGTGTTCGGCCGTTAGTAGACTCGAAGCATTGTCAGAAACATCCGCCGTACGTCCGCCGAACAACGCTCCGCTGCTTCCCAGGAAGCCGGCACCACTGGCCGCCCCCGCAACGCCGTAGGTTTGCTCCGCCCAAACATCAGTCTGGGTAAATGTGCCGTTCAGCCCAGCGCTCGGCGCGATCGTGCGCGAATCGACGACTACGAAGTACGTGTCATTTGCCAAACTGCTAAAGCGATAGAAGCCGTTCACATCGGTTGTCGTGGTCGCGTATAGTGTATCGGCCGCCGAGATCAATCCATCATCGTCAACGTCCTGGTACAGGTGCACGGTGACGTTTGACAGCAGCACCGCGTCGCCCAGTTGAGCGTCACCATTGACGTCTTCGAAAATATTTCCTTCGATGCGATAGGCGTCGTTGACATCGATCGTCAGCGTATTCGGCGACGCATCTGTATCCAATCCGCCATTCGTTGTCCCACCGTTGTCGATGACCTGGAAGGTGAAACTGTCATAGCCGCTTCCCGATTCACCAGCGACCGCAGCAAAGCGGAGCTTGCCGGCAGCGATGTCGGATGCGAGAACCGTGGCTCCCCCACCCAGTTCTTCTCCCACGTCGTAGTTACCATCACTGTTCGTATCAACGAAGATTGTGCCGACAGTCGTACCCGTCGTGAGATACACCGAAGTGAACGAATCGCCTTCGACATCGCTGTAGCCAAAATCGCTCAGCGAAAAAACGTAGTCCGTATCGCGAAGCGTGCTGACCGTGTTGTCCCCACCGCTGGGTGCGTCGTTGATCGCCGTAATCGTCAGGTTGGCGGTCTCCTCATCGGCGGAAAACGCAGTCGTTCCACCATTGGTGCTGGCGTCCTGGATCGAACCGTTAGGCCCCAAACTGCGATCCCAGGCGCGGAAGGTGATTGCGTCCGTAACGGTGCCATTGAAGTCCATGTTTGACTGGAAATAGATTCGCGTCCCGCTGTTCGCATTCAACACTCGTGCCGAAGATTCGCTGACGCTACCCAATGCATTCCAAGTCGCACCGCTGTCGGTCGTGTACCACCAAGTTCCGTTCGTGGTATCAGCCGCAGTGATGGCCACGCCCGTCTGAGGGCTCGCATCCACGTCAGTCACATTGCCACCGATCTGAACCAGATCCGTGATCACGGTACCGACCGCGCCGACGGGTGCTCCGGCATCTTCTTGCTGTGTAGTAAGTGTCACGCTGCCGGAGTTGTCCAACACCGGTGCATCATTGACGTCGGTCGTTGTGATCGCCACGGTTTCGATGGCAGTGCTGAATGCCGTCGAGCCACCGTTGGTCGTGGTGTCAACTTTCATACCTGCCGTGCCGCTGGTTTGATCCCAGGCTCGGAATTCAAGCGTGCGATCAGTCGTGTTACCGTTTTGTCCGTCAGGCGCGAAGCGAATCAGGTCCGTCGAACGCAGCAACAGCGCTTCGGTTTCGGAAACTGTCCCGACGCTCCCCCATGTCGCCCCGCCGTCGATCGAGTACTCCCACAAACCGCGACCGTTATTTCGCGTCGTGATCGCGATACCTTCGAAAGCGTCTGAGTCCACATCGGTGATTGGATTACCACCGTCGCTGGCCAACATTTGAGCCACAGTGACTCCGGCGTTGTTCACGTCGTCTTCGGTGATGGTGGGAAGACGCAAATTACCAGCATTGTCCATCACAGGCGCGTCATTGGTCGACGTGATCTGGACGATTGTGTAGCCCGTCGCGTCGAGCGCTCCGCCGGTGCCCTGCACGTTGGCTGCGTTGTTATCGTTGAAGGTCCAGTCGATTTGCACGCTGGACGGTGGTGCGTTGTTGCTGTTGCTGTAGGTGATTGATTGCAGAACTTCGTTGACTTGCGAGCTGGTCGCTGTCGCGTTGAAGGTGATCGAAAGCTGGCCACCGGCGTTGGTATAGCTGCCGATATTGATTGACGAGAGTTCCAGCGTTCCGGCGTTGAGTACCAAGTTCCCAGTGGCGCTGAATACGTCGTCACCGTTCGCACCGCCATTGCGAAGCAGCGTTAATGTGGTTCCGTCAAAGTTATCGAGTGCCGCGTTGATCTCGGCATCAAATAGCGTGACATCGCTGTCCAGCACGACGGCCGATCCATCTTCGGTATAGTTGGCGGTGCCAATTTGACCATTGACTTGACGGACTGAAATGTTGTCCACTGCAGAGTCGACTCCGTTGGTTGCCGCGCTGAGTGAACCAGCGTCATCGGAGGTATCCGTAAACGTCAACGTCGAAGTAGTAGAATCCGCAGTGAATTCAAAGCGATACCGTACAAAGGTAGAACCATCTGTGTCCGAAAGTATCTGCTGGGTCGTCAACACATTCGATGATCCATCCACCGTGACCTGCAGTTGCTGATTTAGGCTGGCATGGCCGTCGCGGTAGTCAAACTCAAGCACGTAGACATCGCCGATGTTCGTTGCAATCGTCTGGGACAGCGTGTGCGGACCGGCATTGCCACCTGTTCCGAACGTGGCGCGACCCGATCCTGATGTGACAGTCCCCGTTGTGGACCAGCCCGACAGGTCGGTGTCAAACGTTCCGTTCGTGATTAAGTTGGGGCCAATAAACTCCGGTGAATCGTTGACTGACGTGATATTGATTGTTTGGGACGCAAAATGTTCTTCGCTCGTCGCGTCAGCCGTCAGACCAGGGTCGCTCCCCGTGTTGCCTTGGTCATTAACCGTCAACGTGATCGTCGTCGATGCGGAAGGCACGTCGCTAACAACGGTCTGGTCGTGATAGTAGACGATCGTTCCCGTGCTACTCCCGCTTAGCAGAGCATTGATCTGGGCTACCGTCCCTGTGAGTTTCACGATATCGGTGCTGTTCCCGGATGTGTTGAAGGCTCCGGACGTCACCGAAACACCGGAGTCACCAGTGTCGATCAAGATACGGCCTTCGCCGACGGAAAACGTCGCCGTCATCGTGCCGCCGTTGTCATCGACATCCGCCACACTGAAACCAGTGCCGTGAATGATCAGGCTGCCCTGTTCAGTGAAACTGTAGGCTGAGGCGGGAGCTGTGACCACTGGAGTGTCGTTGACCGCCGTGATGGTCACGTCGGTCGTATAAGCCGTGCTGTCATCGGACGCGTCCGAAGTGACATATGACAGGGTTCGGGTAGCTGTCGAAGGACTTTCACTCGAATTGGAGTACAGAACCTGCCGCAGCGCCGCTTCATATTGCGAGACCGTTGCGGTTCCGGACAACGTCATTACACCCGTCGAAGCATTGTAGCTGCCGCTGATGCCGAACGTAGGGTTAAACGATAGCAAGTCCTCGCTGCTACTAAAGTTCGACGTGATGCTGATCGTTGCCCCCTGAAGATAGGTGTCGTCCACATCAGCAAGTGTAATGCTCGTGTCTCCGATCCCTGACGCATTTTCCGTGTAGGCGATTGGCGAGCCCGATCCATCAATTGTGGGCGCTCGATTCGTCACAAGCGCGATCGATCTAATCGACTCATCATAAGTGTCCAGACCGAGATCGGACCCTTGGAAGACCATGGTGGCAGTCGCACTGGCCGACCCGCTGCCAGCCGTCGTCGTGGCAAAGTTTAAAACGCAAATATCATTCATCGTGACGGAAAGATTATTGGAGCCGACGGCTGTATCGTCGTTCTGCAAACTCACAAGTATCTGTCCCGACGTGAAGGAGGCGCCCCCAACCGTTTCGCTTTGACTGATGAGATGAAGACCTGAGATACCATTTGGACCAGTTCCGGTTGACAGAGAAATCTGGTCCCCATTCAGCAATGTAGTAACCGTTCCCGATGTTGTTCCTGTGCCAGTGCTGGTGGCATCGAAAACTAGGATGTCATTCTTGATCCCGTTTGCCAGTACGGAGAACAGGAATGACCCGGCGGTAGCGGTGTAATCGCCGATCGTGGTATCTTGCTCAACCAGCGATAGGGATGTTATGGAGAATCCGTTCACGTTGTCCAAAAGTTCGTAAAACGTCCCCGACGAATAATTCCCAATGACATCTGGGCGGAAAACGATAATGTCCTGGTCGGTAACCGACAAGCTGTTGTTGCTGGTCAAGGTGGTCGGGCTGTCGAGTGCGAAGATGACGTCACCGTATTGCAAATCAAAACTAGTCGTATCGCCGACAGTTACGGACTGAGTTACAAAATGCAATCCAGTAATGCTACGGTTATCCGGAGAGAACAGGTCGATGTCAAAGAGCGTGCTCAAATTGCCATCGGAGACGGGTTCAAAGGAAAGATTGGGGTCCGTCAAAGCCAGCGCTTGGCTCGCTTCCCAAGAATCCAGCCCAACCACTCCGCTTCCTGTGACATCTTTGGCAGTGGTCAGTAATAAGGCGGGTTTGTTGACCGTAGTGGTGATGGTTGCCTGCTCGGTGTCGGTGCTGAAGGCCGTCGTCCCCCGCCCGTCGTTGCGTCCGCGGTGCCACCATTGGTTCCACTCGTCTGGTCCCAAGCTTTAAACGAAATGGTTGCCGTTCCTGTGAAATCCGTATTCGGCTCGAAGCGAACCAGTGCATTGGCGTCAAGCAACCGTGCCGATGACAGCGTTGGCGAACCGAAGTCCAACCAGTTGTTACCGCCGTCAATCGAGTATTGCCAAGTACCATTCGCGGTATCGGTTGCGTAGACCGCAATGCCCCTGCTGGCTCCGCTGTCAACGTCGACAACCCTGCTGACGCCAGTGCTGTCCAGAATATTTGCAACCGTACTGCCACCATTGCCACTGGAGTTTTGCGCCACAGAGGCCAACGTCATGTTACCCGTATTATCGAGGACGGGTGCGTCATTGATTGCGGCGGAGTTGATCGTGACCAGATCGCCGGTTGAACTAAAGGCTGTCGTTCCTCCACGCGTGGTTACATCGGCGGTTCCGCCAGCGCTGCCACTGGTTTGATCCCAAGCGTAATAGGTAAGTGTCGAGACCCCGCCGTTCTGACCGTCGGGTGTGAAACGGATCAAATCAGTTGCCCTTAGCAACAACGCATTGGACGATGTCACACCGCTGATGGTCGTCCATGTGCTCCCACCGTTGAGGCTGTATTCAAACGCCCCGACGCTTCCCGTCAGACCGTAAATCGCTACGCCTTCGCTGGCGGCAGCATCCGCATCAGTGACACTAGTGCCCAGGATGGTGGAGACTGCCATCGTAGTGGCTGCAGCATCTTCATTCGTGGCAAATGTGGGCGTATAAGGGGACAGCACCGGAGCGTCATTGACTGACGTCACTGTGAAGTTGAACGTGCCCGTCGCCGGGGTCGAGCCGTTCTCGCCTCCGTCGGCCAGCGAGAAGCCAAAGCTGTCCGTGGTTGTTTCGCTGCCGTCGTGATCGTAAGTCACCAATCCCGCGTCGATATCGGCCTGCGTAAACGTGTCGTTCAGGCCGATGACCGCGCCGTTCAGTCTCAACGTGCCATTCGCTACGTTGGCGGTGACGGTGTAGGTCAGCTCGGCGCCGCTGTCATCCGGATCGCCTTCATTTAACATCGCCGTGGTGATCACGTTGCCGAGTGAACCTTCCAGCACTGTATCGCCGGTATTGGTGGCGATCGTCGGAGACTGGTTCGAATTGGAAATGGTGACTTGGTGATCGGCAGTGAATTCCAAATACGCCGGTCCGCCAATGCCGGTGGCATAGTTGTCGATGTAGGCACCCGTCGTGCCGTTGTAACGGCGAATCACGTTGGCATCTTGATCGGCGACATACAGGTTGCCGTCGGGACCAAACTCGACACCCGCGGCCAGTTGCAAGCCACCCGCACCATTGGCGATAAACGTGGAAGTTGCTCCCGTAGTCGCGTTGACGCGAATGACTCCGCTGGCGCTGCCCACGTAGATATTGCCATCGGGTCCGAAAGTCAGATCCTCAGCGCCGCTGATACCCGCGACGTTGAAGCCCGCATCCAGCGCACCCGTGATCCCGTCGTACCGCAGCACGCCCGCGCTGCCGCGATTGGCGACATACAGATTACCATCCGGACCAAACTCCAGGCCCAGCGGATTGGTCAAACCAGATGCCACGAAGTCATCGATATACCCGCCCGTCGTCCCATCAAAACGAACAATTTTTCCCCCACCGTAGTCAGCCACGTACAAATTTCCGTCCGGACCGTAGGCCATGCCGCCAGGGTTGTTCAGGTGCGTATCGCTGGCCGCCACAAAGTCACCCACCCGAGTCCCGTCCGGCTGATACTCGACAATGTTCCCCGAATCAACGCCGCTGACCAGGTAATTGCCGTTCGGCATGAAGACAATGTTCGCATGGCCCAGAATCCCGTCGCTCGACGGTGCAAAGCTGCCAACAAAGGTCCCACCGAACCCATCGTATTCGTTGACGTAGTCGCCACCATAGGCAGGCGCCAGCAGATTCGCTTCGAAATACTGACCGTCTTCGTCAATCGCACTGACCGCAATATTGAACGTCAGTCCTGACAGATCGTTCGAGTAAACGTGTGTCACACTCGATGGATCGCCGACATAGGTATCGATCGAACCATCGCCCCAGTTCACAATCCAGCTGCTGATTGTGTCATTGCCCGGATCGACATCCGTCAAAGTCAGCGTGTAAGTCTGATCACCACCGGCCGTAGCTGCTCCGCTCGCTGTCAACGTCGGACCGACATTGGCGATCGTAACCGTAGTGGACGAGGCCACGAGTCCTCCGTTCCCATCATCTACCTGCAATCCGATCGTGTACACTCCGTCATCGTCCACGCCCAATCCATACAACGTCGACCAGGCAACGGCTTCCGTGGCATTGCTGGTGACCAAATCATCATATTGACCGTCGTTGTCCAAATCCCAGCGATAGGTCAGTGTATCGCCATCGACATCGGTCGAACCCGAAGCGTCCAGATTCAGCGAGTCTCCTTCGTTGATCGCATACGCGCCACCATGCGATGCTGTAGGAGCATCGTTTTGCGCTGTTACGTCAAGCGTGATGGTGTTGCTGGTCGGATCACGGTTGACTCCGCCATTGGTCGTACCACCATTGTCCTGGACTTGGAAATCAAATGTCGCGTAGCCGATCCCATTAGCATTGGTGGCCGGTTCATAGGTCAGCAATCCCAGATCGATATCGCTCTTCAGAATCCAGTTGTTCGCGGCGAATGTTGAGCCGTTGAACTTCAATTGTCCCGCGCCGGGTAGCGTCATGATCCAGACGCGGTTGAAAGCATCATTATCGATGTCGCTAAAACCGAAATCAGCCGCTGTGAACGTGTAGGTAGCATCTTCGTTAATCGTGATCGTGTTATCGGCACCGCTGGGAGCGTCATTGATCGGGAGGACGTTTTCGCTGCGTGTATCAATAGCACTGGTGCCGCCATCCCCATCGGTCACTTGCATGGAAATCGTACGCTGCAGACCACTGGGGTCTTCGCTATCGACGCGGAAGCTGATTCGGCGGACGACCTTCTCGACATCAGCGGCATCTGCATTCGCGTTGAATGTCACCAGCAGCGGATCGGCGTCGCCATTCCCGCCCGTGAATGAGCCAATCGTCACGCCGTCGATCAGAATATCGCTACCTGAAACGTTGACTTGACCGGCCCCGGCTCCCTCGTGACGAACAAACAGGACATCATCGGCGGTCCCGTTATTGGAAACCCAAGTCGTCAAAACACCGCCGTCAAAATCAACTTCATCCGCATCGGTCACTGTCGCCAGCGTATCGATATACACGCCCGTTGCGTTTTCATAATACGTGCCGCCGCCAACACCGAGACTTAAGGTCGGTGCGTCGTTAACCGCGTTAACCGTGATCGCGACATCTCCTGTCACGTTGGTTTGGTCATTGGCCAGAGCAGCGATCTCGGATGCTGAAAGGGCTCGGGTGTAGATGCGAGCGTCGTCGATTTGGCCGTTAAAATCAAAATCAGTATTGCCGTTACCGTGTCTACCAATGAAGGTGTTGCTACCCAGGCTGTAGCTAATCGACGAGGAGATGGTGGCGGACGCAACCACAGAGCCATCCAGGTAGAGCTTTGCCGTGTTGGCAGTATCATCGAAGGTTAAAGCGACATGGTGCCAGCCGGTACCGGCCAATGTCGTATTAAAGGACACCTCATTCCAACTGCTTCCGTCGTAGAAGATCGCATTTAATCCATTCGTAATGTCATCAACACGCAACACGACACTGTCGCCAAGGGAAATGACCTCTGCGCCGTAGCTATCACGCGACGTCAGGTTAACCCAGGCGGCAAGCGTCACATCCGCAGGATTTCCAAAATGGCCGCTGACCTGAACGTAATCGCCTGTGCCATCGAGACTTAGCACCTCGCCCCGTTCCGGATCGGTCACTGTCGTCGCGTTACCGACCAGCGTGCCGTTCTGCGAGATTCCGACGCTTTGGTCGATTGCATTGCCACCTTCGAACGTGTAATAGCCCTGCAAATCAGCGTCCAGAGAAGTGGTGACCGTCAATGTGTCTGCGCCGTTGTAGTTGGCCGTCGGCGTGTAGGTCAGACCGTTCAAGGCGGCGTTTAGATCCGACTCGGTCCCCTGAAGCGTCATGAACGAACTACCATTGGCTCCTCCCAGAATCGACAAGCCCGTGGTCTGCGACAAGGTCAAAGTACCGTTGTTGACTTGCAAGTAGACTTGCAATCGATCGTTGGTCGCCGCTTCGTAGCTCACCGTGATGGCGTTGCCGTTAGCCGACGAGAAGACTTTGCTTGAGTCCTCATTCAGGGTTTGCGTAGTGAGCGGAATGGTCTGAGTGACTTCATCCAGATCCTCGATCGTGACGGTAAACGCCTCGTCGTAAAACGCTCCGCTGCCATCCGTGACACGGACGGTTAGTGTATGCGCTGCACTAGCTTCGTAGTTCAGTTTGGAACTATCAGCAACGGTGATCTCGCCGGTGTCACTATTGATGGTGAAAGCGCCGGCGACTGTTTGCGACTGGATCGAGTAGGTCACGGCGTTGGTCGCGTCAAGGACGTCGTCGGCGCTCCACTGGACGATATAACCATAGGAACTGCCTTCTGGTGCGTCGTACCAACGGCCATCAGTTGGATCGAATCTGGCTGCATCTTCGGCCCCGCCTGCGTCGTTGGGTTGGGTCGCGCTGTTCCAGTTGTTGTACAGGTCATTAACCCGGTTGCCGCTAACGGCGCCACTCCAGAATGTGTCCGAGGCGGATGTGCCGTCGTACCAACTCCATTGACCTTCAACTAGGCTATCCGAAGCGCCGATCCAATACTGAAGCCCGCCCCCTTCAATTTGGTCGAACAGAAAGGCATTCTCTGCCGCGTTGTCGATTCGAACCATACTGCCGCTGATACCCGACAATGTCGTTGTGGTCGCATTGGTCAGTGCCGTAGCCCAGGTTGTACCGGCTGTGACTAACTTATAAAATTTGCCTGTCTCGGCGCTGTAACGCAGTGTTGGATCAGCTGCCAACAGGGAAGTAATTCTCGCTTCGCGGTCGATGTCGATACCAGTCACCGATCCAACCACGCTGCCGCTGGACGCATTTTCGATAATCGAGTAGGTCAGCATAGGAGAACTGGAGACAAAGCCCGAGCCGGTCAGGTGATTGACTGTCAAATTGTTGCCGCTGACTTCATCCGTGATGACTCCGGCGGTCGACAGCTCATCAAATTTCCAATTGGCCAGCAGACCGCTTTCGGTGTACTGCAGATCGCGAGCATAGTTTGCAGCAATCTCCGCCGCGGTGCGTACATCATTGAAGACGCGCGCATCGTATAGGGTGCCGCTAAATTTCTGATTCGGGTCGTAGCTGTTGCCCTGGCGATCCTGATCGTTGCCGAAGGCCAGCGTGCCGCCGCTTTGCACCGTCGCTCCGACTTTCAAACCGGTGCCGCTATCACGCAAAGTGCCATCGACATAAACTTGCCAAGCTCCAGCCGTGTTGCTCCAGGTGATGGCCAGCGAGTGCTGCTGGCCATCGGCTAACGAACTGTAGTTGAAGGAGTTAGCAGAGACATAGGTCCCATTAATATAAAACCGTAGTGAACCATCGCCGTACAGTCGCACGTTGACGTCATTACCGACATTGGTTCCGCCGACCCCATAAGACAATAGTGTCATGTCAGCTGAGCCGTTGGTGAACGCCAACTGAGTCTCGATGGTCATCTGCGTCAGGCCACCGAACACGCCACCGCCATTATCGGCAACCAGGATGGTGTCATTGCCACCATCGCTGTTGATCTGTAAACCGCCGCCAGTCGTACTCACCGCCTCCAAATTGCTGGGCGCACTATTGCCTGTGCTGAGTGTGGCGATGGCGCCTTGGGAAAACTCAGAGGTATTATTCGAGTAGGTTGCCGTGGCCGAGATCAGTTCACCTGCTGCGACCGTGCCGGAATAGCCAGACAAAGCCACATTCGTAAAGGTCGCATTCCCGCTCGCGTCGGTATTGACCGTCGTGGAGCCCAGATAACGCTTACCTTCCCGCTTGTTGACGTCCCCAGCAACTGGCGTCGCGTAGAAGTGAATCACCACGCCAGTCAAACTGGCCAGCGTATTGATCGTCCCTGAGACAGTTACCGTCGTTCCACCTGCGTTGACGGTCGAGGAGCTGAGGACGGGAAAATTCTGCTGATTGTTCGAGCCGCTATCCGGATCAAGATTATCATTCGCGGTTACACCATCGGAATCCAAATCGATGCCGATCCCAACGTTTCCATAGATTGAGTTGCCAATGATGGAATTGCCTGTACCGCTGGCATAGATATTAATTCCATTAACATAAGTTCCGCCGACACCATTGGCGGTGATGATGTTGCCCTGTCCGGCCAACGTGCCGCCAATTGTGGTGTTGCTGACACCATTGATCAACTGAATGCCATGCATCTGGTTCCCGGCGACAACGGTTCCGGCAGCATTGATCCCGATGTAGTTGCCGGTGATGGTGGTTCCAGAGGAAGCCCCATTGATTTGGATGCCATTGTAACCACTGCCGACAATCACGTTGCCCAGTCCGGAGCCACCACCAATCGTGGTGTTGTCGGCTCCACCCGTGATGTTGATCCCGGTCGCAGCGTTTCCGAGCACCGTGATTCCGTTTGCTGCCAGGCCGATGTAATTGTTCTGGATGAACGTTCCGTCGGTAGCTTCGCCGTCAATTTGAATTCCGTCGCCATCGTTACCCGAGATCACATTTCGCTTGGTGCCGGTTCCGCCGATCTGCGTCCCCGTGGCACCGTTCTGAATCAGAATACCATCGCTGGTATTGCCGCGATCCAGCAAACCGGTCGCGTCTGTGCCGATGTAATTGCCCCAAACCATGGTGCCGGACGTGCCGCTACCCTGAATCATGAGCCCCCATTGGTTGCCGGAGATGACGTTTCGCTCGCCGGAGTCGTTGCTGCCGTCCCAGTTGGTGCCGATTAATGAGCCAGCCGAACCACCTTCGACAACAACCCCCGCCTGATTGCCGATGACCGTCGAGCCATCAGCTCCCAGACCGATGTAATTCCCTTGAATGGTAGTGGCCGCAGCGGCATTGCCCATCGAAACCCCCACCCAGTCGTTGCCACTGATGATGTTGCGATGAGCCGAAGTTCCTCCGCCGACGACGATTCCGGTGCCGGATCCCCACATGGTGACCCCACCCATCGAGTTGCCAAGATCCAGCAGCCCCGTAACATCGGTGCCAATGTAGTTGCCGTAGACATAGCTGTTGGTTGTACCACTCCAGAATTCAATCCCGAACCAGTTGTTGCCGGAGATCAAATTGCCTTGCCCGCTCACAGTTCCGCCGACCATGACATTGCTGGTGGTGCCACCGACAACGATCCCGCTTTTCGCGCCTTCCTGCGCCGCACCGTTCAAATCAGCCGTGCCGGTTGCATTGGTCCCGATGTAGTTGCCTTGAATGGTAGTGCTGCTCGCATTCCAAAGCAGGATTCCCTGGTTTGTGTTGCCAGCGATCACATTTCGCCCGGCTGCCGTCCCATTGCCGATAATGGTGCCCGTAGTGTCGGTGACGTAAATCCCGTAGTCATTCGCAGTCACCGCCCCACCGGTGGCATCAACGCCAATGTAGTTGCCCAACAAGGTATTATTCGTCGCACCGGCACCGCTGATATAAACGCCGCTGAGTTGATTGCCGCCAATCACGTTGCGGCTCTGTGCGGTTGTGCCGCCGATCGTGTTGCCGGAACCGAGCACATAGATTCCGTAGCCCGTATTCTGCTCGCCAACTCCTGAATCTGTCCCTGTCCAGCTAAAACTGCCGATATAGTTGCCTTCGATCGTATTGCCGGTCGAACCCGAATTGATCTGAATTCCATCCCCAACAAAATCGCGTATTACAAAGCCTCGGATCGTTGAATTGTCAGCGGTGCTCGTCAGTTGAAAACCATCTCCGGTCACACCATTAGCATCGATGATAATACGCGGTGTGCCGCTGAAGCCAGGCTGGGTCCAAGCATCGATAATGACGGTACCCGTAATATTCGGTAATGCGGCAGCCAGGCTAATCGTCTGAGTTCCACTGCCAATTTCAAAAATGATCGTGTCGGCTCCCGCGGTGGCATTGGTCGCTGCAATCGCCTCGCGCAACGAGATTCCGTCTCCACCATCGTTGGCAATCAGATTGGAGATCGATGTGACCGTGCCGTTGCTGGTGTCGGTACTATTCGTGACGACCAGGGCGCCGACATGGATTTTGATGACGTCCGTATCGGTCAAAGTGCCGCCACTGCCGCTGTTGCCAAGGTCGCTGGTTTGAATGGTCAATTCGGCCAGGGCACGGTCATTGGTGGTGGGTGTGAACGTCAGGCCGACGTTCAGAGCCGTGTTGATGGCGCTGACTGTGCCGGTGTAGGTCATCGACGAAGTGCCATTGGCACCGCTGGTGAGTGTCAGGCCGGTGGTGCTGGCGAGTGTCAACGTGCCATGCGTCTGAGTCAACGTGACACTGACGTTGTTCGAACCGGCATCGACGTCGGAAATCTGCAACGCGTTTCCATTGCCACTGGAGAACGTGAGCGCCGTATTCATCGCGGTGTAGCGATTGGCTGGCAACGAGTTGACAGGCGCATCGTTGACGGCGTTAACGGTGATCGCCACGTTATCGGTATCTGTTTCGGGAGTACCTGTCGTTGCAAGTTCAGCCACTTCAGCGGCGGATAACGCACGTGTGTAGATGCGTGCATCGTCGATCAGGCCGGTAAAGTCCCATGTCGACCCTCCGTTGCCGTGTTTACCTATAAAGGTGTTGGCTCCCAGCGAATAGTTGATCGAACTGAAGGTGCTGGTGGAAGCGACTTCCACTCCGTCCAGATAGAGTTTGGCATTGTTTCCGGCATCGTTGAAGCTATACGCCACGTGGTGCCAACCTGCGCCCGCCAGCGTCACGTTGTAAGACGTGATCGTCCAGGTGCTGCCGTTATAGAAAACCCCTTCCAGCTTTCCCGGCGCATCGACGCGAAGTATTGCGGAATCACCGATCGAGATAACTTCCGATCCCCCGGAGTCAGCCGTCGTGAGATTGACCCAGGCAGCCAAGGTTAGGTTAGCGGGATTCCCAAAATGGCCACTGATTTGGACGTAATCGTTGCCATCGAAGCTCAGCACCTGGCCGCGGGTCGGATCATTAAAGGCAGTGGCGCCGACCACCGTACCGTTGTTGCCACTACCGCTGTCATCGGTGCCCAGTGCGCCGGTGTTGTCGAACGTGTAACGTCCATCCAGCGCCGCATCGACGTCCAATGCTGACGAACCTTCGCTGGTGTCAATCGTCAGAGTCGCACCACCGTAGTAATTCGCAGTCGGGTTGAAGCTCAGCCCGTTCAAGGCTGTGTTGATGTTTTCGACGGTACCCGAAAACGTCATCGTTGCATCGCTAGTGCCGTCACCGGTTGAGAACGTTAATCCCGATGTCCCCGAGAGCGTCAATGTGCCATTGGTGATCGACAGAATGACTTCTAACGAGGTGCCAGGGTCGTCCGTAATCGAGATCTGATTTCCGTTGCCGGACGAGAAAATCAGGCTGGTATCTTCATTGGTGGACTGGCTGCCGGGAACGACGTTGGCGAGAGCAGGACCAACACCCGAAAGTGTGTACTGACGCATGAAGACGCCGCTTGAATCGGTCTGCCCCGATTGACTGCCATTGCCTCCCCAGACGATAACAGCCGACGTACCGTGAATCGCGACGGTTGGGTCTTTCTGGTCGTTGCCGGTCGTCTGTGCAATCTGCGTTTCGCCGCCAACGGCATTGCCAGAACTGTCGTATTGCTGGGCATAGACGCCAAAGCCCGTTCCGTCATGCCCCGAAGCATCATGCCAGGTGATGACAAAGTCACCATCGTCATCCACCGAGACATTCGGTGAACCCTGATCGCCAGACGTCCAGGTATTCACCTGGAATTCATTGCCGAGCGCGGTGCCGGACGAACTAAACCGGCGTGCAAAGATGCCTTCACCGTTACCATCACTGTTCATCCAGGTGGCCACGAAATTGCCCGACGAATCATTGTCAATCGTACCGTACCACTGATTATTAAGAGTCGTCTGAGCGAGTTGAATTTCGCCGCCGACTTTGGCACCCGCTGCGGTAAAACGCTGCGCATACATGCCATAACCACTGCCGTCCTGAGCGTTGCTCATCCAACTGATTACGAATGTCCCGTCATCGTTTACCGCCACATCTGGATGATTCTGGGTATTCGTCGTTGTGGTGTTGGCAACGGTATTTCCGCCCTGAGCCACACCACTGGCGTTGTAGCGCTGGAAGTAGATGTCTCCGCTGTTGGTTCCGGCTCGCTGCCACGTGACAACGAACGATCCATCTGCCGCAAAGTCAACGGCGTGCCCATCTTCCGCGCCGGTTCCCTGGCTGACCAGGGTCTCACCGGTCAAAGCCGTGCCGTCGATGTCGAACAACCGCATGTACGTTTCATACGTGCCCGAGCGATTGTCACTCCACGTGACCACGAAGTTACCGTTATCAGCCATGGCCACATTGCTCCAGTCCTGAGCACTGGAGTTTACGGCATGGACGCGAAACTCGGCTACACGTACGCTTCCATCCGCGTTGTAAACTTTCGCATACGTATCTGCGTTGCCACTACGTCGGTCTTCCCAGACAACCGCGTAATTGCCGGAATCGTCCATCGCCACGTTACCGCCACCGTAGGGCGTTGTAAGCTGGTTTTCTGGTGTCGACGTATGGACCAGAGTTTCGCCGCTAGCGGCCGTCAGATCGAGCAGGTGATTCCAGCTCGTTTGAACGCTGTAACCAAACAGCACATCCGTGGTCACATCCCCAACCGCATACTCCAGAATCCAGTCGCCACCCAACGATGCATGGCCTGTCAAGTCATCACTGGCGGCCACGTCCGCACCCGTCCAAGTAGCAATCGCGGTGAGTAGCTCCTGTCCCTCCAACGATTGCGCGACATCACAACCGTAGAACAGGATGTCTGCATCTTCCGTCAGATAAACTCCCCATCCGGCCAATTGAGATTGATAGCTAGCAAGGTTTTCAACTGACAGCAGAAGACTTCCTAGCTGGATTTGACCTGCCGACCCGTGCGTCACAAGGTGGACGTCTGAGTACCATGCGGAGCTTTCACGAAGTGTCTCGGTGATGAACGCTACGCCATCAACGGTAGATTCAATGACATGCACATCGGTCGACTCATTCTCCGCATACTGGCTGAGCAACAACTCGAGATCTTCAAGGCTCGAATCAAGAAAGACCGCACTCCGTGGAACTACATTCCCTTCGCCCATATCCGGCGCGGATGGATCATGAACCATTGCGGCTTGCAATTGTTCTTCGAGCTCCGCAAGCTCCTGATCGACCCCCGCTAATGCGTCGACCGCGTCCACCGGTAGTGGCGTCGCGCTATATAGAATGCGGTCTTCCAGGATATGCACATCCAACGGCTGCGCACTCGGAGACCTTACGGAATTGAACAATCGAAAGAACTGTTTCAGTAACGACGGAGAATGATCGTGGTTACTGGAGTTTGATTTTTGCATGCGCCCCATTCCTTGCAACACCCGACGCCTAGCGTTGTTTCTGGAAAGTGATACCCCTTTCAGACTCAATGCTCAGCTCAATTGTTCTGGTCGTGCAAACTGTCTGGTCTTCAATGACCTTGCGCAACGATCCATCTAAGCATAGCACTCCTTTAATGGCTTGGTCGAGCTTGTGGATTAAGTAGTCGCGGTGGACTCAGGAATGATTGACTGTTGTGACGAATGCTTCAAATATAGGATACTTCTCGCTAATGAAGTTTTGAGGAATTCGGCAACTCACGTAGTCGAGTCTCTCCGAGACTCGGAAGTACCGTTGATTCGCGGTTGTCAGCCTTCGCGGTTGTCAGCCTCGGAGAGGCCGACCTACGTGGTGGCTATCAGCGAGAGCTGTCCTATAAGGCGATTTTCATGGCAGCGGGAAATGCCGACTGGGACGATTGTTTGGCTCGTAGGTGAAGGGCTACGCTCGCCTGCGGAAGATTTGCGCAATGCGCGCAATGTTGATCAGGGCCAGCGCTCGAAAGTCCGAAAATCGAGATGTACGTCGCTGCGCGAGGTGGTTGGTACGTGCCATTCACTGAATGTGGCACGTCGCGACTAGCCAGACTAACTACTGTGGAAAGTCGAGTTTTAGCTACATGAAGAAAGGAGTCTTCGTGAGGTGGATTAGAACGATCGTAGCATCAGTTGCCTTGATCGTCGCCCCAGTGGCGTTGTTCAGCGAATGCGCTGCGCAATCGTCACCCACGACTGCACCGTCCACCACCGTCGGGGACTTAGACACGTTCGACGCCTATGAATCAAATGCGCTGAATATCGCACCTGAATTGGCGCTACCTGAAGTGCCGCAAGACCTACAATTCACCCTGCCGGCCACCTCTCCGCCCAGTCCAATTGACCAACCCATTCCAATTGACCAAGTAATTGGCCAACCAGCCTCAAGCTTAGAAGCGGTTGAACCGTTTCAGTCTGTCCCTACTTTGACACGCCCTTGGTGGTCCGACGCCCTCAGCCATCCTACTCAGGACACGCAAGACGCCTTCGTCGGACGCGCTTGGGAACTGGAGAACTTGATCTGGTTGGCCGTCGAGCACTCGCCGTACATTCAATCCGTGTTGGTCGAGCCGCAAATACAAAACGCTAAGACATGGGGCGCATCGGCACAGTTCGATCCCAACGCATTCGTAGATTCCATTTTCCATGACACGTCAGATCCAGTGGGTAATACGCTTATTACGGGCAGTGCACCACGCTTGAATGAACTCAACTGGGACAGCCGATCCGGCATTCGCGCCAAGAACTCTCGCGGCGGGCAGGCCGAGTTTTCTCAGCAGTTCCAATTTAAGGATAGCAATTCGGACTTCTTTGTACCTGGGCGTCAAGCTGATACGAAGATGTTGTTACGGTATACCCAACCACTGATCCGGGGCCGTGGACAAGCTTACAACCGCGCTTCGATCGTGATCGCCAGTCTGGCCGCGAACCAAAGTCACTACGAGGTGTCCGCCAAGATTCAACAGCACGCCTACGAAATCACTGCTGCCTACTGGGAACTCTACACGGCGCGCGCCAGTCATGCCCAGATCGACCGCGGATTGGTACGACTCAGAGATCTGAAAGAACAACTGGTCGGCCGCGTCGATCTGGATAGTCTGCGGAGCCAACTACTACGGGCAGATGCGGCCATCGCGCGCCAGGAAGCCAACCTTGCTCAGTCCTTTTCACAGATCGTAGCTGCAGAAGCCAAACTACGCTCAGCCGTGGCCGCCCCAGAACTGCGTGATCGTAGCCTGGGAGACGTTATTCCCGTAAGCCTAACAGCCGACTGGCTGGTCGAGATCCAGCAAGATCATGAATTGAGTCAGGCTTTGGATAATCGCCCTGAAGTGCAAGCCATTCGCGCGAATCTGCAATCTGCCCGCGTGCGTCTCAACGTTGCCGAGCACGAACTTCGACCTACCTTGGATTTAGTTCTCGAAGGCTACCTGCGGGGCCTTAACGGTGACTACGATGCCGCCAAGTCGTTTGGCGATCAGTTTTCTGAGGGCGCACCCAGTTATTCCGCTGGCGTGGCCTACGTCCGACCCTATCGCAACACTGCCGCGCGAGCCATCTTGCAGGAACGCAGGCTCGAACTCCGCCGCGAATTGTTGCAGTTAGATCACACACTCTTGACGATCAGCGCAGAAGTCGAAAGCTCAATTGCCCGCGTCTCGGCCGCCTATCAACAGTTGGAGTCAGCCGTACGGACGACAATCGCCACACACGCCGAACTCGAGTATCTCAAGGCTCGTTGGCAAAACGCATTTCTCGACGGCACTTCGACCAGCCTGCTCTTGGACCAGTTACTCAATGCAGAAGTGCAATTGATACAGTCCGAAAACGCCTGGGCTCGCGCTCAAGCCGACCATATGATCGCAACGGCCGCCATGCAACTGTCGACTGGAACGTTGCTATCTGTCGGAGTGGGAAGTGGAGAATAGTGCACGGTTTTTCTATGCGGTCCGACTGGCCCAACGCTCGATGGCTGGGAAACCACTTGGATCAACTGCTTGGCAAGTTTGCCTAGCAGCCCAATTGCAAAGCCAGAACCCAGAAAAAAATGGGGTTGGCAGCTATGTGCTGCGAGTGCGGGAACTACGCAAACTGCGACTATTCGCTACAAACGGACCGTGACGGATCAATATTCGACGCGAAGTCCAATGGCTGTACGTTCTCCAAACACAGACTAGCCATTTCTGATCTAGAGCTTAAGTAGGAGTAGTGCGAGCACAACTACCAGCCCAAGCCCCAGAGTTTATCGCATTAAGACGCTTGAGAATGAAAAGAATTCGTTGCAAACGAAAGGGAACTGCGGTCGTCGAGCTAGCGGTCTGTCTGCCAGTACTGGTGCTGATCGTATTCGCCTCGATCGAGTCCTGCAATGCAATCTTCTTGAAACAATCCGCAGCTTCCGCAGCCTACGAAGCAGCTAAGATCGCCAGCAATACTGGTGGAACCAAGCTTGCTGCGGAGACGCGTGCCACGGAAGTCTTGGCTGCAAGAGAAATCACTAATGCCACCATTACGTTTGTTCCTGCAGATCAAACGAGTTGGGTTCGGGGGGTGAAACTGCATGTCACAATATCGGTGCCGACCACTGACAATCTGGGTGGAACGAGTTTTCTATTTCAGGGGCAACCCGTATCTGTATCGACTGTAATGGTGAAACAATGAGCAATCAGACAAGCAGACTGGGTTCGGCACTGTTGATCATGTTAGGCGCTTTGGGCGTGATTATCGTGATGGCCGCTTTTGCGATTAACGTCGCATATATGCAATTGGTTCGCACAGAGTTGCGCACCGCCTCCGACGCCGCCGCCCGCGCTGGTGCCGAAGCCCTCGCTCGACTGGACTCGGTTCAGTCCGCCAAACAAGCAGCGATCGATGTTGCGGCGGACAATCTCGTCGGCGGTCAACCACTCCTACTGACCGATTCCGATATCCTGATCGGCCACTCAGACCAAGTCGGCAGCAGCGGAAAATGGAATTTCCAAGAGAATGTGCAGCCCTACAGCTCAGTGCGTGTGAACTCCAGCTGCCTTGCTCAGCTAATGATGGTAAATGTAACTGGCAGGCAATCATTCTCGCCCGAGATGGTCTCCACCGCTGCCTTTTCTGAGAACGAAATATGCCTGGTCGTCGATCGCTCACATTCAATGTGCTTTGACCATACCGGTGTTGACTTTTCCTATCCCGTAGGAACGCCAGCCGCGCCACCGGATCCAGTCATCTATCCTCCGCATGCCACCGGCAGTCGCTGGGCTTCCTTGGAAGCGGGCGTCAACACATTCCTAGACTCCATTGCAACTAGCAACGCGACGCAACGTGTTGCACTGGTTACCTGGGGATCAGAAATTACGCTTTCCCACTACGAGGGGGCATTGACCAATCGCACCTTCGAGCCTTCGACGCTAGACGTCGCTCTCAATACGGACACCTCACTAATTCGTACGGCTATCGCGAACCGAACCAATGATGTCATGCTTGGCGGAACCGACATGTCGGCCGGAATTGACATGGGGGTAGACGTCCTGACTGGGACAGGGACCCACAATTACGCTTCCAAGATTCTGATATTAATGACGGACGGCAAGTGGAATTTCGGTCGTAATCCAAACTTGGCTGCCATTGATGCAAAAAAGAAGAATATTACAATCCACACCGTCACTTTCCTGGACAAAGCAGACCAGTCCGACATGCAAAAGGTTGCCAAAACGACAGGCGGCCAACATTACCATGCCTCCAATCAGTCTGAACTCGTTGCCGCATTTCAGGACATGGCTCGTAACTTGCCGGTTGTACTGATTGACTAGCGCCACTCGAGAGTTTCGAATCGACAGTACGGGGTCGGGAGTCTTTTCAGCAGCTCCCGCGACCGATGCGATGCTGCTGATAAGAACATGTGGTTGTGGTTGCTAACGGGTTATGCGATTTAGGCTGAAAAGACTCCCGACCCCGTCACACATAAATCATTTAGAGAACATATCAAGAATGAACCAACAAAATGCAAAATCGCGCCGTGGAGCGACAACGGTCGAGTTAGCACTTGTGCTGCCGATCATCTTCACACTGTTAGTTGGAGCAGTAGATTTTTCACGTGCCAATATGATCCGCAATACTATGGATAATGCGGCTTTCGAGGCAGCACGTTACGCCACGATTCCAGGAGCTACAAGTACCGAAATTAGTACAATAGCACAGGATACGCTCGCGATCCTTGGCATTCAAAACGCAACCATTACCGTCACACCAAGCACGGTTACGGACGAAACACCTCAAGTCTCCGTTCAAATCGACGTGCCACTTGCACAGAATCTGTACGCCAGTGGGCCAATGCTGAGTGGTATAACGCTATCTGAGTCTTGCTCCCTAACCAAAGAGCAATTCGCCGTCCAAACTCTCGAATAGAAACTCTAAGATTCTATTTAGGAAACAAGGTTAGCTGGTCGCCTTCCAATCGAAAGCTAAGGCCAGCGGCCGCACAGACTTTTTCTAGCAACTCCTGTGTGGAAGCATCCTTGATTTCCAAAACCTGCAGTCGATTGCGGTGCTCGTCTGTGCACGCTGGATCCCAGGTAACCTGCAGTCCAATACCAGCGGCCAGTCGATCCATGAGCGCTGATGTGGGCGCGTTAGGAACATTGAGACTCCAACGGCGTTCATCTGCAGCCGTGCGAGCGGCCTCCACAGCGAACAAGGCAAAATGGTAGTTGGCGACGCCGGTAGCGGTACATCGCGCGGCGCGGCACTTTAATTGACTGCCCGGATAAAGTCTCCGCAATTCAGCGATCGCGTCAGCCTCGATCGATGCCTTTGCGTACTCTGCTTGGAACTTAGACTGCTTCTGCAGCGGCACGAGCTTGAATTGCTTGTGGCCCACCATCTCAACTTCCATGTCAAACCCAGCAGCCGCAATGGTCAATTGCGTTGCCAGAGCCGATGGTGTTTGCAATTCGCCAGCATGCATCAAATCATGAGGCAACTTGGCTTCGATTTGGATGCTCCATTGTTGCTCGATTATTTCCAGCAGTGCTTGCGGTGTTGTTAACTCCGGCCACTTGAGCAACCTGGCTTCGTTCGCCAGTCTTGAGTCTTGTTGACTAATAGTATTGTGCAGAACGACTGCGGCTCTTTGAATCTGCTCAACATGTTCTGAAGGCCCGAAATAGACAAGGTTCTCGATGACACCCGCGCTAGCGTTCATCTGTGCAGCCAGCTGCTGCAAGCGCGAGAGCAGCATGCTGTCATGAGGCGATGTGTCACCAACAGGAGGTGCATAGCTGACGGGTTGAGTTGGATCGAGCCGACGATCAACCCAAAGGTTGATGCGATGCGCCTTCGATAGATTCTGCAAGCCAGCTCGCAGCGCCTGCTGATCCCACACAAATCGAATTGGCTGTTGCAGCTTTCTTCTGGCGGGCTGCGCATTGGGAACATCCAATAAGTTGTATTGGACAACTGGAATTTGGCCGCTGGCGTACGAACCACATGCCCCTAGCATGATCAAACACAGCACAATGGATAAACCACTAACTGTCGCGCGCCGACAAGTCCAAATCCTTATGTTTGGTAGGCTTTCGAATTCTCGCATAATAGGCTAACTCGTGAACTTAGGTAGCGCAGTGCAGTAGGTCGCACCACATTTACACTTTGTTCTTCTCGCAATAGCAAGTGAAAGCGGACTTCTAACGGCTACGTCTGTCAAGTCATTTCTGCAGAATTTCATCATCGATGATGCTTTCGTTACTGGCAGAATTGCCCGATGAGCCACTCTGATTATACTGTGGAGACACTTTCAGAAACGCCTCGGAATTTTTTTCGTATTTGCCCAAGATATCGTACGCAAGGTAGAACTGTGGAACAGCGAGTAAAGAGATTTTCTATTCTGCTGAGTTTCTACCAGCGATATTTGACTGATGCGGATACCGCGCAGTTCATCGTGGCAGTTGCCAAGCACTACTCGAATGGCACGCTGCTGCGATTAATTCAATCTGGTGACATCTATTCACGCCGGGCTGCCGCGCTCGCCTTGGGGCTGCTGGGTGACAGTAGCTGTGTCGCAAGACTTGGTCCCATGCTCCGCAGCCCCGACCGAAAATTGCGACTGGTGGTCGACGATGCACTTCGCGCGATTTCTGCCCGCGACGGTTCCGCGAGCGAGCGTCAGCAATTGGAATTGGTGGTGCGATGCAACGAATGTGGAAACTTCGAAAAGTCGATCAATCTTGCAACACAACTGATCGATACCAGCGGCGGTTCTGCCGAAGTCTATCATCAGCGCTCGTTGGCGCTGTTTCAAATGGATTCGATTGAACATGCGATCGAAGACTGCCGCCAAGTGCTCAAGTTGAATGAATTTCATTACGCAGCCATGGTCGGCCTGGGGCACTGCCATCTTGAGCTGGGCGATTTGCTAGAGTCGCTCTTCTGGTTCCGCAGGGCACTCGAGGTATATCCGGACTTGGAACCAGTCCGTGCGCAAGTGCGCCGCCTGGAAAAAGCAATTCAAGAACTCTAAGATTAGCAAAACGTAGCAGCCACACTTCGTGTGCGTCTACCTGGCAAGGTAGCAGCCACACTCCGTATGCGTCTGCCTTGTTTTTCGCAAAGTAGCAGGCACACTCCGTGTGCCGTCCGCTTCTACTCTGCGATTCCTAAAATTACTGGTTTACAACCTTGGGGAGAGGTTATGCTTGATGCGTTGGCATTGGTGACTGGCGCGAGTTCTGGAATCGGTCGACAAATCGCCGTGCACCTAGCCCACTTGGGATACACACTCGCAATTGACCATTTTCGAGATGAGGTCGGCGCCAACCACACATTGGAATTGGTTCGCGCCGCGGGCAGCGATGGCTGGATCCACGATGCCGATGTCGGATCGGCGAACGAGCTCGACGAACTGTTCGCGCGGATTGCTAATGATGAGCGACCGCTGGCCGTGCTAGTGAACAATGCCGCTGTACAAACCTTCGCACCTCTGCTTGAACTGGACGAATGCGACTGGGATCGCACGATTCGCACCAATCTCAAGGGCACTTTTCTATGCACACAACGAGCTGGGCGTCAAATGCAAGGGCACGGTAGCGGTTGTATCATCAACATTGGGTCCGGTGCGAATCAAATCCCCTTTCCCAGCCTGGGCGACTACGCCGCCAGCAAGGGAGGGATCGAGATGCTGACCAAGATTGCGGCGGTCGAATTTGGAAAATACAACATTCGTGTAAATTGTGTGGCTCCAGGCGCGATTGAAAACGAACGTACTCGGCAAGAAAACCCAGACTACGCAAACACCTGGGGATCGATTACGCCACTCGGACGCGTCGGTACGGAATCCGATGTGGCCGACATGGTCGGTCTACTGGTTTCTAAGCAAGCCGCTTTTGTCACTGGTCAAACCATTTTCGTCGATGGCGGCCTATGGACCCAACCTCAATGGCCGTATCGAGAAAACGCTTAACTGACAAGGATGCGAGTCTTTTCAGCCTAAATCGCTTAACCCATTAGCAACCACATGTAGCTATCAGCGGCATTTCATCGGTGGCGGCGCTGCTGAAGAGACTCCCGACCCTTTCCTGTCGACTTCAAGTTCGCTATGACCGGTTTTCTAATCCGCTCGCGCGCAAGACCGTCGTCTGGACATTTAAATCATGCGTATAGCTAAAATCCATCGCCTTTTCCCCGCGAATGATGTGCGCCATGTCAGTGGCATCGGCAACGTAGCGTTCAAATTTTGGGAAGCTGATGTCTTGGTAGCTCGCTTTAAATTCGCCACGTGATTGATTCAACGCAACGCGAGCAGATGGATTGTCCAAAGGCTGGATATGAAATGTTCCGCCTGTGCCGCAGACTACCAAGTGTCTTCGCGAGAAGCCTTCTACTTCTAATGCGGACGTCTTGATCGTAGCCGTCGCCCGTGGGTACTCGAGCACAGCCAACATATTGTCTGAAAGACTATCTTTGTCTGCGTGAACAGACTGTGCGTACGCAGTGACTTGATCGGGAGCCCCCAGGACGCCAACGGCCAAGTCAATAATGTGACATCCCAGTTCAAACATCATGCCACCGGGAAACTTTGCAAGCTGCTGCCGACTTTTCGGATCGACGACCTTGCTCATGACCGTATGCAATTCGAATACTTCTCCAAGCCAGCCTTCGTCTAGAAATTTATGGAGCATGATGATCGCTGGATTGTAGCGATACATATAACCCATCTGAACGAGCAAATCCTTTTTTTCTGCGTCGTTAAGCAGTTTCCGATAGGCAGCCAGCGACTCGCCTGCGGGTTTATCGAGGTGAACGTGCTTACCAGCGTCGATACATGTCTGGGCAGTGGCCAGTAGATTCTCGACCTGCGTCTCGACTAACACTGCGTCTAGATCGGGGACGTTGAGCAGTTGCTCCTCCGTCATCCATGGTAGGTCATTATAAGGTGCCTTGTCCTTTACCGCTGACTGCAACTCTACGTCTGGTTCGACAATTCCCACGACGTCGTAGTCGTCCGAGGCGCGATAAACGCTTAACTTGTTTGCGTGTGCGTGCCCAACGCCGATTTGTCCAACCTTGATTTTGCGTTTGGGCGATGAAGGCTGTGCAAACACAGTTTGTGAGCCCAGCAAACAAGCCGCAGCCCCCAAGTTTTGAAGTGCGCGACGTCGAGTGTGCATTGGAGCGGTCCTTGTTTATGGTTTTGCGAATTTTATCAAGAGCTGAGATTCACTCTCAGATCAGCCGACTAGGTTCCAGCGGCGTTGACCATTTCCTCGAATTGGGCTTCGGAGAGGATCTCGACGCCAAGCTGCTGAGCTTTTTCGAGTTTACTACCGGCTTTTTCGCCGGCAATTAAGTAGTGGGTACTCTTCGAAATACTGCTGGATGGGCGACCACCGAGCTTGGCAATGAGCTCCTGAATCTCATCGCGTTTGTAGCGTATTAATGTTCCGGTCACGACAACCGACTTGCCAGCCAGGACGCTCGACGCTGCACTTGCAGCGGCCTCAATCTCTTCAGGCGGCTGCTCAAGCAACACGCCAACGTCTCGCAGACCTTGCATGACTTCGCGTCCACTGTCACTGTGCAAGTACTCGTGAAGACTGGCGGCAATCGTCGCTCCGATTTCATCGATGGCTGCCAAATCATCCACCGTGGCAGCCTGCAGTGCGTTGAGTGTAGGATACTTGCGGGCCACCAACTTGGAGACCGTCTTGCCAACATGCCGGATAGAAATCGCGGACAAGACGCGGGCCAAGCCACGCTGCTTACTGGCTTCGATCCCACTGAGCAGTTTTTCTGCTTTGCGTTTTCCAAAACTATCGAGCTTCAACAATTTGTTTGCATCGAGTCGATAAAGGTCGGCAAAACTACTGACCAGGTTAGCGTCAACCAGTTGATCTACAATTTTTTCGCCCAGTCCATCAATGTCCATGGCCGCTCGGCCTGCATAGAAGCGCAGTCGCTGACGAAGTTTTGCAGGGCACAATTCATTTTGGCAGCGAATATACACACCGCCTTCGTCCTTCTCTAGTTTGCTTTCGCACTCGGGGCAGTGCGTAGGAAACTCGAATGGTTTCGCGTCCTCAGCTCGCCGGTGTAATTCGACTCGGACAATGTGGAATAATTTTGCCCGCTTTTTCGACGACAACCCAATCGCCCACCCGCACGTCTTTCCGTTCGATCTCTCCTGCATTGTGCAGACTTGCGCGAGACTGTCGTACCAGCCAGTTGGACAGGTTCTAGCTCTGCGACCGGTGTAATGGCACCTGTCTTGCCAACCTGTACACGAATTTCGTTCAGCTGGGTGACCGCTTCATACTTTTCAATCTTGTAAGCGACGACCCACCGCGGTGACTTGCTGGTTGAACCGAGTTCGTCGCGTTGTGAAAACTGGTTAACTTTCAATACCAGTCCATCGACCTCAAAATCTAACTCGTGCAAGCTTTCCTGAATCTGATCGATCTTTTCAAGTACTTCTTGCGCGGATGTAAAGTGGTGGACATGTGGTGTGGCCGGTAGACCGTAGGACTGCAGCTCTTGGAGAAAAGCGATGTGATTGGTCGACTGGATGCCGTTGCAATAACCGACGCCGTGACAGAAAAACCGCATGCGGCGTTCTGCGGCTAGCTTAGGATCCTGCAAGCGAATGGTGCCAGCGGTCACATTGCGTGTATTGGCAAAAGCGGGTTGCCCCTGTTCTGAACGCTGTAGGTTCAGCTTTGCCAAATCGCTGTTGGTCATGTAGACTTCGCCACGCACTTCCAGTAGTGACGGGACATTGCCAATCAGACGGAGCGGGACATCGCCGATAGTACGGATGTTGTGAGTGATATCGTCGCCCACCTCACCATTGCCGCGCGTAACCGCTCGCACCAGCTTCCCATCCTCATAGATGATCGCGGCGGCTACGCCATCGATCTTTAATTCAAGCACCCATTCGACTGGCTCTGTCCCCAAATTCTTCTGCACGCGATTTAGAAAATTAGCCAACTCCTCTAGGCTATAGGTGTTCTCGATCGATAGCATAGGCACACGGTGCTTAACCTGCTGCAAGTCGCCAACAATTTCATCACCAATGCGTTGCGTGGGGCTGTCTTCGCGGGTTAGTTCCGGGTGTTCAGCTTCTAGCTGCTTCAGTTCGGACAGCAGACGGTCATACTCCAAGTCGGTAATTTTCGGCTCCGCGAGGACATAGTACAGCCGATCGTGCTCTCGGATTTCTTTACACAACTCATCAATACGTTGCGCTGGCGTAGGCATAGGATCCTCGGGTTCAAAACAATTCCTAAACAACAATTCCTGGTCACATAAATATTGATTGACTGCGGCAAAGAGCAGAGGGTGATAGCCGTTGGGTGTAATAAAACCGAAAAGCTCGCGCCCTGCCACGCGGCATATTCCTGCTCGGCAACCTACCTATGCACGACTCCTAAAGATAGCACAGGTGGGATGGTACGAGTACCGATGGAAGGGTTAGTTCTATCGTAGCCGTTTACGAACACTGGAGTCGACACGAAAGGGTCGGGAGTCGTTTCAGCAGCGCCCGCCACCGATGAGATGCCGCTGGCAGCAAGATGTGGTTGTTAATGGGGTAAGCGACTTAGGCTGAAAAAACTCCCGACCCTGTCACAAGCGTGAAGGGCGAGTTCTGTCCCACCACAGATCCACTAATCGTTAGGGTTCGGACGCACAGGTCAAACTCAAATTTTTGGCGTTCACAACTTAGCCGACGCTTGGTAAAAACAGTAGAGATATTCCTTCGATAGTTTCTCCAACGACTGAATTCCGGCGATGCCGATCCTGAAACGCGAAACGGACTTGTATCCCGATGACCTATTAGTCAGCCCCAGGGCGACAAATGCTCCGTGGTGGGCCATGTATACGATGGCTAAGCACGAAAAGAAGCTCATGCGACAATTGGTGGATCTGCAGATCCCGTTTTACGCGCCGGTCATCGAGCGCCGCTATCGCTCTCCGAATGGTCGGTTGCGCAAGAGCTACGAGCCCTTGTTTGGGAATTACGTCTTTGTGTGTGGCGAAGAAGATGTGCGTTACCGAACTGTCTGCACCGGGTCCGTCAGTCGCTGCATTCCAGTCGAGCGCCGTGAAGAGCTAGTCGAGGACTTACTGCAGATCAAGAACCTGATTGGCACAGAAGCTCCACTGTCACCAGAAGCGAGGTTGGAACCGGGCCAACGGGTCAGGATTCGCAACGGAGCTTTTGCTGGTTACGAAGGCATTATCGTCCGACGAGAGCGCGACGTGCGATTACAGGTCTACGTGCGTTTCATGGACAAAGGGGTCTCCGTTCAACTCGATGACTGTCAGGCTGACCCAATCTAAGTGCGTACTCCGGCAGTTTCGTAAGCCGCGCATCTGGATTCTTAGCGCACGGGTGCCAGGCCTGCGGTGAGGTCGTCGCCGCCCCCACCTTCCTCAAGGGCTTCGTTAGTACTCTCCGGGTCAACTTCATGACAGCAGGCAGTTAGTCGTTCAATCAGGCTATCGATACGGTCTTCCCACTCCTCGGGCGTACTTTCAACCGGCGGGATCGAAGCCATTTCGTCAAGCAACAAAATTAAGCGTAACAAGTGCCGGAAGATAATTCCTTCGTGTTTCTGTAACCCTTTGGCCACAATATATTTATTGAAGTTGCCCCCAAACTCGAGCACTTCGCCGGCAACATGGACAGGCGTTGTGTATACATCATGCACTTTGGGAAAGTCGTAGTCGAACAGACGCCGCAGTTTCTCTCCGATGCTGATGATCCAGACGGGTTGTTCGTCAAAGACTCCGTCACCTCGCCGCTTAAACGGTGCATCGTCATCTTCATCGCGCTGTTTGCCCACCAATTCTTCTTGCGTCGCTAGTCCCAATTCAAGCAAACGAGAATCAAGTCGCTCGGTCGCCAGTGGACCCGCCGGTAGTTCATCCAGTTTCGGGACACGGACGTGCCGCGCTACAGTGCCGGCCATATCCAGCGCACTTTCCAGCGCCAGCAATCGTTCTGTATCGTCCGCAATTGCCAAATGTCCCGCCAGAAAAACACCATACAAAGGATTGATACTTCGCAAGCGTACGAGCAATTCCAGTCGTTCGGTGGCGTGCGCCGAAACGGGTCGATAGTCCGACAATTCGTAGCCACGATTGGCGTCTGCCTCGCTGTTTACTGTTTCCTCCTCGACGGGCTGCTGAAAGTTTGTAATTGACTCAACCAACTCCCCCAATCCTGCGGACTCGAGCAGACCTCCAGAAGTGCGCGGTGTATTAGCCCGTGGTTCCTGTTTCGCCGAATGCACCGCTGGTGTTGCTGTTGATTTGGACTTGGGCAGGGGTTTAGGATCCAGTTCCACAAAACCCGCCGTCCACAGTGTGATAAGCATTTGATTGAGACGCTCTTGCGCCTTGTCGATTTGCCCGCTTTCGAGCAAACGCTTGCCAACCAGCTCACGGATCGGCTGCACGCTAGGGTTTTTAAGTAGCAGATAGGCTAGCAGTCGCCAGGGCAGGTTGCCTTTACTAACCAAGCTGGCGGCGGCACCGGTTCGCAGCTTTTCAAATTGCTCCTGGGTCCAGTAAGTTTCGCCCGGTCGGCGTTTGGGCATTTTCTTTTTCAGGGCCTTCTTGGCCTTCATTAGCCCCGGGTCTTTTGTATCCTCGGGAATCTGATCATATTTTTCACGCCACCGTAGGAGTTTGACGTCATCTTCATGCGCAAGCGCGTAGACGTAGCCTTCTGTGTCGTATTGCGGTCGCCCAGCCCGCCCAAATATCTGTTGGGCTGCAGCAGTCTCGACAGGTTTGCGACGATCCTTCGGTCCTTTCAGGATCGTTGGCAGAACCACGCTGCGCGCCGGGAGGTTGATTCCTGCGGAAAGCGTCTCAGTACACACCGTCACGCTCAGCAGTTTTCGCTGAAACAGATCTTCGACGATACGGCGATATTTCGGCAAGACGCCCGCATGATGCACACCAACGCCACGTTGGAGCAACGCCCGCATTTTCGGACCAACCCCTTGCGACCAATCGTACTTCTCCAATTCGTCGCTCAACGCACCTTGTTGCGTCTTGTCGACAACTTTTTTTCCTTTGAGCAACTCAGCTACTTGCCAACACTGATCGCGATTGAAGCAGAAAATCAGCGCCGGAGTGCGACGCTGCTCTTCGTTGCCGACGACCATCTTCTCGATCCACTCGTCCAACGTATGATCATCGACCCAGTGGTAGCTTAGCGGGACCTTGCGTTCATGCCCTTCGACCAGCTGCAGCTTGCGATTGCAGCTACGCGACATCCAACTTGTAAATTCGTAGCTGTTGCCGACCGTGGCGCTTAGCAATAGAGTGCGGACATCCGCCGGCAACATGCCAAGGGTTAGCTCCCACACAATGCCACGCTCCGCGTCGTTGAAACTATGGAATTCATCCATAACGACGGCAGCGACATCATGCATTGGAAACATGTCCGGCTGCAGTAAGCGGTTTAAAAGTATCTCAGCTACGACCACTAGGATTGGGGCGTCAGCATTGACACGCCGGTTGCCGGTCACCAAGCCGACGTCCGTTTCGCTAAAGCCCCAGCGTTCCACCGACTCGCGTAGCTCTAGCAGTTTTTGGTCAGTCAGCGCGATCAGGGGTGTTGTGTAATAAGCCCGTCTGCCCGTGCGTAGAGCTTCATAGATCGCTGCTTCAGCGATCAACGTCTTACCTGTACCCGTTGGAGCGCACACCAGCACTCCTTGCTGGGCCGTAAACCAAGCTAGTAGTGCCTCTTCCTGGACCGGATAGGGTGCAAAGGGGAGTCGCTCAAAGTACTCGGCCGCGACCGTATCCCGCATTTCCTGTGCGTTCAGGGTACTGGCGTCGAGCGAGGGAAGCGTGGACATTTTTACGAACTTTTGAAAGTGTCTGACAAGTTTCGAAAGACGGTGCGTCCTGGTGCGCGGACGTAACATCTTATGCCACTGCGACTTGCGTTGGCAGGTCCCGCGTAAGAAAAGTTTGGCATTCGTTTTGCTCACTTGGCTTCGAGCGTAGGATACAGGGCGGAAGGCTGGCAGATTTCTGTGACGCAGCCAAACCTAACACTTTTCACGGAGGGCAACCATGGCCACACGCAGGAGATTGCGCCGCACCCGGCGAACTAGCTTCTTTTCAACTCTCATTCTGGAAGGAGCCGCATTCTTGGGGATCGTCGCTCTGGCGCAGCCGAGCTGGAGTGGACTCTTGATCGAAGCCGTTTCCTCGACCTTGCATTCTCCGCCTGCAGTGCAAGCCCCAGCGGCCCACGAGCCTGCACCCCTTCCTCTTGAGCCTGCTGCCACGCCTGCTCAGCAGGCCGGCCCTACGCGGCATTACGCACAGCAGTCACCACCCACTTACTCGTTTATGACCTACCATTAAACGATCAAACCTCCAATCACTGGGTTCCTAGCCAGAGCAGGCGGAATCTTTTGATCGTGGGCAGAGCATGACATAACGCCAGCATTCGCACTTACCGACCGCAACAATCGGGATATCATGGTAATCGCCGTGCTGCTGGATCGACCGCCAGCAGTAGGCAAATATTGGGTTACCGGTCCGGAAAATGGGTATGTTAAGTCGGAATTTGAATGTGAAGCGCTTGAAGTGTATTTGGCAATTCGTTGCCCCACCCGCCTACGCTGCCTTGGTTGTCATTCTTGCAATGACGTGTAGCACGGTCCCCGCGCAGCAATTGCAAATGCAACTTGAGCGAGAGTCTCCGACAGCACTGGCAAAAGCAGCTTGGTCGGAAGGCGATGCGCAGCGCGGCGCGATCCTTTTTTATCAGCCGTATATCGCATGTTCCAAATGCCATCTTGTCGGCGATGCAAGTTCATCGACTTTGAATCCGCTCGGCCCAAATCTAGCTCAGACCGGCTCGTATGAGCAACCGCCTAGCGATGCGGAGTTAGTCGAATCGGTGCTCTTCCCCTCGAAAGCAATTCGCGCAGGTTATGAAGGGGCTGCCGTAATTACATCTGACGGAGAATCCGTCGTTGGATTGCTAGTTGATGCCTCGAACGAAACCGTCTCACTGAGACTGCCGCAAGGCACAGCAGAATTGACAACGTTTCAGTCGGATGAGATCGAGGCCTGGAAGCGTTTGGACACGTCGATCATGCCGACTGGTCAGGTCGATCAACTGGCTAGCCGACAACAGTTTCTAGACTTGATTCGCTATTTAATGGAGATTCGTGACGGTGGAGCTGCGCGGGCTGGCGCACTGCAGCCGGACGCCTCGCTACTCGCGTTTCGCGTCCCTGAGTACGAGCAAAACCTGGATCATGCTGGACTGATCGCAACTTGGGACGACGACGCCTATCAGCGTGGCGAAGCCATCTATCAACGAGTCTGCGCCAATTGCCACGGAACACATGACAAACTAGGCTCATTGCCGACGTCACTACGTTTTGCCGAGGGAAAATTTAAGAACGGCAGCGATCCGTATTCAATGTACCGCACGTTGACTCACGGCTTCGGGTTGATGACACCACAAACTTGGATGGTGCCATCACAGAAATACGATGTTATCCACTACATACGAGAATCTTATCTGCGTCCGCACAACACGAGTCATCTCGTCGACGTCGATGCGGATTACCTTGCGCGTTTGCCGAAGGGCGAGACGCGGGGGCCAGAGCCGAGCCAAATCGTAGCCTGGTCGGCTATGGATTATGGTCCTTCGCTGACCCACACGTACGAAGTTCCGGGATCCGACCACAATTTTGCTTACAAAGGCATCGCAATCCGTCTGGATCCAGGCGCTGGCGGAGTATCACGTGGAAGGCAATGGATGATGTTTGACACCGATACGCTCCGCATGGCGGCAGGCTGGACTGGATCTGGTTTCCAAGAAGATAACTTTATCGATTGGCAGGGTATTCAGTTCGACGGAAAACACGGAGTACACCCGCGTCTGGTCGGCCAAATTGCGTTTTCCAATGCAACGGGACCAGGCTGGGCGGAACCCGTTAAAGATTCATTTGACGACGAACAACGTGTGCTAGGACGCGATGGTAAGCGCTATGGTCCGCTGCCTCGAGAATGGGGACAATTTCACGGGCAATACTTTCATGGTCAGCAAATCGCGCTGTCCTACTCGATCGGCACTACGTCCGTATTGGAGTCACCGAGCTTACTGTTGCGCGACGCACAAAGCCCAGTATTCTTAAGGACTTTGAATCTTGGTCCGCGAAAGCAGGATTTGGTTCTGCACGTTGCCGAGTTCCCAGCGGCGGCTGCGCAGTTGAAGCCCGTCGGATTCTCCACCGCTGCTGTTCTGCTGGATGCAGCGGATGCTTCGCAGGAAGCAAACGTAAAGGACTTTGCGTTTGATGGACAAACCTACTTGCAAGTAAACGAAACCGATGACTTTGATTTGACAAACCAGGATTTTACGATCCAGGCAAAGGTGCGAACCCACAAAGACGGAACGATTTGGGCACTGACTCAAGAGGGCCCCAAGTGGGTCCCCAATGGGCAAACATTCTTCATTCGCGGAGGCCGATTGTGTTTCGATATCGGTTGGGTGGGGGCACTTCGTGGCCAATCGCCAGTCGCCGATGGAAAATGGCATGATGTGGCTGCAACATGGAACAGCACGGATGGCCTGTTGAGTCTCTATGTAGACGGTCAACTTGATGGCAGCGGCAAATTGTCCGCGAGCGGAGCCCTGGAAAGCGCTGTGGTTAGGATTGGCTATACGTCACCCAATTTCCCCAACCCAGCCTCTTTCTTTGAAGGCGATCTGCGCGAAGTCAAGTTCATTCAAGCGCTCGTCGCACCAGGTCAATCAACCCGCAGCGCGCCGGTGACTGGGCACTGGAAGTTGAATGTACCTGCCGCCACGCGTATCAGCGATGCCTCTGCCCGCGGAAATGATGCGGAAGTGCGACGCGTGGGTGATATGGCAAGTTCAAACGGAACGATGGTAGCGGGCTTCGCCCCCAGCAACCTCGCTCTGCGTTGGGAAGAACGTGAACGAAAGCTGTGTCTTAGAATTCCCGCAGGGCCCCAGCCGTTAAGATTCACTTTATGGATTTCGTCAGATTCGACGCGAACGGAACTGGACCAATTTGCGTCGTTGCGCATTCCAAATTCCGATGGCGACTTGACAGAATTAACGCGCGGAGGACCACCGCGTTGGCCGCAGACCATCCAAACCACGATGACTCGCGGCACTGATAATGGCCCGCTCGCCGTTGACGTTCTCGTTTCGCCGGACTCGAACCCTTGGCTAGCACAAACCCGTCTCACTGGACTCGACTTCTTCGCGGACGGAAGCCTGGCCATCTGCACTTGGGACGGCGATGTGTGGCATTTGACAGAAGCGGGCACTGTACTGAACTGGCGCCGCATAGCCTCAGGGCTGTTTCAGCCATTGGGCTTGAAAATCGTCAATGAGAAAATCCATGTGACGTGTCGCGATCAATTGGCGGTCCTCCATGATCTCAACCATGACGGTGAAATCGATTACTACCAATGTTTGAATAACGATCACCAAGTTACCGAACACTTCCACGAATTCGCGATGGGTTTGCAAGTCGACGAAGCCGGTAACTTCTACTACGCCAAATCGGGCCAGCATGGCAAGCCAGCAGTTGTGCCGCATCATGGGACGCTTTTACAAGTCAGTGCCAACGGCTCGTCGACCAAGATTCTCGCTAATGGATTTCGGGCTGCCAATGGCGTGTGTCTCAATCCCGATGGATCGTTCGTCGTTACTGATCAAGAGGGATTTTGGAATCCGAAGAATCGCATCAACTGGGTTACCTTAAATCCAAACGGACGTCCCAAGTTTTATGGAAATATGCTCGGCTATCACGATGTCATTGATGAATCGGACGCCGCGATGGAGCCGCCGCTATGTTGGATCACCAACGCGTTTGATCGCTCCCCCGGAGAACTGTTGTGGGTGGAAAGCCCATCATGGGGACCACTCAACGGGCGGCTGTTGAACTTGTCCTATGGCTACGGCAAGGTATTCTTGGTGCCGCATGAAGAAGTTGATGGACTCATGCAGGGCGGAATGATCGAATTGCCGATCGATAACTTCCCGACCGGAGTGATGCGCGGGCGGTTCCACCCGCGCGATGGACATCTATTCGCCTGCGGCATGTTTGCCTGGGCAGGCAACGCCACGCAGCCGGGTGGACTATATCGCTTGCGTGCAACAGGCCGCCCAATGCATCTACCGGTTGAACTGCATGCGAATAGGTCAGGAATCCAATTGGTTTTTAGCGAGGCCTTGGACAACGAGTTGATCAGCGCAGAGCGTTTTAGGATTGAAACTTGGTCATTGAAAAGGACCGCCAAGTATGGCTCAGATCATTATGACACGCGCGAGTTGTCGATTGCGAGTGCAGAACTAGCTGCGGATGGAAAGACAATTGATCTGAAAATTCCCGACATTCAGCCGACCTGGTGTATGTCCATCGAATACAAGATTCGCGCGGCCAACGGACAGGCAATCGCAGGTACGATCCACAATACGATTCACCGATTGGCGGATTAGCATGCACGTGACGGATTAGCATGCACGCACTTCGCGCCATCAGCTAGGAAAACGCTGTCGCCTGCGGCTTGCCGTTAAACAATTACTGCCAACACGGTCTGCCTGTACAGGATTAGGGTTTGGCGGGCGCAAGAGCGGGAACCAGTGTGCCAGCCTTTTCCGTGGGGGTCGCGTCAGCAGCCAGGTCTCCCAAGGCGTATTGAATACCGTCGAGCATATGCTGAATGATGGCTGGCTTGGTAAAGGTGTCTTCACGATGGCCAAAGTTCGTATAGAACACCCGGCCTTCTCCAGCTTCACGTAGCCACGATACGGGAACTTCGCGCGGTCCGTCATTGATTTGTTTGGAGACTTCGTTCTGGTTCATGTCCAAACTAACCAGGACTCGCAGTACTTTGGTTCCTTCATAGGTTTCAGTTTTGTACTGGTAGATTTCGTCGGTGTGCCAAAAGCCCTTGCCGTCGAAGCTACGATTGAGCACATGCTGTGGGTCGTCCAGCTTAAAGGCCCAGGTGCCACCAGCGTGCCAGGGATGTCCGCCGAATTCGCCGCCGACCAATGCCCGGCATTCGGGATGACGCCCAAAATTATCGCTGGCAGCGTGGAAGCCAGCCAGCCCCTTGCCGCCTGCGACGAAATCTAGGAAGGCATTCTGCTGCGATGCTTCGGGGAACTGCATACCACTTGTGCTATTCAATAAGATGCAATCGTATTTTGCCAAATTCTCAGAGTTGAACACGTCATAAGTCTCAGCCAAGTCGACTTCGAATGCTTTGGTTTTTCTCGCCATCTCTTGAACGGCAAAGTTGCCGTGGGGAATGGACGCATGCACAAAGCCTTCGCAGCGAAAGAACAACAAGACCCGGCGTTCTTTCTTGGGTTTGGCGGTCGCTTTATCCGGCACTGCGTCGCTAATGGCTTGCTTGTGCACATCAGTCAACGGCTTAAACACCTCCGCCTTGCGCTTCTGCCACACGTCTACCGTGGTCTCCTGGGCGCAAGCAGTGGCGAAGACCAGTACTGACGAGGTCATAAGAATGGCAGTAATCGAAGGAAGGGCACATCGCATGATAGAAATCCGAGGGTTTTTGATGGAGAGGGGTATCGAAGCTGTAGGGCAGTACTCGCAATACGGGCTTCTGACTCGCCCCAAGGGGTCAGCCCGCGAACCCGCCTGTTCGAAAGTATAACTCAGGGGATTGCCCCGGTGGGCGATATAACTTTTTTTAGCCGTTTACGAACTGGGAGTCGACAAGAAAGGGGCGGAGTCTTTTCAGCAGTCACACAAGCCGACACATCGTGAACGGTTACACTTTTTTTTAGCTGGAGGCTACAATACCCTGTCTGATTTTCCCAACGAGAGCCATTATGCCTAGCAACCCAGAAATTGTTGTCACCAACAAACACAATTCTGCCTTTGTGCAGTTGCCGACACACCGGCGGATTGCACTGCTGACCAGCGGATATTCGACACCCTTTCTGGCAAAGACAGCGATCAGCTTGTTACGCTATCGGACCAGCGACATGGTCGGCGTGCTGGAAGAGCAAGCAACGGTTAAAACCACAGGAGAGTTGCTCGGCGCAGGTGGCAATCTGCCTGTGTTTCCAAACTTGTCAGACATAGACGACATCGATAGCCTCTACATTGGAATTGCGCCGCCGGGCGGAAAAATTCCGCAAGAATGGCGCAGTGTGATATGCAATGCATTAGGCCGCGGAATTGACATCGTGTCGGGGCTACACGAATTCTTAAGCGAAGACCCTGAGTATGTTGCATTAGCGCAGGCAAATGACTGCCAATTGTATGATGTGCGTCGCAACCGATTTAAGAACACCGCGACTTGCCGCAACTTTCCAAAGGAGTGCACTCGCATACACTCGGTAGGGCACGACTGTAGTATTGGGAAAATGGTTTCGACGCTGGAGGTGCAACGTGGACTGTCAGCCAAAGGCTATCGCGCAAAGTTCTTAGCGACCGGTCAGACGGGCATCATGGTTTCCGGCGAAGGTGTGCCCATCGACTGCGTCGTTGCCGACTTCGTCAACGGTGCCGCGGAAGACTTGGTGGCTCGCCATGAAGACCAGGAGTTCGTGCTGATTGAAGGGCAAGGCAGCATCGCCCACCCAGCGTTTTCGGCCGTGACAGCCGGACTCTTGCATGGCTGTGCGCCTGACGGTTTAATTTTCTGCTATGAAGCTGGTCGGAACGCTGTAAAGGGCTTTGATGGCATTCCTATCGTTCCCATGGACCAGCAGTTGCGTGCCTTTGAGGTCATGGCCAACCTGCGGCACAAGTGCAAGTTTATTGGCGTTGCCATTAATACTCGTACGCTAACAGCAGAAGCTGCTGCAGCGGAAGTCGAGCGTGCAGAACGAGAATTTGGTTTGCCAGCTTGCGACGTGTACCGCGATGGCGCCGATAAACTGGTCACCGCGGCCGAACAGCTACGCGCGTCGATTATGTCTGCAGGATAGGAAACAATGCAACTGACCATTCATCGTCTGACACTACCGCTTGCGCATCCCTTTACCATTTCGCGCGGCTCAATCACGGAACAAACCAGTCTGGTGGTTGAACTCGAATGTGATGGCATCCGTGGATTAGGGGAAGTCACTGAGAACACCTACTACCACCAGACTTTCGACTCGCTGTCTCAAGCTATTCATCGTTCGGAGGCTATCTTGCCTCGGTATGCCAACGAATCGCCCAATGATGTCTGGCCGGACCTACTCCGCGCCGTTGGGAACAATTACTTTGCCGCCTCTGCTATCGATATTGCAGCACATGACTTTCACGCGCGGCGACTGAACGTACCGACCTACCAGGCCTGGGGACTGCATTGGCAGAACGTACCCGAGTCCAGCTTTACGATCGGCATTGACACCATTGAAGTGATGCAGCAAAAGTTGGCGGAGCAGCCAGGCTGGAATATTTACAAGATCAAGCTTGGTACAGCGCATGACGTAGAAATTGTGCGGCGTCTGCGCGAGCATACCACTGCCACTTTTCGTGTCGATGCAAACTGTGGCTGGACAGTACAGGAAGCGATTGAAAATTCGCGTGTATTGGCGAGCTTGGGAGTCGAGTTCATCGAGCAACCGTTGCCCGCCGACGCCGATTCAAGCGACAAACTGCTCGTCTTTCGCGAGTCAAGCTTGCCGATTATCGCCGATGAGAGTTGTCAACGCGAAGCGGACGTAGAAGCCTGTCAGGGATTGTTCCATGGAATCAACGTCAAAATCTGCAAGTGCGGTGGTCTCACTCCGGCAGTGCGGATGCTGCGACGCGCACAGGAGCTAGGTATGCGCACGATGGTGGGCTGCATGATCGAGAGTTCGGTAGGCATCAGTGGCGCCGCTCAGTTGCTACCGCTGCTGGACTACGCCGACTTAGATGGTGCCACACTGCTATCCCGCGACCCAGCCATGGGCATTCGCTTGAAGAACGGACAAGTGCAACTGAGCACACTTCCCGGTAACGGTGCGAGCTTGCTGGCTTGACCCGATCTATGACGAAAAATAAAAATCGACTTCGGAAGTGTCGGAAGGGACGCGAAACCCGCTTCCGATTCGGAGAATTTTAGGCCGCGTAGGACTTGGGGAGCTCCCAGATGACCTGCTCAATGCACTCGGCATCGATACAGTCCATTTGGGCTACTGCGCCAGCGACAAGTGCCAGGTCGGCGAGCTGGATAATGCGCCGCGGAAGTCCTTGGCTCGAAAGTTGAATCTGCTGGACGGCACTATCAGTGAAAATTGGCTCGGTGCGTCCCAATTGCTGGCAAGTCCAAGCTAGGAATTCTGCAGTCTGCATGATTTCCCAAGCAGGCAATTCGGTCTGCAATTCGGTGCGCTCAAACAAAGCGCGACTTACCGCGCTGGCCATCTGCGTTTCGACAGCGAAAATGACTGTCAATGGAAACGCCATCGAAAGCACTCGATTCAAATCGTCTTCGGCAGCCGCACTGCAACTTTCGGTATCGTCAAGCAGCAGGACCGTTTGGGTCCCATCGCGACCGGCTGCACCAAAGTAGTCGCACAGTGTCTTCCACGAGTGCATGGTCGATGCCGGGCGAAGTGAACCGGTCAAACGCATCGAGAGTTCAGCAATTAACTCACCGCCAACAAGGCCTAACATCGACATTCGCAGTGCTTGCAAACTGGGCACTTCAGCACTTACCGGCGGATGTTGAGCACAGTGGCGCAACAACCGAGATTTTCCTACACCGCTGGGCCCCATCAAACACCCGACGTGCCGGCGATTGGTCACGAGGAATTCAATCCGTGCGATCGCCTCTTCAACCGTTGCGCCGCGAAACAGTGGCTGCGAAGGCTCTCCCGAGAAAGGAGCGCCGTTTAATTGCCAGTATCTCCAATATGTCACTTGTCGCTACCTTCAGAAGTGATGGTTGCCGCGCAAAAATCGCTTGGCAAGCGCTTCGACCGTCTAGATTTAGGTTGTGGCGTGCAGAGTTCCAATGGCCAACTTCCGCTCAACCCCGATCCACAGCCAGATGATGCACTTGTATCCTGACCAACCGCTGCATGGGATTTGTCAATTCGACTATTATCCTTCGTCCATTCATCGACGCGGAGAATCGGAAACTTGAGCACAATCGTCAAGACCGTTACGACAGTCGAAGCGGTCGAACCGCGAAGCCACTCAATAAGATTCAACGTGCAACGCGAAAGCCAAGGTTCAGGAAACGCACATCAGCGGCAGCGCTGCCGCGAGCTGAAGACTCGGGGTAGCCTGTATAGGTTGCCACTCCCCCACCACGAAAGACGCGACCTGACTCGCTGGGGACAGTGCATTCGGGATCGACCCTTAGCACATCACGCTTGAATTCCTGATGCCAGTCCTGTGTCCATTCCCAAACGTTACCGTGCATTTCGAAGAAGCCCCAAGGATTCGGCAACAAGCTACCGCACTCAGCCGACGCAATGCGCGTGTTATTGGACCAGGCAACATAGAATGGAAAATACTCCATCGAGTCGCCAAACGAGTAGAGCGTCTGCGTCCCCGCGCGGCAGGCATATTCAAATTCGGCCTCGGTGGGTAGTCGGTAGCCCGACCGTGAAGACTGGCCAGCCCGCTTGGCAACAAAATGGTAAGGGGCTTCCGTAGCAACATAGAATGGTTCGAATCCATGCAGTTCGCTAAGCCAGTTACAAAACTCTACCGCTTCGAGCCAAGTTACGCGTTGGGCTGGTTGGCTGCCAGTGGCGCTGATGGCCTCGTCACACGTCCACTTCTTGCTACTCTGGCCATCTTCGCTTTTCTCGCGAGATGCCAAGAAGGTGCGAAATAGGGCCACAGAAACTTCGCGATCTGCGAGCAAGAAATCGCGAGAAAGCGTCACCGGATGCGGCGGACGGTTATCGAAGCCAATTAGTTCTGCCTCTGCCCCCATCACAAAGCTACCCGACTTGACCGGAAGCATCCGGAAGCCACGGTAGTCGGATGCAAGAGAGCTTTCGGAGCTTGCATCAACAAGCTCATCTACGGCAGCTTCACGCGCTAAGGTGTCCATCTTGCGTTCCAACCACACTAGACTACTCAGCACTCCTGTATCCTGCGTCCGCTCACGCACTGACACGATTGCCTGGCTCAACTGGGACTCTTGCTCGGCAGAAAACTCACTGCGTTCGATTAATCCCATGGCTAATGCAAGCGCCATCGATGTGCGATCATTCGTGTGCGTGGCCAGAGTTTGTATCAACGACGACATGTCGCCATGCCAGTTAGGCAACGTGTGTATGAATGCGGTGCGCAGGTTAGGATGCATCTCCACGAGACTGTCCGCATAATGCGTGTTTCCAAGCTGCAGAGCAACGACCGCCAGCTTCATACGCATGGAATCGAGGCTCCCGCCATACTCGGCAGCAAGCAGCTCCAAACTGCGATCGCGATCATGAGACAATGCCAAACATATCGCCCGGCATTGAGCTGGTGTTGTTTGACAGTCGCCCACATGGCTGATGATATATTGGCTTCGATCTTCCGCCAGCAGATTCAACGCGCAGGCTACATTCAGACGTTTACGCTCAAGTGACTCTTCTCGCCACAACCTATCCAGCTCGGGCACGACAGACATGCGGTAGTCCTTAAGCTGGCTGAAGACCAATGGCAGTGACTCGGGATCAGCCACCGCCACTTGCTTGCACAGCTCGCGTAGGCTTTGTTGCTGTTGCGAGAGGATTTGACGCTTCTGGCTCCACAGCGTACCAGCGGCAATCGTTGACCCGAGTCCGAGGGCGGTCAGCAAACAGATAATCGCCATAAGAGCAACGGCAAGCGAACGATTGCGTTTGGTCCATCGCCATAGTTGCTCAAACTGGGTAATCGGTCGAGCCAATGTGGGTTGTCCGCTCAAGTACCGCCCCAAGTCATCTGCCAGAGCCTGCATAGTCGTGTAGCGTGCAGCAGGGGCTTTCTCCATGGCTTTAGCACAGATCAGCTCTAGAACAGGTGGAATGTCCGGATTGATTGCTCTCGGAGGGACGGGCTCTGATTCGGTAATGCGCCGCAGAATCGACGCTGTACTGCCTTGAAATGGCGACTGTCCAGTCGTCAACTGGTACAGTGTCGCGCCCAATGAATAGATATCGGTAGCGATAGTAAGTGCAACAGCCTCGCCCGAGTCATTTGGATGGCCGACTTGTTCTGGACTCATGAAGGCCGGTGTCCCGACAATTTCATCTGTCAATGTGATCTGTGTAGACTCTGCATCTACGAAGCGGGCTAACCCAAAGTCGGCTACTTTGCAGACTTCCTTCGAATCATCCAGCAGCAGGTTGCGTGGTTTTACATCACGATGAATGAGCCCCGCTGCGTGGGCGACCGATAGTCCCTCAGCCGCCTGTTGGATCAGCTTGGCAATCCGGCGGAAGTCTCGATCCTCAGAGCGACTGTAGAGACTTGCGACCGTACCGCCAGCCACGTATTCCATCACAATATAGGGCGTACCACTTCCCTGTGATTCAGCATCTGCGGCTTCGGGGGCCCTATTTGAGCGCAAAATGCCCACATCGAAAACTCGCACGATATTGGCGTGTTGCAGTTCTGCCAACACACGCGCTTCACGCATAAAACGCTGTTGTTCGCGAACTGATTCTCTAGCAAGAACCTTAATCGCTACGTCGCGAGACAGGTGGGAATCAAATGCTAGATATACAACAGCTATGCCACCACTTGCCAGCAGTCGATCAACGACATAGCGACTGGGCAGAGTCTTTTCTAGCCACCTGCGCGTGATACTACCGTCCACCCTAGCACTGTGCACCGCAGCGGGGTCAACGTGGGTGCTGGAACTGTCACTCTCGCGCCGTAGCGACTGTGAAAATGAGATCCGCTGCTTCAACGCCTGAAACTCAGGCTCCTGGGCGAACGCCATACCTCCACCGACACTTGTTGCCAGTTCGCGTCGCCCCAAACTCGACGTGGACAAAGCCCGTAGGTCTGGGGCGGCAGTATGTCGTTCCAGCCAGGCCTGGCAAGCCACGCAGGCCCCAACATGCTGCTTTTCCGCAGTGCCTAATTCCACGCGTCCATCAAGCCAGTCCGCCAAGCGCTTGGGCGAAGGACAGGGGGCTAAGGTCTCGGATTGGTCTGATGATTCATCCAATTCAGTGTTCCGGCATATTTAAACGATGTCATCAGCTAGAATGGCGATTTCACGGCGCAGCCGCTTTAGGATCCGACAGCGCGCTACGTAAACTCGGTCGATACTGACCCCCAAGACCTGCGCTACTTCGGCAGCAGGCTCCTGCCTTACCCATGAGCGTTCAAACATCTCCCAAGTCTCGGGCTGGGACGACAACTTGCAACGCTCCAATGCAATGTCAAACAGATGTTGGTGGTAGTTCTCTTGCCAAGTGCTGTCGGACGAAACATCAAACGACTCTTCGAACCCGTGCCCCTGCTTGCCTGCCTTGCGTGACTTGGCAACCTGGCGACAAATCTCGTTCTGCACAATCCTGGCCAGCCAATCGCGGAACAGGCCTTTCGTTCGGTCATATTCGAAACTACCGATTGCTCGCGCAACACGCAAAAGCACTTCTTGAGTCACATCTGCGGCATCATCGGACTGCAAACGTTTTAGGCGACAAAAATTGTAAATGAGTGGACTGTAGGCATCAAAAAAAGTCTGCCAAGCCCATTCATCTTCCTGATCACGCAGCCGCACTAGTAAGCTCGGCATCGTGTCTGCATCAATCCGTCGGCTCAATCTAGATACCTCTCGCATCGCGAAAGCTTGCAGCCGAATTCACCTGGTCAGCGAGGTTTCCAAAGCGTTTACCATTGAATCGCAACATTGTCGAAATTTCAGCACTCCCGCGCGCAAGGAACACTCGCGGTCCAGGTAACTTTCCGTAGGCTGCAGCCTCGATCAAGATCCACACTCCAGAACTAACGCAGGCCCCACTGATGAACTAATAAATTGCGCTTCAAGGCTGTCACCAACCAAGTCACAGTACCTCAAGTTCAAGCCTCTCAAGTAGAAGTAGCCGAAGCCTAAATTATAGCTAATTTCTGCTTGAACACTCCCAATAAATTCCGTTGCAAGAGCGCTGGACACTAGTTTTGCTCAGACCGCAGCAGTTCTGTGGATTGATGTCGATTCGCGACGTCAACCGCAAGAACACAGAGCCGTAGAGCTAATCCAATCCACCGGGCAGCTCGCCATCGAACCCAGAATCGGAATATTCGTTAAATTCGCAGCTAGTCCTGGGCAGGGGCTACTTCGTCGATGGTATTTCGTTCCTAGCTGCCTCGATGCACCAATTAGGCTGGAATAGGTTGGCGACAAGCCATTTCACTCCAGTCCATAACGCCACCGAGAATCCGTCATGTGCACGCGATCGAAGTACCAAACTCGCTTACTGGCACTTTTTTCCGCCTGTGCAATGTTGCTTGGTAGGTGGGATTACGCTGAGGAGTGCCCAACCGAATTCGCCGGTTCATCTGCCCTGGCACAAGGTGCGCTGGATGTCCAGTGGTCCGTGCGGCAGCCCGATTCCGGTGTGGAGATTGCAGCGCGGCCGGGCAAATGGACTCAAATTGTACATGGCCCGTTGGTCATCGATGCGAGTTTCCCCGGAATGACGCGTGAATCCGACCTTGATATACTGCTCGATGGCAAGCCCGTCCATCCCGAATTGCTAACGCTGAACGCGCGTTGGACGGACGAACAAGGCTGGCACATGTCCATGCAATGGCCTTGTCCACCCCTGGGTCGGCACAGTTTGCAATTGACCGCAACCAGCCATTCGCACCACAGGCCTTGTATATCCGAATCGCTGTTAATTGAGATCCTAGCGCCCCAGCGGCCTGAAATCGTTGCAGCCGGGGGGCAATACCTGTCGCCTATATCTGGTCAAGTCTTATCCGTCTATCAAGATTCCGTCACCGTCAAATTCGCCATGGCAGATAGCAGTGGGGTCCTGTTAGTCTGTGATGGAATTGAGCCACAAATTGGCACCTCAGTTGGAAACTGTTGCTACCAATTTGACCTTCGCAGCCAGTTTGCCGTTGGTCGCCACGCCCTTCGATTTCAACGTCAAACGAGCGGCACATGCGCGATGACTAGTGAGCTCTCAGATCCGCTTTGGATCCAGTATGAACCGCCGGCAGGGCAGGTAACGCTTCGCAATGAAAACGCTCGCCGTCGCAAATCTATCCTTTCCGAAATCGAGCGGCTAGCTACAGGCAAATATAGTACCCCGGTTACCGCTGAAATCGAGCAGCACCTAGGCGATCCAAAGCTCTACTTTAAACGCCCAGTTCAGCCGCCAAACTACGGCCCGCTTCCAGGTGCCTTGCGCAGCATGCATCAACTTTTCCAGAGCATGAGCACAGGCGTCGAGTCTGGGATTCAATCCAGTGTAAAATCAATCTTGGAGGCGGCAACGACCGAGCCTGAACGACCGGAGTCGCAAGGCACCGAGACAAGTTCCCCCGAGTCAATTCCCGAGACAACCAACACCGAGCCGCAAGACATTGCACCTACACCTACTACTCCAGCACAACCCCCAGAAAATCGACCACAAGCACCTGCAGAACCTGTACCTGACGCGGAAGACGGCACATGGCTGCTGCGAAATCAACAAAGCCACTTGGTCAACTTGAACCAAACGGGACAAGCGGATTCAATCCTGGAGCCTTCGCCAGCTAGCGAGACGCTGCCGACACCCGCTCCGACAAATTTGCTTTCCCCCCCGACGCAACCGGAAAGCGTTGCCTCCGTGGTTGAAGACCCGCGTGCAGCAATCGACAAGCGTTTGAACTCTTGGAATCTTCAGCGACACTCTGCCAATACGCTCGCAGGCTTGTCGCAACTGCGTGCCGAACAACTTGCACAATTGGAACTGGACATGGCGGACTCCGAAGCGAGCTTTCGAACCGACCATGTCGTTTCGAGCGTGGTATTCGACGCACCCGCCATTTTTACTCGTAAAGGGTATGGGCGCGCCTCCCAAGAAGACGCCAAACTAGGGCTACTTCTGCTCGAAGGCATGCAATTGCAGACAGCCGCGAACGGACATTGGCAACTCACCATTCCCTTTGTACCTCCACAGTCTCCGAGCGAGCTACGCTTGCAAATTCAGTTTCTGACCGCCGACGGTCGCTGGAAGTCATTGACAGTACAACCCATCTGCTTTGACCCGATGGAAACCTGTGGATCAGATCAGGCTGATTGCGGGTGCGACTCATGCTCACGAGAGAACTTTAGAACCATTACCGGCTACTCTGCAATTTTGGAACGAGAAGCTGGATTCTTTACTGAGGTACGTCGCCGAGGCTCGGTCACTTTTGGACATGGGTTCGCAGGACTCGAGGATCGCCGCAGCTTTTGAGGCTCCTCACAGTCGTACAGTCGGTCATCGATTCCCAGTTGAGATTTCATCAAAACCTGACGAATCGGTGAAAAGCGGAATATTCGTATTAATCCCTACAATCACTTGTACCGATTGTAGGGGATGTGTCGAATACTCACGCAGAATGCAGTCATTACCCATTGCGGATAGACAGCATTCCAGGCAGGAGGCTGTTCTCTGTGCGTCAAGCATATGTACTTATATTCGGACTGATGCTTATCAGCCTTTGGAGTGTGGGCCTGCGCTCCTTGCTTCGTCGGACTACCACTCCGCATGAACCTCAGCGGATCTCTGCCGACAATCGCGCGCGCCATTTGTCTGAAGCTTCGAATACCCAAGCCCCAGCACGGCCAGTCTCCTCCGTCGTGCCAGTAGTCTATGTCGATACCCAGCAACACAATATTCCACAACCCGTTGCTATCACCGATGTGCTAGACACTCAGGCGAGTATGGAGCCGATCCATTGGCCACTTGACCGCACGCAACACAATGCGTGGCTGCGTGGCAATCGCTTCGAAGTGCAACTGAGAGTCGAGCCAGATAAAGACCTGCAAGGCGTTCAAGTAACGACTGACGATCCAAGCATAACGGTCTTGAGCAGTCAAATTGATATCCAGAGCGGTGGTGTAGCGCGGATCGCGCTTCAAGTCGCTGATAAGGCCTTGCTTGAGCTCTATGCAACATACACGAGCCAGTCTATGGCGGGCGTTGAATCCCACGAACTGCGAATATCGACGAACTCCGCCAGTGCCACCACGAACAAGGTCTCGTTACATTTGCCGCAAGCTGCAATCGAACCCTTGCCGCCTAACTTGTTGAATTTGCGTTTGGGACAGCACTATCCCACGCGACCAAACGCTGCCATTGATGATCTACAGGTAACACTACTCAAAGACGTGCCACACACGTTGCTCTATCAATTGCAGACGTACTCCAAGACGACGGACGTCTTGCACTTGCTTGCCGAGTACGATGAACGCAGCAATTCATCCAGGATCATCCAAGTCGGACCCAGCAGTCGAATTGTTGGAACACAGGCGAATTTGGCTGTGCCGGTTTCAATTGTCGGCCAAAGCACCAAGCTGCGGAGCTATTTTGTCGTCGTAGATGCAACACGAAACCACGCTTTTGCTAAAGACCAAGTGACCATTTCCCAGGACGCCAATCAACCTCCGCTGATTCAGTTTGATAGCTACGCGGTTTCAGGCAACACGCTGCGACGCAACGCGAACGACAGCCAGAGCATCAAACTCAAGCTTAAATTCACCAACACGAGTACGTCGCGCGTAGCGTGCCGACTATTCGCGAATGGAGTGCCAGTTAGCGAGCCACTTGAAGTTGCTACCAACCTTCTCGAATTCAAGCAACTTACCCTACAGGATGGAATTGCCGAGGTTTCGCCGCGATTCTTCAAGGGCGATGTGCCGCTCGATGTACCTGCGCCGCCATTAACCATCGATACGCGAACGGGTGGCTTCCGAATTGAGAGTATCACACCACAGAGCTTTGGACGTGAGCTCGGACAGAATCAAATTGCCATCCATTTCTCGCGGCCACTCGCGAGCGATGCCGATCTGAACTCAGCGATCAAGCTTTATCACAGCACTGACGGGACGTTTGCCGGCGCGCCGCTTACAACCGGCGTAACCATGATGATCTCCGCCACGGATCCGGCCCAAGTCCATATTTCGCTCACACCAGCGGCTGGACGCTATCAATTGCGCGTTAACGAGTCATTGCTCCGAGACGCCTACGGTAACTTGTTGGATATGAATTCGGCTAACGGCATCTACGTGGCCGAACTGGGCGGTGCAGTTCAGCTAGCATCCGCTGACTATCCAGTCACGCCGGGTGTCTCGCGTGGGCAAGCACCATTCGTCCAGTATCCCGAGTTTGTCGAACCGAGAACACCGACCAAGGGGTTCAATCCAAGCGACAAAGTAGAAACACGCGTCTCCCGCCTATACTTCTACCGCGATGCGCATCGCGTGGCGCAGATCTTGAATCGACGGGTACAGTCGTACAATCGGCAAGAGGTCTCCGTTCGTCGCCAGTTGGCCGACAAATCGCGCCAAGAAGCCGAGTCGATTACTACGAGCCGAAAGATCGCTGAACGAGCTGCCGTGGAAGCAGCACAGCGTTCGCGCGCTCTCGAGAATGAACTCAGTGATACACAGCGGTCGCTCAACACGACCTTGCAACAACTGCAAACGGCCGCGTCCGGTCCTCCAGCCGCGACGACCGAACAACAGCAGCGGCAACAACAAATTCTGGGCCAGCTCGAGAATACAGCCCGCAGCTTCGCCGCTCAGGCACAAACCCTTGAGTCACAGATTCGTGCCGCCCGCGATGCCGAAGTCGCAGCCAATGAGCGCTGGCAGCAAGCCGAACGCGAGGAGCAATTGGCGCGAACTGAGCAATTCCGACTGGAGACCTCTGCCGCGCACGCTGATCCCGACACGTTTGCGGCTGGCGATCCACACAGCATCGATCCGATTGCTCAGGTAAGTATCTCGGTCATTGGCGAAGGCCTGCTGCATCTGCGCGGGCCGCTGAAGGGTGTCAACCAGGTCCGAATGATGATCGACCAAATTGACGCTCCGCAGGGGACAAGTTCGCGTGAGCGTTCACTCGACCCAGATCAATGTAGAGCCGAAGCAGACAAACTGGAAGTGGTGGCTAATCGCATCCAGACCTATATTGATCAGGCAAGATTCCTAACGGTTCAATCTGGCGAAATGCTCCGTAGGGGCGGTGGTACACGTCGCTGCACAACGCGCCGAGGAAGCGCGAGGCATGTACCCCGGCGCGACCCAAGCCGAGCGCGATCAACTCTACCTCTACGCTTTCTTTGGCCGTGACTTCGCCGATGAATTACGAGCCATGGATTCAGAGCTATTGCACACTGGTAACAAACTGCTTGCGTTGCATTCGATGGATGTTACCAGCCTATCCGCAAGCGACATTGATGGCACTGGCCAACAATAGTACCCGCAATGCCATTATGGCGGAGTTCGAACGTCTCGTTCAAAGCGATCTGTCCATGGCCGAACAACAGTATATCCAAAATGGGATTGGCTGCTGCACGGGGGGCTGTAAAGTCGGATGCAAGCATCACCCGCAAGGACCGCCGATTTGTCAGCTAGCTAGCAACGCAAGCTTTACCAGCTTGCGCGGAGTTCTTTGACGCACAAATCGGTCACGACGATACGATGAGCCCTTTGCAACGCGAGATGATACGCCTTGCCCAGATCCTCAAAGCACGCTTGGTAACTGAGATGGAGTATAAACAGCGTGTGATGGAACGTGCCGTGATCGAAGAGCGGATGTTCGAAGACGATCAAGCCAATTCTCAATTCAGACGTGAGCAACCAGGCAATGATCAATAACTGAGTCTTGCGACTGAGGCCCAACTCCATGCCCGCTCAACGCTCATCTCAAACTGCCCAAGGCAACCGCTGACCTGGACGCGGCCATTGCTCGATACGCTGATATCTCTGCTCTGGTCAATGATTTTCAAGAGCTCGCGGCGGGGAGCTCTTCACCTATGTTCCGACAGATCCCTACCCCCAGGGTTTCAAGCCAGGAGCTTCAAGCGTGACGCAATGTTTGAATTGCTCAATACGATTGATAAGTATCGCACTGAAAGGGTCAACGCGATCCAAGAGGTCCAAAGTAGGTTTGCCCCCGATGGAACGATTAATGCGGCTATCAAATGGTCAGGCAGCCACCGGTGAGGAGCTTTTCCTGCTAGTTGAAAATGCTTCCACCAGCGGCACAGTACCAGCATCGATCTCTATGCAACTGCATAGATGCCGTTGATCCCAATGGCGGTAAATTGATGTACTTCGTGTTTCTGGTAGGCTCCGCGAACGTACACGACTCGTATCGAAGCTCAAATCTTTGCTGGCCGGCCTGGCAAGTACCGAGAACGCAATTCGGCCATTTCGGAGCGATGCCGATGCAACGCCAGGAGGACCTGCGAGCGATCGAGTCGGCTTACAAGAAAATCTAAATCGCGTAAAGAGCTTGCGATTCGCAGATGGAGCGATGCGAGATCGTGACAAAGTCCCCTTCATTTCCGTTGCTGAATTGAGAAACGCAACGATTCGTATCATTAGATTGCTTAGCCGCTGGGAATCGAACGAGAGGACACTTGAGCGGGTTAAGGAAAGACAACTCGCTTTTGAACAAAGCTATCTGCGTCAGATCGATCAGGCAGGAGTTTCGAACCTCTCGCTAAGTGGCTTGAACCAATTGCTGACAGCCTGGAGTGCCTTTCGCAACGAATTGGGTAGCGTCTACCGAAACTCGCCCAACGACCGGCCAAGCGAGTTTGTACAAGCGATTGAATCGACCGACCGCGCCTTGACGGAATGGGTCACAGCCTTTAGTCAATTGCACGCGGCACGCTCCATCGCACAAGATTCGCGGCGTCCGCTAGATCACAAGAAATTCCTCGATATGCTTATCGATGACCTGGAAGAAAAGTACATCGAGCTGTTGGAGGGCACGCGCGCCCACACGGCCAATGTGAACAATTACCTCAAACGCCTCACTACCTCCCTGGACGACGACTTTAATACCCAGTTCTACAATCCAGTTTTCCGGCTTGTTCGAGAAGCCAGTCAGTTCAAGCGCGTGGAGTTTGGGCAAACCGAAACGACCAACGTACTGGTTAATAATCGTGAATTCGGCAAAGTCTCACCGTCAGCCACGATGGAGTTTGATCTTCCGCGACGCGACTGTTCTTATAGAAGAAGGCATCGATTCAGCTTTGGCGATCTATAACGACGTCGGCATAGTCAACGATCCCCGTCTGTTAGCGGCTCGCCAAAATGCAAAGCGGAAGCTCGCCTGCAACTGCGGCAGCGGGCACCTTGGGTGGCCGTGGCGGAGTGCGCAATGTCCTGCCTGGACTGCAAGGCGATACGGCGGAACAGCTAATGGCCCAAAATGCGGCTCAGGCCCTGAATTCGAATCAAATGTCGAAAAGTTAATTCCTGATCCAGCAATCTACAAGTTCGAAACTGGCACTGGCTATGAAATTCGGCCCGTGGTCGCCCGGACGGCCAAGCGGTGGTATTCGATTTTCATTACCTGTACACCACGGACATACGTGAGCCGGTCCGAGCGGATGAAAAACATCTCGGGCGGGTAAAGCAGCACTTTATTGATACGGATGTCCAACTTTCCAATTTTGAACTGCGTGAAGTCAGCCGTTAGTCGTGGCGTATGACCGAGCGTACGCGGCCAACGGAGTACCGCTGCTAGAGGATATTCCAGTCGTTGGTGCCTTGTGGCGCCCCCGCTGCCCAATGACGCGAGAAATCGCTTTGCAACAAAACATCATCATGGCACAAGCGACTATATTCCCAACTATTCGATTTGATGGGGCTGCGATGGGCTGCCAGCCGTCTCCGACCTAGATCCGCTGCGGCTCAGCAATCGAGAGTACCGCAGACGCGCGGTCGACACCAGTTCCTGGAGAATCGAATTTACGACTACGAGTAGCTCGCGTCGACGAATTTCTGCGAATTCCAGAAGATGCGGCGTAGCGACCTCTATCGATCCCAAGCCTCAATCACGGTACCCCTAACGGATACCGCGGCCGTGGCCTGGACTACGAAACGCGACGCTGGGAAGGATACGACCCGGAAGCGGCATACGCCGTGCCCGGGTACATTCTTGCATCATCACCTGAGGGTGCCGTCTATCTGCCGCATCGCGAGCAGTCGCCATGCCAACATATGCCACGCGGAAACTCGGTCTACGAAGAGATTCGTCCCAACGAACTAGCGCCGCCATCCCAAAGACCGAACTCAGAGTTACGATCGTTGCCTAGCCCGCCACGCCCGCCCTCCGGCGATACCGAGCGCAATGGTCGCACGTTTGACTCCGCGCTACCACCGCTTGGAGATTCCAGCTCTAGGCGGGCGAACGATGGCTGGCAGTACCAAAGTACGGGCAATTAATTTGATGATCACCAAACGCAATTTGCCACGTCGACAGTTCTTGATCAGCCTTGGTGCCGGCGCCGCAGCAGTTTGGCAGCTGGCTAGGAGTCTTGCCGCAGACGATCTGCTACCGTTGCCAAGGCGCGTCGTGTTACACCGCTGTGCGCTGTGCCAGCCGCCAACTATCAACATGGGGCAAGGTCGCCGTCCCTTGTTGTTCGCAGCCTACCTGCCGTCGAGCAGCATTCGCTTGAGAACGTGGACCGAACAATCTCGCTCCTACGCGACTACACCCAACTTATCGGCACTCTCAATCAAACGCCATCGACAACCTCCAGAGCCAACTATTGAAACTGTCATGCGTGACGCAGGGTAAAGCTCGAGTTGCGTCTGAGCCGAAAAACTGAGACACAGATCGTTGCGTGCCAAGTCTAAGTTGATGCAGTTGGCCACGTGATCTGACGATTGGGCACTGCCAAATTAGTGATGTCGCGTTGTTGATTGAACCAGAGTGGCGTTTGGCATTTGAGTTTGCGCGCGGATCAAAACTTCAATGGCGGGCACGCTAGAATTGACGGCGTGGGAAACAACGGTCGCGGCTTGGAATTGCATCTGCACCGAAACGCGTTTCAAGTCTCTGTGCGATTGCTACGCTCAAGTAGCAGTGGCGGCGAGAATCAAACCCCAACCGTAGGCATCGAAGCCGCGGTTGACCAAGCCGGCAAATTGGCCTTAGCCACAATCAAGATCCCAGAGTTTTGGGTTCAGCGCGAAGCACCTGAGCTAATCACACAGACGGGCTTTGAGCAATTGGTGGTAAACCACTTCGAAGACATCGATCAAGCTGAATTCGAGTTCTACGTCCGACTTGATTCGCTAACTGGCTCCGGCAAGGGTGTCGTGGTGCCCTGGCAGAGAGTTCCGTAGCCTGTGATGAAGCTGAAGCCAATGATTCTTGATTCTCAGAGCAAGCCATTTACACCGCGCGATTCGGTTCGTGTTTGTCTATGCTTGTTTTTCATGGCTCAGTTCGGTGTCGCACAACAGCCCGATAGCTTGCGCCCCAATCGACTCGACACCCCCACCGTTCGAGTGTCGCCCGTACTGGAAATTGAAGTCCTAGATCCTAACGCTGATCCACGTGGTAATCCGGCGGTAACTGTGACCACAGATGCAGCAGGCAACTCGCAAGTCGAGATACCGCCATCGCTAATTGTCCATCGCTATTATTACACGGGCGACCGCAGCTTTCGCGGACCCGATTTGCCAGGCGGACCATCGATAGTCATTGCCCAGAATCCACGAGACGGGCAACAAGTTTATCTACAAGTTCAGATGCTGCCCGGCTCTCCCATCGTGCACTACACGGATCGTTCGATCGAATATGATTTTGGTAATCGCGCCGTAATCGTGAGCTTTCCGCGAGTCGGTGAGCCGACGGTCAGCTATCGCAATGGACGCCCATGGGCTGAAAGGGCTGGAAGTCTATTTGGGCTTGAAAAGCTGAACACAGCATGGGACAACACAAAATCTAATCTGTCCACGATGAAGTTTAAGACCCAGTCAGTTGGGCAAACAGCCAGTGTTGTCGGAGCAGGTCTCATTCGCCCTTTGACCTTGCCAGCTCAGAATCTCGCTAGGTTGCTACCTGGTCATGCGGCACTAACGGATCCCAATTTGGAACTCCAGCTGGCAGAACAGTCGGCCCTTAATGCACGACAGCGAGAAATTGAACAGGCTGCCGCCCGCAATCGCCTGAATGAACTCGATCTTCCGCGTTGATGCAAACTTTCGCTGGTCGATCGCAAACTCCGTGATGTTTCCATGGCAACTGCCCGCTTCCTAGTACCAAACTTAAGCGAAACCATCTGCCCAGCACTAGATGCAGCGGAATCACGACACGCCGTAAACGTATTGCGGTTGCAGGCTGGCGATCGAGTGATCTTGTTCGATGGATGCGGAGCTGAAGCAGTTGCTGAGATCATCCAAATCAACAAACGTGTAGTCACACTCAGCGTGCTTGAACGTACCGACACCGTTCGCGAGTTGTCGAGTAGTTTGGAGGTGACTGTGGCACTGCCCAAGGGGGATCGTCAGAAGACGTTGATCGAAGGGCTGGTGCAGCTGGGCGTCGATCGCCTAATACCCTTGCAGACTACCCGAGGCGTCGCTCAACCAGGCAGTGGGACATACGAACGCTTGGAGCGGGCCATTGTGGAAGCTAGCAAGCAATGTGGTCGCAATCGTCTCATGCAGCTTGGCCAACCGTTGCGAGTTAATGAGCTTGCGAATTTGGTCAAAATGGATGCCAGCGAACGGGTGCCCAGCTATTTTGCGCACCCCTACGCAGCTGCTCATCAACTGCATGAGGTCAGGCATTCCAAGCGCTGTCGCATTGCAATTGGTCCAGAAGGTGGATTCACCGAACAAGAATGCGATTTAATGCTCTCCGCTGGGATGACTTCGATTAGCTTTGGCCCTCGAATTCTTCGCGTCGAAGTGGCGGCGCTGAAGTTTGCTGCTATCTGGGCAAGCCTTGATCAAGCCGCACAAGGCTAAGGAAGTCGTCCTCACATAAGTCGCCAGGAAAATCGGGAGACTTTTCAGCAGCGCCCGGCACCGAAGAGATGCCGTTGGTAGGAACATGTGGTTTCTAATGGGTGAACGATTTAGGCTAAGAAGACTCCCGACCCTGTCACAGAAGCCGACACATCGTGAACAGTTACGCAAAATCTGAGCACCCTTGGACAATTTCGTTGGTATAATGAGTGCCAATCATCCGCCATCTCATGTATTTTTGATCCATGAAGCTAGCAGCAATATTACTCGTAACCTGTCTTTCCTCCCCGCTTTTTGGAGCGGACCTATCTGGCCACTGGAAGGGAACATGGACTAGCGCTGCTAACGAGCGGCATCGCGAGCATAGCGGATCGCTTCGAGTGCGGCTCAACTATACAGGCCATGGTACCTATCGCGCAACTTTCGCTGGAAGATTTGCAAAAGTGGTGCCTTTTGTTTATCGAGCGACCGTCGTGCAACAGGGCGGACGAATTGTCTCAACAAGACGCCTGGGGCCGTTGGGGGAATATCGAATGCAACTTGCGCCTTGGCCTTCTTCCTCGAGCGTTTCCACCTTAACGGGCGGCTGGTCAGCAGCCAATGAGTATGGCAGCATTCAGCTTCAACGCCGATGAGACTCAAAGCCCATACGCTGTACCCGATCATTCGTGCGCCGTTCTGCTTGTACGTTGTTTGCATGCTTGGCACTCTTGCATGCGTTACCCCCGAATCGACCTCCGCACAAGTTGACGATGTCACGATGAATGTGGAGGCTGCGACAGACTCTGCGGGTGAAGCCAGCAATTCTTTGACAAGCGTCCAGAAGGCCAGCAGCATCGCTGAAGCCTACCAGATTCGCAACAATGACCCGCTGACCGACGTTCCCATCGAAATCGATTGCTCAGTTCTATACTATTCGTTGCGTGAGCAGATTTTGTTTGTGGATGACGGAAGTAGTGCAACTTTTGTACGATTGCCCATACTACTCTATCAACGCAATCAATTTAACCTTGGAGATCTGATTCACATACAAGGCATTTTCGACGGAGAAGAACAGTCCATCCTTGCACAGCAAGCAGATTTTATTTCGCAGGGCAAACCTCGCGACCCTCTGCCAGTGGATTTTTCACACATGGCTTTGAGCTCGAATTGGTGTAGACGTATCGTAACGACCGGTCATGTTTCTGCCGTAGTCTATAGCGATACCGTTTCGCGTTTGATCGTTTCAGCGAATGACAGTCAGTTTGTTGTGCAATTGCCAGACGGCTGCAGCCGCCCAGAAGTCGAACGTTATGTCGATACCAAGATCGAGGTTTTGGGGACCCTAGACTATATCGTGGACGATCTTGGCCGTCCTACGCAGGCCTTGGTACGCGTCAACGACAACGAAATGCCATTGATCAGTTCGATGGGATCAACGTCAATTGACGGGCGAAAGATAATAGTCTCCCTAGATGATCTGTACAATTCCGAATCGCTGCTGGGATCGCAAGTGCGCGTTCATGGACAGATTACATTTATCAGTGGATCGACGTGTTTACTGGAAGATTCGCGCGGAACATTATTGATTCAAGGGCCTTGCACAAGATTCTTAGAAGTCAACACCATAGTAGAGGTGATAGGCAGGCTATGCGCCGACGGCATACGCCCTGAAATGGACGTTCAGTTTGTGGCATGGGGTGGTGAGGCAAATGCCCTGCCCACGGAACACACTTCCGCAAAAAACATTGTCGACGACGGCGTGCCTTTGCAACGTTGCCGTCTAAGTGGAGTGGTCATGAAAGTACATGCGGAAGGGACGCGACGTCACGTGCTGTTGAAGGACCAAGGCATTGTCTTTTCCGTCAACTTCGTTGCTGCGACTGCGGCCTTTGAACGTTTGCGCCTTGGCGAAGCACACACCCTGAGCGTCGAAGGCCTAGTCTTGCCTCCCCACGATGCGGATGAACACGAATTTTCAATGCTCTTAGCCAGCGCAGACAGCATCCAGATCGAGCGACGGTGGGTCGATGTGCATAGGCATCAAATAATTCTGGCAGGATTGATTGGTTTATCGGCGTTGATGCTTGCTAGCGCATGGGGACTCTCCTTGCAGTCACAAGTACGCCGAAAAACCAAGCATCTGGCGCTACTTAGCGCTCGACTGAATTGTTCTTACGAGGCGATCAAGGAAGGGATTCTCATCGTCGATGCGAAATGGCATATCGAGTGCCTTACGCACCGATTTCTGCAAATCATCAATGCACCGAACAGTAAATTCCACAACGGCTTCGAAGTTATGCAGCATCTCGCTGGAATCGTTGTCGACCAACCGAAACTCCTGGCCATGCTCGAGCGCGTGGAGAATGACAATCGATCGTATGTAGATTGTGAATTCGAATTGAAGAGCCCTGATGCCACGCGGCGTTTTATCATGCTCTACGGCGCGCCTGTCATGGCGGGAAAAGACACGGTTACGGGCAGGCTATGGGCTCTCCACGACATTTCAAGAAGTAAGCAGCTCGAACGATCGATGATGCACTCGCAAAAAATGGAAGCGATCGGACGGCTAGCCGGCGGTATTTCGCACGACTTTAATAACTTATTGATGGCCATTTCTGGCAACCTTGAACTGGCCAGAATTGCCCCTGACCAGCCTGTAAACACGGTACTGGACGCACTACAGGCCGCTGAGCTTGCAACCGATCGTGCTGCCCGCGTCGTCAAAAGTCTATTAGGATTCTCTCGACAGTCACCGGTGGCGTTAGTCGTCGAAAATGCCAACGATGTAATTCGCGAAATGCAACACATGCTCTCAAATTCACTCGGCAAGCATGTCGAACTACAATTGCAATTGGCGGACGATTTGTGGTTGGCGAAAATTGACGGAACACAGCTGCAGCAAGTCCTGCTTAACTTATGCTTGAACGCGAGAGATGCAATCCAACAGGCTAGTGGTTGGATTCGTATTGAATCTCGCAATGAAACCGCAGCAGAAGGCGATTTTGTCCGCATCAGTGTCGTCGATAATGGATCAGGAATTTCTGATCAAGTGCTCTGTAGAATTTTTGAACCGTTCTTTTCGACCAAGCCCACGGGGCAGGGTACCGGATTGGGACTCGCAATCTCATATGGAATCATTAGCCAACACGGTGGTCGAATTGAGTGTTCGACGCAACTGGGAGAAGGCAGCCGGTTCGATATCCTGCTTCCCCGCGAGCCCGCACCCTTGGAGTGTTCCGACTTGTTGGAGCTTACTTAGACGCTATTTTCAACCGCGAATGCGGTGTAATCACCGTACTCCTTATGATGCACGTCATACGCGACCTTCACGATCCTAGATTATAGCCATATCGCGAGATTCGACAACGCAATTGGATTCACTCGAGTGGCCAATTTATTGCCGAGGGGCCACTTTTGGTTGATCGCTTGTTAGACAGCGATTACGAAGTGCGCAGTGTGTTGATCGACCTCAAACACGCTGAACGATACTCGACGTGGGCAGACACAGATGTCGAGGTATTGGCAGTTGCATCGTCAGAAATGGTCGAGCTGACCGGATTTGATTTCCATCGTGGCGTGTTAGCTTGCGGCCAGCGCAGGCCACTTCGCAGTCTTCGAGAGGGCTTCTCAAGAACCTTTCCCTCAGACGAAACGATGGTTGGTCTTATTGGCATTCATGACCCTGAGAATTTGGGGGGCATATTGCGTAGCTGTGGCGCTTTGGGTGTGAGACGCGTCGTGTTGGGAGGCGGTACTTGTGACCCGTTTTCTCGACGAGCGCTGCGCGTCGCGATGGGAGCAACTTTCCGCTTAGAAATCTACTATTCGCACCAGATGCAGCAAGAGATTGAGTGGTTGTCGACCAGCGCGGATATCGATTGTATTGCCACGAGCCTCGATGGAGATGCGCAGCCCTTGAGCACCGCCAGTCGCTCGGGCCCCTGCTTGCTCTTGCTGGGTAATGAACGCGACGGGCTACCCGGCGAAATTCAAGCTTGCGTCACCCGTAAACTAAGAATCCCCATGCAGCTTGGCATCGATTCGCTGAATGTATCAGCTGCTGCTGCAATATTTATCCACCACTTCTGTAGCGTGGCCACGCGTCCTGGGTCCTAGTTTCCTGGGTCCTAGTTTCCTGGGTCCTAGTTTCCTGGGGCATGGGCTTAGTGTCTGCCTTGCCTAAACTCGCATGGAAGGATACTGCCGAGTATTCGGCAGTATCCACTTGCGTTCGCTCGCCACAAGCACTTTCTTTAGTGCTGACGCGGGCCAATCTCGCTAAAGAAACCATCGACAGCTGCTTGCACAGATCGCTTCTTAAATTCATCGCGTGAGCAAGTCAGCATATCGACCAAGTCGTCGTCATCCTGGTTCTCATGATCACCCGCAGTAATCAAATTGCTATTACCTGAATCGTCCCCAGGGCGATCAACTGCAGCCAGGGCTGCCGCACGCGTATCATCGAGCAGCGTTTGGACGTCCCGAACCAACTCGGTGCCGACCGCTGCCACCATCTGCTCCGGCGAGACCATTAACGCATAGTTCACATCAGCTTCGCCTTCGCCTTCGCCACCACCCGAACGAGAATTCAGGAAGTTGATAACAAGCAGAGTATCAACTGGTGAAATGCTTTCGTCACCGGACGGATCCAGATAAGGCGGCGGCGTGACACCGGAAAGCGGCAGGAACGTTTCCGCGCCACTATTCAAGTAATTGATTAGCAGCAAGGCATCGATCGGCGATACAAAGCCATCACCATTGACGTCCAGCGAACCCTCAGGATTCTGCCACTTGCTGTTCTGCACGCGAACGAGCACATTAGCTACGTTGGAGGTCGTACCAACGTCGTCAGCTACTGTATACGAGAATTGGACTTGTCCTGCGAAACCAGTTTCTGGAGTGAAGCGAATAATACCGCCGGGTAACACTTCAGTCGTTCCGGCTGGTGTAGGACTTACCACCACTTCGACTGTTGATGGATTGAGCGTGCCATCAAAGTCAGTATCGTTGGCTAGGACGTTGATGTCGATCGACTCGTTCTTGAACGTGAATGTCGAATCATTGTTTGCCACTGGAGCATTGTTCACCGTGACCGTGACTGTCGCTTCGTTCGAAAGATTGCCAGCCAAATCACGGACGCGATAACCGAAGGTATCGATACCTCGGAAGCCGGCTCCAGCAATATATTGAACCACACCTGTTTCGTTGCGTATCGCGGTTCCAAAGACTGGCGGTTGGCTAATAACGATCGTTCGCAAGTCGATTGCTGAATCGATATCTGAGTCATTTGCCAGTACATCCAACAGACGCGTTTGTCCGACGCCGATCGAATAGACATCGTTATTTGCAATGGGAGGATCATCGACGCCTGAAACATTAATGGATACAACAGTCACAGAACTTCGTTGTCCTGTGGCGTCTTGCACCATGTAGGTAAAGGAGTCCAACACGTTCTGGCCCGTCGTCAACTGCTGGATCGAAGTCACAGCAGAAGGATCGTAAGTGAACGAACCGTCCGCATTGATCGTGACCGTTGCCCCAAAGGCGGATTCGATCGTGCCTCCCACGACGGAAAGGGTGTCGGCGGGCAAGTCGACGTCACTGTCGTTGCTAAGCAGTCCAGCCGCTGGAACCTGAAGCACCGTGTTCTCGTTCGTCACATATTCGTCGGCAACCCCAACTGGTGCATCATTCTGCGGCGTCAGCGTAATGGTGAAGGTCACCGGCTGAGACGTATTAACGTTCAGTCCACCAGCCGGTCCACGATCGACGGCCGTTACCACCACCACTGCTTGCCCGAAGGCGTTCTCGGTTGGGGTGAATTGCAGTATGCCGGTTGTGCCGCTGATGGTTGGCTGCACAGAGAAGAGCCCCGGTCGATCAACGGTGACGTTGAAGTCGACGATTTGGCCAGCTTCATCTTGGGCGGTTGCTGGCACATCGTTCAAACCTGCTGCAGGGGCGATTTGAGTCGCCCAAGTGTTGGAGTATGGACCACTGTCTTCGTTGACCGTTACATTCCCTCCGGACGTAAACACGGGTGCATCATTCACCGCCGAAATCGAAATCGTCAAGAATTGCGGCGTCGAGGATGCAGGCGGCGCACCGTCGTCGGTGGCAACCACGCTGAGGACTGCTGTTCCATTCGCATTGGCGGCTGGCTTGAAGGTGAGCTTGCCATCGCTGGCAACTGTTGGTGTTCCCTCGAACAAGCTTAGATCGCCAGTAACCGAGAAGGTCACTGTCTGCGAACCATCGTTTTCGTCTGCGGCCGCCGGTGGTCCCGCCAGGACTTGCATCGCCCAGTCGACTGTAACCTCTCCCGAATCCTCAGTTGCAAACTGATTCGGACCCTTGATGAATTGCGGTGGATCGTTGACGCCTTCTAAGGTGATTGTAACCGTGCCGGTACCACTTCGATTCGGATTGCCATCATCGGTCACCACGTACAGGATCGTATCGGTCCCTGCAAAGTTTGCTGGTGGCGTATAGGTAAATGAAACGACCGATGCATTTGGGCCAGTTCCGTCGAATACAGGTGTGACTTGTCCACCCGCTGCCGTCGTGCGCTCGATCTGGCTCATACGCAAATTCTGTGAGCCATCCGTTTCATCGGAAGTTGGTCCGGCAACATCACCAAGTAGTACTTCGGCAGCGCTGATGGTTTTCGGTGTGTCTTCCAGAATTGTCACGCCATAGCTATCCGGAATCGGATCGTCATTGACTGGTGTAATCGATATCGTGAAGCGTTGAATATCACTGGTATTGTCATTTGGCGGAGGTGTACCCAAACCGCTATCGACCAACCAAACCTCAACCACCAAATCATCTGCGTTGACGGTGTTCAGTGAGTTCACATTCGGCGCTGTTTGGAACACGAGAGTGCCGTCGACAGCAATCGTCGGCTGGGTGGTAAACATACTTGAGTTCACCGCTTGCACCATGAACTGAATCGTCTGGTTATTCTCGTCATCAGTGCCGACAGGACCACGACGAACGTTGGTTGCAAATCCATTGCGGCTGACCAACCCAGCATCTTCCGCCACGGTAATGGTCGCCGGTATGACAAACTCGGGAGCATCGTTGATCGGATTGATCGAGATGGTAAAGGTTTGCAAATTGGAATCGTTGTCATTCGGTGGCGGTGCCGATGGACCGCTATCGACCAAGCGAACAATCACAATCGAGTTGCCATTCTTGTGCAGACCCGGCGTAAAGGTCAGCGTTCCTGTTGGGGAGATACTCGGCTGTACCGAGAACAACTCCGGCGCACTCACCGCGACCACTTGGAAATTCACTGTTTGTGCGGCAACTGTCGTACTTCCCAACGCAGGATTGGCCGTGCTTCCCGCTGATTCGTCGACCGCTGTCGCTGGACCAACCGTAATACTGCTAGCGAAACTAGTCGCTGTGTACGGCCCAGAGTCCTCATCAATCGTGACTTGCACCGCCGGCAATGCGAATGTAGGAGCATCGTTGACCGGCGTCACGTTCAGCAGGAATGTCTGCGTCGGCGAAGTGTTATTGTTCGGTGCAGGTGAATCCAAACCGTCATCCGTTAGCCAAACCCGCACACGCAGGTCAGCATTGTTATTGTTCACATCCGGTCCAGTCTGGTAACGCAGAGTGCCATCGGCGGCAATCTCAGGTGCCACAATCCACACGACCGAGGGATCCACAGGCTCAACATGCACCGTAAAGATCTGGCCAATCTCGTCACCTGCGGCCAGCGGGCCCGTACGCATATTGTCCAAGAAGCCTGGGATTTGCACCAAGCCTTGGTCTTCGCGACTAGTGGCCGTCTTGGCAATCTGGAACTCTGGATGATCGTTAATCGGCGTTAACGTAATCGTGAACGTGCGGTCGGGACGCGCTTGGTTATCGTCACCATTGCCCGTCGTTAGATCGGGGCCTGTATCCGTCATACGCACCACGACCACAGCGCTACCGTTTTGGTGATCGCGGGTCGTGAAGACCAAGTCGCCAGCCGCGTTAATAATTGGCTGAACTTCGAACAATGTCGGATTCGAGACCGATAGTGTATTGAACACCGGTGACTGCATAACGCCGCTAATCGTCGTCGTTTCATCTAAGGCTGTCGTGGGTCCAACCGTGAAAATACCAAAGCCAGGAATCACCGTCGGCGTTGCTCCCGGCAGTGGGAAGTCTTCATTGTCTTCCAGCACGGTCACTTGATTGCTCGATGTAACAAACGTGGGAGCATCATTGATCGGGTCGATCACAATATCGAACGTGGCTTCCGTTTCGTCGTCATCTGGCGTGCCAGGCCGCACACCACCATCGTCACGCAGGACAACTCTTACACCTAAATCGTCGCCTGTCAGGCTATTGACGTCTTGGGCGGTGCGGAATGTCAAATCCCAATTGCCAGTCGCAGTGTTAAAGGTAAGTGCTGGTAGACCGCTTGGACCGGGCAGCGAGCCGTCGTGGTTGTAGAACGCATCTGGCTGGTTTGCAGTCAACGTAAACGTGATCGACTGCAACGCGAGTTCATCGAGCGCGGTTATCGGCCCTGGTCGAGCATCTACGATAAAGTCCGGGATCGTAACCACTCCGGCATCTTCCTTGATGTCATTAATGGTCGGCTGAGTAATCGTGAACTCGGGCGCGTCGTTGATGGGATCTGGCACAATCGTGAACGTCTGCGGTTGCGTCTCGTTCGCCAATCGCTCAGTGAATACCGCCGAAACAATCTCAGCCGACAAAGGATTGATGATTGTCGCCGTATTCGTGGACAACTTCACATTGACGACATTGGTTAACTGCAGGCGGTCGGTGGCCGCTGGTAAAGTCGACACAACATCCCACGACGCAGCCAAAGCGGCGGGCGGATTATTGATCGCCGCATCCAGCAGCACGCTCAGCTCGTTGGCGGTCGTGGCACTGGTGTAGTCAATCGCAACGTGCCCAGGAGCAACCCCTGGTGTGGCACTTCCGGTATCGTTGAATTCAAACGTGATGGAATCACCGTCGACGTCCGTCAGCGTAATTGTGGCTCCTTCGTACGATTCGCCTGCGCCCAAGGCAGGGAACAAATTCTGCAAGATGGTAACGCCAGCCGGTACGGAGGCGACCACAGAGGTCTCGCCCGTGAAGCGCAGTTCCTTGCTGAATGCATCCGCGTACGCATTGACCGTCCAACCAACTGGACCACTGCTATCAATCGTATCCGCAATGCGCTGGTTGAGCTGATCAAATGTGTCGGAAGCCGAATAAGGGATCGCGACGTTTGGAACACCTGCTGTACTTCCCACGCCTGGCAAGTTAGCAGCATCATCCAATTCGAAGACGACCACGTTTCCGTTTGTATCGGTCACCGTTAGCGTGGCACCGTCATACACGTTCGGCAAGAACGGATGAGCGTGGCTTGGATCAAAGTGATTGACGATGACGCTGCCGTTGCCGATCGCACCGTTATCAACCGCGATTACTTCCACTAGAATCGTGGGGAACGGCATGATCTCGTTCACATCGTCGGCCAATCGGTATCGCAACTCTCCGTTAGCATCGATCGTCGGTTGAATCGAGAACAACGATGGCTTGAGCGCCGTTACTTTGTAGCTGACAATCGCCTGACTCTCAGGTGCTAATGGTTCGTCCAACGCACTGCCTGGCGCGGGAGCAGCAGCCGTCACGAAGCCGGGAATCACCACTGGATCGGCGGGATTGGGAACGACTTCCGATAGATCCGTAATTGCAGATGGGATCGTAAAGACAGACGCATCATTCCGCTCAACAACATCGACCGTGAAAGTGCGTGTAAATTGGTCAACGCCTAGCAGGGCGGGATGACCAACTACTGCTGTACCACCATTGTCCATGACAGTCACGGTCACACCAAAGTCGTGTCCCGAGGCCCGGTTGGCGTTGGCCGCAGTCTTGTACGTCAAAGTACCCGTCAGCAGATCGATCGTCGGCAGTGTTTCCCAAGCGGAATTGTCTGCATAGACGTATGAGATCGTAAGCGTTTGCACCAGTTCGTCCAAGGCGGTCACTGGGCCACGTCGAATGTCGGTCATAAAGCTTGGGACCGTAATGAGGCCTTCGTCTTCCAGCGAAACTGGCGTTGGCCCCAGATCGAAGTACGGTGCATCATTCACTGCTTCGTGCAGAATCGTAAACGTACGTGTGACTGATTCGTTACTTGCCCGAGTGGCAAAGACAGGCACAAGCGTATCGCTGGTAAGCGGGTTGATGATCGTCGCTGTCGATGCACTGAGCGTCAAACTGGTTACACCTGTCAACCGGAGACGATCTCCGGACAATGTTGACATGACATCCCATGCTTCGAAAATCGCTGAGGCGGGCGGAGCATTGATCGCGTCCGAGATTGCCTGACTCAACTGCGATTGGGTCATGGTCGGATCATAGTCGATGGCTACATTTCCGAGTTTGACGCCCGGTGTTGCGGGCGCCGTGTCCGTCGTGTCATTGAATTCAAAAGTGACCCGATCGCCGTTGGCGTCCGTAATGGTAAACGTGGCACCATCGTAGGATTGGCCTGCCGCCAGCGCCGTGAAGACATTGTCTAGCACAGTTGTCATTGCGACCGTGGCTGGGGTAACACTCGCGACTTCCGTGAACTTGATCTCGCCCGTCACCCGATCGATGTAGGCACCTGCCGCCCACGGCGTCGTGTTTGGATTGACCGATGCGGCTGGAGGCGCGTTGACGGCAGCGACTAACAATTGGCTCAAATCGGTCTGAGTAGTCGTGGTGTCGTATTCGACAGCAACGTGCGGAATTCCAGCCGTCGTGCCAACACCTGGGAAGTTGGCTTCGTCGTTCAATTCGAAGACGACCGTGTTACCCGCCGTGTCAACTACCGTCAGCGTCGCTCCATCATAGATATTTGGAGTCGATGGGAAGGCATGCGCTGGATTGAAAGTGTTCGTCAACACGCTCGTGTTACCAGTCACTCCATCATCAATGGCTTTGACGGTAACCAGCAAGGCTGGGAACGGTGTGATGCGGTTGACATCGTCAGCCAACTCATACGTTAGGGTACCAGCAGCATCAATCGCTGGCAGCGTCTTGTACAGGCTGACAGTATCTGGATTCAGCGCCGTAACTTCGTAACTAACGTTCTGCGACTCTGACACAATCGCTGGCCCAGTGCCTTCGTCCGTCGCCAATGCCGGTCCAGGCAAGAGTCCCGACAAGAAATTCGGAATCGAAACTAGCCCAACGTCCTCGCTATTTGGTGCCGGGATGTTCATCGTGAATTGAGGACTGTCGTTGACCGGATTGATCGTCAGCGTCAACGTACTGGTCGAAGTCAAATTGGCTACCGGGCCCGCCGTACCATCGTCTTCGATGGTCAGCAGAATCAGCACGGGGCCGCCAATTTGGCTGTTGTATTGTGCTACCGGATCAAAGGTCAGCACATTGCCAGCTACCGTCGCCACACCCGCACGCGGCGGTACCACGATTGTATCAAAGGCAAGGATGTCTTCAGCTCCAGTGCCTGCATCGAGCGTGGCAGCGACGAGTGCCGCAGCCGCAGGAGTGTTGTTAATCGCGTTCAGCAAATCATTGACGACTGGCGTACCACCATTGCTGTTCAACACGACGGTAATGGTGCCAGGCGTAACAGTCACCGTGGCTGGTGTTCCCGACCCAAGGTCCTGACTCGAGACAGCGATACGGGTTCCGTAGACTCCTTGGCCTGGCTGTGACGTAAACGTGGCTGCGACGCCAGCTGCTCCCAAATCCGTTGTGATGTAGTCGATGACTGATGCGTTGACCAGCGTCAACACTTGGTGCGCTTCGTTGGCAACGTCCAAGGCGTGTGGCAAATCGTTGGCTGTGAATTCACTACCGCTGCGCACATAGTCTCGATCTTCGAGAGTTGTTCGTGAATCGTCGATAGCCAGTGGAGCATCATTGATTGGATTCACCGTAATCGTGACCGTTACCGGTACATTGCCAATCAGCCGCTCGTCCGTGACGTTGTAGACAAAGGTGTCCATGCCATTGAAATCGAGGTCTGGCTCGTAGGTAAACGAACCATCCACATTCAACGTCAATGTTCCATTAGCGGTTGTGACAAGCGGTTCAATCGCAGCGGTACTTGGGTCTTGATCGTATACATAAATGTTGACGCCAGGGTTGATGACACCCACATCGGCATCGGTATCGTTCGATAAGACGCCCGCGGCGGCAGTTACTGTCAGGGTGTTGTCTTCGTCGACCGTATAACTATCGGAATTGCCAACAGGCGGATTGCCCGCAACAACTTCGATCAAATGGTCTTCAACTTCGCCACCAATGCCGATACCGTTGGTCAGCAAGCCGCCGAGTGCGCTCAGTCGGAAACGTGCGGTGGTGAAACCGATGGCAGCACCAGCAGGCGTTTGGATCTCGAATACGTTGTCACCAGCGGAAACTGGCGTACTGGTCGCGAACAGCTTTTCACCTGCATCGGTGAAATCTCCGTCTGCATTCCAGTCGATCCAAGCGTCGAGCATGCCCGCACCGCTAGCCGTGACCGTAATTGGCACCGGATTCGACGCCGAATTGAACACCGCTCCAAAGCTCACTCCGTCTTCGTCGTCGGTGACAATTGTCACTGACGGGCCATTGGCTACCGCAGGTCCAACCAACAGCGTTCGAGCTGCGACCTGAGCATTGATCGCGGTGGCCAAAGCCAGCGCTACATCGTCGCGAGTGGCTGTCGTCAGATCGACGTCCACGGCCACCGTGCCCAACGTGGCTGAATTGGCTGGCGGAATTGCACTCGTATCATTCAATTCAAAAACAAGGCTGTTACCAGCTCCGTCGTTGATCGTTAGCGATTGACCGTCGGCTGGCGTAGCCGCAATCACCGCTTCGACATTGCCCACAGCCAGACGTGCTACCGCCGGTGCAAGCGACAAGTCAATTTGGTCCGTTGCCGAACCGCCCAAGCTGACTGTCGAGCCGCTGGCCACTGGCGTTAGGCCGGTCAATTTGCCCGCGAGTACGGCCGCGTATATTTCCGCTGCCAATTTGGATGCCACGCCGGCGGCGGTTTCCGCGCCCGTCAGCGTTACAACAAAATGCGTGGCGGTTGGCGTCGCGCTGCCATTGCTATCGAATTCAAAAGTAATCGGCACAAACGGACGATTGGCCGTGTCCGTAATGACCAAGCTCTGTCCGTCCAATCCAGCGGCTGCTGGGACACTCAAGACAATGGGTCCAGCCGAGCCTTGGGTGGCTAGAGTGCCTAAGTTGATTGCGGCAGCATCGTTATCGTCACCCAACGCCGAAGCGGTTGGCTGTCCATCGACGTCGGGATCCGCAAAAGCGCCCAGGGCCAACAGAGGAACGTCGATGGGCAATAGTGCATGGCGAGCACCGTTGCCATTCAAAGCTGACGTAATTGGGGCTTCGATGGTTGGAATGTTCGTTCCACTCGCGTCGCCAAAATCCAAGCGAGCTTCGGGCATAACGATCGTAAACTGCGTCAATCCAGTCGCACGGTTAGCAAACAGAGGGTTGCCAGCCAAATCACGGATAGCGGGGACAGAACTGGTGACCGCAGCGGAAGTAGTGGTGACGCTCGTAGCGCCATCAATCATCAGACTGCCGTCGCCTTCCAGACGACTAGTGACGCCCACGCCGGCGGAGTTCACTGCATAACTCAGCCGCGCAGCCAACTCATAGGCAGTGTCCGTGTCTTCGAATGCTAACGCAGTCGAACCCATCGCGACCGTACCATCGTTATCAAATTCGTAGACCAAGGCGCCGCCTGGATAATTGACCGTGATTGATTGTCCGTCAGTCAGCGTGTCGCCATCCGGCATATTTACGCGATGCGAATTCTTGTTGTTCAGTGTGATCTCGTACACGCTGTCATTTCGCCAAATCCCCGCCAGAGGCGTCAAGCGAATGGTACGGCTGTTCGAGTTAAAGCCGAACACGTAGTCGACGCCGGGGACCAGCAATTGACCATTTTCAGTCAACACGACGTTGCTGGCGGTGACGGTCGTTTCGTCGGGCCCCACGCCATCTTGATCGTCTAGCAGGATGGAGAAGAAATCCAAGCGGCCTTCGCTCAGTCGAATATAGGTGGAATTGCGATCCTTATCGACGTTCAGCGAATCGTTGTCTTGGGGTTGCAGAATAACAGCCGAAAGATTTGTTACGTCAGCACGTTCGACCGCTCCACGATCCTTAAACGCATTGGCGCCCAGACCACCAGGAGGAGCCACATTAAAATCATCGACCCGGCGCTGCCCTGTGAAGTCGCGGTCGGGAGCCAAGATGGGACTCAGCGGCAGTGCTAACGCGTTCTTAACTTGGGTCAGTGCCGCCAGCTCAGGCAGTGCTTCGATAGAGCTATCGATCGCTGGTGAATTCGGCGCTGGATAGTAGAAGCCGCTGGCGGCATTCACGAATGGAGAAGCCGACGCCACGATGCGGAACGACTCCCCAGTCAACACGGGTTGTGAAGCATTGTTGTGGTACAGCGTGCCGCCCACGACGCGATTGCTGTTAGCTGTAGCAACATTGATTGCTGTACTCGTGTTGGCAATGATGTTGTTCAGAATGATCGGTGCGGCGTCCTCGTTTACGAGGATGCCCGTATCACCGTTACGAGTACCAAAAATCGTGTTATTGACAACGCGCGTGATCGTTGATGGGCGAGTAATTTCAGCTTGAACCGTTTGATTCACCAAGTTCGGATCGCCACTGATCAGGATACCGCCAGCGCCGTTATTGGCCAGGATATTGTTCATGATGACAGCCCCTGGCGCGAGGCGCTGCGGATTATCGGTTGGGAAGTTTACAGCGCCCCCAGGGAAGCTTGGATCGCCAGCGTTTCGCTGTGCTGCGTCAACTTCTATACCAAAATCTCGGCTATTACGAATTGTCGAAGACGCAACAAGCAACATGCCCTGATCGCGCAGACGATTTTCATCGCCGAGATCTTCACCAAATCCACTCTCCGTTCCAAAACGGATAATGGTGAGACCACCGGTGCCTGTAAATACTGTTCCGCCGAGACGAGTTAAGCCTGCAGGACCGTGGAGCATCACGATGGCGGAGTCAGAGGGATTGATCGTGCTTGTACGTTCGCCATTGACTGCAGCAGAAACATTAATACGACTTTGGACAGTAGACGTATTAATGGCAGTCCGGATCTTGTCAGCTACCTCTGCGGTACTATCGTCAGCGTTGATCGAAATACTTACGTTTCCGTCGTCGTTAAGGCCCCGAGTTGGGTCAGAAAAACTATTGGTTACGTCAAATTCGAACGTAACTAGGTTTACACCATCGCTAAGAGTGAAAGTATCGCCATCGGCAATTTGTCCCGCTCCAGCTACCTGTATTGCCAGTTGTTGAGCGAAACGGTGGTTGGAATCAAACGACCGAGACGGCTGGAAAGGTGCGCCATCCAGGTCGATATTTTGCCCTGACTGGAGCCCATAGTCGGCCGAAGTACGGATCTCTAGCTGGTACTTGCCCCGTTCAATCTCGTTGAGCGGGCCTGCGCCTGCTGAAAATCCATTTTGCTCGTACTGAAGGTTTGTGGTAAACAACCCATTGGACTGGGCCGTAGTAGTCGCCGTAGCGGTCACCATTTCCCCCCGCTCAGCCAAACCGATGAGGATGTCATCGATAAACACGCCAATATTTCCTGCATTGCTTTGAGCGCGTTCATCCATATTTGCAAACGTTCCGTTCTGCACCCCATATGCATCACCCGCGCGAACGGCTGTCGAGAGCGGCCCAGTATCGGTTACCGTATGTTGGAACATGCGAATGGTAGACGAACCGAAAATTGGCCAAACACCTTCATTGGTTTCTTGGCCGGCTTCATTCAATGCTGCCGCGAGGGCTGTGCGAATAGCATCGCGCACCTCAGTGGTCGTCATCGCCTGACTTACGGGCACCGCAAAACTGCCCCCAGCAACGCCAGGCAGTCCCTGGATGGTACCGAACGGCAAGTTAGTGGAATAAGTCCCGACGGGAGCATTCGTGATGTTGATGACGTTTCCGCGTTCGGAGTTCGTAGCCACGTTGAAACCAAGTCCCGTGGCCACGGCAGCCACTCTGGTCGCAATCTGAGCGGGTGAATCGGTCGGCAAGAACGGAATATCTGTTCCAAACACCAGCGGCGTACCGTTGAAGTTGATGCTGCTCGTGCCTGCGGTCAGGCTGCTACCACCTGGCAAATTGAGCACAAGGCCCATATCGAATTCAAACCGCTGCCGAGCGCCACCCAACTGTGCAGCCTGGGTAATCGTAAAGCCATCACCATCCTCCAAGCGAAAGCCTGCTATTGCATTGAGCTCTACGCCACCGAGCTGCGAGTTGCCGGTGCGGAAAGTCGCACCAGTACTAAATTCGAAGCGAATTTTTACTTCGCGATTGCCAGCGAACTGCCCAAGAGCTACGCGGGCTTGCCGCCAACTATTCGGCGCGGCATTATCACCTACGTCATACGCCTCTTGTACTTGATATTGCAGGCCAAAATTTGGGTCTCCATAATTTCCCGAATCGAGCTCTGAACGTCCGTTGGTCAGGTTGCCATCATTGGCAGAGTTATTCGTCACAACCTGGACCCATTCCCCGTCGTCGCCAGCCACGTAGACGCGCAGAGCATCCCGCATGAAAATGTTATCGTTCAAATCACTATTGCGGTTTTCGGTGTCCAACAAATAGGTGAAATACAACGTCGGAAGATCTTCCGCCGCGTAGCCGCGCAAGTCGATCGGCAAGCTCTCGATGGCACCATGCGCACCACCTGGCAAGTTGTAACCGTTGTCAAACACGGAGTGAATGGGATCCCAATCACCAGCTTGACGGAGGGTGGTGTTGGTGGCCGCTTTTTCAAAGCCGAAATAGAGCGCTCGTTCTGAGGCAGCATTCTGATCGGTGGGACGCGACAAATCGAATGTCGCATTGCGCCCGTGCCCGTCCACATCCCCTTGAGTATCAGTCACGTGCCAGAGGTTGACGTCCAGTGGCGAAAATGCGACGCCACTAACGTTTGCGGCCGCCGTGGTCTTTGTGCTAACGTGTCCGCCAGGGAAGATTGGCTGGAGCGTGCCGGTCAGGTCCATCGCCCAAATCGTACCGTTGGCGGTCGTACCAAACACGATATTGCTTAGATTCACGCCGAGCGTTTCGCTCAAAATGTTATCCGGTCCGCTTTCCAGACTTGTGAATCTAAGCGGCTGACCGTTAGCCGGATCGAGCACAGTTGTAAGCGGAGCAACCGACCCGAAGCCTGCGGTACCGGTGCCGATATTGCCAGTTACAAAGAATTCACCTGCGTCACTCACGGCCACCAGCCGACTGCCAACCTGGGCTAATCCTGTGACAATGGATGCCGTGGACGCGGTTGCAAAACTACCAAACTCGACGATGTTTGTTCCCGCACCATTGGTTCTTGCGTTTCCGGTACGACTAGCTACGCCGGCCGGATTGATCGCCGCACCTGTCTGCGGATTCAGACCGTAGACAATATTGGTGTCTTCGCCAAAGGTCGAAGTAGGAAAATTGTTTTGACCAGCAAAGCGAGCAAAAGTTGTAAAGCCGGGGCTTCGCTTGCCGACGCCAAACAATCGCAGATTCCCAGTATCAACCTCTGTTGCATTGCTATAGAAGCTGAGCGCGTGGAACTGCATACCATCGCCCTGGGTCGCACCATTCTTGGTGCGTGGTTGGATGGTAAACACTGGTGGTGGACCAACGGCAGTCAACTCGGTGGTGAATGTCTGTATCCCTGAATTCCCAAGACTGGTGGTTGCACCATTATTGGCAGGATCGATCAAAATGAACTCGCCATTCGTCGAATCGTAACTGGTATTGCCGGTGGTCGGGATCACATAAGCCACCAAGCGTCCATCGGGCGACATGGCTACATCATTTACGCGAGCAAACGTATTCGATTCAGCTTCTTTGGCGCCAGTCATCGCGTTGACAAAAATCAATCGCGAGCCGTTACCGTCGTCATGCACTTCAAACGTCGTGACGTCTGCTAGAGTAAAAGGAACCGCATTGGTACCAGCCAAGTTGGCTGTACTAAATGCAACTTGCTTGGGAGGTAGCCAAGTTTCAGCGTGATTAGGATTCGGATTGTCAAATCGATCGGTTACGATCCGTTGGATTGAGTCAATTGGCTCGATTCTCACCAGCGGCGTCGACGGGTTGGCTTCTTGGAACTGGCGAAATTCTTGCGCAATCATGCTGTTGTTCGAGACGGCCACGATATAGTCGCCGTCAGGCAATTCCTGGGTGCCGATGTATGCGTCCTTGGAACCAAACGAACCGCGTAAAAGATTATCAATGTCACCTCCGGCCTGCCCCGGTGCCGCCCTGTCATCCGCGATATTCGAGTCCGTTCCAGTTAGCACCAAGCGATAGCCACCTGCCACAACTTGATAGACCCACAGCGTCGTATTGGCCCGACCAAAATCACTGGCGTAGTCGATATCAAAGGTGGCCGAAATGTGTGCACCACCACTTTGCGTCAACAATCGAGAAACCGAAAAACGATAGAAGTCAACTTGCGCGTTAGCAGTGATGTCACCAGCGAGCGAATACGAACCGCGATCACTGGCCGCCAAATTGCCAAGACTTGGTGCCAGCCCAGGATCATTGTTCTGGGCTCCGTTGACAAATGCCTCAGTTGTACTGCCCAACAAAGGTGAATGGGCTGGCAGGCCACTGACATCCACACCGGTTTGAGCAAAGCGTATATCGGCGTAACGAACTGTCGAACCAGGAACTTCATCTTGCTGTTGCAATCGAATCTGCAGGCGATAGGCGCCCGTTGTAATGCCTTGGTCCACCAGCGTTGGATCGGACAATCGCGATGCAGGCTGGCCAGGGCCAACGTTGCTGCTGCGGACGCGAACGTAATAGGTGTTCTGTTCTCCAGCGGTACCAGGCAATACCACTCGCAAACCAGCGTCGGACGGGTTAACTGACTGAAAGTCGACTGCGGAACCCACTTGCCGAGTGTTTTGTGGAGCAAATGCATTGCGATCCAGCGGCTGAACAGTTAGCGGATCAATTAAGGTGCCATCAATAAAAGTAACCGCTCCCGCTGCGCTCTCTTGCAGCGAGTTGTTGCTGAGCGCAACAATTCGTCCCGAACCATCTACCAATTCGACGACTGAGTCCAACGCATTGTCGGTTCGGTCTACGTCCAACCAAACTGGCGTGCCAGAAATTCCTGTAAAGCTGTACACGTCGGTGTCGCTCGGCGAAGCGACGACGCCATGTATCGTCATTCCAAGTCGAAGGTTTTCGTCGCCACCATTCAAATTCCCCGCCAGACCACCCAAGAACTGTGCCGACAGGACGTTATCGTTGACGCCCGCATCTTGAATTTGATCTGCTTCAACTTCAGGCAACGTATCCAAGTTGCGGTCGTTCGAGAATTGTTCGAACAACAAACTGCGCCAGGCGCCTGCCGCGCCCACAGAAGGCCCATTATTGTTGGTGTCGGTTAATTCCGCACCAGTTGGATCAAAGCCTGCGCCGACGCTATCGTCGCTGAGGCTGGTCAGTACAACCGGAAAACCTGGTGTACCGATGATTTGTACCGAGCCGCCAATCCGCCCTGGAATATCGAGTGGGGTGCCAGACGCGGTAATTCCAGCGTTGTTGCCAGCTAGTTTCACCACCAAACTTTCATCGACGTGACTTTGCAAGCGAAGTCCACCGAAAGTATGGAAGTTGTCGACGGTGATTTCATTACGCAAGACATGCACGATATCGGTGTCATCCCACACCGACTCGGTTGTAAGTACGGCACCGCGAATCTCCATGCCATTGATGGAGTTGCCCAAGAGGCGGTTCCCCTTGACCAGCGGCCCCATATTGCCCAGCGAATCCGGGCGGCGATCATTGTCGCCCGTTTGTCGCCCCAGGTCTTGTACGGGCACCGCGTTCATTGAGTTGGCATCGACACTGATAACCGCCGCTTGGTTGTCCAAAAAGATATTGTCCGAGATCACGGGTTGTGACGCGCGAACGAAGATCACGCTTGCAGTATGGGTACCACGACCGTCGCGCGCAGGCAGGCTGCCACCTAGACCGTTTGCGTTTTGCTCAAAGACGGTATTTGCGATACGTCCCTCGGCCTGATGCACTTCAATCGCATTGAAGCCGGCAAATCCACCCGGAATTGTGGTCGTTCCGCCACCGAAAGCGATGTAAGCTGAGTCGACGCTAATCGTCGATAGATGTCGGGCTAGCAACCCACCCCAATCGCCAGGTGCAGGCTGTTGCGCCGTACCGTCGTTGTTGGTATCAAACGTTCCGCCAGCTCCATAGCGATCATCGTAACGGCTTGTAAAGATGACCTTATTCTGTGGCGTGCCTTCTGCTAGCAACTGGGCACCCATTCCTACTTCAATTCGCGAGCCTAAGGTCTTGACGATTGTTCCAGGATCAATGGCCAAACTTGCGTCCGGGCGGGCCCTCTGAAGACTTGCACCAGTAGTCAGCGAAATTCCCAAGTCACCGCCCTGATCGACGTAGATTGCTGAGCCCGCGTCCAATTCTGCGACGAGTGTGAACAGACCACCGCCGCCATTGGAGCTGCGGTAGATGCGACGACCAATAAAATCGCCGGTGGCTGCGGGCAAGTTGGTTAAGCGAATTGCACCGCCAACGTCCACGGTTCCTAGATTTGTTGCCACGCTGGCCACGCTTTCACCGCCAAAGCGATCGACAAAGGTGACTCGATAGCGGAACGTGTTGCCTGCCGACAAGCTGCCTCCGGCACTTTGTTGGACTTGTACCAGGCTGACATCTGGACCCACTGTCTCGAGATATGAGCCACCAGGAGTACCGTTGATGATGACGTTTTCACCCAAGACGTGAGGAATGTCTACATCATTAAAACGCGCCGAGACCGTCAATTGTTGCAGTTCATTCCCCGCCAACGTTGGTATGCGTACAAACAGGCCATTGATCGAGTTATCAAAAAGTGTATTGCCGCGAATATCTGGGCCGATACGCTCGTAGTCCGGTGCAAATGCGAAAGCGCGCTGATAACGAGGGTCATTGAACTGCGTGTTTTCAAAACTATTCGGGTCAGCCGAAATCGCCGAGTCGGCGCTTAGTGAAATACGGTTGTTGATCAACGTCGGCCGGGCTTCGCTCAACTGGATCGGGCTGACCGTCGGACTAGGCGTCGCTACGGTTATGCGTCCACCACCGTAACGCAAATCTGCGTTGGCGATGTAGTTCAAGAAGATGCCTTGTTGTTCGTAGCCCACGCGGCCTTCATTGCGGTCAATATCGTTGTGAATATCGATACCACCCCAATTGCCCTTTTGAGGAACGGTTGGCAAGGGGTTCGTGTCAACACCCAAAGATTCGTCGTCATAACTGGTGAACAACACGGACTGGGCAGTAGTGCCCAAGACTTGGATGCTTGACTTTTGATTGTCAACACTCGACGTACTGCTGCCGGCGACAATGCGACTGCCCTGCAATTTGAAAATGGCACCTGCGTCGATCATCAGCGTGACCTCACGTGGGATCTTCAATTCAATTCCGTCAGACAGAATTGCATTACCCACACCACCACGACCAATTTCATAGGCTTTGTTGTCAGCGGTAGTTGATAGATCATCGTCAAAGCCGTCATCACCAACTACTCGGATAATGTCGCCAGGCTTGAGCGTCCCGACAGGCCAGCGCTCCGCTGGATTGAGGGTGGCTTGATTGTTGAAGTCGAGATTATTAAAAGGCTGAGTAGGCGAGCCGTTGTGGGTACCCGTGTGTCCCTTATCAACATAAAACGTCCGTGGCTCCACGCGTCCAGCGTTCGCTGCATCTGTTGCACTGGCTGGTGTCGCCGTGCGAAACCAGAAATTAAAATTGCCACCCGCATGCCCATCGCCATCACCATCCAGAGCATCGCCTGAGGTGTCCACAATGCTGGTTATCACATCAGGTGTGAAAGAGAAACGCAGTTGATAGAGTCCCTGGCTGGTGCCGCCAGAGCCATTATTTCCGGTCAGAGGGTTGTAGTCTTCGTTGCCAGACGCAGTCACGCCAAGGAAGTAGATGCCGCCAGTTAGTGAAAGATCCAAAAAGGCATCTTCACCGAAGTAATCGTCATTGGCAGAGACCACATCCAATGTACCATCTGCATTCTGTTTGAAGAGCGTTAGCTGCGAATCGAGATTGCTACTATTCGCTAATCGCTCCGCCAGAACTTCAGCTTTCAAATTGCCCGTAGTTCCTGCCAGAACCTCAAAGCGATACAAATCAACATCGCGGTTATCGGGGCGATGGAGGAATTGCAAATGCGTGACATCGTGATCGCCAGGGAATGCCAAGTCAGCTGGCGTGCCAGGTCCCGCGCCACGCATAAACGTACCCGCCGGCAGTTCGGTATCGTGAACCATACCTAGCATATGGCCAATTTCATGCATCGCGGTAACCATAAAGTTTCCGCCAAAGTTACCGTCCCACGTAATAGAACCGTCGAGAATAGCAAGACCATTCAGATTGTTGACTGAAGCAATGCCTAGTGTTCCTGTGCCGTTGACTCCACCGTTTGGGAAAAGGTCTCCCACTACGAATGTCATACCCGAGTCCTTCGACTCAATGAAATCCATGCCTGACTGCGCTGAGTAGAACTCAAAAATCTCCCTCACGCGCTGCATCTGATCTGGCGTGATCGACGTAAAGACCGGCGCGCCTCCTGAGCTAGTGCCATAAGAACGATCGAGCGCAAAATTGTAGAATGCGGTTGTGATTTGCGGATTCGCGTCGGCACCACCGCCCAAATGGTTCTCATCCTGGATATCGCGATGCCCGGGCTCGAAATTACTGCCAGGGAAGTTTAGCGGCAGTGCAGCCGCACTTGTGGTAACGATGTTTTGGTTAATCAATCGGTGCGTTTCAGCGTTCAGCACACCCAGGTTGTTCGAAGCGCTAATTGTGCTTCCCGGATCCGCTGGCGAGAGCGGAACTAATTGTTTTGTGGGAGGCAAGTTCGTCGTGGAGATGACTTCATCGTTCTGGCCGATGCGCAGTCGAAATGTACCCACTCCGCCAGCCAATACATCCAGATTGCTTGCGAAAGTCAACTCAGCCATATCCGTAGCCGGATCGTAGACAACCGATGATGGACTGAACTTCACGTCGTCGTTGGGCTGTATCGTATCCGACGTCAAAATCAACTGATAGAAATTCGGATTCTGCGCGCTCGCTACATCCAAATCATCGTTGTTGAAATAGACGCGGATCTTATCGAGCTGCGGGGAGAGCGTGCCATCTGGCAAACGATCGACAGGTTGCGGTACAACCGCTTGTACCAATGCACCGAGCTCCAATCGGAAATCAACCGTATCACGCGTCGTGTCCGTAGGTGTCGAATCGATCAAACGATTGTCCAAACGAACGCCAGCCGAGTCGGTAATGGCGTCGGGACCATCGCCAATCAATTCAACTCGGTAAAAATCGTCCGGCAATGTTGACGCGAACCGGAAGACGGCGATGCGGTTGGTATCACCTAAACCAACATATCCGGCCTGGACAACTTCGTCGGTGGGCTCAAACGTCCCGTTGTCGCCAGCTCGGATAATACGGATACCGTTGGCGAGCGTGTTGGGATTGAGATCACTGGCACCATCAAAACGGAACACCAGCTCCGTCGGTGCGATGTTCAACGTGTTGACGTTGTTAAACGTAAAAATATCGCCCGAGTTTGGCGCGACGGACAATAGACGCGGTCCGCCCGAACCAGGCTCGCCCTCCGCTACCAAACCACCTTCGCCTTCAGCTACCAATCCAGTTGAATACGAAAACGCCAAGCCTTGCTCGCGACTCCACTGGTCATATCGCTCGCTGACCGATTCGAACCAAGGACGTGTGGTCAAGTCCGCGCTGGCCGAGCCACCGAGCGTTTGGTCTAGATAGTTGGTAATGTCATAAGCCGACATCTCCGACTGACGAGCCAAAGAGGTGAACAGCATGTCCTGTCCGGTCGCCGCTTGCGACGTAAATCCCGATTGATGACTATAGTCGTCCAAGCCGAATAGGTCCGCAGCCAATAATTCGCGGCGCTCCAACGACTCGAGCAGAATCTTACGTAGGCGATTGCGCCGGCGCTGAATTTCAGTGGAGGAGTTCTTGAGGGAGGAGAGGAGGGGGCTAGCCATTCGACTTACCTTACTGGACATAGGAACGCCAAGGTGATGAACAGGAATAAACAATTGAGTTAGTAACCCGACGCGTTAGCGAGGACGTATGAGTTGAATTTGTAATCCGACGCGTTAGCGAGAACGTATGAGTTGAGTTTGTAACCCGACGCGTTAGCGAGGACGTATGAGTTGAGTTTGTAACCCGACGCGTCAGCGAGGACGTATGAGTTGCAAGCGACTCGTAAACCCAGCATCACCCTGGATTCCGGCCACTTATCAAAAGTCAAGTCAAACGTCCTCGCTGACGCGTCGGGTTACTAATTACTGGCGGATATTATTACGTACAAACCAATTCCCGGCGGCAAGCGCCGGGAGTTAGTTCTGATTTTGATTACTTGGGAAAATTTGTCACTCGTTACGCTTGACCGAACGCGTCAAGATCGTCAAACAGGCTTGCAAGTGCCAAATCTTCTGGTTTTTCCGTGGATTCGTCGTCCTGACCCTCCACCCAACTAGTGTCAACCGAATCTCCAGTGGAGGCACCAACCTCCGCAAAGACCGCTTGGCTCGGTGGCAGGGCTGGGCCGATCAACGCGTCGCCGGCGATCATGCGAACACCGATGCGAGCGTTGTCACGCGAACGACCCACTAGTTCGCTTCCCGATCCCAGGGCGGAGTCAAATGTGCCCTGAGGAACGGTGGACGAAGCGACGATCGAACCACCCAACAACCCATCTGCTCCTTCACCCTCGCCCTCACCAGCGCCACCGCGGCTGTTGAGGAAGTTGATGACCTGTAGCACGTCGTTGCCGCTGATAATATTGTTACCGTCCACGTCCCGATACGGGGGTGGTGCAGGGAGCGCGGAAACCGGAATTGGATCATTGCTTGGGAACGAGTTGATCAGGTTGATGATCAGCAAGGCGTCAATGGGTGACACAAATCCGTCAGCATTCACATCCAAGCGATTGATCGGGTTTTGATGCGGTGGTGGCGGCGGATCCGAAATGGAAATGGTAACCGTCGTCTCAACGCTCTGTCCCGCTCCGTCAAAGGCGCGGTAGGTAAACGTGTCGGTCGTTTGGCTGACACCGTTGTGTCGATAGGTAAACGTGCCGTTCGGGTTCAATGCAAACGCTGTCGCATTGGAGGGCCCCCGCACCAAGACAGCGGATAACTGAGCGCCTTCTGGATCACTATCATTGGCCAGCACTCCGTCGTCTTCGGTGCCGCCAACCAAGCCACGTGGGTCGGTCGTTGTCAACGTCGTACCTTGCTGCACCGTGTAGCTATCCGAATTGGTGACGGGCACATCGTTGACGGGGGTAACTACCAACGAGAACTGGTCGTTAATCGTTTGCCCACTCGTATCGGTAGCGCTGATCGTGATCACAGCCGCACCCGCTTGATTGCTGACCAAGCTTAAATTCAACACGCCACCGCTGATCGATGGTGTGACCAGTAGCGGGTTGCTGTTACTAACAACGGCAAACGTCAACACATCTCCATTCAGAATCACATCGGGATCAAAGAAGTAAGTCGGGCTGAGCGGTATGCCGGGCAGGACCTGATCCTCTGCGACCGTCAAGTCTGGCAAGGAGGCCACCAAGCGTGGCGCATCATTGACGGGTGTAACGTTCAACGTCAGCGTACTCTGGACTGTTTCACCAGCCAGATCGGTCGCCCGCACGACGACGATCGCTTGACCGTTTTGATCAGCCACCAGTTGCAGCGTCAGTTTGTCATCGGTAATCGATGGTGTGACCAGGCCGGGACGTGAGTTGCCGACAATGGTGTACGTCAAGCGATCGCCACTAGTGATGACATCCGGATCGGTGAAAATCGTTGACAAGTCGACCACTGGTGCCGGAGCGTCTTCGTTGACCGTCAATGTGCCCAACGGACTTTGAATCCGCGGTGCGTCGTTGACTCCGGTAACCGTAACAGTCACCGTACCAATCGACGACTGTGGATCGGCGATGCCTCCACTGCGCCCGTCATCGCGCACTTCATAGAAGAATGTATCGGTACCGGCAAAGTCGGCGGGAGGTGTATACGTGACAGTGCCATTCGCACCACCACTGTACGTGACCGTTCCACCAGCCGTGCTGTCAGGCAGCACGCGAACAAACGTCAGAGTCTGCCCGTCGTCGATCTCGTTCTGCGGGCCAACCGAATCATTGCTGGTCAGGCTGGATGCTGTCACGTTTAGGGGCGTGTCTTCCGTTGTGGTTCGCGAATCCGCACCGATGATCGGTGCGTCATTCTTGTCGGCAACTGTAATGGTCACCGTCGCAGTTGCGCTCAACGGAGCTGCGACACCACCCGTAGTTCCATTATCAGAGATCGTATACTTAAATGTATCGACACCACTGAAGTTGGATTGCGGTGTATAGATGATCCGTCCACCGATCAGATCGACACTACCACCTTGAGCGGATACGCCGTCCACGCCAGTCACTGTCAGCACTTGTCCAGATTCATTGGCCGGTCCGGCCGCATCGTTGGCTAGCACCACGGACGTTGGGATATCGAGTACTTGATCCTCATCGATACTGAGCGAATCGCCTGCTGCGATTGGCGAGTCGTTGACTTCACGTACGGTAATCGTCACGGTGCCAATATTGTTCGAATTCAGCACACCATCGTTGACGCGATAGGTAAACGTGTCAGTGCCTTCGAAATTCGGCAGTGGACGGTAGAAGAACGTGCCATCCGAGAGCAGATTGAATTCTGCGGCATGTTGCGGCCCGGTAACTTGTTCGACACCCAACGGCCCACCTTCGGGATCGATGTCGTTGGCTGCGATACCATCGTCAATCAAGAAGCCAGGTGAACCCGTACCATCCGGATCGCTCGTTGAAATGCTTGAATCTTCATCCAAAGCATAGTTGTCATCCACGGCCTGCGGTGGTGTGCCTGGCACAATGGTTACCACATAGTCCTCAACCTCACCGTCGACCGCCAAACCGGTCGGCGTCAGCGAGCCAATACTGCTGGAGCGGAAGCGAGCAAAGGTGCTGGTAGCAGTCAAAGGAACTGGTGCTGTGGCTGGCACTGTGACCATGAACGTGCGAGTCAGCGAGTCGGCTTTGAATTCGACCGATTGGAGCACTTGCTCGCCTGGATCATCCCAGTCGCCATCGCTATTAAAGTCGATCCAACCATCGACAAACCCAGGGCTGGAGAGTGTGACCTCGATTGGAGTTTGTACAAAGCGATTGAATAACGCAAAGGTTTGGTAGTTGGTTCCAAAGGTCACACCATCATCAGTGTCACCGTCAGCGGCTGGAGTTGGCTGCCCGTCTGCTTCAGCGGTGATCGTAGCACCCAAGTTAGCTATCGAACTGACCACGTGCCGTGCACCATCGTTGATATGCGCAGTCGGGTATCGGCCAAGTGTCGTGCTGAACGGATCGGGAGCATCGCCATAGTCGAGCGCTACACCTGGCATGAGGATCGTAAACTGAGTTTCATTGTTGATGCGGTTCGGCTTGAGCAGGTTGCCTGCCAAGTCCGCGACACCTCGCAGGAAGAAACTATCCAGTTCCGAACTGAGGAACACAGCGTTTTCAACGAAGAACGTGTCCGCCCCACGATCGCTGGCAATCAAGTTCGTAAAGTTCGCCGTATTGATCGCACTAATAATCGCAAGCTTCATGTCTTCGCCGGTGAAGCTTGCATCCTGGAAGAACGCAATGGCTTGTGAGCCTCCGGGAACGCCTGATTTGACCAGCGTCGGCGAATTCGTCGTATCGATCGAGTAGCGCGGAGTGTCATTGAGTTCGAGGACGCCACCTGGCAAGGCATTCGCCGTCAAGCCCAAGATCGAACCCTCGATGGCCGCTTTCATGCTCTGTACAACCGAATCGGGCGTACTGCTGCTGCTGAACAGGATTTGGCTGTTACCGAGCGAAAAGCCGTTGTTGAAGTCGGCATTATCAAACTCGAAGGTCACCGAGATCGTTCCATTGTTGATCGTAAAGGTTTCGCCATCACCGACAACACCACGGACGGTCGTCAAGTTACTGTTGTTCAACGCAACTTGCGAAGCTTGCAGTTGCCCCAAGTTGACTTGTCCACCTCCAGAACTAAAGGCATTGATACCTAGCCCCGCTGAATTGATCGCGCCCACGATGGCCGTTGCAATATCGTTGGCGGTACTTAGCGTAGTGTACCTGACCACAATATTACCCAGCGCTGACGGACCGCTGAAATCTCCATCGAACTCAAACGTCTGCGTCGTGCCATTAGCTGTAATACGGAAGGTCGAGTTTTCAATAATATCGCTGGCACCACGCGCTGGCACGGTTAGCAACAGCGGGCCAAAGACCTGCAACCGCGTATTGGGTAGTACACCTGGAGAGCCAAAGAGTGACAGCCCCGGAGCGCCCGTTACGTTGATCGTATCCGTTTCGCTACCGCCAATGGCAATGTTTCCATCACCCAAGTGGTTAGGCGTTAGCCCTAGCCCGGCATTGGCAATTGCCAACGCCACGCGGTCACCAATTTGGTCTTGGCTTTCGTTCAGTCCAACTGATATCGCCACATTGCCTGGGGCAACCGTTGCATCCCGAGTAAACTCGAACGTCTTGGAACCCAAGGCGGTTGTTATCGTAAAGTTCTGTCCGTCCGACAGCGTACGCGCCACTCCTTGGATGGACAACTGCGATGTACCAGCGTCCGCCGAACCATTGGGCCCAAGTCCAATGTGAATCAGCTCCGGCCCCACCAACGTCGGTGTAATATTGAGCGAACTGATGGCTAGGGCCTGTTGTGTTACCACGGCTAGATCAGCGGCAGTCGCTGCGGACGAGAAGTCCAACGCGACATTTCCCGAGGTGACCAAGCCGTCCAGGTCGTATTCGAAGGTTATCGTGCGCCGGCCATCACTGATCGTGAACGTTTGGCCTTCGGTGATTCCTCCGGGACGTGGTCCAAGTGTGGGGATCTTAATAGCCAACGTCGTCGCTGGCTGGGAAATGGCTGTAAACGTTGTGTTGATACGCGTGCCAGCCTCGGCCCCCAGGAAAATTCGTCCGTCGGACAGCACCTGAGGTGTAACCGGCAAACCGGCTGCCTGAATCGCGGTGAAGACGACGTCGCGAATCTGGTTCTGCGAAGAACCTTGGACAAATACAATGGGACGATTGCCCGCCAAGAAATTACCATTGCGATCAAACTCAAAGGTCGTCGCCACACCGGCGGCGGTTGTGATGGTAAAGCGATCGCCATCAGCCACGCCCCCAGTAGCACCGCCCGCCAATGGAACTTGCAGCAGCAAGCCTTGCGGGACTTGTAAGCGATAACCGCTATCGAACTCGAAATTGACGATACCGCCTGTACTATCGGTAATCGTGAACATGTCGCCATCCGATACTTGATCACCGGCCGGCGCCACCACGACAAAACGGTCTTTATTGTTAATCGCAATTTCGTAGACGCGATCGTTCTTCCACACACCGGCCAACGGCGTGAAAATCAGTTCGTTGGTTGTGGCGTCATAGCTAAATCGGTAATGAATGCCCTCGGTAAGCAACTGGCCATTTTCAAACAGCGTTACGGCTGCACCAGGCTGTCGGATTCCGCTGGCTTGCCCAACGACCGTAGAATCGTCGATGCCAATTCCAGGGAATGGATCTGCTAGTTCGAAGCCATCAACCAACTGCAATCGGAACTCGGGATACACGCCTCCGCTCAGTTGGATAACGGAAACGGCTTCGTCGCGGTCCGTACCCAGGGCGTCGTTATCGAGTGGACGTACGGTCTCTGCAGACGGCCCAACAAAGTCAGCGCGATCCAAGGCTCCGCGGTCTTTAAACACATCCGCTCCCTGGCCGTTAGGCGGCGCGACCGACGGATCGTCAACACGCAGTTGTCCTGTCGCATCTCGGCTCGGAGCCAAGACTGGCGATACTCCAATGCCCACAGCCTGTTTAACAGTCCGGAAGGCTTCGCGCTCTTCCAACGAATCCAAACTGCTGTCAATAATTCGCGAACCGCGGGCTGGCAAGAACTGGCTGGCTTGAGCATCGACAAAGACCTGCTGTCCCGCAGGTAGCGTAAAGTTAAAGTCGAGTCCGGTGTTCGGCACGTTCGTGGGGCTGGCCTCGATGCCGAATCCCAACCGATTCGATGCTTGTGCGCTCTCTGCGTATTGGTAAACCGAGCCACCAATAATCACTTCGCCCGGTTTCTGATGCACGTTGGTACTACCGCTGCCGAAAGGTGCGGGATTGCGATTGCCAAACGCATTGTTCGGATTGGTAACGCGCGTCTCTTCGCTGACAATTGGGGTCTGTACGTTAACAAACACGTTGTTCATCAAAGTCGGACTAGCACCCGCCGAAACGAGAATGCCTGTTTCAGGCAGCAATTGGTCCAAGTTATTGTTATCGGTGACGTCGGGATCAACCAAGATGGCACCGTTGCCAACGATATACGCGGCATTCTTGACGGTTACAAAGCGCTCGGTGGTACCATCGCCGCGCGAAGTATTACTGAGCGCGCCCGATGCAGTTCGATCGTGACCAATGCCTCCAGCCGAGTGCGTGGGCTGAATGCCGTCATTCCGCCGTGGATACAGCGTTAGGCCGCCTTCGACTCCGGAGATACCACCCAAAGCACGCGCTTCGACCGGATCTAACGGACTGGCATCGCCAAAGTCTCCGTTGGGCAGGGCTTGTGTGTTGCGCAGTACGGGACCATTGTTCAATCCACGGTTGATCGCTTGCTCAATCGCCTTCGCCATATCTGGAGCGCGATAATTAGCATCAAATTGGATTGGAATGTTGCCAGCCGCAACGGCACCACCCGTAGTGAACTCGAATGTAGCCGAATTGCCGCCACCGGGGAGATCCGCGACTTGGAAAATCGTAAAGGTATCACCGTTGGCGTATTGGCTGCTATCTTGCACGGTGATCACAAAATCTTGCGGATGTAGAACCTGCAAATTGAAGTTGTAAGCACCTGACGTGTTTGGCGTCACGCGACCACCAAGGGACTGCGCATCGTACGTCGAATTGCCTTGAGCACTGATGGCTGCAAAATAAACGCCAGCCTTAGTAGCCGTGAAGTCAACGTACGGATCCAGCGAACCAACCTCGCCGGGTGCAGCGTCGTTGTCGCTGATCGTTGTGGAGGTTGCGTTCGTCGTCGAAAATGTCTGAGGCCGTCCATTGGCATCGAAAATCTGAATCACCGCATCCAATTGACTAACCAGTGGGTCGGTGTCGATATCGATTAGCGCTCGCTCGCCAATGTCCAATTTGAACTTATAGATATCAACGTCACGCGCACGCGGTGCGCCAAACTGGGTGCTATCCCCGATCTCCGCATCCAAATTGAAGGCCAGCGGATTATGGCCGGTTCCCTGCCAGGTTTCGACTGCAGTCGAGATTGTGTCGTTGGGCTCGCTCGGCGTTGTCGCGCCAGCAAAGCTTGCACGACCATCATTTCCGTACACGGTATTGTTAACCACGCGGACAAATGGTTGCGCTGTTTCCGCCACATCTACCCGACGAATATCAAACGGGTTACCGCCAGCCACACGATTGACAAAGTTGATATTGCTGACGCCCTCCAGGTACAGGGCGGGTCGGTTAAAGTAGTTGATGTAACCAGTGCTACTTAGCGGATCCACCGTTCCACCAAACGGAGTCAGCAGGCTGGGTGCCACCGTGGCAGTCACATGTTGCGTCGTACCATTCGTCATCAGAATACTGCCGAAGATCGAGTCCCGAATCGACTGCATGACTTCCAAGGCAGAATAGCCAGGCGCCGTGTTGGGAGCTCGTAAGTACTGGCCGCCCGCATCTTCCCGGTAATAGATTGGCACGCTGGTGTCGTCCCAACCATTGCCGCCCACTACGCCGCTACCAAAGGTTGGACCACCTGTTACCGCACCCGCCATGTCTTCAAACTCGAACTGCACCCGTGTGCGGCCAGTGTCAATGACCAACAAGTCGCGGTCATCGATTAACGTTCCAAAGTGATCGATGGGATTGGCTGAAGAATTGGTGCCGGAATCCCCGGTAGCTGTATCACCATCGCGGATACCAGGCTGCGTTCTGGGAGAGATCATCCAAATCGGACTTTCCCCAGCAATGTGCACACCGCCCAAGCCACCGCTTTCAAGCACATTGTTCGTTATTACGATCCCCGTGTTGAAGCCACCCAACAGGTCGTCATTCAACTCGCGCAAATTGCGGACGGCACCGGGAGAGTTTCCACCTAGCGCTGGAATATTTGACATTGCATCCGTCGACCGACCGGTGCCGCCCATACCTTGGGCAAAGTCAATATTGTTGATCAAGTCTTTCGGATCTTGCAGCTTTTGTCCGGGTTCCGTCCAAACGCCATAATCGCGTGAATGGCGGATGAAGTTGTTCTGCACCAGAACTTGCCCCTGATCGCGATTGGTATTCTGGTCGCCCGAACCACTGTGATAAACGATATTGGTAGCATTCAACGCCGCATTGCTGAAAACGACCGAGGCCCGTCCGAACAGATTGATGCCAGCGCCACTGGCTGTGGTCGAGCTGCCCGTCGTATCTGCCTGGACATTGATGCGGGCTTGAACGCCCGGATCATTGATGGCAGCTAGAATGCGCTGGGCAATCACGGCGGCCGAATCGGTCCCGCTGAACGGAATGGACACGTTGCCCGGAGTAACATTTCCAGTCGACGTGAATTCGAACGTCAACCCAGCGCCGGCATCGCTCAGCGTAAACGAATCACCGGTGGACAATTGGTTACCGGCGGGGGCAATCAGTGTGATTTGGTCGGCTAAACGATCGTTGGTGTCAGAAATGGTGCCTTCCGACAATCGGATTTCCAACTGGTAGGGACCAGTCAGAGTCGCACCAGGCGGTGTCGCTGCAAAGCCGTAGGCTGAACCATCGCCAGCATTGAGAATGCGTTCTCCGCGTTCCGCAAAACCTACAAACAAATTGCTGATTGGCCCGCTACCGCCGATCGCTTGGAAGACGATCTCCAAATCCGCTTGTCCAGCAAATGCACTTAGATCAAAGATGCCCTGCGATCCAGCAAATCCACCAGATAGCGTCGTCGTGGCGCCTCCAACTTGACGCACTTGCACCCTCACTGCGCCGGCACCGTTATCAAAGTACAACTTCGGCACGTCTAGCGCCGAGTAACCAGCTAAGCTGAAACGCTGCGATACCAAGTCTGTTCCCGCGTTGGCAACGCCCACAAGACCTTGACGTAACGTGTTGTAAAGTGGTTCGCGACGTGCACCGAGCAGTGTCGCAGGTGCTCGGCTAGCAGATGACACAGCGACCGCATAGCTGCCCTCTGGCAGATCAACCGCACCGATGAATGGATCGTTGCTCCCCAACGAGCCACGAGTAAAGTCATTCAAGTTCGGGTTAACACGTGGCCCACGGTCGTCGGCAATATTGCTGTTCTCAGCAAAGTAGACCAAACGATAGGTATCGGGAATAGCTGGAGTGAATCCTCCGGCTGGCGATCCTGCGATGAACTGATAGACCGCCAGCGAAGTATCCGCACGATTCAGACCATCGGCATAATCGAGGTCAAACACGATCGGCGCAGTTGCGCCCCCGATGCTGCTGTAATCCACCTCAAAACGGTAGAAATCTATGTCTTGGGCAGTTGCAATTTCACCACCCACACTGATCGTCGCTCGGTCAGTACTCAATACGTTGCCCAAGTACTGAGCTCGTACTGGTGCGGTTCCGCCAAATCCGTTGACATCGTTGTCGCGAAATTCGTTTCCGCTGAGACTATTAGATGCCTCGTCTTCTTGGAACTCACCCAAAAGGGGTGAGTGCTTGGGTAAGCCTTGCAGATGCACACCGTTGGTTGCATAACGAATATCAGCGTATTGTACCGTCGAACCTGGAAACTCTTGTTCGGCTCGCGTACGCACTTGAACTTCGTAACTGCCCTTGGTTAACCCAGCGTTGAAGTTCTCAATATTGGTACTTGAACTTCGCACCCGGAAGTGGAACGTTGTTCGCGATCCAGCCGCGCCAGGCAACACGACTCGCAAGCCAGCGTCGCGCGGATTGATCGAGCCGTCCTCTTTGTAAGTGCCGCTGGCATTGGTGCGGAAGCTTCCTTGAGCTTGATTCAGCGGATTGACTAGCGACGGATTGATCGCTGCCGTACGTACGACCAGCGACGGATCGATCGTCTCGGCACTGCTATTGTCGCTGCGGGCAAGCAGGTCGCCGTTAGCATTGAGCAATTCCAACGTCATATCCAAACTCTGCGTCGTTTGGTCGACATCCAACCAAACTTCCGTACCAGCTTCCGCAGTGAAGCTGTATACGTCCACGTCGGTTGGCTCAGACAATACGCCTTGAACGACAAAACCCAATCGCAGCGTTTCATTACTATTGGAAGCATTCGCTGCCAAGTCACCTAGCAATTGGGCGGTCGCTGCCGAACTGTTAAATCCAGGTGCGATCGCGTTTGGATTCTCGATCTCCAACACCGTAGCCACGTTGCGATCATTGGAGTTTTGGTCTAACAGGACGCTGCGCCAATCGGCCGCTCGCGGAATGCTCGCAATACCGTTGTTGTTGGTGTCCGTTTGTGGCGTACCATCAGGCCGTAAGCCAGCGCCCACCGTGTCGTCGTGATAGCTAGTCAAGACAACCGGGAAGCCAGGTTGACCGATAATCTCAATTGTGCCGCCGACGCGATCCAGGGCATTTGTGGTGAATCCAGTTGCCGTGAATCCCGTGCCGGCTGTGTCGCTAAAGTTAGATCCGTAGCCAAGCAACTTGACCACCAACGATTCGTCCGGTGCACTCTGCAAACGCAAGCCGCCTTCGTGGTGTAAATTCGTCACCGTGATCGAGTTGAATAGGACGTGCACGATGTCCGTATCATCCCATACACTTTCAACCATCATCAAATCGCCACGGACTTCCATTCCGTTGATTTCGTTGTTGTCCAGTCGATTCTCGCGGACCAGTGGACCGCGATTGCTATCGAACAGCGACTGTCGATCAATCTGGCCTGTCGAACGCCCGTAATCAACGCGTAGGTCTGCATTGATGCTGTTGGCATCAATATTGATTGCACTTCCCTGGTTGTTGCGGAAAGTGTTGCCCACCAGAATTGGTTGCGAACCGCGAACAAAGATTGTCGCCGCGCGGTTATCCAAGCGTCCCAAACGATGACGTGGACCTTGACCACCGATGCCGTCTTCATTGAATTCAAATGTTGAATTGGTGATCCGCGCTTCGGCTTGCTGTATTTCAATCGGGTTGAAGGCCTTAAACGTACCTTCGATCTTGGTAACACCACCGGCATAAGCAATCGTCGCATAATCGATGCTCAGCGTCGAACCACTAGCGGCATAGATGCCACCCCAATCCCGAGCCTGCGGAACTGTGTTTGTCGCGTCATTGTTGGTATCGAAAGTTCCGCCAGCCCCGAAACGATCGTCCAGTTTGCTGGTGAATACGATTCGCGCATCATCGGTGCCTTCAGCCAACAGCGTGGCACCCTGCTGGATTTCGATTCGCGCACCTTCAAATTTCACGACGGTACCCGGATCAATGACCAAGCTAGCGTCTAAGCGAGGTCGCAACGTACCGCTGGTCTCTGGCGAGAGAGTAGTACCCAGGGATGTTCCGGTATCAACGTAGGAGCCGTCGGTTACGTTGAGCTGCGCAACGAGGACGTATGCACCACCCGCAGTGCTGCGATACAGATTGCGACCAACAAAACCTGGTTGAGCGGAAGGTAAGTTTGTCAGGCTGATCGCCGCATTCGCAGCCACGGTGAGATTGGCGCTCGCGTCAGAGGCGATGCTCTCTCGTCCACCAGCATCGACATTCACGAGCTTATAGTTAAACGTACCAGACAGGGTGCCGCCACCTGCCGACTCGATCAACGTTACCGCCCGCAGATCGGGGCGTTCGCGAGTGAGAACGCCACCAGCATTTTGTCCCAAGTCCAAGAAGCTCGTGCTCAACGCATCCACTTCTGCCACCAGCGAGTATTGACTCGTGCCGGAACTGTTGCTGCGATAGATCCGCCGCGCTACAAAGCCGGTCGTCGCGATCGGCAAGCCCAACAACTGTACCGCCGTTTGTCCAGTCGACAAGCTCACGTTGCCACTGGCATTGGAAGCAGGCGTTTCATACCCTGCTTCGTCCACGAACGTAACTTTGTAGTTGTAAGTACCTGGCAGCAGGGTGCCGCCGGCTACAGGCTGGACTGAAATCAGATTGGCCAGAGGTCGCGTAGTATCCAGAATGGCTCCGCCTGGTGTTCCAGCGATGATAATGTTTTCGCTGACGATGTGCGGAATGTCGATATCGTTAAAACGCGCCGCTAGCGTTAGCGGTTGCACAACACTTCCGGCTGGCGTTTCAACTCGCACAAACAATCCGTTGAGCGAGTTATTGATCAACGTATTGTGATGAATTTCGGGGCCAACGCGATCGTAGTCTGGCGTAAACGCACCGTTGAGCTGGTAGCGAGGTTCACTAAAGTTCGTTTCTGCAAAGCTGTTCGGAGCCGCACTCATCGCTGCATCAGCGCTATTGCTGATGCGATTAAAAGTTACCGTGGGTCGCATGTCGATCATTTGGATCGGATTGACGACCTGCTGTACCGAATCGATGACAACGTTACCACCACCTCCATAACGCAGGTCGGCGTGATTGACATATTGAAGGAAGATGCCTTCGTCTTCCAAATTGCGTCGACCCGCGGCGCTATCGATGTCATTGCGATAGGAAATGCCGCCCCAATCGCCAACGGCAGGTAGTGTCTGTGGCAAATAGGTATCTTCGCCAATGGTCTCGTCCAACCACGACGTGAAGTATACGCTGCCGGGTATCGCCGACCCATCTGCGGCGCGTAGTACATTCCCGGCGGCATCCGTTAGAGCCGGAGTCCCCAGGACTTGCAAGGCACCATTGCTGCGATCGACGCCCAAGCTGGAGCTTCCTACGCCGATGCGTGAGCGGCGCATCTTGAAGATGGCACCAGCATCGATCATCGTCGTGACCCCCAGAGGCACTTCCATCGTGCTGCCATCGCTGAGTGGACCACCGTTGATTAAACCAAAGCCAATTTCATATGCCAAGTTGTCTTCAATGGTCGCGACATTACCATCCCCACCACCATTGCCCACAATGCGAACGATGTCGCCTGGTTGAGCGACGGCGAACGCGTTTGGCACACCCACACCAGCAATGTTATTAAATGGTTTAGCCAACGATCCATCTGCATTGGGGCCCGCCGACTTGTCGACGAAAATCGTTCGGCCTTGAACGGACACGATATTCAAGTTTGGTGAAAGTTGAATCGAGCGCTCACCTACCAATTCCAATCGCACGCCGTTGGCCGTGGCTGCAATGCCCAACTCGGGCCGCGAACGAATCTGATTCGCAAAGGTGTTTGCCAACTGCCCAGCAGTGTCGGATAGAGAGAAAGCAATCGGCGTATTGCCAATGCCTACCGAGCCATTGCTATCGAATTCAAACCGGCGCACGACGCCATTGGCGCCGGTCAGAGTAATGATCTTGCCTTCCAACGAATTGTCACCGCCAGCGGTAAATTCAACCAAGCGATTTAACGGTCGAGTCTGGAACCAAAAGTTGTAAATGCCCCCAGGACTGCCATCGGCATCGCCATCAAAGGGCACGGCTACATCGCCAACAAAGCTGCCTTCCATATCACGTATCGCATCGCTCGCATCCACTTGAGCGCGGAACGTAATTCGCAAGTCGTATTTACCTTGCGTGCTGCCGCCTAAGCCCGTGTCCTCAATGACGGCGTTGTATTCGTCATTGCCGCTCGAGCTAACTCCCAAGTAGTAAGTACCAGCTGTTAGCGACTGGCGAATCAACGAATCTTCACTGAAGTAATCATCGTTGCGCGCAATCTGCTCGATATTGCCACCCTGAAGTACCACAGGACTGTAGGTGATGTCCCGATCGCCGACCAACGTCGTGCCCGCACCAGAGACCAGTGTCAAACGCACTAATCGCGACGCGGCTGGATCTGCGTTCACAGCATCCACAAACTGTTGCACCGTCGTTTCACTACCAACATTCGAGTTGAGGTCGACGCTGATCAAATTATCAAATGTATTGACCAGTACTGGTGCACCTGGACCGCGATCGCTCTTCGTGACGAAGACTTGCAAATTGTTGCCCAACAGGCCTGGAGCAACCGCATCAAACTTGACGTTCAAGCCGCCGCCCGTAGCCAGATTGCTGCTCGCCGACGCTTGATTCTGCTTGTACAAATGCAGCAATGTGTCGAGCGGACTACTGTTGGTTTGACGCTCCGCAACGGTTTCAGCGACAAAGAGGCCAACCCGATCCGCATCATCAAAGGCAACCTCGAACTTATACAAATCGATGTCATTGCTATCGTTGCGGAACAAGTGCTCGCCGTGCAAGACATCAATCACGCCAGGAAACACTGGCTCATCCGCAGGCTGAGCGTTCGAATTGCCTGCGTTGATGAAGTTGGTGCTCAGTGCCATCAACGTGCCTGAGGGCATGTCGGTAGCCCGCTCTAGTCCCAACAACATGCCGATCCCTGTCAGCGCGGCGCGGAAGTAGTCTTCGCCATAGTTGTCTCCCCACTGCCGCGACGCCTCAAGCACCATCAAACTGCTTTGGAACGCAGGATCAATTCGCACGCCAAGATTGATGCTGTTGGTGCGGACAACGTTGGGTCCAAAACCTAATGCAGATAGCGAACCAGTGGCAATTGTGATTCCTTGGTCGGGAGTCTCAATGAACTGAACGCCAACGTGATTACTCCATATTTCTAACGCTTCACGGACACGCTCTTTCTGCTTGTCTGTAATGGCGGTTTCCAGCGGTCCACTGGCGTCGCTACCGTAGATACGCTGAAAATTGTAGAAGACAGTGGTGATGCCCGCTGTGATATCAGCGCCGAACAGATCGTTAATGTGCTGATCAAAGGAGGCCGGCAATTCGCGGTGCCCAGGATCGTCGCTAGCTCCAGGCAAATCGAATTCAAACGGCTGAGCGTCAATCGCCGATGATAACAACAGGCTGGTGAGGTCCGTAACCGAAGAACCGATCACGCCCAAGTTGGTAGCCGTGTCGAACGAACTGCCCAAGCCAACCACGTTGATCGGCGAGTAGTTGATCGGCGCGTTCAGAACCGTCGTTGGGATACTGCCAGCTTCAAACTCAATAGAAACCAGGTCGGTGGCTGCCGAAGACGACTGCAACGCAGCCAACAAATCCGCCGCAATGACCGTGTTCGTCCCTAGGTCTACCGTAATCACCCGACCCGCAGCCGTAATCAACGGTGGGTCACCAGAGTTGGTATTGATCACGCGGATCTGAATGCCGCTACCCGACTCACCCAGCTCACGCGCGGTGAAACGAAATTTCACCTTGCCGTCGGTATTAAAATCACTGATAGCTGTCGCTGCCGCCTCGCTAGCCATCGGCGCAAAAGGCTCCGTTTCGCGACTGCCGATTCTTAGACGGAAAGTGCGCGGGCCTGCATTCGAGCCTGCCAACGCGTCAATATCGCGATCGAACTTCAACGTAACCGTGTTCGCCGACGCATTGTACTTTGCCGTCAGTGGCAGAAAACGTACGTCGTCCGTGTTGCGGACCGTATCGTCGGTAAAGATCAATTGATAGAACTCAGGGTTTTCGGCAGAACCCGCCGTCGGTTGCCCGCCGGGCGTATTTTCAACCAACAGCTTGTCGCCGTCAAAATGCACGACAATCGTATCTCGCTGCTGAACCAGGCCACCCGCAGCGTTGCGCACCACGGGTTGCGGTACGACGGCGGTGACTTGAGGACCTAAATCGAGACGAAAATCGATCGTGTCTTTGCGCGTCCCTGAATTCGTCGGAATAAATAGCTCGCCCGGCGTACCATCCGTGTTTGCGTTTCGCAGACCGACGATGCCTTGCACGGGATCGTCAAAGCCGAAAATCTCAACGCGATATAGATCATTGGGCAGTGTTTCTGCAAAGCGCACCGTAACTTCGTTGTCATCCGGCGCGTCGCCAATGACGACTTGACCAGGTTGGATCACGACATCGCCTGTGGTTTGCAACTGTAAAGGCGAATAAGTTGGCGAAATCAATCCCAGTTGAGTTGAATCTAAACCACCGTTGATTTTTGCGCGCAGGATCGGCAGCACGCTCGGTGCAGCATTGATCGCATCTACCAACTGCCGCGCGGTGGTTGGCGTAGTGGAGTTCGAGTTCAGGGTAATCGTTACATTGTTCCCGCTGCCAGCGACCAGCGGCAGTGCGTCTACTCCCAAATTGGATCGCGAAACTTGCAGCGTTGGATTCTGCCCCAAGGCTGAACTAGTTAGCAAAATCTCCACGCCACCCTGAGAACCGAAATCGGTCGCCAGCGTCGACAAGGCAAAGCTACCATCACCACCAGACCGTGTAATGCGAATACCGTCCAGCGATTGCGGGTGAATCACCTGGGAATCGTCAAAGCGGAAGGTCAGTTCTCGCGGCGACTCGGCACGCACTGCACCGTCGGTAATCAAGTCGCTGTTATTCGGCTGAATGCCGATCAATTGCGGCCCGACCGCCAGGAGCTGTCGCTGCTCAAGCTGCTCAAGCAGCATGTGCCGCAAGCGTTTTTTCGCTTGTCGACGCGCATCGGCATGCGAGCGATTTGTTGAGGAGCGAGAGGATCGAGAAGAATTTGCCGACTGAGTAGTACGGATGGCCATTAACCAACCCTTAAGAGCTTGCAGGTGAGCTTCAGCACAAACCACCCCCTTAAATCCGGGAGTGAGGCGTTTAACGGACGCCATTTTGCCACTAATCGTGCCCCGTCTAGGACCCAAGTTGGACTCACGAAGAGACCGCCTGTGGGCCAACGTGGAACCACCAATGAGGAGCGATGTGGACCGAAAACGAGCAAAACACACGCTTTACGACCCGATGAGACATGAGGGTCGATTATAGTTGCGGCCCTGGGGGTTGCAAATTCTAACGGTGGGCTGGCAGGCCAGTTAACCTAACCGACAAAATTTACAGGGCAGCAAAGTACCGATGGTAAGGATAATAACGATGGTGCAGCTTGCTTGGGGTCCAACTTCGTCCCACCCATAGTAGGTCCGAGGCTTGGTCCTTGGACGCACATCTTTGCCGTTAGTTCCGCACACTTATACCGATTTTGACGACCTCCCCCTGATTTGGGAGTACTCTTACTCTCCTGGCCCTGACACGTGCGATGTGGACCTCTTGTAGTGGATCTTGCCAAAGATCCCGGTCCTCCACTTTGTAGTGGATCTTGCCAAAGATCCCGGTCCTCCGTCTTGTAGTGGATCTTGCGAAAGATCCCAGTCTTCCTTCTTGTAGTGCTCCGTGCGATGCAGATATCGTGCGATGCAGACACAGCACTTGGAGGCAGTTAGTGCGGCAACCCGTCCCGGTCTTGACGACTGGCCAAAGGCATCTCTTTCCATCCTCTGCACTTCCCACAATCTGACTTTGCCTCGCCCCCAAACTATGGGATTCATGGCACCCGCCGGATGTGCTGTGTCCTAGATTGGGCGCATGTAGTGGATCTTGCCAAAGATCCCGGTCCTCCGTCTTGTAGTGGATCTTGCCAAAGATCCCAGTCCTCGCCGTTTTACCAGTGTGACACGCGCGATTCGGACACTGCACTGTCGCGGGTGGTCCACACGACACGCGCGATTCGGACACTGCACTGTCGCGGGTGGTCCACAGGTCACCCGCTGGGCACCGGATGTGCTGTGTCCGCTGTGTCCTGCTTGCTGTGTCCTGCTGCGTCCGCTGTGTCCGCTGTGCCCTAGGTCATGCTGTGTCCTAGATCAGGCGGCTTGCTGTGTCCTAGATCAGGCGGCTCGGCCCCCCTCCGGAACGTGCTGTGTCCTAGATTGGGCGCACATGATTTTTCCTTTCGAGCTTTGCGACGAGCGGGAAAAAGTTGCGATCAATAGATATTCGGACCAGGTCAAAGATAGCGGCGTCAAGACGAGCCATCATGGTCTAGATTGCGTTGTGACAGAGCAATCTTTATGATCGCACTAACCCAATTCACTAAGGACGATAGTACCGTGGACAATCTGAAGCCTATCGTTCTGCTTGGTGCGCTTTTCTCATGTTTCCAATGCTACTCCCAGGAGGTTCTTGTCGTGGAGTTGGTCGAAAAGCCAGCGAACGCAACTGAAAAATGGTATGTACCTCAATTTAGGGTTGGAAAGGTACAACCTAGCAATCCAGATGGGTTTGCACCTGAAAGGGGCGATAACATAGCGCGTTTGCCTGGCTCACTTGACGCCTTAGCGGCAGCCGGAAGTCTGCGAGAACAGTATCAAGTCTTTTATCGGCGATGTCCCGGTTTGATCACTGCCTTTGATGACCTGCGGAAGCGGCCTGAATTCGATATGCGTTTTCCCAACGAAGAAGCAAAGGCAGCCTTCGGCAAGTTGATGGATGAGGCAGTCGCAAGTCGTCAAAAGCTTTGTAGCGCATACGAATTGAAGGCCAAAACCTCAAGTACGTTAATCGTTAAGAATGCTCAACTGATGGAGCAAATGTTCGAATTAGAGAGGTTGTCTGATGCAAAACTATCAGAGCTAATCTCTGAACTCGTACCCCCACGCGAATTGCCAAGATATTTCACGGCACTCGGAGGTGTATTCGAATTCCAAGTATTGACGAGCAAACTGTACCACGACTTTACGACTCAACCGGTGGCAGATTATCGGCAACGGCTGAGAAAGGCACAGACGTTTTGCAAGTGGTCTCTGGAGCAGCAGCTTACACCGGAAAAGGACATAGAAAAGACTAAAGCGATTGGGCAGCCTTTGATCGCGGCAGTTTATGAAGATCTAACTGTTCAAGAATTCTTAAAACTCAAATTTCTATTTGGCAAGTCAGTCTTAGATGAAGACCTGGCAAGCTACTTGTCCAGAACCAAAAGTGCTGACACGTCTATATACGTGTCAGCGATTAAGAATGCCAAAAAGTAAAATTCGCGGCAGCTATGGATTGGCGCGATCGATTTGGACACCGGTGCGATCGTTTTGGACACAGAACTGTCGCGACTGGCTAGGGCTTCTTAGCGTTGGGATCAACAATGGCCGCCGGTTGATTGTTGCGTGGATCTTGCAGTTGGTAGTTGCGAATGGAACCACCGCCGACAAACACCAGCGCTCCACCTTGCGCTCTACCGCTGGATTCTGCTGTCCTGTCCCAAGGCACAGCATAGGCCGCAAACGTTCCATTGGTAACGTCAGTGACATAGACCAGCGAATTGGCGGGACGCACATTCCCGGACGATCCCTTGGTGACCGCTTGCCCGGTGACCATCAAATACTGGGAATTCCGTCCACCGCCACCAAGCTGAGGTAAGACATTTCCAAAGTACCTTGCGCCAAAACCACCCAACCGGGGGTAATAGACCAAGCACTGCAAATCGCCCGTGGCAAAATCCAGGAAAAAGATACCTTCGGCATCGTCACTGACCGGGCCTGTTGCGATAGCCATGGAATCATTGGCAGATGCCGAATCGGCCGCAAGAGGTGGCAACACCATCGTCTGTTGATCTTGACGAGTTCCCAACCAAAATCCGGCCAGCAGGGCTGCACAACTGCATAAGCAAGCGGCTGCGGTGATCGAGAAAACTCGCAGAGATCGCGGGCTGTTGACGCATGTTTGGTCAATAATTTCGCTTGGTGAACTTGCCTCGGTACGCATAACGTTTCTCTTGTTGGGGGATATTGGTTTTGAGCTCCCCTCAATTATAGCCAGCAACAGGTCAACTAGTCACCGTCAGTTTTTCTTCAGGTCGGCCGACAAGGGAGCCCAAATGCAAGGAATTACCCAGCTAAGATCCTATTCAGCGTTGCGCTGGGGCGCATGGCTGCGTCGGTCGCATCTGGATCGGGGTGGTAATAGCCACCTATATCGACAGGCTGGCCTTGAGCTTCCGTTAGCTCTTGAATAATCGCTGCCTCATTCTCCAAAAGTTGTTGGGCGATGGGTTGGAAACGGGCTTGCAGTCCAGGATCGGTGGTTTGATCAGCGAGGGCCTGGGCCCAGTAAAGCGCCAAATAGTAATGACTGCCACGATTGTCCAGCTCTTTCACTTTACGCGACGGCGACTTATTCTCGTCCAAGAATTTGCTGGTCGCATCATTGAGGGCTTGAGCAATCACCTTAATTTCATGATTGCCCGACTTGTCACCAGCGTCTTCCAACGAGACGGCAAGCGCGAGGAATTCGCCGAGCGAATCCCAACGCAAATGCCCTTCTTCAAGAAACTGCTGAACGTGCTTCGGAGCCGATCCACCAGCACCGGTTTCATAAAGTCCACCGCCTGCGAGCAGCGGGACGATCGACAACATTTTGGCGCTCGTCCCCAGTTCCAGAATAGGAAATAGGTCCGTCAGATAATCACGGAGCACATTGCCGGTAACTGAAATCGTATCCTTGCCGTCTTTAGCTCGGGCACAAGCATGTTGGGTGGCAACGACCGGTGACATGACTTGAATATCCAGTCCCACGGTGTCATGGTCTGGCAAGTATTCCTTTACCTTGGCGATCAGATTGGCATCGTGAGGGCGATGCTCGTCTAGCCAGAAGACGGTCGCCGCCCCAGTTGCGCGAGCGCGGCAGACGGCCAGCCTAACCCAGTCACGAATCGGCTCGTCTTTCGTTTGGCACATGCGCCAGATATCTCCCGCCTCCACACGATGCTCCATCAGTACGGCACCGGTAGCGTCTACGACACGAACAAGGCCAGCCGTCGGCATTTCAAATGTCTTATCGTGAGAACCATACTCTTCAGCCTTTTGAGCCATGAGTCCAACGTTGGCGACACTGCCCATGGTAGCGGGCTCAAAAGCACCATGTTGTTTGCAGAAATCGATCGTGGCTTGGTAGACGCCTGCATAGCAGCGGTCTGGAATTAAGGCTTTGGTGTCGTGCAACTTACCGTCAGGTCCCCACATTTTGCCTGACGAACGGATCGCCGCGGGCACGGATGCGTCGACTATAACGTCGCTGGGCACATGCAGATTTGTGATGCCACGATCGGAATCGACCATCGCCAACTGAGGGCCAGCGGCATAAACGGCTTGGATATCCTGCCGAATCTCAGTTTGCAACTCGGCAGGCAACTTACTAATTTTGGCTTCCAAATCGCCAAGGCCGTTGTTGGGGTCAAAGCCAATTTGTTCAAGCGCAGCCGCATGTTTTTCGAAAACAGATCCAAAGTAAGTGCTGACTGCGTGTCCAAAAATAATTGGGTCAGAGACCTTCATCATGGTGGCTTTGAGGTGTAGTGATAACAGTACCCCCGTCGCGCGTGCTTCAGCAATCTGCGTTTCATAGTACGCACGCAGCTTGGCGACGCTCATTACCGACGCGTCGATAATCTCGCCTGCCTGCAAGGTGAGTTTGTCGCGAAGCAACATCGTCGTCCCACCCGCCACCGTCAGCTCGATTTGCACATCGCCAGCGGCGGGCATGACATACGACTGCTCACTGCCATAAAAATCTCCTTCAGTCATCGATGCGACATGGGTTTGCGAACCCGAATCCCAAGCACCCATGGAATGTGGATTCTTGTGCGCGTAGGCCTTGACTGGAGCAGCCACGCGTCGATCGGAGTTGCCTTCGCGTAGAACCGGATTGACAGCGCTCCCAAGCACTTTGGCATACCGGCTTTTGGCTTCCCGCTCGGCCTCATTCTGTGGCTCATCGGGATAATCGGGGACAGCATAGCCTTGCGATTGCAGTTCGGCGACCGCGGCTTTGAGTTGTGGGATCGAAGCCGAAATGTTTGGCAGTTTTATAATGTTGGCTTCCGGTTGCTTGGCGAGCTCTCCCAGTTCCGCCAGGGCATTGGGCAGTTGTTGGTCGGGCGTTAATCTCTCAGGGAAATTGGCGATAATGCGGCCAGCCAAAGAGATGTCCTTCAAATCGATCGAAACGCCCGAGGCTTGCGTAAAAGCGCGAATAATGGGCAACAGCGAATGCGTGGCCAGCGCAGGAGCTTCGTCGGTATAGGTGTAAACAATCTTGGCAGGCATGCTCTTCCTTCTGGGGTGATGTGGTTTGGCGGGTATCAGCCGACCGCGTTCGGTTGTCAAAGTCTGCGAACCATTTCTAGCAACCTGCCGCTAACTTTGTCGCTCAATCTTGCCCCCATCGCCTAAAGTTACTAGACACACTGACTGGCGCGTCCCGCGCAAAGGTGAGCTTTTCCGAATTAGCAGACGGCATACGGAGTGAGCCAGCTGCTTTTTTTCGAATTGGCGGACGGCACTGCGGGTGAGCCTAATACTTCTTGGGGCTGATTGCTGATGTAGAATTTGGCAATACTGCCCGCTTTTAGGCTGCTTGTCAATGCTCCCACGCATCCCCACGTGTGAACCCGAATCGCCAATAATGTATCTCAGTTGCAGCGTGATCAACGTTTCCGCCCACCGGGCAATGAACTATAATAAAGTGATGCAAAACAGGTTCGATGGTTTGTAAAACAATAGGGAGCCCCAACTCAACAGTGCACGAACACTTCCGATCCGAAAGCGTCGCTCTCGAACGATGCGTCTTGGCAGGTTGATCGGCCCCAACGACGCATTTACAGAAAATCCACTCGACGAACTCACCGGTTTGGCCACCACGGCCGGGACCGAGGTTATCGGTGGGGTTATCCAACGTCGCGAGAGTCCTGACCCTAAATCCTACTTGGGCAAAGGTAAAGTTGCAGAATTAAAGCAGATGGTCGACATGCATGCGGCTGATCTGGTAATTTTCGACAACGATCTCTCCCCCAGCCAGACGCGAAACTTGGAGAATGCTCTGGGGACAAAGGTCATTGATCGCACTGAGTTGATTCTTGATATCTTTGCGTCTAACGCGCAAACGCACGAAGCCCGCTTGGCAGTTGAACTAGCGCAACTCGAGTACTCGCTGCCACGTCTGAAGCGATTGTGGACTCACTTGTCACGACAAACTATGGGCGTTGGCATGCGCGGTCCCGGTGAAAAGCAGTTGGAAGTCGATCGACGGCTCGTGGAAAAACGCATCCACGAGCTCAAGCTTGACTTGCAGAAAGTGGAGAAGCGGAAAGAGCGCGAGGTTGCTGGCCGCCGGGAATATCTGACGGTATCACTGGTTGGCTATACCAATGCCGGCAAGAGTACGCTGATGAACGTGCTGACGAAAGCGAATGTAGAAGCTGTTGACAAGCTGTTTGCGACTTTAGACACACGCACTCGTCGCTGGACCCTACCAAGCTGGGGACCAATCCTGCTCAGTGACACTGTTGGATTTATTCGCGATTTGCCGCATAAGCTAGTAGCAAGTTTCCGTGCGACACTTGAGGAAGCTCGTGAAGCAGATCTACTATTGCATGTAGCCGACGCAAGTAACCCGGCCGTGTTTGACCAAATTTCCGCGGTCTTCAGTGTCTTGCACGAATTGGGAATTGAAGAAAAGCAAACGCTACTGGTAATCAATAAAATCGATATGCCGGGTGCCGAAGAGCGCATGCAAGCGGTTCAAAATCGGTACCCAAACTCCGTCGGCATCAGCGCCAAGAGTGGGTTTGGGCTCGACAAACTTGCCAGTCGGGTCAGCCAAGCCTTGAGCGAAGGCTTTGTTACGCTGAGCATACGCCTAGACGTAGCGGATGGCCGAACGATGGCTTGGCTCGCCAAAATCGGGGAAGTAATCAGCAAGCAATTTCACGACGACCACGTTGAAATTCACGCTCGAATGCCAGCCCGGCACGCCGGTCGCCTGCAGCGCGATGGACATTCACTCAAGGTCTTGAAGGGGCGTTTGCCGGAGGCCAAGCCGTCGAGCGAAGGCTGGGAAGAAGCACTACCGACTACCGGTTCGATTTTCCCCGCAGCGCAGGTTACATCGGCCGAAACGGTCTTGCCGGACGAAGAAGTCGCCTAACAGGGTCGGGAAACTTTTCAGCAGCGCCAGCCAACGATGAGATGACGCTTTTTAGGAACATGGGGTTGCTAATGGGTTAAGTCATTTAGGCTGAACAGACTCCCGACCCTGTTACACCAGTCGATACAACAAGAACGCTTACGAAATCGCCTAGCTCATCAAGGTGCAGACTGCTTAGCTGGGAATTGGCAATTGGGAACTGGCAGCGAGCTATTCGGGCATTTTGCCAGCGGCGATTTCTTCCTCCCACTGGTCCATCAGCGGCCAATCGACAGCGCAAGTGCCAAAATCCGCCATGTGCAAATAGCCTTGCAAACGCTCGATGGTGTTGTCGAGCATAGCGTTGTCCTTGCGAAAAATGGGCCCATGACTCGGAAGCAGCCACTGCAGATCGCTACTGCGAATCCGCTGCAATGAGCGGATAAATGCGGGGATGTCACTGCCGTGGTGCGCATCGATGGCGCCCACACATCCATCGCGGTAGATGTTGTCACCGCTAAAAAGCAGATCTCCCAGCCGGAATGCTAGCTGGCTATCGGCGTGTCCCGGCGTCGACCACACCTCTAGCTTCAGTTGACCAACTTCAATGATTGAGCCTTCATCGATAATGTGCTCCGTTTCAACAGCAGGCATACTCAGGTGAATATTCTGCGCCTCAATCTCGGCAAAGGTACGCAGCGTATCACCGGCGGCCAACAGCTTAGCGGCTTTCGGATGAGCGGAAACCGTTGTCTTAAGCATTTGCTTCGCCAACGCCAAACCTTGACCATGATCTACATCGGCGTGAGTGGCCACGAGCGTCTTACAGCGACTCAATGGGAAATCCAACTCCCGCACCAACTCGATGATCTCATCGACGGATTCCTCGTAACCGATGTCAATTAGCACCCATTCGTCGCCATCGAATACCAAATAAACATTGCAGCCGATGACGTGACCGGCTTGGAAATTCAATTCGATGACGTTCGGAAAGATTGTTTTTCGTTCGAGCATGGGTGCCTGTGAAAGTGCGCGTTCAGTTCCATGGCGAATTGTCCAAGTCCGCCTGTAGTTGAAAGAATTGTAGGCGTTGTCAGCAGCTACCGCAAACCGGCCACCAAACCTCGAGAATCCCGCAGGTAATCACGCTGCCAGGCGCTAGGCCAAGCTACTCGTAGTCTTCGTATTCGGTATCCTCATCATTCATCTCATCGCTTTCGTCCTCTTCCTCCCCTTCGTCATCTCGGTCGTCCCACGCATCGCCATCTGAGTCGTCTTCGTGGTCGTGGTGATCTTCGGCGTCGATCTTCACGGACGGCCGCACGGGAGACGCAATACGCTCCTCTATCACCGCATTAGGCTCTTGCTCTGATTCGGGCGGTGCGGTTGCGGGGAGGGGGAGCTGGATTTTCTCGGTGCTGGCTTCGCTTCTACGGGCAATATCTTATTGGATCGAGTGGGTGCAGCGGGCTCGTCGGACGCGCCACCGCGCATGGCTTCCCAATCCGAGATGGATATCTGTACTTCCCGAGCTTGTGAGCCTGCATATTGGCCAACAATTCCATCTTCAGCCATGAAGTCGATCAAGCGGGCTGCACGACCGTATCCAATGCCTAGTGCTCTCTGGAGCAAGAACAGCTTCCACGACCTTCACGCACCACGACATCTACGGCCGCTTCGTACAACTCATCACGTTTCTTCAAGGCACCAATCTTTGGCTCATCGTCGTCCCCATCCTTGATCTTCAGATTCACGAGTTCGTTTACGAAATTTTGTTCGCCAGTCGAGCAATGGTCGACGATCGAATTTAATTCCTCGTCGGTCAGGTAAGTACCTTGGCCGCGCAGTAGCATGCTTGTGCCAGGCCACAAGAACAACATGTCGCCGTTCCCAAGCAGTTTATTGGCGCCCATTTCGTCCAGCACAACGCGGCTGTCTGTCTGACTCGCAACCTGGAACGCAATGCGGGCTGGCAAGTTGCTTTTGATCAAACCCGTGATCACGTCCACCGTTGGTTTTTGGGTTGCCAAGATCAAGTGAATCCCCACCGCGCGACTCTTCTGCGCCAAACGGATGATATGCTGTTCGACTTCTTTACCCGCGGTCATCATCAGGTCAGCCATTTCGTCGGCTACGATAACGATAAATGGCAAGTGATCCGGAATCTCCTCGGCTTCCGCCACGGAGTCTGGTCGTAAGCGATCGAGCAATTCTTCGCGGCCGAGCTCGTTGTAGCTCGTGATATGCCGCACACCGGCCCGAGCCAAGAGGGCATAGCGTTCTTCCATCTTGTCGACGGCCCAGGCGAGGATTGCTTCGGCCTTTTTCATGTCCGTCACCACGGGATGCATCAAGTGCGGTAGGCGGCCAAAACCACTCAACTCAACCATCTTCGGATCGATCATCAACATCCGCACTTCGTCTGGACGCTTGGTCATCAGAATCGAAGCGATGATGGCGTTCAAGCACACGGACTTACCAGTCCCCGTTCGCCCGGCGATCAATAAGTGGGGTAGCGTAGCCAGATCCGCAGTCAATGCGTTTCCAGAGACATCTTTGCCTAGGAACAGCGGGATCTTCGCCTTCTTGCCCTTGGGGCCCTGCTCTTCGATGACCTCGCGCAAGCGGACTACCTGCCGTGTCTCGTTAGGAACTTCGATGCCGACAGTATTCTTGCCAGGAATCGGCGCTACAATGCGCACACCTGGAACCCGAAGTGCGATGGCCAAGTCGTCCGCCAGACTCGTAACCTTCGATAGACGCAAGCCGGCTTCGAGTTCGATCTCATATTGAGCGATGACCGGCCCGGTTTCAATTTCCACGACACGCACGTTTAATCCAAAGTCCTTGAACGTGCTCTCCAACACTTTGGCCTTGCGACGCACCTCGATTGTCTGAGCTTCAAAGTCGACTTCGTCGCTTTCGAGCAAAAGATCGATGCCCGGCAAGACGTATTCCTCCGCGCCAGCGGGCAGCTTGGTATCATCCAAGTGGGCGAGAGATTCGCTCATCGCTTGCCGTTCGGCTGCTTTCGTTTTGGCTTTCAATTTAGGCTCTTTCACACGCGGCGCGACTGGCTCGGGAGGCTCCTCGTGTGGCAAGTCAGCTCGGACCTGAAGCGTTTCCTCTCCGACCTGAACCTCGAAACTTTCCGACATAGGCTCGAGGAATACTTCTTCAAACTCCTCTGAATCTTCCAGCTCTTCCGCTGCTTCTTCATCAGTTTCCGTTTCGGCCGAACTGCTAGCCGTTGGTGCCACACTAGCCAGTAGTCCACCAGCTAGATTACGTGCAGCACCTAAGAAACTATTGCGGCTTTGCCCAGCCACTTCTGGCAACGTCGCATCCGTGTCCGGCAGCCCGCGACCGCCAATGCGGATCGGCGGCAGGGAATCAGCGTTAGCTGACTCTTGATGCTCGATCTGCACACCGTCTTCCACGTCGCTACGCCGCCCTCCGCGGAGGGCGCGAGGTGCCGGTATCGAAACCCGCGTGCGCGTCGCCGAGGCGGCCGTCGTAGCTGTGGTGGCTACCATCCATCCAGCCGCTCGTAGCAAAACATAGTCGGTACTCAGTAGAATCCCAGCGGTGAATATGGTCAGCGTTAGAATGATCGAACCTGGAATCGAAAAATGCTCATGCAACCAAGTTGCGGTGATTGACCCCAAGTATCCTCCAGATCCGATGACCGGAGACAAAGGAGTAGCAATTTCGGACATCGCTAAGAACGTTGCGCATGCCACAATCACTAACGTCCACCCAATTTGTCGGGAAGCACGGACGTAGTTACTTTGAACCCGGAACATCCAGACGGCCAGGGTCGTCAGCCCTACCGCCACCAAAAGGGATCCTGCACCAAGACTCTGCACCATCAGCGTCGCAGTGAGCGCGCCGAACCATCCACACCAGTTTTGAATTTCAGGGTTTGGCGGAAAGACATTTGTATCGATTGCGACAATTCTGCTCAGTGGCGAGGGTAATTCGCCGACGGAATCTGCGGGATCGTAACTCAATAGACTGACCCACAGAAAGGTGCAAGCAGCGCTCAGCAGCAGTGCTTCAATGTCGAATTCGATTTTTCGCGATTCTTCGCTCATCGGTTATGGTATTTCTCCCGTAGCCGTTTACGAACTTGGAGTCGACCGGAAAGGGTCGGGAGTCTTTTCAGCGCCGGCACCGACGAGATGCCGCTGTTAGGAACATGTGGTTGCTAATGGGTTAGCGATTAAGGCTGAAAAGAATCTCGCCCCTGTCACACAAGCCAACACATCGTGAACGGCTACTTTCTCCCTTATCGGGTTAACCATCGACCGCTCATTGCAATGAAAGCATTAATTTGTGCAATGGACGCAACGGCCCGCCAAACCGTACAACCGGTGAGATCGCTCTTGTGTCACTGGACCCCTGTTTCCGAGTAGCTGCGTCTCATTCCGAGACGAAGGGGCGGGAGTCTTTCCTGCGCCAGCACCGATGAGATGCCGCTGTTAGAAACATGTGGTTGCTAATGGGTTAGCGATTAAGGCTGAAAAGAATCGCGACCCTGTCACACAAGCCCATACTACGTGTTTAGCTTGTCAAACGGCCTGCTGCTCAACCATTCGACGCGACTCTCGCTGTCACTGATAGAAAGCCCCACACCACCACCTGGCGCAAGGACGCTGGCAAGTGCTTCAAAACTGGCAACCAGTTGCCGAAGTTCTGTTTTCCAAGCCGGATTCTGCTCAAGCAAACCGCTAATGTGCTCGGATTCGGGGCCAGAGGCCTCCAATTGATAGCCATCCGTTGGATTGCTTCGTAGCGTCACGTCGAATCTGGAGGACACTCCATTGGATTGAAGCCAGTTACGAAATCCCACAGCGAATTTCTCTAGCTGTTCGTGGATGGTTTCGTTACTGGACTTCGCAGCGTCCGTCTTATCAGATTTTCCCGTCGACAGCGCATCGGCGAAACTTCGTCCAACCTCGGACACAAGCGAAAATGTCGCTTGTGCGGACTGGGCTACCACGGGAGCAGCCATTGTTAGCAATAGAGGGCTGAACTGCATACGATCTCAATCGGGATAAACGCCGCAGTCGCTACAGTTTAAATCGGCGACAATTTGAATGTAGAAGGGGTTTCGAGGAATTTGAGAGTTGCGAGGTTCGTCAGCGCGGGCTGCGATGCGCGGCTCTGTTTCAAAACACGTAGTAGCGTCTATCCGAGACACGAATTACCTGGGTTTCGGAGAGACGCAGCTCTGCGCGAAGCTATGCGGAAACACAGAAACGGGGGGGCACCGATGCGAAATGCTACGAACAACTTTTATAATAGGAGCAATCGCACTTCGGGCCACCGGATCTAGCAGATGCGCCAATCGCGCGGGGAAAAAACGTCCAACGATTTTTTGACTCTTGGTAATCCGCAACCTATAGTTCCACGGGCCGACTTCGTGCATGGATGGTAGCACGGTGGAAAACTCGCTTGCTGAGTTTGACCGTGCATCGAGGTACTCTGCCCAACTTGCAATTTTTCTGTAACGTCGATTGACGAATGCACTCGTCGTCGGCGGTACAGCGGAAGTTGCTCACACATCCAAGTTGCCACGAAGTCAACCCGTCGGAAGAGAGCTAATGACCTCCTTTGTCCGCCTCCTTGTTGTTTGCATTGTTCTCTATGGTGTTACCGCAAGTTCGGTCGCACGCGCTCAGCTTCAGACTGCTCCAGCTTCAACGCCAGTTGTCGATGCCAACGCCGTCTTGAAAACGGGCATTGATCTGGAAAAGAAGCGTCAGTGGATTGAGGCGATTCAGCACTACGAAGCGGCTGTCCGGTCGCTGCCCGACCATAGCGAAATCCGCCGTCGCCTGTTAATTTCTCGTCTTCATTTCGACGTGGTCCGCCGGAGTTCCGATATTGCGGTTCGCGACATGATCAGTAGTGTCTCCGAGGCTCAAGCGTTGGACCTTTACGCTGAAGTGCTGGCGCGGCTAGAAATGAGCTATGTCGAACCGTTGGAAATGACAACGATTGTGCGCGGCGGAACCGCCTACTTGGAAGTCGCGTTAACTGAGCCTGAGTTCATCGAAACCCATCTCGCCAACATCTCTGCGGATCGCATCGAAAGCTTCCGCACGTCCATTCACCGAGTCACCCTAGCCACGCCGGTTCAGAATCGATTCGAAGCACGCGCAGCAGTCGCTCAAGCCGCCACGGTGGCGCAGAAGAGTCTCGGCATCCGACCGACTGCAACCATCATGCAGTTCGTCTTCGGTGCAGTTGGTCTGCTCGATCCATACTCTTCGTTCCTTTCGTCGGCAGAGTTGAACGAAGTTGAATCGCAGATCGAGGGTAATTTCGTCGGTCTAGGAATCGCCCTACAGCCACACGAAGCACCGCTGCGAATTCTAAATGTAATTCCAGGTGGGCCCGCGATCGAAGCTGGATTGGAATCTGGTGATTTGATTCTCGAAATCGGTTCGGTCAACTGCGAAGATGTCGGGGCCGAACGAGCTGCGGATCTCCTCCGTGGGCCGGAACAGAGTCACGTTCGCTTGCTGGTCAAGAAGGCCAACGGTAGCCTGGTCGATCAAGTCGTTGCCCGTCGCCGAGTTGAAGTGCCGAGCATTGAGAATGTCCACATGGCCGATCCATCGGCTGGTGTTGCCTACTTGAAAATTAGCAGCTTCCAAAAGACCACCGCCGATGAACTTGACGACGCGCTCTGGAAGCTGCACCATCAAGGTATGCAGAGTCTAATTCTCGATTTGCGTGGTAATCCAGGTGGCTGGCTCGATGCTTCCGTCGCCGTAGCGGATCGGTTCTTAGCAGAGGGTGGCATTGTTAGCACTCGCGGCAAGAATGGCATCGAGAATCAAAATTACACAGCCAACCGCAGCGGAACATGGCAAGTGCCATTGGTAGTTTTGATTGACGACCAAAGCGCCAGTGCCAGCGAAATTCTCGCTGGGGCCATTCGTGACAATCGACGCGGAACGCTGGTTGGCGAAACCAGCTTTGGCAAAGGTAGCGTTCAGGGTCTGTTCCACACAAAGTCCCTGGGAAGTGGCATTCGCTTGACCGTTTCCAAGTTTTATTCGCCCAGTGGTCGTGCAATTAGTGAACAAGGTGTGCAACCCAACATCATCGTCACAGACGAACCCAGCACGAAGAATGCCAACCTGGCAAATCAGTCCGCTGGAAACTCGCACTTTGTTGCCAAGGTGACTGGCGGTGACGAAGCCCTACGAGTCGCAATTGAGCACGCACGCTCCCGCAGCCTTAGCGCTGCTGCAACCGTCGCAAGAAATTAACCAGCACGGCTATGTGGAGCTTCCAGCCAAACGCCTTTCGCTCACGCGTAAAGGCTATGTCGAAACTTCTCGCCAGCCATAGATCGCTTCCAGTACGGAAGCGTCAAGTTCGAGGGGCATCGCCGCTGCCGTTTCTACAATTTGGGCTGGACGCTTCGCGCCACACAGGGCTACCGTAATGCCCGGTTGTTGAAGCGTCCAAGCTATGACTAGCTGTGCGACCGTACATTCCAACTCGACTGCAGTCTGCCGAAGTAGATCGAGTAGATCTTGCGCGCGATCCCATGCCTGTCCCTGGTAGACTGCGTAAGTAAGACGGCGATCTGCCGGGTCAAACTGGTGGTCCCTGTGCATCTTTCCAGCTAACAATCCTTTCATTAACACCCAGTAGGCAGCGATGGAGATTTGCTGGCTTTGACAGAAATCGTGAATTTCGTCTACAGGTGTCGTCTGCAAGATGTTGAACGGCGGTTGCACCACAACCACTGGACAAATTGTATGAAACTCCTGCAACTGGTTTAAATTCACGTTCGAGACGCCCGCGTAGCGAGCCAGTCCACGACGTACAATCTCAGCGATCGCACCGGCGGATTCTGCCAAAGGCACCTGCGGGTCGACTTCGTGCAAGTACATCACATCGATATACTCCACTTCCAATCGCTGGACAGATTCTTGAGCATGGGCGATCAGCGTTTCTGGGCGTCCATCGACAATACGCTGGCGATCTGGACGGTAATGACTACCAACTTTGCTGGCAACGACTACTTCAGTGCGCCGATTGGCCAACACTTTTGCCAATAGCCGATCCGATTCTCCAGCGTAGCCATAGGAATATGCGGTGTCGAAGAAGTTGATACCTGAGTCGATAGCCGCATGAATCGTGGCGAGGCTGTCTTGATCGTTAACATCCAACGAAGAGACGCCAGCGATTGGCCAACAGCCGAAACCAACGGGGCTGACATGCAGCTCGCTTTGGCCCAGTTGCCGTCGGGGCGTTGCCCTTAAATTTGTCATGCTAGTCATTGCATCGTACCCACAAGAGATAACTCGTGCTGCCTACGGTTCTACGGGGCCTGCCATGGGCGGTGACTCAAAGAACTTGCCATCGGCAACCAGGCGAGGATCGCCCGATTGCTCCAGTTCATCGAGCAACCGCTTACGCAGTTGATCGACGATGGCTTGATACTCGGGAGCACTCGCCACATTATTCATCTGATGCGGATCTCGCTGCAAGTCAAACAGCTCTTCGCGCGGGCGTCTGCCATAGGCGTGCTCGAAGTAGAATCTGACTTTCTCGTCCGCTCGATTGGCGACAATCCACGCTTTGGTCGGACCAGCATCTTCATCCGGCAGCGTAACAAAAGTACTCTCCGTCATCTGCTGTACCGTCGGCTCGTCTGGCGCATCGAGGCGGTAGGGATCGCCCAGCGGATAACGCTCTGGCCGAAAATTGATCACAAACAAGTAGTCCTTCGTCCGAATCGCGCGTTGCGGATACGGTAGTCCCCCGGCGCGAGCGGCGGCGACGTGGCGTTCCCGCCCGATAAATACTGCAGTCCGTTGCGCGTCTGCCAGGCCAACGGCGTCCGATTTCAGCGTCGGCCATAACGAACGAGCGGTCATGACCTGTGGAATTGCAACGCCCCCGCCCTGCAAGAACGTCGGTGCGAGATCGGGTAGGGACACAAAATCATCAACCACACGACCGCCTTGTACGCCGGGTCCAGAGATGGCCAGCGACACACGCGTGCCGAAGTCATATAAATTGCATTTGCCGTGCGGAAAGCCGGCCGGCCCATGGTCTCCACTGACGGCAATCAAAGTATTATCGTATTCTCCCGCCGCTTTCAATTCTTCGATCAGGACACCCAAGGCCGCATCAAACGCTTGGGCTTCACCGAGGTAATCGGCAAAGTCTTGGCGAACTTCCGGGACGTCCGGCAGAAATGGCGGCAGCTTGCCTTGCAGACTGTCTGGATCGATATTCCACAAGGCTTTGCCCGAACCCTTGATCCACTTGCGATGCACGTTGGTCGGTCCACACCAGTAGGCAAAGGGCTGATCGCCGGTCCGTGCGTCGAGCATCGCGCGAAAATTATCACGCACTTCTTGCAATAGCTTTTGTTTCGCTTCCTCAAACGAGGCACCTTGACGTACAAGTTTGCTCGCATTCTGTGAGAAGCCATTGAAGCTTCCGCCAGCGGACGCATATGCGTTCGCTGCGCCGCCATAGGGAGCATTGGCGGGAGTTCCCGGCGACCAAACTTTCCAAGTGAATCCAATATGATAGCCCTGCTCTTTCAGCAGTAATGGCCACGTGGGGATAGCCGCGTCCCACACGGCACCTTGCAAGATGGCTCCTCGACCCGTCCGCCAAAAGTATTGGCCGCTCAGCAGCGAACTCCGACAAGGCGTGCATGAGGGTGCGTTGACAAATGCGTTAGTGAATAGCACACCAGAATTGGCAATCGCGTCAAAATTCGGCGTGCGAATCACATCGTTGACGGTACCAGCGCCGTCAATTTGCGCGTAACAACTAGCGTGTCTCCCCCAGTCGTCCGCGAACGCAAACAAAATATTCGGTCGCTCAGCCGCATGGGCGATCGACGTTACGTAACCGGCGACGATAGCCATGACAGCAATGAGCTGTCTCTCGTGATGCCACATCGAACGTACCTCCGTCGTTAAGAAAACCTTGTTGCCACCAAGCGAGTTTTGATCGATCGCCGCGCGACTCTGCAGGCAGTCCAAAACATTAAATACCATGATTCCGACACGTCTCGCTGATCGCCGGTACGGAGCGGAAGGGAGAGATTTCACGTTCGTGGTGACGATCAGCAAGAAGTGTCAAGAAACAAAGGAGAAAGAACAAAAAACAAAGAACAAAAAAACGGTAGGAAAGCGGCGATAAATCGCGCGATAAATCGCCGCACTCCAAAGGTCTATAGCTTGCTCGGATCGATGACGAGGTGCTTGATGCGCTGGCGCTTCCAGGTGTAGGTCACGTGTACCAATCCGTCGGATGTTTGGATGATGGCTGGATAACTGAATTCCATTTTCGCCTCCTGCTCGACGTCGGTTAACTTCGTCCAGTTCAGTCCATCGGTGGAAATCGCTAGGCTGAGCACGCCACGACGTCCCCAACCGTCGCTGTCGGAACCAAGCGGATTGTAAACCAACAAGTGTCGACCGTCGCTTAGCGTTACTGCTTCAATTCCCGAGTTCGGATTGGGCAGATCGGTGGCCTGCATGGGCGACCAAGTCTGGCCAGCATCCGCAGAGAAGCTCGACGCGATCACACTTTCTTTGGTACGACACAGGACTTGCAATCGTCCATCTGCATGTGTCAGGAATGTCGGCTGAATGGCATTAAACTCACTGGCATCGTGGATCGGCCCAATGCGTTTCCACGGGCTGCCTAATTGTCCAGCGACCAGCGGCACGGACTCAAAGTGAACGCGCCAGCCATCATATTCGGTTGAAGAACCGCAAAGTAGAGTCTGTCCATCGTTAGTCAAGATTGGCTTGCAGCGAACCGGACCATCGATCCCCTCGGGCAATCGTCGCCGCTGCGTAAATGTACGACCGCGATCGTAACTTATCATAACCTCGCCCCACCACTGCCGCGGGTTGGGACCAACTTTGAAGAACAGCAGTGTCGGCGCATCACCGGGCGGTTGAAAGAGAACTGGGTTCCAACAGGGGTAGCGCAGATCGGCATGCTGCACGCCATTGGCGGCTTGCTCGGGCTTGCTCCACGACAAGCCATCGTGGTAGCTCGTCCAAATCCCAACGTCTGCCTGCCCTTCCTTCGTACCACCAAACCAGGCTGCCACCAAGCCACGTGTGGTTTGACAAACGGTGGAAGCATGGCATTCTTTGAACGGCGCATTCTCGTAGATAAACTCCTCGCTGAGCAACCCTGCAAATCGTGGCTGGGGCTCAGTGCGGGGTGGACGAGCTGCAACCTGTTCCGCTGAGTATTGGATACAGTCTGCATGGGCAATGTGATAGATGCGACCGTTTTCGCTCCCGACCAAGAGGTCCGGTTTTCCGTCGTGATCGAAATCGCAAACTGCAGGACTGGATGTGTGTCCAGCCACGTTGCGGTCCGCCAAATTTCCGACCTTCTTGAGTACAATCAAGCCATCGCGCGTTTCACAATTGCGGTACCACACTGCATTTTCAGAGTTGGCAAGTACGTCCATTCGCCCATCACCATCCCAGTCAACAATCGACAGTTTGACGCGCCCCGAGCGTCCACACGTGCCCGCGTTGAGTTGCCAAGGCTGGTTGTCCTCGTCGATAAAAATTCGCTGTGCTGCCCCTCCCGCTGATCGCAGTGTCAAGAACCCAGCTTGGTCCAAAAGCACCAAATCGAGTTTTTGATCCTGATCAAAGTCCACTATCAACGGCGTCGTACGCCACTGCGTCAGGGCCTCACTCGATGGCGTCTGCCACCAGTACCAGGTTGGCGGAAGTTCCATTAGTCCTGTATCGAACGGTTGCTCAACCAGCGTCCCGGCCTCGTTGATCAATAGTCCCAGTTGGGCAAGGATTGAGTTGTACACGATGTCGCCATCTCCATCGCCATCCCAGTCTGCTACGGAGAAAGTCGTGTAGCCCCATTTCGCTTCGCAAGGCCCCTGGATGGAACCATTCTCACCGGCAAGCACGCGGAATGGCTGCTCAGCACCGTTTGCATCACGCACATTGAGCAACTGGGGTGCACTCCATTTTGGCAATTCATGGTTGGTGGAGCCCAAGTTTTCGAACCAGCCGATCTGCCCGGCCGTGTTGCCGCACAAGATATCCTCGTCACCATCGCCGTCCCAATCGTAGACGAAAGGCGTCGCTAGCGCACCAAACTTCAGCGTGTCAGCTTGCTGCTGGAAATACTTGGGAGCGGCGAAGACGGGAACTGCATCGTTAATTTCGCCAGTGTGTTCGACCAGGGCAACACGGCCATCCTCGTCGCCGACAATCAAATCCAGGTCGCCATCGCCGTCCCAATCAACGGCTGTGGGCGTAATCATCTGTAGATCCATCGTCAGCGGCTGGCCATTAGCTGTGTGGAGCCTGACGCCTGCAGCATACACTGGTGCGCGGCGGCTGCCGGTGTTTTGAAAATAGGTGAAACCGTCGAGGAATTCTCCGCACAATAAATCCAAATCACCATCGTTATCAAAATCTGCGAGGTTCGGACAGGGCCAGCCATAGACGTCCACATCACTATTACCAGCTTGCAAGCGCCGCGGCGCTGCGTAACTGGGCGAATCTTGTGTGCCAGTGTTATGCATTAGATACACAAAACCGTGCAAAGGGCCGTTCGCCCAGCGACCTTGTGCGTCATAAGCATGATCCCAACCAAGCTCGCTCCAATCCCCAATACCAACTAGCAGATCATCATCGCCATCGCCGTCGTAGTCGACATATCGCCACATATTGCCACGAATGCGTCCCGCGGGTTGATGTGGATTCGTTGGTGCATCGATGCGGGTTGGTTGGTCGAACGCAAATTGCCCTGTATGGGCATCACGACGAATTTCTTTGCCCGGCGTTAGGATAACTGGCTCATCGCCATGTTGGCTGAGTAGCATAAAGTGTTGGCCATTGCCAATGCGAACGCCCGGCTTGAAGACAGGCATTTTTAAGCTCGCATCCTGCGACGGATTCTCGAAGTAGTACGTGCCTTGCGAGGGTTTGTCGGGGCAACCGACGAGCAAGTCCATGTCGCCATCGCCATCGTAGTCCAGTGGCAACGGGAAGGCCCACAAGCCAACGCCCAGGTCAACGGTTAAGTCCGGTTGGTTGTGCCGGAGCGGTTGCAATTTAAAGTCGGGCTCGGCAGCGACGGATACGGACAAGCTGGATAGAAGAATGCGAGCGACGAGTAGAAAGCCCGCGATTTTCGCTGCGTGGCGCTGCGCGCACTTTGGAGCGTTGTGGAAGGATGTGGAGTCAAGCATGAATTACTTTCGCTGCAGAATCGAGAGTACGGGAAGGCACGGCGTCAGTTCAACTTCTTACCGATAACCAGTTATAACTCAAGCAACTGGGGTTTTGCTGGGCTGGCCCGCTATTTCGCGAACGAGTTTGGGGACAGCATAGCCAGGTAGCTCACGGCGCAAGCCTTCGACGATATCGATGACGCGGGCATCATCGACAGCGAAATGCGTTGCGCCCTGGACCAGATCGAGCTGATGGAGGTAATAGGGGATGACCTGGGCATTTACCAGAGTCAGGCATAACGCGCGTTGCTGTTCGAGCGAATCATTCACGTCGCGAAGACAAACTGCCTGATTTAGCAACGTGCTGCCAGCCAGCCTGAGGGCTCGCAGTGCGCCGCGAACATGCTCATCAATTTCGTGTGAATGATTAAAATGCAATACAAAAACCATTGCAGCTCGTGATCGGCTAACGATTTTTAGCAGCCCTGGGGTCACACGTTGTGGAATCACGACGGGTACGCGGGTGTGGACGCGAATGCGTTGGATGTGATGGATCGCATTCAGGCGCTCGACCAACCAACTCAGCAACCCGTCCGTGACCGTCAGTGGGTCACCACCGCTGAGGATAACTTCGTCAATCGAGTGATCGTGGGCGATGGCATCCAGAGCTGCCTGCCAACCGACTTTGCCTTTCGGGACAGTTTCGTAGGGAAAGTGACGGCGGAAGCAGTAGCGGCAGTGAACTGCACAGGCTCCCGCAGTAATCATCAGCACGCGGCGGCGGTATTTCTGAAGCAGCCCCGGTTGAACCTCGGTCGAATTCAGAACTGGGTCGAAATTCTCCGCAAATTCTGTTTGATCACCAGTTCGCCGTGCAGCGAGATCCCCGACTGGGTCTCGCGAACCGGCGGGATCAAACTGCATTTCGAGGCTTTGCCCGAGTACCTGGATTAATAGTGGATCGTGAGCATCGCCGAACTGCATGCGGCTGACATATTCCAGCGGGGCAAACACGGGAAAATCGCTCTCGGACGACTTACAAGCCAATTCGGGAGGCAAACCCAAGTGCTCGCAGAGCTCGCGGCCGCTGCGGATGGCAGCCTTCATGGCTTGTTGCCACGATACCGGTTGTAGTGGTTTTGTTGTCGAGGGCTGAGGCAAGCTCGCGATACCTCTGTTCAAAGTGGCTTCGACAGAGCTGGCGTTTGCCGCTAAAATTTGCCCTTTGTGACCCTTCACCAATAACGCTCCATTGACGCCGTGCTTGAAATTGGCCCGCGTCCCAGTGGTGCGCGGTGTTTGAACCCTTTCGAGACAAGCCTAGGCTCTATTTCACTAATGTAGAACAATTGTCTCAATTGTTTTGGGCCGCAACTGCAAGCAACTAAAACGGTTGAGGACAACCGTTCCACACTTTAGAAAACGGTTGAGGACAATCGTTTCACACTTTACAGAATGGTTGAGGACAACCGTTCCACACTTGAGAAACAAAGCCTAGTATAGAGATTGATGAGGATTTTACATGGGCACGTACAAAACGAGCGACTTCCGCAAGGGCCTGAAGATTCAAATCGACGGCGAACCGTATTTGATGACCGAAATGAATTTCGTCAAGCCCGGCAAGGGCAATGCGCTTTACAAGTGCAAGATGCGAAACTTGCTGCGGGGTACGATGCTTGACCGCACCTACAAAGGTGGTGACGAACTAGAAGCCGCGGATGTCGAAGAAATCTCTGTGCAATACTTGTACAAACAAGTCGACACGTTCGTGTTCATGAATGACGAATCTTTTGAACAGTATGAGCTTTCCGCCGACCAAGTTGACGATGCTTGGAAATACTTAAAGGACGGCATGAAGTGCTCAATGATGCTCTTCAATGGTAATCCCATTACGATGACGCCGCCGATCCACGTCGAATTGCTGATCACGCAATGCGAGCCTGGGGCGAAGGGCGATACGGCGACGAATGTAACCAAACCGGCGATGACAGAAACCGGAGCTGAATTCTCGGTGCCAGGCTTTATTAAAGAAGGCAACGTAATCAAGGTCGATACCCGTACGGGCGAATACGTAGAGCGCGTGAGTAATTAGGCGAACTGTATACAAGCGGGCTGCGGGCATTACTTAGAATTGGTCCCCTTTTTAGTGGAGTTTTCATGGGGCGGCAATATATCTTCACGATGGAATCAATGACCAAGAAGCATGGTCAACGTGAAGTTCTGAAAAATATTTGGTTGTCGTTTTATCCTGGTGCCAAGATTGGCGTCTTGGGTTCCAACGGTGCTGGAAAAAGTACGCTGTTGCGTATCATGGCTGGCGTTGACAAAGATTTTGATGGCGAAGCACGGCTGACAACCGGCTTTACCGCCGGCTATCTTTCTCAGGAACCGCAGCTCAATCCGGACAAAGATGTGCAAGGCAACGTCGAAGAAGCAGTTGCCAAACGTCGCGCCGTGCTCGATCGCTACAACGAAATCTCGATGCAATTGGGCGAAGTCATGGATGATGACAAGATGCAGAAGCTGTGCGATGAAATGGCTGGGCTGCAAGATATCATCGATTCCAACAATTTGTGGGAGCTTGATCGTCAGGTGGAAGTGGCGATGACCGTGATGAACTTGCCACCCAGCGATGCCAACGTCAGTACGCTTTCCGGTGGCGAAAAACGACGCGTGGCCCTGTGCAAACTCTTGATCGAGCAACCCGACCTCCTATTGCTCGACGAGCCGACGAACCACTTGGACGCTGAATCCATCAACTGGCTCGAACAGCATCTCGACCAATACCCAGGTACTGTCGTAGCGGTGACGCACGATCGTTACTTCTTAGATAATGTGGCCAAGTGGATTTTAGAACTGGATCGTGGCGAAGGGCATCCATTCGAGGGCAACTATTCGTCATGGCTGGTCCAGAAGCAAGAACGGCTGGCTCGCGAGCAACGCTCAGCCCTCAGCCGCCAAAAGACGCTTGCCAAAGAGCTGGAGTGGATTCGCGCGTCACCCAAGGCGCGGCAAGCCAAGAGCAAAGCGCGTATTTCCTCCTACGAGAAATTGGCTGCGGAAGAGTTTGAAGATCGACCTGATGAACTCGAAATCCAAATTCCACCCGGCAAACATCTGGGAGAACTGGTCATTGAGGCCAAGAATATCTCCAAGGGGTTTGGCGATCGAATGCTCATCGACGACCTCTCGTTCAACTTGCCGGCCGGTGGAATTGTGGGCGTCATTGGCCCCAACGGGGCAGGCAAAACCACCTTGTTCCGCATGTTCATGGGCGACGAACAACCCGACTCGGGAACGCTCCGCGTAGGTCCGACCGTGGAATTGGGGTACGTCGATCAGAGCCGCGATTCGCTGAAGGCAGAAAACACCGTCTACCAGGAAATCAGTGGCGGCAACGAGACGCTGGAACTTGGCAAACGCAAGATGAACGCGCGGGGCTATGTCTCCAAATTCAATTTCCGTGGCCCCGACCAGGAAAAGAAGGTCGGAAACCTGTCCGGTGGTGAACGCAATCGTGTACACTTGGCCAAGCTGTTACGGCGCGGTTCCAATGTCCTGCTGCTAGACGAACCCACTAACGACTTGGACGTTGACACGCTGCGCGCCTTGGAAGAAGCCATCCTGAACTACGCAGGCTGTGTCGTCGTGATTTCCCACGATCGATGGTTCCTCGACCGCATCGCTACCCATATCCTTGCTTTCGAGGGCGAAGGACATGTACACTGGTGCGAAGGCAACTTCGAAACGTACGAGCAACAACGTCGCGAACGATTGGGGCTAGGCGAAGGCGAAGTTCGCAAGTTCCGTTACAAGAAGCTGACCAGCTAAGCGACGCAGACCTGGGCGTGAAGTTTTAAAGGGTCGGGAGTCTATTCAGCACTCCACCGATGAGATGCCGCTGTTTGAACATGTGGTTACTAGTAGGTTAAGCGATTAAGGCTGAAAAAACTCCCGACCCTGTCACATAAGCCGCACATCGTAAACGGTTACGACGCGTGAGCGACCGGGTATTACGCATTGCCCGTTGCCTTACGGCCCAGGGCTCATTTGGTTGTGTCCGGATGCTGAATTCGCGGTAACACGGAGACGGAGATGGTTTTCGCGAAATCTTCAGTAGTGAGCTCATTCTTTCCTGCTGGGTGGTTTACCCCGGTGGCCATGTTCGCCGTCCTATCCACAAATCCAGATCTACTTGGGGCGCAAGATCCTGATTTTCGGCGTGTGCTCGCTAGCGAGCCGTTTGTCCCCAAACTGAAAGTCCCAGCGAGCATTGATGCTCAGCGCGAAGCTCAGCTTCGGGCTGCTGCGATGGCATTTGATCAAAACAGGTTCGGGATTCAACAGTTGCCTGTACGTTTAAGAGTCTCTCGGGATGTAGCAAATCAAATACGGATTCGAGCCGTCTTTGGCATTTCATATTCACCAGAATCGACCATGAGTGAATGCCGTGAGGTGTATGCTGCTTACGCGCGAAAATTGAGCACAGAACTACGTCCCATCTGCGAGCTATCTGCCGTACAGGAGCGCAAGCTGAACTTGGCTGCTGAAGCCGACGCGCAGCGCATAATGCGAATGATAGCACTGTGGCAGGCTGAGTTTCCCGATGCGGTTCATCCCCGCGAAGTGGCAAAAGTCGGAAATGCGATGCAGGAAATCCAAACGGCTTGCAACGCTCAGGATGGCACCGTAGAACGAGTCTTCGCTGGAATGCTCAGCCACGAACAGAAGCTTCTGTTAATCGAAGCGCATTTGAAGTGGTGTCCGTGGGTCGATCCATTCGGCGAGGCGGAACGGCAGAGATTAAAGGAGTTGATGGCCGAGTCGACGACTCCCATCTTAGATCACACAGAGTTCTACCGAAGCTTCCTGTCTAGAATCAGCGATGAAGAACTCGCTAAAATAGTTGACGCAAAGCATGTTCAGTTTTACCAAATGGCTGCTCAGTTTCGCAAGTTGGACAAACGGAGGAACGAATAGCGATGTTTCACTTACAATTGCGTCGGCCATTCGGAAACGTTGCTGCTTGGCGATTCGCCGTCACCTGTTTGATCATACAACTACATTTGTACTGTCCTTGTCCTGCGCAAGACAAGGTGCAATTTGCACAAGCAATGCGCGAAGCCATACTGAAGAGAAATGATGCCAGGCCCGCCGCAGGTGCAGTGCAGTTCCCAGTAGCTGAGCGCTTGAGGCTAGGCGCGCGCCGCACGCTACCACAGAATCGCCTGCAATTCATGCTAATGGGTGGCAATGTTGGTGTGCCGTACAACGTCGCGGAGTTGGTTCAGGAAGCATTTACCAGCGAAGCCCGCACTTTGGTGGAAAAACTCATTCCCGCATGCGACTTGAGCGATTCGCAGCAGCGCAAACTGGTGCTGGCTGCCGAAGCAGACGCCAAGTCGATATTGCGTACCGTAGTGAAGTTGGAAGCAGAGTTCAGTGAGTTGACTGTGGCGGATAGGGCGGCAGTCCAGCGGGCAGCAGTTGCCGTGCGTGATTTGAATGTTGCCGTGGAAGAGTTACAAACGGGTGACGACAACTTGCTCAAGAAAGTGCTCTCCGGGTTGTTGACCGACGAGCAAGAAATGCGGTTGGTCGCCTCGCACTTGATGTGGTTCGTGGATTCTGCTTTCGCAGCCGAAGTCACGGCTGACGAACGCCTTGCTCTCAAGCAGCTTTTGGCAAAGCGAGCCCAAGAGCTGCCGCCGATCATTGATCAAGTCGAATTCTGTCAGATGCTGATTGACCAAGTCAGTAGCGAGGAGTTGAAGGAAGTGGTCAACCCCGAACACGCCCTGTTCTTTCAAATCATTGAGAATCTACGGCGTACAAGACGGGGCGCCCCCGCAATGCCCAAACGCTAAATGCCGCTAAATCGCGTAGCTCCCGTTCTCCGAATCACTTCACTCTGCCTCTCCGAGACGCAGAGCGTTGGGCCTGCCGTACATACCGTTTGCAAAACGGTAATCGTTTTGTTAGTCCGCCTACCGTCCAATGCCCGCGAGGGGTAAAATCGGCAAGATGTTAGGTAGAGCTTGAGACACAGTCAGTAGGTCTCAAGAAATAACGATATTTGGACAAAGGCATAGTATGCGACGCAGGGTAGTGGTTACAGGATTGGGGATGATCAATCCACTTGGCACAGAAGTCGAGACCGTTTGGGAAGCGCTGAAGAATGGCAAAAGCGGCGTGGGCTATATCTCGATTTTCGACGCGTCGAACTATCCGACTCGGATTGCTGCTGAAATTCGCGACTGGGATGTAAGTCAGATTGGCGAAGACCGAGCCGTTTGGGACAAGCGCGGTCGCCATGCGAGGTTTGCCGCTGGGGCGGCGAAGCAAGCCATGGATGATTCGGGCATCCTGGACAGTCTCAAAGATCCAACGCGTCTCGGAGTCTACTTCGGTGCAGGTGAAGGCAATCAGGACTTCTCCAATTTTACGCAAATGCTTTCCGCGGCAACCACGGAGCCCGATACGTTCAACTTAGACGCGTTCATGCGAACGGGACTAGAAATCCTTGATCCGGCGCTTGAGCTTGAGCAGGAGCCGAGCATGCCCTCGGCCCACGTCGCCAACATGTTTGATGCTCAAGGCCCCAATTTGAACTGTTTGACTGCCTGCGCGGCCAGCAGCCAAGCCGTTGGTGAAGCGACCGAGTTGATTCGACGGGGCGACGCGGATGCCATGATTGCTGGCGGTGCACATAGTATGATCCACCCCTTCGGTCTGACTGGATTTAGTTTACTCACGGCGTTGTCGACCAATAATGATAATCCCCAAGGTGCCTCGCGCCCGTTTGATCGACTGCGAGACGGTTTTGTGCTCGGCGAAGGATCGTCTGTAGTAATTCTCGAGGAATTGGAGCATGCCCGCGCTCGTGGTGCAAAAATCTATGGTGAAGTCTTGGGCTATGGCTGCAGCGCTGATGCGTATCGCATCACCGATATCCATCCGGAAGGCCGTGGGGCAATTAGCTGCATGCAAGCTTCTTTGCGCGACGCAGGCTTGAACGCGGATGATGTTGGTTATGTCAATGCGCACGGTACAAGCACCACGGTCAATGACAAAGTGGAAACCGTCGCCTGTAAAGCTGTGTTTGGTGCGCGTGCGCCGAAAGTCCCCGTGTCTAGCACCAAGAGCATGATGGGACACTTGATCGCGGCCGCTGGTGTAACCGAAATGATCGTATGCCTGCTGTCCATTCGCGATCAAATTGTCCCGCCAACTATCAACATGGAAAATCCAGATCCGCTATGCGATCTGGATTACGTCCCCAACGCTGCGCGTGAAACCGAAGTCCGTGTCGCACTCAACAATTCCTTCGGTTTTGGCGGTCAGAACGTCACGCTAGCCGTTGGTCGCTTTGAGTAATCGGCCTATTGTGGCACTTCCGTGACTGGGTAGACCCACAATTCGCCCAACTCCACATTAAATCGATAGACGGCTCCCTCCGGCAATTCTGGCAATTGAATCCGATTGGCTTCGATAATGTGTGTCATGAACTCGTCATGCGATTTGGGAAAATTGCCATTCGTGGCTTTATAAAGGTTTAATGCCTGCGGAATCTGAATATCAAAAACAGCTTTTTGCTTGAATTGGAACAAAGTGTTCACGGGGCCTGAAATAATCTTTTGAGCATCACTGTGGTCTTGGACAATTTGGCCCTGTTTTCCCACTCCCGCTTGCGCTTTTTGCGCGACGGTGTCTGACTCTGGAGGAGTAGCCGCTGGTGGGTTGTCTGCCGGCATTTCACAGCCACAGCAGCCCGCTAAGAAAATTCCAAGAACGATCAGACGAAGGGCCAGCGTCAAGTCGGCGAGTGATTTCATTGGGTGTCCTTGCGGGTTAGGCATAACGGGAATTTCCACCTCGAAAATGTGAATGCCATGCGTGACCGAGGTGGCTTGCTGCTATTTCAGACTTCTGTTTTTTGAAGCAATCGCGCATTGCTTTACAATTCCCATTATCGTAGCAGCTCTTGGTCGTCTTTGCGGCGGGCCGCAGGCGGTTTAGAATAGAGCGTCAGCTAGTGCAATTCGCAGCGGCTCCATAAAGGCTATTCCAAGAGTACAAGATTGGGTCTAGCAAGGACTGCTAGCGAATTTCACCCCCTAGTCTTACCAGAGAACTCATCAGATCGATCAGCATGCCAACTTATGTCGTCCGCTGTGGCTCGATGCGTACGCTTCACGTGATGCAGTCGCGTCAAACCTGTGTGCGGGGCATGCGCGTCATTGCCAGAACGCAGCGTGGTCTAGAGGCGGGTGAAGTGCTGTGCGAGGCGGACGAGCGGGTGACCGGGCAGATGGACAATCCCCGGCTGGCACCATCCAGCCGCGAGATGACAATCGAAGACGAAAATGAGTTGCTGCACTTGACCGCTCAACTGGTCAACGAGGCCGATAGGTGCTTTGAAGTCATCCAAGAGATGAACTTGCCCATGGATCTAGTTGATATCGAGCGAGTTTTTGGCGGTGAACGGATGGTGATTTACTACTTGTCGGATGCGCGCGTCGATTTCCGTGAGCTGGTCAAACGTCTGACGCATGAGTTTCAAACACGAGTCGAAATGCGACAAATCGGGGTACGCGATGAAGCCAAGTTGTTGGCAGACTACGGCGACTGTGGCAAGCCGGTTTGCTGCAATTCCCATCTGATGAAAATGCCTCCTGTCTCAATGAAGATGGCGAAACTACAGAAAGCCACCTTGGACCCCAATAAGATTTCCGGCTGCGGTCGACTAAAGTGCTGTTTGCGATACGAATACGATATCTACGAGGAAAACCGCAAGCACCTCCCGCGGGTGGGGCCGACATCGTGACTCAAAATGGTCGTGGCCGTGTCTTGAGCCAAGAAATTTTATCGCGACAATTACTGGTCGCCATGGAAGACAACCGACGAGTGATGATCCATGCAGACGAAGTACTTTCCGTGCTAAAACGCTAGTGGCCAACGAATTCAGAATAAGATCTTACACAAGTCGGCTTATAATGCTAATACTATGCTCTGTTTCTAAACACGACGTCCCTTTGAGACACGAATTGCCTGCGTCTCGGAGAGACGTAACTACGTAGCTACAGAAACGAAGCTTAGTACGCTAACGATCAGGTACTACGTTCAGGTAACATTTACAATCAGGCAAACCGACTTAGAATGGTTTGTCATACGCTCGAAAAGATCATCGACATGGGACGAACTGTGGCTGAAAAGATGCATCCGATCGTTGAGTTGCTGCGACAAGACCAACGCTATCACATCGAATCCTATGAGTTCGTCAAGGATGCATTGAGCTATGCTCAAGATGTGCTCCGAGTCCACTCGCCGGCGTCTAGCAGCGACGCAGCAGGCGAGCATTCGTTGGTAAATCGTTCTGGCGAAGAACAAGCGCCGAGCGAAAACCATATCACTGGGCAGCAGTTGTGCGAGGCGATTCGCCAGTATGCCCTCGAGCAGTTTGGCTTCATGGCCAAAACGGTCCTAAATAGCTGGGGCGTCCATAAGACGGATGACTTTGGCGAAATCGTTTACAACTTGATTCGTATCAAACACATGAAGAAATCCAAAACGGATCGACGAGAGGATTTCAATGATGTGTTCGACTTTTCCTCAGGTTTTGATCCCGTATTTGAGCTCGCCGATTGCGACGATTTCTAGGTCAAACCTGTAGTGGATCTTGCCAAAGATCCCCAAATAAACGAACAAACCTGTAGTGGATCTTGCCAAAGATCCCCAAACAAACGAACAAACCTGTAGTGGATCTTGCCAAAGATCCCAAACAAACGAACAAACCTGTAGTGGACCTTGCCAAAGATCCCAAACAAACGAATAAACCTGTAGTGGATCTTGCCAAAGATCCCAAACAAACGAACCTCTATGCCAAAGCCGGACTATAACGTTGCCGCGCCAGCCCCGCACCCGAAAGCCTTTGTCATATTGGCTGTGTTGTATTCTGGCTGGTTACTCTGGCTTGCCTACACAGCTTGGGTGAATGTGCAGAGTGGCAATCAGTAAGACATATCGGATTTGATCGTTTCGGCGGGGAATAGGGTTTTCCCGCATCCAAGATGCAAGGCCTTAGACCACTCGCCAGGTAGAGCCTGCAAGACGTGCGTTCCATGGCAGAGCCCTGGAACGAGGGATTCACCTACGTGCGATCAACGAGAAGTATCAGAAATACCCCTGTTTCTTTTTCTCTTCCATGCCAGCGCCGCCCGCGTCACGGTCGATTACGCGGCCTTGGCGCTCGCTCGTCTTGGCGAGCAGCATTTCTTGGATGATTTGCGGCAGCGTGGTTGCATCAGACTCCACTGCTCCGGTCAATGGATAACAGCCCAAAGTTCGAAAACGGACCATACGTTTCTCAAGCTTTTCATTGTCGCGCAGCTTCAGCCGGTCATCGTCTTTCATGATGAGGACACCATCCCGCTCAACGACTTCACGCTCAGCGGCCAGATACAGGGGTACGAGCGGAATATTCTCGAGATGGATGTATTGCCAAATATCCAGTTCGGTCCAGTTGCTCATGGGGAACACACGAATACTCTCGCCGGGATTGACGCGGGCGTTGTACAGGTTCCACAGCTCGGGACGTTGGTTCTTGGGATCCCATCTATGAAATTTGTCGCGGAATGAAAATACGCGTTCTTTTGCGCGAGACTTCTCTTCGTCCCGCCGCGCGCCGCCAAACGCAGCGTCGAAGCCGTATTTATTTAGGGCCTGCTTGAGCGAGTCCGTCTTCATCACTTCAGTGTGCTTTTCGCTATTTTCGGCCGGGTCCAACCCTAGCTTACGACCTTCTTCGTTGATATGCACGATTAAGTCCAATCCAAGTTCTTTGCGGCAATACTCTTCGCGGAACTCAATCATCTCCCGAAATTTCCAAGTTGTATCGACGTGCAAGAATGGAAACGGCGGCTTGTCGGGATAAAACGCCTTGAGAGCCAAATGCATCATGACCGCAGAATCTTTGCCGATCGAATACAGCATGACCGGCTTATTGAACTCCGCCGCAACTTCACGAATCACATGGATGCTCTCAGCTTCGAGCAATTTCAGGTGTGTTAAGGCGTATGCACTCATGGAATCAATTTCCGTTGGAATTCTTCTGGGTGGGTGGTTGCCATGGGAAACGAGCAGGGTTTACCACGCTGCTACATGTCGCTGGGCTGATGAAGCGGGCTACACGAACAGTCTAGCGGTTCTTGCGGAATTGCAGAATGACGGATTCGGACTTTGTGGCGGGCATTTTGTAAGCTTCGACCCGCCGCAATTCAATGCCATTGAGCAAGCCGCGATGCCTGGCTTCTTTGCGCTCTTCGACCCACCGTGGACCTTTGATAGCCAGTAGGGAATCGAACGACAGCCAATAGTCTTTGACCCAAGTCATCAATTGGCTGATACTGCCCGCTGCGCGGGTGACTAGCGTATGAAAACGTAAATCGTCCAGGACATCTTGAGCTTTACTGGCGTAGACGGCGATGGGCAGATCAAGACGTTGGACAATATCGCTGACGACCTTAGACTTCTTGGCGACGCTGTCGCATAGACTGATCGTTAGGTCAGGCCGCAAGATACCCAGCACGATGCCGGGTACGCCGCCGCCTGTGCCAATATCGAGCACTTCGTGGTCCGGCTCTAAATGTTTTGCCAGGTGAACGCTATCCAACAGGTCACGCCGCGCAAACAGATCAAAATCGGTATGTCGGGTGAGGTTAATCTTTGTGTTCCACTCCCAAAGAGCATGGCAATAGGCTTCTAATAGTTCGTAGCACGTGTCAGCTATTTCCAGGTCCAACCGTGCGGCCGCCTCGCGCAACGTGCGGCTAGGCGGCAATGCCAACGCTTCCGCAGTGGGATCCGCAAGACCGTGTTCAGGTTGGATTGTGTTTTCTAGATCGTTTTCAATTGGTTCGTCGGTCACGGGCAAATCGCAAAAAAGAGAAGGATTTAGTGAGTTTCGTATAGTGCCATGTCGTTAGACTGGCCGTGTGAATGCCGGCTCAATAACCGAAGAGCCAGGGCAAAATGCGTTCGGTGTGCGTCAAATCGTCGAGTACCAGTTGAGCTCCAGCGGCGTTCAATTGCTGCGCTGATACACCGCCGGTACAGACAGCCAAGCAACGTGCCCCCATGGCCTGCGCCAGTTCCACGTCGAGCTGCGTATCGCCGATAACTACAATCTGCTCCGAAGGCAGCTCGCGTTGGCAGTGAACACGCACGCATTCCAAGGCGGATTGACAGAGCTCTGGTCGCGTAGGCGCGGCGTCGCCGTAGATACCGAAGTCAAAGTAATGTCCGAGTTGGAAGTGCATTAGTTTAGTTTGCGCAGAGCGCTGCATATTGCCAGTCAATACACCCATGGCACACTGCTGGTTTTCAACTAGTGTGTCCAGCAAGGCCATGACACCCGGCAATACGCGGCCCGCCAACGTGGTCAAGTACTGTGGCAATAGGTCGAAGTAATGCTCACACAGCCGTTGCAAGGCGGCTGGCGTCGCGCGAATGCCATGACTCTCCAGAAGCTCGCGGAAGATACCGCAGTCAGTACGGCCATGCAGCGGCACCGCCCGCGGATCGACAATGCCAAACTGGTCTTGCAACGCATGCAGCAATGCACGGCCGCCCGCGCCGCCTGAGTCGATGAGCGTGCCGTCAATATCGAACAACAGTGCAATCACTCGTCGAGTACCATGATTTCGACTTTGCGAAAGTCCAGCGGATGACTTTCTGATTGCAGCGAAATATAGCCGCCTTCAAGCAATAACGAGTCTTGTTTCTTGGCCAGTTCGGCGGCGTGCTCGTCACGTGGGTCAAGTTGTGGTTCGCTGTACTCCAGAATGACTTTACCATCCATCCAATGCTTGATCGACTTGCTACCACGCACTTCCACTTCTGCGGTCACCCATTGATCTCCGTGATACGTCTTAGATGTCGAACTGGTACAGTGCGGCTGAAAGAGCTTACCGTCTTTGACGACATTCGTTCCCGGAGTACATAAATTTCCAGTGGTGCGATCGTCTTTGCCGTTGCCTCCGAGCAACTGGTACTCAATTGATGTCGGGAAATCTTGAGCGAGTCCACCTCTTGGGGTCTTCGCCATGAAGCATCATGCCGCTGTTGCGAGTCGCCCAACCGGGACCGCCCGCACTGTTCGCCCACAAAGCGATATTCTACGCGTAACCGATAGTGGGAAAATGGCTTTTCGTAATAGAGGTGCCCAAATCGCTCGTCGAACTTCGGATATTTTTCAGCTTCGTAACGGACCTTGAGCAACCCTTCCTCAACTCGAAACGTATTGCCATAGTTCTCTCCCAACTCGTGGTAGCGAATTTTGGGTGTCCAGCCCGTTAGGTCCTTGCCATTAAACAACTGTACCCACTCTCCACCTTCCTTCTCGCGGGCTTGCTTGACTGACGGTTTGATTTCCGAAGGCGATTCCTGCGCAAGAGTGATTCTGGGACTAGCCGCGAAAACTGTTAACAAGATTACCGACGCACAGCGGGTCCACGAGTAAGACTGGAGGAGTGCCATTGGGGATTACCTGGAAAAAAAGGATGTAGTGAATGGATGCTGGCGAATTCTCCACGAAATAGGTGAATCCGCAACGCGCTGACTGGATTAGTTCCTATGGGTGGCTTGATTCTGTTTGATTTTGTCAGTCACGAGGACTGAATCAATTACACAGCGTTGACCGATTAAGCCGATTAAGAGTAAATATACACTGAACTTAGGGTCTGGTGAAAACGGAAATGAGTTTGCCAAGCTGGGCGGCCGTTAGCTAGTCAAGACTGCAAGGAACAAGCATGTTGCTTCCAAATAGCGAATTCAGAACATCCAGAGCATACTGCGCGAGAACTGGGTTGTCGTCGCGCTCCGCGTGGATCCCCCTGGCTGCGATAATGCTTGCAATGTCGCTGGCTGGTCTAACGTGGGCCCAGAAAGGGCAGGGAAATTTCGGAGGCGGAGGGTTTGGAATTCCTCAGTTGCCGGGCGCTCAGCAAGTCACTTTCGAAGCCAGCTTTGAGCTGGAAAAGGGCACCAAGAACGGTCGCGTCCACATTACTGCCGAGATCGAAGACGGTTGGCACGTGTATTCAGTGACACAACCGCCAGGCGGCCCCTTGGTAACTGAGATTACAGTGGAAGCGGACGCGGTTGAATTGACTGGCCCCTTCGCAGCGGATGCAGCGCCTGAGATTCACGAAGAGGATATTTATCCTGGTGTGCCAATTGAAGAGCATTATGGCCAAGTGACATGGTCTGCTCCGTTTCAATTGAAAAAAGAAATCGAGCCGGAAAGTACGACGCTTTCGGTTTCTGCCAGAGGTCAAGTATGTATCACGGACGGGTCATGCGTACAGTTTTCGGATACCGTTGAGGCCAAGTTTTCAGACTACTACGGAGGAGAGACCTTTGTCGAATCGCTTCGTGTAGAAGGCAGTCATGCGGTTTGGAAAGCCAGTCTAGATCCAGCCAACGCGCAGCCGGGTGGTTCCGCCGTTCTACAGATTAGAGCCATCACGGACAATGGCTATCATGTCTACCGCTATGTTGGTGATGACGAGACGAAGTATCGCACATTGATCGCGGCCACAAAAAAAGCGGGCTTAAAATTTGGCGCCCCGACGACTGCAGCGGAAATTGAGTCGGTAGATGCGGCTGGCACGATCGCTGAATATTATGTGGGGCCAGTCGAGTGGACCATCCCTATTACGATTCCGGAGTCGGCGGGGATCGGCGAACATCCACTAGAGGTACAAGTTGGTTTCTTCACATGCAATGATCGCAGTTGCGATTTGCCCAAGGGCGTTAAAATCACGGGCAGTTTGAACGTTGGCGGCGGCCAAGCCAGCAAAGTGGCCTTGGGCATCTCCGAAGTCAGCTTCCAATCCGTGGCCGACCTACCAAACTTGACCACTTGGATCGACAATCAACCCAAAGTCGAGACCCAGACATTCAGTGAGCGCTTTGCAGGGAATGGACTGTCGCTATGGATGGTATTCGCAGCAATAGCAGGCGGCTTCATCTTGAATTTCATGCCTTGCGTATTGCCAGTGATTGGATTGAAGCTGATGAGTTTTGTCAGCCAATCCGGCAATAGTCATACACGCGTCGTCGCCTTAAATGTGTCTTATGTGCTTGGCATTTTAGCCGTTTTGCTCTTCCTGGCTCTGTTGAACGTGGGAGCCAAGATGGCAGGTAGTGCGTTTGGCTGGGGACAGCAGTTTACGCATATTCAATTCGTGGTCCCCATGGCAGTCTTGCTATTTGCCATGTCCCTTAGTTTTCTGGGCGTGTGGGAAATCCCAATCCCTGGTTTCGCCACCTCCAGCAAATCAGGCGAATTGATGGAGAAAGAGGGACTGTTAGGTGCATTCCTGAAGGGCATTCTAACCACTGTCCTGGCAACGCCTTGCTCGGGACCTTTCCTGGGAACCTTGTTCGGTTTAACGCTAACCCTGTCGGTGCCTTCTATTATCCTGCTGTACATGCTGGTTGGCATTGGCCTCGGGCTGCCATACATTGCCCTTTGCTTCTCGCCGGGGTTTATCAAGCTGATGCCGAAGCCAGGCGCGTGGATGGACACCTTAAAACAGGTACTCGCGTTTCCTTTGCTGCTGACTGTGGTTTACTTCGTACAGCTGGTAAACCCGGATTACCGCATTGCTACGCTGATCCTGTTAATCGTCGTTTGGTTCGCATGTTGGCTGATTGGCCGCGTGCCTGCCTACGCTGAAAAGCGTCGCCTGCGAGCCGCTTGGGCAACGGCAGCGCTTACGACCGCTTTAGGAGCTGTGATCGGTTTCGGTTTCTTTGGACCCATCAAACACAATCTCGATTGGATTCCCTACAGCGAAGCCACTTTGGCTCAGCATCGCAATGATGGCAAAACGGTCATGATCGAATTCACCGCCCGCTGGTGTCCGACTTGCCAAGTGAATATGAAGCTGGCCATCGATCGTCCGCAAGTTGCTGAGTTAGTAGAGCGCAATGATGTCGTCCCCTTATTGGCCGACTGGTCGGAGCCTTCGCCGGAAATTCACCGCAAGGTCCAAGAGCTCGACGCGCTATCGATCCCATTGCTAGCAATTTACCCCGCAGATCCTGACGCGGAGCCAATCATTTTGCGCGATTCTATTACCGAATCGCAATTGCTCGAAGCACTCGAGCAAGCCGGACCGAGTCAAAGCGACGCCGCCTCCCCAGCCGAACGGTCCGCACAACTGATCAGCTACTAATTTTTGGACTGCGGTGACTCGTCACCGCTTTGGTATTGAACTTAACTGCTGCACCTCCGATTCCGCCCAAGGTGACTCTTAGTCACCAAGACTCTTCATTCTCGGAATCTGGTTGCATCTTTGAGGCACGAGTGCATCGGACGCGGTATGGGTGTATCGCATAAGTAAGCTCCGTCGAGTCGGAGCAGCATTTTGGCAGGGACTACGCACTTGGTATTTGCGCCAAAGCGGGTTTATGGTACTAGCCGGAAAACCAAAACCTGTTGTACCCAATTCGAACAAGCCAATGCGTGATATCGAGCATGCCCCCCCAATGCCTAGTCGTATCTTCATTGATGCGACTTATACCATTACTTCCGGACGAAATTCGGGAATTGAGCGGGTGGTGCGCCGGCTGTGGGATGGCACGCAGGTGGTAGCCGCCGCGCAAGGACTACCCATTCCTCAGTTGATCATCAATCACAACGGAAATTTCTACCCTGCGGATTCATCGTTTATTGCTCAAGCGGCGAGCCTCGGTCAACGTCACCGGAACATACTTGCAACGACGCCAAGACTTTATCGTTTGCTAGCCAGCGCGATGTGTCACATGACGGCGTCCCAACAGCTTCGCAAGCTGCTGTTGCCGCAAGCTGGGCATTTAGGCGTCTTTAAACTGGGGCATAGCCTGCGACAAGCAGCCTTTCTGCGTAGGTACACGCGAAAATCGCAGCCGCTGCGCGCCCACGTTGGTGATCTGCTATTCTTGCCAGACGCCTACTGGAGCCACCGTCTGCAGAAAAGTGTTTGGCCGGCGGCCGCCGCAGCTCGACAGTCAGGCGCGTTCGTATGCACGATGCTGTACGATTTGATCCCCCTGACACACCCAGAATTTGTGGGTGCCAAGCGTCGTGATGCGTTTTTGAATTACGTTACTCAGGCGGCCACGAACTCGGACATGCTGCTGGCAATCTCCAAGACCGTGTGCGACCAAGTGCGTGAATTCCTTCCAACCATTGCTACGAGCGACGATCGCTTCTGTTCTGATATACGTTCATTTCAGCTGGGTGCCGAGTTGGGGGGGGCGCAAGCGGTAGATTCACAGGATGTTCGCCCGCACGTACAGCATGCGATGGGTGGACCGTTGTCGCCGTATCTGATGGTTGCCACCTTCGATCCACGGAAGAACCATCCCTATCTTTTGGATGCTTTTGATCGCCTGTGGGACGCAGGCCACGATGTGCGGCTGTGCCTTGTGGGCCGCATCGGTGCCCGCTGTGACGAACTCGTGGATCGGATTCGCCTGCATCGAGAACTTGGACAACGCCTGTTCCTATTCGAAGATCTTAGCGACGCAGAATTGCACTTCTGCTACCAGCACGCCCGTGGGGTGATATTCCCTTCCATTGTCGAAGGCTATGGGCTGCCAATTGTGGAATCTCTGTGGTTTCGCAAAAGAACTTTTGTCAGTGATACGCCGATTCACCGGGAGGTTGGTGGCGGAGACTGCAGTTACTTCGACCTATCGCAAGTGGAGACTCTCGTGCAACAGGTTGTGCAATGGGAGGCTACGCTTGACAGCGGTCGAGAAATCGACCTGCCAACTCGCCGCCCAACTACCTGGCGGGAAAGTAGCCAACAAGCTTTGTCGGCTTGCTTACACGCGATGCGCCCAAGGATGGGCGAGCAACGGGCGGCCTGACTCGGTGCAAATCTCTAGCGTTTGCCGGGTAAACAGGCGAGCCAAGTGCCGAAACTTGAGCTGGCGTTCCAGTAAGTCGCACCAATGGGCGGTATCCAGTGGCGCGGTTGGACGGTTTTTTTCACCTTTGCCGAATGATTGGAATTTTCAAGGGAATTGTCTGTCCCAAGCGGCGCATTCTCCTAAATCTCACCCTATACTCGCTAGACAGATCACTGCCCCTTCTGATTTGCCTTTACGCCTTTCATCTAGCGATACCAATATGCTTCAATCAGGCCTGATCGACGACATTGACCTGTCTAGCCGTTCGCGTGAAGGAAGCCAGGACATTCTACAAGTTCTCTGGAATTGGAAATGGCTATTATTATTGGGAGGATGCGTCGGTATTAGCGGCGGATTCTTGCACTTCTCCCGACAGGCGCCGACTTATAAGTCAGAAGCTCTTGTTCAAGTCGTCTATCCCGGTCTTGAGTCATCTACCGCAGATACGTTGGGGAGTCCCGATGGTATTCGCGGCCAGTCCCGACTCGATGAATCTCGCATCATCAAGAGTGCTCTCGTAATTGACGAGGCCATTGCGAGTGGGCAGTTACAGCACCACCCTGCATTGGCGAAGATGAGCGCTGTTGAGTTGCGAGACTGGATTCTGTCGCCGAGTCACTTAAGCGTGGAACCTGCTGGTCGCGACAACAGTACAGCACTGATTGAAATCAGTTTTGTTTGCACCGACGCAGAACTTGCCCAGCAAGTCGTCGACGCGGTGATCGCGGGCTATGATCGTTATCTCGAAGCCGCATATCAGAATCTGGACAACGAAGTCGTAAACGTGGTCACGCAAGCCCAAGAGAATCTGCGCATATCCTACGAAGGGCTGGCCGAAAAGCACGCGAAATTTCGGCGTGAAGCTCCCATGATTTGGCTAGGCGAAGAAGCGCGGAACCAGTTTGCGGAGAATGCGATCGAAGTTAACGCGGCGATTAACCAGATTCAAATCGAGATCCGTAAATTGCAAGCCACCTTGGCTCATGTTCGCAAGGCCGAAGTCGAAGAGCGTCCTGCAGAAGCTATCTTGTTGATGCTCGCCAATGATGTGGGATTACAACAAGAATTTGACCCACCAAGCGTCACCGGACCAACGGCTAGTAGCGCTGCGGAAGCCTTGCCATTTACCAGCGCCGAACGGCGTGGAGTATTGATGGAATTGCAGCTTAAGCGGCAAGAACTGCTGGATGCTTATGGCGAGCAGCATCCATCCGTGGCGGCTATTCAACGACGTATCGAATTAATTCAAGCCCAAGTGGATACGCTAACCGATTCCGAACGCAAGTTGGAAGCCGAACGAGCCCAGAACCGGTCATCGATTGCGTTGCAAGACATGGCCCCGAGCGAAAAGCTGGATCTGTGGCGAAAATCGCTCGAAGAACGCTTGGCATCGTTGAGTGGTCAGGAGCGGTCGCTCGCGGAATTGGCTGAAGACAATAATCAGAAATCCAAAGAACTTGAAGTCTACCTGACCACCAATCGGCTGCTCAACGGTGAAATGGCCTCCGTTCAGAGTCTGTTAAGTGGTTACACGGATACTCTAAAACGCATTCAAGTTATGCCGAAGAGTGAACGCAGATCGCTCACGACACTTACGGCAGCCTCCGTCGGTACTTTTGATGGTCCGTCGCTTTCCCCTTACGTGCTGGGCGGTATGGCCTTGGGCGTTCTGTCCATTGCAGGTTTGGCAGTCCTATTAGATTTCCTAGACAAGAGTTTTCGAAGTCCCGAGGATGTACAGGCCCTACTTGGAATGGCTGTGTTGGGGCATGTACCGCAGATGTCGCTGAAGAAATCCGAAGCTGCTACGCCCGACGGTTCGATCTGTACCATTGGCGGTTGCCAAGCAGGCAACGAAGCATTCCGATCGATACGAACCAGCCTATTCTTCAATGGCAACGCTTCAGAAAATCGTGTGATTCAAGTGACAAGTCCAGTGCCAGGCGATGGCAAATCGACCGTGTCGGCAAATCTGGCTGTTGCAATTGCACAGTCTGGCAAGTCGGTATTGCTAATTGACGCAGATATGCGCCGCCCCAGAATCGCCAAGCTGTTTGGTACCAATGTGACGGTCGGGTTAGGTGACATACTAGCCGGAGATCTGCGATTGGAAGAAGTGCTGACCTCCAGCACGGTGCCCAATCTTTCAATCATTGCCAGTTCTCAGGACGTGCGCAACCCGTCTGAATTGCTAACGCACGACAATTTTTCAAAACTACTCAAGCGCGTTCGCGAAGATTTCGACTTTGTCATTATCGATACGCCACCGGTCTTAGCCGTAGCTGACGCGGCTGCTGTAGCCGCACGGGTCGATAGCGTTCTGCTCACCGTGCGGTTGCGACGCGACGCGAAACCGACAGCAGTTCAAGCTAGTCGCGTCCTGGAATCGGTAGGTGCGCGAAACTTGGGAGTAGTCGTCAACGGCGTTTCAGCCCGCAGCAGCTATGATTACCGCTATAGCAATTATGGTTATGGCAAGCCATCCACTGGCGGATCCACTGGCGGATTTGTCAAAGACGCTGCCGCTTCAACGGTATCCGCACATGGGCCGAATACAACCGTTGATCACAAAGTTCCAAGTGGCTTTGAGAGTCAACAATCAAGTTTAGTAGTCACACGACCTCGCTGAATCGATCAATTAGCATTGGTCCACTGCCAGCGAGTGATAAGTGTGCCGTTGGGTTGAACGGTCGCCGTGGCATAGGACTGCCCCAATTCAGTTAGTGTGTCCCAAATCTGAAGCAAGTCATTCGGCGTGGGCCCCGGTCCTTCTTCATCGGCGACAGGCGCATCTAGGTCAATCCCTGAAAGGCCGATACCGTAGACTGCCCACGGTCGAACCGCTTCGATCATGCCCGCAAAATTTGCGTAGCTAATTACCGCAACTGGGGAATCCGCCTGAATCCAACTGGGCAAGATGTCGGGAGCTTCCCCAGCGAGCATCGCATCCACTTGTCGCATGCTATATCCAGCGATAACAGCGTTGTCGCCAACCAGAAGCTGGGGCTCAAATCCCTCCAACGGAACTTGCCTGGAAAGCGACGAGTAGAAATAGCGAGTACCGCCCGCGAGCGCTTCCTCGTCGGGTCGAGGTACGCGATAATTTTCTGGTATTGAGTTCGGCTCGATCTCGCGTACCAAATCGACGAACTTGTCAAGCATGATCAAGATATCATTGCATCCCTCAAGGAAAAGATCGCGATCGGCGAGTCGACATGCGAAGGCCATTTCAGGCAGTGGGAGTGGCCTTGGCGATGGAGGAAGGTCAGCGATCTGCGTTTGCTTCCAATTGGCCGCAATTGAAAACACAGTTTCATGACTATTCAATGCGGGAGAAATCTTGTCACGCATGGTTTCGCAGATTTCTTCCATCAAAACCCATCCTCGATTGAGGGCAAGGAGCGCCTTTTCTTTATCGTCGGGATCTTGCTCTGCAGCATCGATAAAACGCCGAAGGTGGTCTGGTGCACGCTCAAGCACGTACCCCACGATTTCCTCAAGGACAGGAATTTCCGCTTGCTTCATTCCAACGCTAATGAGCGGGTTGCCTCCAGCAAATGCCAGCAGGGAGGCCGCAGTACTGTTTTTGACGCCTTGGTTAGTAGTCCAGTCATGTAAATCCTTCCATGCCGCCGTCAATTGCATGCGACCAGCTTAAGGTTGCCCCAAAGTCAGGTTTGGCCTCTGCGATCTTGGCATCCAACCACTTGGCGTCAACCATGATTTCCGACTGCCACTGCTCCATATCTGGAATATTCTCTGGCTCGGATTCCATGGCGGCTGAAAACTGTGCCGCCAGGCGTTCAAAATAGCGACCCAGGTTAGCGTCCCAGCTACTTTGACGCCAACGCTCTGAATTGAAACTAATTGAACGCAAGTCTTCAGGGGCTTGTTCTACGAGTACGGCAATCGCATCGTGATTGAGCAGCTGCGTTTCGTTGGCACCAACTTGTTTCAGCGCGTCCGCTTTCTCACTGATGGTGAACAACAGCATGTTCGCTTTGACTCCCACCGCTATGGACAGGCTGCGACCTTCGAGCAGCTCCAGGATTTTGTCCATCATTTCTGCTTGGTCGCCGTCGAGGTCGATTCTTGGAATCATGTCCGTATTGAGCGTTAGGGACAGAGATTGACCGTCCTTAAAATCTGCACGCTTCAATTGCCTTGCTATTGGTGACAATTCCTCATTGCTACTTAGCCCCAGGCGGATGATGCCTTCCAGTGTGTCGAGCTGTTCTCGCGCGATCTCGTCACTGGAGAGTTTGAAGCCGACTACCGTGGTAGGCACACGCATGACAGCCACGTCATTGGGTTGCAAATCGAGTATGTACTGTCGGATGGCCTCCTCACCTTGGTTGGCCAATCCCGACAAATCGTTTTGCACCCGCATTATGCCCTCGATCGCTTCGCACCAGTCGTTTTCTCCGTAAAAGAAAAATTCTGTGCTAGACATGTCGATCACCAGCTTGACCAAGTTCTGGGCGGCGGGACTGTCAAGAAAGAACTTAGCTTGTTTTAGCTCCTCGGATGGGTTATCCCATTGGTCTACTAATTCACTTTCAAGGCGTCGGACGAAAGGCACCGCTTTCAATCGCTGCACGAAGCGACTTTCCATGAATTCTTCGTAGGACTGACGCATGTTGAGGGACGTGGCGAAAAACGCCGAATCCTCTGGTGCTAGCGACAACGCAGTTTGCTCTAGCTTGGGATCTGCCGCAGAGGCTTGATGCGCCCCCATCGCTACAACACTAAGCGTAACGATTCCCAGGGTCATGATGTTCCGGCGCGCAACCGACATGACCTGGCTGCCTTTACAAGCTAAAGCCATCCAATGATGCAAACCTCTCACTCGACGCATCGTACTCCGCTCCTAGCAAGGAAAAAGCGATTCAATTGACTTAAGAAGTCGTCAATCTATCAGATCGTTAGGCTCCGTGCCACAGCAGCTCTTGACAGTCGTTCATTGAAGCGACGCGGCGCGCAATACTATGCGTGCGATATTGGTCGCCTTTCGCTCTGCGAAAGTAGTCTAGTGCGATCGGAATGCGTCCGTTGCGTTGTTTCAGCAACCCTGGTCCTTTAGAATTTAGAACCTGATCTGGAAAATTTGAATCGCAATCGGCATGCGGAACTTTCGCGGAGCGAAAGGCGACCATGAGAAGGCGACCGGGAGGAGGCGACCGGGAGGAGGCGAGCATGGGAGATGTTAAAACGAAACCGGAAACAGCGGTGAACGACAAGTCTGAACAGAACAGGATTGGCGAACTGTTTGACCCGCAGGCTGAGCTGTCGGTCTACGAACATTGCCGGCCTCATTGGTCGCAAGCAGGTGCCATCGTTTTTTTGACTTTCCGCACACATGACTCGATTCCAAAGGAAGTCATAGAACGCTGGAACCGCGAGAAGTTGCAGTGGCTTGTCGAAAGACAGCTTGCGAACGCGGATCAAGATTGGCATGAAGTTGTTGCGTTTCTGCAACGCGATCAGCGTACTCGCTTCAACCGCCAATTCGATCGATGCCGAGAAGTATTCCTCGACACTTGTCACGGCGATTGCGTATTGAAGCGCCCAGAACTTTCGCAGATCGTGGCTGATTCACTACTCTACTTTGATGGCCAGCGCTACAAGCTGGGCGATTTTGTGGTGATGCCAAACCATGTACATGTACTGGTGGCATTCGCTTCCCCCGAACTTCTGAAGCAGCAGTGTGATTCTTGGTTGCATTACACCGCAGTACAAATCAACAAGCGACTTGGGGTCAAAGGCAAGTTCTGGCAACAAGAGCCCTTTGATCACTTCGTCCGCAGCCCGAAACAATACGACTATTTGCGTGGTTATATTCGAAACAATCCGTACAAAGCAGGGTTAGCTCCAGGCGAGTACCATTATCGCTCTTATGATACATAATCGCCGATGGTCGCCTTTCGCTAAGAGGCTGAGGTTTCCTGATGGTCGCCTTTCGCTCCGCGAAAGTCAATTCCGCACGAGATGCGGAATTTTCGCAGAGCGAAAGGCGACACTTTTTTCAGCTCGATCTGAAGTAAAGTGCGCGTAGAATTCGCACTTCGCGTGGGTTGATTAGCGAACGTCGGATTGTTCACGACTAGCGACCTGAGGTTGGTGCAGCGAGTCGATTAAGCTTGACAACTGTAAGAATTGCGTTCCCAAGCTCTCCAATTGACGACTGGCAGCCCCCAGCACCTTGGAACGCAAGTCGCTCATCAGTCGTGGTGAGTTCTCCCGTCGCGTCGCATCAACGGGGGTAACCGCCGCAATTCGTGAAGTGTCTTGCTGTTCTAATTGCCTCAGTCGAGTTTGCTCAGTTGTTAACAAGAACTTCTTACCATGCTGTTCATAGATTACATACTGAGGTTGTGTTAGTAGCGGCTGACGCGGAGCCGCAGGGATGGCGGTGGCAACTTTAGCTGCCGCATCGCCGACGTACTTCGTTAAGGACTGTGACAGACGCACATTGCCTGCTGCAAGTCGCTGAACGAAGGACATACTCGACAAGGCCTCGGTGGTTACGCATTGTACGTGCTCGAGTTGCTTGAGCACCGCGCCTAACCTCACCGTCGAGTAAGGTGGCAACTGCTCAGAAGGAATTGCCAACGCGAGTTGAGACTTGTCATTGATTTCTGCAACGCTCAAGTCCAGGTGGGCTACGCGGCTGAGCCCACGGTACGAATACTGTCCGAAACGCCAATCGCGAATGCATAGATCATAAGGGCGGTAGTCTTCGACGTAGTTGCGTTTGGCGAGGCTACGGCTAGCCAACTGCTCTGCTTGGTCGACCGAAGTCTCGTTGATCGTTGGTCGTGGAGGCGCGCCAGCATCCGGGCGAGCCGCCAGCTTGGGTAGCGACGCGCTGGCGTTTGCCGATAGGAAATCAGCCTTCGTGTAGAAGCGTACAACGGCTGAAAGGGGCTCAGATAACGGCTTACTAAAGTGCTGACTGCCCCACGCCTGCTTGGCGATCTGCGAAGCGGCAATGGCGATCGACAATGTCGAACTCGGTGAGGCAATCGCCATGCCAGCGAACGGTTTCGCCGTAGGGCCGCGTTCCGGAGTTATATTGGTTGTTGGCAAAGTGTGACAATCGGCGGTTCCGAGGCAATCGGAGATATGCTCGGAATCCAATTGGGCATGGCTAAACGTTTGCGGCGGCAAGTCATGGGCCGCGGCACGTTGCCAACTTGCAGCAGCTGCGTTACCAACGAAAAAGATCGATACAAGGGCAAGACGCGTCAGATAACGCTGGAGATTCTTTCTCATAGAACTATCCTCCTCTGCCAACATCCGACGCATGAGATCAGGGAGTCTCGTGTCAAGCCGGATTTGGCGCGAAGCACACGGAAAGGAAGTGCTTCAGAAACTGAATATGGGTGGGTTTACGCAAATCGCAAGGCAGATGGAGCCGCCCCGATACGTTTAGTTTTTTCAACGTCACTCTTTATCGTGCTTGTCAGGATTGCCTGTCCGGCGAATTCTACGGATTCGGAGCGTTCAGATTATTTCGCCTGCAGAAACCTCTCACTTAAGGGCTCATAGCGATCATGCCTACCGCGTGGGTTGTGACGGGAAATCCTGCCATTATTTTCCCTGCGATTGGCTTTCGTCGTTGCCCTGGTTTACATTGTGGGCTGCGGTGTCGACCTGCGCGATTGGTGCTTTTTCAATCCCTAGCGTCAGATTTCGATTTTAACTGAGCTTCCAGACATGCAAACGAATGCAGCAGCAGAAGCCAGTACACAGCATAGGAACACACAGATGAGCACCCTGTTGAGCACCCTGAAAAAGTCCTGGCTGCCGTGCGGAATTCTGCTGTTTGCCTTCGTCGCATCCAACTGGATCTTCCGCTACGAGTTGGTTGCATCGTCGCGCAGCGAAGCACTACGGCCTGGCTCAAAATATTCAATCTCAGCCGATCATGCCGAGATTCGCTCAAATTTCGACCATTATCGAGCAGGCGTGCCTTGGACGTACTATCAAGCGAATTGTTACGCCGGCGGCGATCGGCTTGTGAAAATCAGTTGGCTTAAGCTGCTGGGCAATATGGGCTTCTTCTTAACTTTGGTGTTCGCCGTTTTAATTCATGAAAGCAATGCATTTGGCAAGCGAAGGGCGTCTGACTATAAGTATGAAGAAGAGGTTAGCACCGTCCCTGAAAAGCGCAAGAGACGTGGCGTGCGAATTTCGGATGTGATGATCTTCACCGCCATCCTGGCATGTGCGTTCGGGTACTGGCGTCTGCTCGAACGCAGGTCCGCGTATAGCCGTGACCTTATCGATCGCCTCGCTCGTACCGGCTCCGTTGGAGTCTCAACCGTTTACCTGCCTCTGCCGCTGGCGGGCCTGGTGCCCGGTGAGCTCTACAGTACGTCGGTAAGAGTGGGTGAAGTTCCTGCAATCAAACTGGGTGACGAGCTGATGGATTCGAAGCTGTTGCGTTGCCCTATTTATCAACGCCAAAAATGAGTTCTTCCGTCTGCCGTGTCGACCACTTAGAGCAACTGTCCAAGGAGTCATGCTTGATCGACTCGCTATCGATTCAGCCGATCTTTCAAGTAAGCCTTTGAGTGCAGCCTGCAAGATCGAAAGCGTGCGGCAGCTAGAGCTTGTCAACGTCAAGCTGGAGGTTTACACACTTCCGCAATCGATCAACTGGAGCGATTGGTCGTGCTTAAATTTGCGAGATACTAACGCTGATAAAGCCTGAAATAAAGTTGCTGCGGAATTGTAATGAAATTGCGGGTACTGACTGTACTGACCTCCGATTGGCGTTGTCAGAAATTACAATTGAGGGCATGCCCGCTTTATCGCGTCTAAGCGTAATCAGTGAAAAACTAGGGTCGAGTTCGGCAGCGATGAAGGTCGTTATCAGTGACGCGCCAAACTTGGAACTCCTACGACTTGACGCAGCACAGCTATATGATCCTGAATTCAAACATGCCATACCGCTAAGTCGAGGGCGAATACCGGGCCACCCTGGTCCGGTGCATCAACGAACGTAACCTGCCTAATAGAAACGTGCGTCGCCTGAGCATTGAATCACCGACCCAACTGCAAAACCTACCCGTCGCCTGGAATATTGAAAATGTCCATATCGTCGGCAATCCGCAGTTCTTTTACGAAATGTCTGTGTATTACAATATCGACGACGCCGAGGAATTCCTAACAGCAAAAGATATTCCGTTGGCAACGCGGCAGAATTGGATCGATCTCCTGGCGGGCGCCGAGTCGCTGCGCAAGCTCGACTTGTCCTATCTTCCGTTGGAAGGCGTCGACTTGAGCGGGCTTGCCAAGTGTCCGGATCTAGAATGGCTGGAATTGAGTCATGCTAACTTGACCTACGCCGAAATCGCTACGCTCAAGGAGCTACCGAATCTCAGTAGCCTCGGTTTGAGCGATCAACCAGCCACCGGTAAGCTCGTCGAGTACTTATGCAAGAAGTACCCGATGCTTAGCGAACTAAAACTGAATATGGAAAACCTAAGTCGCTTGCGTCTACGCGGAATCCCGCAGCTAGCAACATTGGATTCGCCGGCTCCGTACCGGACCGCCAATTGGGATGCACTTGAGCTCGTCGATACGCCAGCCATCAAAGATGCGTTTGACTTTCGGTCGGATGTAAAGCACGTGCATCTGGAGAATTGCCCCAAGATTTCGGGACTGTCATTCCGGGGACCACTTCCCAAACACTTTGTGTTCGACGGCAGCGATAGCCTGAAGTACTTCACGGCAGGTGGCCCTGAATTTGACGATGACTTGCTCAAACGTGTCCTACAGTCAGCCCCTAACCTGGAAAAGCTAACCATCGCATTCGCCAGCGTAACCCCGGAGGCTCTCCAGGAAATCTCACAGTGCCATCAGCTCAAGTCACTCACTCTTACGGGTTCCGCAGTGGACGACTCTGTAATTGCAGGCTGGGATATGACCGCGTTACAGAACCTCGAGATCCTCCGATTGGAGGAGACTCAAATTACAGCTACCAGTCTTGCACACATTGCGAAGCTACCGAAACTGCGATGGCTGTCTCTCAACAAGATAAACGGGGCGGGTTTTACTTGCAGTGACCTCGCCGGACTGACCAATCTAGAGCGCCTGGGATTGTCCGGACTTCCGCTTAAATCACAAGACCTAGCATTGTTTGCGAGCTTAGAAAAGCTGATGATGCTCGAGTTGACCGATTGTCAAGTCGAAGCTGATTTTGTTCAAACGCTTGCACAGCATTTGCCCATTAGCTGTCAGGAGCTGTGGCTGGTTGGAGTCAACTTGGACCCCGAGCAGTTTCATAATCTGATTAAGGAACGGTTTCTTTATGTCGGAGCCAATTCGGAAAGTATGTTCAAGGAAACGCTTGAATTCCTTAAATCGAAAAGTCGCTTCATGAGTTGGGCTCCCAACAGCGCGATGACTTCGATTTCCCCCTATTTATCTACCGCCTTTTTCAGTGAGTTATTTGGAGCCAACGATGTTTTCCCCGAGAAAACTGGGCTCTTTCGTGGCGACGTTAATCCTTGGCTGTTCGCTAGTCTACCGAATGCGGACAACTTGGTATCGCCGACTCGGTTGTCCAGCCCAATTGTCGATTCATCACAGGAGGAGCCGCGGTCGGCAGAGGGTTCCGCGGACGCATTTGGCAAGTTATTCGAACAACTTAAAGCTGCGGCAGATAAGCCATCGCAATAATTCCTTAGACAGAAACGGTTCAACGAACCTAAAGAATTTCGTGCAACGGCTGAACCACTTTTGGGTAGAAGTCGTAAAAGCTTAACACGTTGGTAGTTCACCCCACTTCGATTTCGTTCTCAATAAACGCAAATCGAGTAACAAAGTTAGAAACGCCAGGCATCCGCTGGCGGTCGTAGAGATTTTGTTGACTCGAAGCAGGTTTTTGAATCGAACGTAGCCGGTTGGCTAGATCGGAGAGCATGATGAGTGGTGTTGCCGGTGATCCTCCTTTTCTGGGTGCTCAGTCAGACCCAATCGTTGTTCACCAAGTGGGTGGCAAGCGCACGTATGTCAGCGGAAAGCAAACGCTCATTGACCTTGCCGTGCTTGGCGTTTGGCTATTCACGACAGACTGGCTGCTCTATCGCTTTGGCAGTTTTACGACGTGGGCCATCTTTTTCGCAGTGTCAGTTGTTTTCTTGGGTATGCTGAAACTGCGCTCGATCCACTGGCGAAGTGGCTTAGGAATTGGCGCTCTAATACTATGCTTGGCCGTGAAGCTTATCTGGTGCGGGAGCTTCCTTCCTACCCTTTGTGGACTAGGCCTCTTGGTCTGTTTTGGCATGGCATTGACGGGGCGACCGCCTTTTATGCCAGAGGCGATCGGTTTTGTGGGGTCCATGATTCTAGGCATCACCGATCGACTAGGTAGCTATCGCTGGCAGCGTGTCGTGGCTGCTACGTCGCGTGGCCATAGCGGAAGCACTACGGGCTCACTCGGCTTGCAAATTGCCTTGCCAATCGGAGTAGCTGGCGTCTTCTTGATCATCTTTGTGCTGGCCAATCCCAACGTGGCTAACTTCATTGGCACCCAAATCCAATGGGCCTGGACCGGAGTGAGCAGCTTCTTCTTGCAATTTAGATTTAGCGAAGCAGTATTCCTGGGGCTCAGCGGACTAACGCTCGTGGGGCTGATGTATCCTGCTCTGCCGCATTTGCTCCTTGAAAAGACCTCGGCACCCCAGCTCGCTGCGCATTCGACTCCCTTGCATCGCGCTTATCGAAATACACTTTTAACCGTAATTGCGTTGTTTGCGATCTACCTCTTGTTTGAATTCTCAACACTTTGGTTCCGCGAATTTCCAGCCGACTTTTACTATGCGGGCTATGCGCATCGCGGCGCTTTCTGGCTGACCGTGGCCTTGGCGTTTGCTACGCTGGTGCTGTCCATAATCTTCCAAGGTGACACACTGACAGATCCGAAAATCGCCAGTTTAAAATGCCTGGCCATGATTTGGTCGTTGGAAAACTTGATCCTCTCAGTCGCTGTCTACAATCGCATGTACATTTACATTGACTTCAATGGTATGACACGGATGCGCGTGATTGGGCTGTTAGGGATCGCGTGTGTCATTGCCGGATTCATCCTAGTTGTCATCAAACTGCGGCGCAACTACGACATGGTGTGGTTGTTGCATCGACAATTGTGGGTACCCGTTTTGGCCATCATCGCTTATGCCTCCTTGCCAGTGGATTGGGTTGTCAATCGCTACAACGTTAATCAAGTCTTGGCCGGCAATTTAGCTCCGTCCGTACAGCTTGTCGCGCACGAAACCAAGTCATCGGGCATCCTACCACTTTTTGATCTCGTTGATGCTGAGGATGTCCAGATCCGCGATGGTGTGCGTGCATTACTCGCCTTGTGGGCCATAGAATTGAACGTTGAACCTGCTGCATCACTTGCGCCGGCTCCGCGCGAAGCTAAAACGAGCGTTTGGAAATCGCCCTACGGCCACGCTACGCCTTGGCTAAAATCTCCATCTGTGTTTCGCAATCGTCAAAGCTCTCCGAGCCGTAGCCGCAATATTTCCGAATCGACGACGTCTCCGCCGCCGAAAAATGCTTGGCACGAGTTCCAATGGTCCGATTCGCTCCTTCGCCGAGAACTTGAACGTACACAGGCTGCTTGGGCTCCTCTCGCTTCAGCTCCCGAGAGACGCGACGAGGCCCTGAACGCGTTTTTCAAATACGCCTATCAATGGTACTAGGGCTTCATCCACAATAATAAATAAGGTAGTGGACGAGACTACGAGTCCAAAAATAAATAAGGTAGTGGACGAGGCTACGAGTCCCGCGCCTTGGCTGTTGAACGGGACTCGTAGCCTCGTCCACTACGCTCAAACCCAAAGTTAAATGCGGTTGAAGCACTAGTTAGTCAAGATGGGATGGTGAGGAAACCTCAGATCTAGTCGGTAGACCCATTCGCCTTGCTAGCAACAGATTGGCTGCTCAAGTGGACTAGCTCTCTGCTAAAGGTCAGGGCTGCAACTTGGCCATTTGAGTTGCGCTTTTGCGAGAAGTGTCTTGTATCTAAACGCGGAGCCAGCTAAAAGTCGATGGATAACATAAGCCGCACTGCGCCTGTTCCAAAAAGCGCAGGAACTAACCTGTTGGTTGGCAATGCTCGGCTTGCATGGAGGCGAATCGGTGCTCGACATTATCAGCTACGCAGTTTTAGTAATCTGCGCATTTAACCAAACTGGCGAGCTTTTACCGGAATCTGGGGAGCAAACGTCTGCGCGAGCGCTGTACGAACAGGCTGCGACTGCGATAGAAACCCGCGATTACTCTGCTGCCATTGAAGCTCTCGAAGCGTTGCAACTCGCCCACTCCACCTCGATCGAGGCTCGAACATCACGTTTACAATTGGCCGAATGCTACTTGCTGATAGAGCGCCCCACCATGACGCTCGAGTCTCTCAATCAGATCTTAGCTACCGAACAGCAGCTTCCCACCCATCAACGGATTGCCGAAATAGACTTGATAAAGCTGTCGAAGCTAGGCAGTCGTGCTCTGCCTGAGAATACTGAGGCTACGGAGTGCCTCGAACGGCACTTGGCCTCGATTGCCAAGAGCCAAACTCCACATGGCCCAGTCACCAATGGCCCAGTTACCAATGGCCCAGTCACCAATGGCCACGCCCCACCAAGCCAAGATCTCGTCTGGTCGAAACACCAAGCCTGGTTGTATTTGGAGATAGCGCGGCGCCATGAACAACTGGGACACTACCAGGCTGCCCAAGCGGCTCTGCTGGCGTGTCGCAACTTGGACCCAGCATCTGCAGTCAACGATGCCGACTTGTTTCGGATCCAATTGGCATGGGCCCGGCAATTACGAACTGGCGGAGAGGTCGACAAGGCAATCGCACTGCTAAGCGAACTTGCTCAATCGCCAGAGCCGCAACTCACTGCTGCTCATTCGATCGCCATCAGTTTGGAATTGGTCGAATTGCAGCTGTTGCGGAAACAATATGAGGCAGCGCTGACGGAAATCGAGGAGACGATCGCAAAGTTCGCTGACGCGGACGAACAATCGGGGCGACATCCCGAAATGTCGAGCCTCAGGCTCCGACACGCTGAATTGCTTGTTCTAAATCGCCGGTACCAAGACGCGGAAGTCGTTTTGACGTCAGCGCGCGAGCGAAATGCCGATTTCGATTTGGTCGGCGAGTTTGATTTTCTGCTGGCGCGCTGCGCGATTGCCCAGGTGGATTTCCCACGTGCCATCGCACATTTGCAGGCAATCACCGAGTCACCTTCTGTCACTGACATGTCCGCTGCCAAAGCGTTGTGGATGCAGGGCGAAGTGCATTTCATGCAGCGAGATTATGCAAGTGCTCTCGCTCGCTATGCGCAAGTGACTGGGATGGAGGATGCTGGCCAGTACGTCATTCGCGCTCATTTGCAGGCTGGCAAGTGCTATGAACTGCTGGGGCAGCCTTTGGAAGCATTAGCTGCCTACGAGCGTGTACTTGTGTACTGCACGTCAACCACGCCGCAAGAGTCGGGTGACGGGGCTCAACTTGGCCTCCACCTATCGACTGCGCCACATTGGACTGCAGAGCTGATCGCTCAAGCCACTGAGCGAATTGCTGTCCTGAAACCGAACACTAACTTACCATCATCTACGCTGCGATAGAAATACTCAGATGACTGCATACGTTATGCAACCGACAAAGCCGGATACTGCTGGACTTAATCTAGCGGAATTCAATCCGAGTTGCGGTAATTGGCTTCACTTTTGGAAGCGTGGCAAGACCGTTGGTCGAGACTACTATGCGCCGATCTTGCTGGCGATTGTGTGCGGCATGAGCATGGTCAACGAGGCTTCCGCCCAAGCTCCACCGCCTAACGGTTTCGGAAGTAGCTACGGGGCGCCACCACCACCGTTGCCCACTGATCAGCCAGCAGCGCGGCTCGCTACAGCGCCGACCTATAGTTCAGCGGGTCAACCCACGGATCCAACTTCGCTGGGTGGCGGCAACATGAATAGTAGCGCGGAAGAATCATCCATCCAGATGGGAAATATCGTCAGCATCATTCGCGAAGGCGGTGTGCTGATGTTCCCGATTGTAGGGTGCTCCATCGTGTTGCTGGTCTTCGTCTTCGAACGAGGACTATTCTTGCGACGAGGACGGATTATTCCCCGTCCGTTCGTGCGCGGCGTGATCGAACAACTCGAACAACAGCAGCTTGATCGTGACGAAGCGATTAGCCTATGTGAAGAGAATGGCAGCCCGATTGCGGAGCTATTCACCGCTGCGTTGAAGAAGTGGGGCAAGCCAGCGGTCGAGGTCGAACAGGCTGTGTTAGACGCAGGTGAACGTGTCACAAGTCAGCTACGCAAGTACTTGCGGCTTTTGAATGCCATAAGCAATCTTTCGCCGCTGCTGGGCCTACTAGGTACGGTCCTAGGCATGATCGATGCATTCAACACGATTGCCCGAGCAGACGCGATGGGCCGGCCGGAGTTATTAGCTGCCGGAATTGGTGCCGCTTTGTTGACGACCGCTGCAGGATTATGTGTTGCAATCCCGGCCTATGCTGCGTACGCGTTCTTCGTAGGTCGCACGGACCAACTGATCCTCGAGATGGATGCGCTGGCACAGAACGTAGTTGAGCAGATCAGCGCGGAAGCGTTGCAAAGCGGTCCAGGTCGATCCCGCGGACGTTCACGGAAGGCGGCTTAGAAAGGTGTCAGGAGTCGTAACGAGTTCCCCACCCGGTGTGGGCCGTTCCCTCGATTTCCGCAATAAGGTAAAGAAAAAGGAAGCCGTTCAGGAACTTGAAGTCGACAGGAAAGGGTCGGGAGTCTTTTCTGCAGCGCCGCCATCGATGAGATGCCGCTAATAGCAACATGTGGTTGCTAATTGGTTAAGCGATTTAGACAGAAAAGACTCCCGACCCTGTCAATAAGCCGACATATCGTGAACGGTTAAAGACAAAGATAGACGGTATATCATGCCATTAAAAACGAGAACATCCGAAGAACTGCCCAGCGTCAACTTGACGCCCATGATCGACGTCGTGTTCCTGCTCATCATATTCTTCATGGTGGGCACGCAATTTACCGAATCTGAACGGCAGATCGACATCCAACTTCCCAGTGCAGGAAATCTTAATGCGATGATCGCCGCGCCTGGGCGCCGCGAAGTTGTTGTTAGTAGCGATGGTTCCATCTATTTGGATGGCCAACCACTTTCAACGGAAACGTTGACTCAGCGTCTGCGTGAAATGCGCATGCAATACCCGGATCTGCGGGTAGCGGTTCGCGCCGATGGCGATGCGATGCAGAAACATGTGGTGCCAGTCTATGGAGCTTTGAACGCTGCTGGCGTCGATAACTTTGCCGTCCTAGGAGTCAATCACAAACTGCGCTAGTTGGGGCGTAGCAAAGGGTCGGGAGTATTTTCAGCCCAAAATTGCTTAACCTACTAGCAACCACATATTGCTACCAGCGGGATCGCATGGGAGATGGGTGCTGCTGAAAAGACTCCCGACCCTTTCCTGTCTGATCCAAGTTGGAGAACGGCTACTCAAGCGTTTCTCCTGCAACCTCGAATTATGACACCTCACCCGTCCAACTTTGGTACTTCGATGCTTTTCAGCGAACTAAGCCAGCAACTCTATCGTGCGTGGGCCTACCTCACGACCGGGCGGACGTTGGCTGTTGTTTTTGGAGTCGGTTTTGCGCTGCTGGCAGTATTCCTGTTGATTGCTTCGCGCACAAAATGGGGGCAAGCCAAGCCACTGACGAAATGTGTCGTGTTGAGTGTTTTGGCGCACATCTGGTTGCTAATGTATGCGTTGGGCAACCGGACCGTATTACCTCAAGGAGATGCGCGCGGCCGCGAGCAGAACATTTCCGTCGCGTTCGAGACCTTCGAAGAGCCTGCTGCTCCGCCGGCTGAACCGTTTGATGGTGACGCGCCAAGCCGCGAACTTCAGCCCTGGGAGACCCCTGTACCTTTAGCGGATCTACCCACGTCTGCCGCCGTAGATCATTTGCTTTCCCAAACCATCGCACCGCCAGAGCTACCGCCTCTGCTAGAGAGCGCTACCCCGCTACCGCCGCTTGAAGACATAGTCAATGATCGCGAAAGCGAACCCGCTGAAATTGAACCGCCTCAGATCGCCGTCCTAACGAACCTGCCGCCTGCTGTCGATCCGCCAGCTACCAATTCATGGCCTGTCGCAGCGAACCCTGCGGATCTCGGTGGTTCCGATATGAATGCGACTCAGGTGACCGACATCGTCGAGCCAACAGTGATGCGGCCAATAAACAGTGGGCCATCACCAGTTTTGCCACCCGACCGACAACTCCCCCCTGAATCGAAACTACCGCGCGAGTACCAACTTCGCCAAGCCCCCAATCGACTTCAGTTGGCGCAAGCCTACGGAGCTGATGCGGATAGCGAAGCCGCCGTCGAAGCTGCCTTGAGCTGGCTAGCTGGGGCTCAGTCGGCAGACGGAGGGTGGATCGCAAAACATTACGGAGGTGGCACGGAAACCTATGCGCTCGGCGAATACCGTGCAGGAACGGGAGATCGTGCAGATACGGGCATTAGTGGCTTAGCACTCTTGGCCTTTTTGTCGGCGGGAAATACGCATGTCGAGGGAAAATATAAGCACCATGTAGAACGAGGACTACGCTACCTGCTCGACGCACAAATGCCCTCTGGCGATCTCTCGGGGCCGAAGCAAGTTGGTGCCGATGCAAGTGTCCTCAATGCACGTATGTACTGTCATAGCATAGCCACACTTGCTTTGGCCGAAGCCTATGCAATGACTCGAGACGCGTTCCTGAAGGACAGTTTACTACGCGCAGCGCAGTACTCAATTAATGCCCAGGACCCGCGTGGCGGCGGTTGGCGGTACAAACCGGGGGAACCCGGGGACTTGAGCCAGTTCGGTTGGCAAGCCATGGCGCTCAAAAGCGTCGAACGATCGGGCATCGAAATCCCGCTGGATGTCCAACGTCGCATGCAGGGCTTTATCGACAGTTGTCAGACAGGAACCCATGGCGGATTGGCTCGGTACCGACCAGGCGAAGGCCGGCCAAGCGAAACGATGACTGCTGAAGCCCTGGCCTGCCGACTGCTGATGAATTATCCGCTGTCCCTGCCCGCGCAGACGGAAGCCAATCGAATGATCATGGAACACCGACCGCAGACGAATGGAGACAGCCAACCCGAAAACGTCTATTTCTGGTACTACGCAACGCTGGCACTGTTTCAACAGCAAAACGAGGACTGGCGCATTTGGAACCAGGCCATGAAGGCGCGTTTGTTAACTACACAGGTTCCAGCCTATGGCGAACAGGCGGGCAGTTGGCAGCCAGATGGTATGTGGGGTGGCTACGGCGGCCGCGTATATTCGACCGCCATGAGCTGTTTGTGCTTGGAAGTCTATTACCGTTACTTGCCTATGTATCAACGCGCCAATCTTGCGCGCCAGCCACAACCCGGCGCATTAATTAAGTAGCGCGCTGGATGGAGAGGCTGCACGGCCTGCGATTTAGCAAGTTGAATGTAAGCTGCGCCTAGCCGAATTGTCGCCAACAGAGTTTGGCGGGGCCGGCGCGTTCTGGCAACTCAAATTGCTTGCGAGCCCATGCGTCAAAGAAGGCCGGCACACTTGGCAGAAGTTCTGGGTGACGCAACAATTCGTCGCCTCCCATCCACATCCATTCTGCGACCTCGGCGGGATTGGCAACTGGGTACGAATCTGCCTGTCGCTCCACCAGCACCCACTCGAGCAAAGTTCCCCAACTGGTTCGACTTTGCCAGACGTGTTGCCTTGCCACACCCTGGAGGCTGAGCTCTTCGTCCAGCTCCCGCACGATCGTTTCTTCAGGTGTCTCACCAACCTCAATAGTCCCGCCAGCAAAACACAGCAAATTCGGCGCACGAACGTGCTGACTACGGCGAATGACCAGAAATTTCTCGTCTTCAACGACAATCGCCACGGCGCCATGCCCCGGCTTGCGGCGGGTTCGAAGGTAACGGTTGTCGGGTAGACTCATAGGAAACAAGTCGAGTGGAAGATTGGGTTTGAATCGTGTTCGTGTTGAGTGTCAAGCGCTTACGGGAAACGGAAGTTTGTCGCCCCGCAATCCAGCGACGATGTTTTGGGCGGCGCGAGTGGCCATTGCATTTCGGGCTACAACCGTCGCGCTACCGATGTGTGGCAGGATGAAGCAATTGTCCAATTTCCGCAAGGGGCTTTCTGCCAACAACGGCTCAGGCACGCAGACATCCAGGCCAGCGGCAAAAATCTGTCCTTCCCGTAGTGCAATTTCGAGTGCTGATTGGTCGACGATCTCTCCCCGAGCCGTATTGACGAGTACGGCCGTGGATTTCATGTGCGCGAACTGAGGTTCACCGATCAAATTGGTGGTTGCTGCGCAGAGTGGCACGTGCAAGCTAACAAAGTCACTGTGCTGGAGCAGTTCGTCGAGCTCGCAGCGCCTAGCAGACAACTCGGCCTCTACAGACTGCTTGGTCGAGCGGGCAGTGTACAGAACACGCATCCCCCAGCCACCGTGCAACCGGCGCGCAACGGCTTCGCCAATTCGGCCCATGCCCACAATTCCCAACGTTTTTCCGCGTAGATCGAGTCCGATCCACCCCATGGGCTCCCAAGTCTTCCAAGCTCGCTCTTTGACCGCCCGAGCCGCCTCGCCAAACCGCCGTGCAGCAGCCAACAGCAACCCAACGGCCACATCGGCCGTCGCATCCGTCAAGACATCCGGCGTATTCCCCACAGCGATGCCTCGACGTAGTGCTTCTGCGACATCAATATTGTTGTAGCCAACAGCAAAGTTGCTGACCACTCGCAGTTGCTTGCCTGCTGCTTCGAACACTTCTCCATCCAGGCGATCACTCAGCAGGCTCAATATGCCACTACAGCCTGCAACGCCTGACAAGAGTTCATCACGGGTTGGTGGAAGTTCGCCGGAGAAAAGTTGTACATCTGCTGCTTCGGATAGAATTTTTAACCCAACTTCTGGGATGCGTCGCGCCACATATACCTTGGGTCGTGTCATATTGAATACGATGTTTTTTCGAACTGAGGGAAGTATAAAAGGATCGCCGAGTGAAAGTCACCATCCAGCAGCTTCTTCTCTTGATGACATTCTTCGCAAATTTGACCGCCAGCCAAGCTTTCGTGCAATCGTTATTAACCTCGCGGGAGTATCCGGCCTATGGTTATTTGGCTTTGATTGCGGTGAACGGCGTGTGGTGGGTACCAACTACGTCATTCTTGGTAGCCTGGTGCTGGGCCAAACTCGGGGAGAAGGTCCCCCGAGCTCTTACCATCTGGATTTTCGTGGCGCTGACTGGGATAGGTTTGTTCGGTTGTCTCTGGTTGTTCAACTATACCGTACCTCAGCTCGTCGGTAAAATGCCAGGGTTACAGCCGTAAAGCTCATAGGCGTTTACGCAACAATGGATTCGTCGAACTGTCGTTAGACGCAGTCTGCTGGCCTCCCTGAATCTGCTGGAGCCTCTGGAACTACGCAAACTCAGGTCCGCAATTGCTTGCCATCATGGAAAAACCGCGCAGGTCTTGCTTCGTTCTCCGTCCCTAGGGAGACGGAGCTACGCGCTGCATTGAACGGCATTGCCGTTAAAATTCTTACCATGGTGCAACCGGAGATCATGCTACACTGGGTGCAAAATCCAAATTTTCAACGGGATAATTTGCCATGAAGTCAATCGTTACTACGCTCATAGTCTGTCTTGCACTCGTTGTAGGTCAAGTTTCGACAGCCGCTGATCGCCCAAACATCGTGTTGATTATGTCAGACGACATGGGATTCTCTGACATCGGTTGTTATGGTGGTGAGATTCCCACGCCAACCTTGGATAGCTTGGCTTCGAACGGGCTGCGATTCACGCAGTTCTACAATACGGGGCGCTGTTGTCCGACGCGGGCAAGTCTATTGACGGGACTTTATCCGCATCAAGCCGGCGTGGGGCATATGATGAGCGACGATGGCTTGCCGGGATACCAGGGCGATTTAAACGGGCAGTGTCGCACAATCGCCGAAGTGCTGAGACCGGCCGGGTATGGGACGTACATGGCCGGCAAATGGCATGTGACGAAGCATATTGCACCGGCTGGAGACAAGCATAATTGGCCGCTTCAACGTGGCTTTGATCGCTTCTACGGGACGATTCATGGAGCGGGCTCGTTCTATGATCCCAATACGCTCACACGCGATAATACTTTCATTTCACCATATGCTGATAGCGAGTATCAGCCGGAGCAATTCTATTACACCGATGCAATCGCTGATCACGCGGTTCGTTTTATTGGGGAGCACAAGCAGCAACGGCCGGATGATCCGTTTTTTGTTTACGTCGCCTTCACTGCGGCACATTGGCCGATGCATGCGCTAGAATCTGACATCGCCAAGTTTAAGGGCAAGTATGACCAAGGTTATGTGCCAATCCAACAGTCGAGATTGAAGAAGTTACGGGAGCTAGGTTTGATCGATCCCAACTGGGTTCCAGCTCCCTTGGTCGGCGATTGGGATAACGAAACGGATCAGGCATGGCAATCACGTTGCATGGAAGTATATGCGGCGATGATCCATTCGATGGATCGTGGAATTGGTCGCATCGTACAGCAACTTGAAGAATCGGGAGAACTAGAAAACACACTCATTCTGTTCCTTCAGGACAATGGTGGTTGTGCCGAAGGGTATGGGCGCAAGGCGGTGGGTGATGGACCTCGGGCAAGCGAACCAACTTTAGCACCCTTGGCAGCAGATTATCTTCAGCCCGACATGCGCACCAAGCAAACACGCGATGGCTACCAAGTTCGTGAGGGGCGAGGCGTGATGCCCGGTGCCGCAGACACGGATTTAGGCTATGGCGAGGAGTGGGCGAATGTTTCGAATACGCCTTTTCGTTTGTACAAGCACTATGTTCACGAAGGTGGCATCTCCACGCCGTTGATTGCGCATTGGCCAGCGGGAATTCCCGTCGCACGCCGCAGCCAGCTTGAGCCGCAGCCTGGCCACTTGATCGATATCATGGCTACGGCTGTGGATTTAGCAGCAGCGCAGTATCCCGTCGCTGCGGGCGACGAGGGGATACATGCATTGGAGGGAATATCATTAGCGCCGGCTTTTATTGGAAGAGAGCTCGAACGTCCAAATCCAATTTACTGGGAACACGAAGGCAATCGCGCTGTTCGCAAGGGCAAATGGAAGCTGGTAGCTCGCGGCGCAACGGGTCCGTGGGAACTGTACGATATGTCCGCGGATCGGACTGAGATGCAGGACCTGGCCGGCGAACATGCTGAGCTCGTGAGACAGTTAGCCGACGAGTGGGAGGGCTGGGCAAAGCGCGCGCTGGTCAAGCCTTGGAAATGGAATCAACCGGCCAAGGAGGTTGGTTCAGCGCGGATTGCCAAGCAGAAACGGAAGTTCGTGGTCCATCAGAACGACGAGCTGCTCAAGGGAAGCCCAGATATTGGCGGTAAAACCTTTACTGTTTCCACGACGATTCAGGAGTCTGGCCAGGGAGTGGTCATTGCGCAAGGGGGTGTCACGCATGGCTGGGCGGTTTATTTTGACAAAGTGACTGGTGCTCCAGCGATCGCTCTCCGCCGCGGTGGCAAACTGGAAACGTTTGTCTCTAGTCATAATGAGTTGCCCACGGAGCCGTTTGAGCTGGTCGTGACGCTCGCCAGCGACGGGGCGCTGATATTGAAAGTTGGCAATGAAATCGCGATCGAGAAAATGGGCATCCTGCCGTTGGTGCAAACGCCGCTCGACCCACTGTGCGCGGGTTTCGACAGCAATGATCCCGTCGGCAATTATTCGCGCGGATTTCGTTTTTCGGGCAAGTTTGGCAAGTTGAAATTAACGCTTGAACCCTAGCCCAACTGCCGTGGTCATGGCAGCCATCTCCAAAACCTACGCTCCTTTCGAGCGTTTTTCGCAACCGCAGCGGTTTTAAGTCGATAACTAAGGCATCAATAGTTTGAAGACGCAGGACGGAGAAGAGCCATGCCAGACGGAAAGCGAAAAAGACGTTACTCAGAAATATACGCCAAGCGAATGTGGTACGCTTACCATCGCTCGCTGCGTTTTGCGCGTCGATTCGGCTTCGCAACTTAGGATCTGAGGAACAACAGCTTGGGTTAGCTGACAAGGTCCGGATGCTCAGGTCGTTAGCCGGCGGCGTCCGCGGCGGGGGGCTCTTCGGCAGCTGCCTTGGGTTGTTCGGGTTCAGGCTGCCGGTGGCCTTGCGTTCCTGGCTTAACACGGGGACCGGCCAGGGTATCGTCGATCAAACTGCCAAGCTCTTCAGCATCCATCACTTCTATTTCGATGAGTTTGGTAGTCACACACTCCAGTGCTTGTCGCCGTTCGACGAGAATCTTTCGCGCTTTCTGTGTCATTTCATCAATGATGCGTTTGACCTCTTCGTCGATTTCGCGAGCCGTTTGTTCGCTGTGGTCGCGTACCATCGACTCGCCAGCGCCGCCGCCACCTAAGAACGGTGAACGACCACTTTCACGGTAATTAACGCGTCCTAGGCGGCTCATGCCGAATTCCATGACCATGCTGCGTGCAATAGCGCTAGCTCGTTCCAAATCATTCTGGGCGCCAGTGCTGATATCTTTGAAGACGATTTCCTCGGCCAGGGTCCCAGCCAACAGGACCTGCATCAGCGCCTCCAATTCGGACTGGGTTTTAAGGTATCGATCGCCTTCAGGACGCTGCAGCGTGTAGCCCAGGGCAGCCAGGCCGCGCGGGATAATTGACACTTTATGAACGGGGTCGGTGTTGGGCAGCGAATAGGCGACTAACGCATGTGCGGCTTCGTGATAGGCCACACGGAGTTTTTCGTCCTCGTCCATCGCACGGCGTTTCTTTTCGAGTCCTGTGGTAACGCGCTCGACGCCTTCTTCAAACTCCTCTTGGCCAACGGTCGACTTGCCCTTACGGGCCGCCAGCAGAGCTGCCTCATTGACCAAGTTTGCCAGATCAGCGCCGCAAAAACCGCTGGTCATCGACGCGATGCGCAAGAGATTGACGTTTGAAGCAAGTTTGACATTCTTTACGTGTACTTTGAGCACTTCCTCGCGGCCAGACTTGTCGGGGCGATCGACGACGACGGTACGGTCAAAACGCCCAGGACGCAGTAGAGCTGGGTCCAGCGTTTCTGGGCGGTTCGTCGCAGCGATGATAATAATGCCCGTGTTCGGATCAAATCCATCCATTTCCACCAAGAGGGCGTTGAGTGTTTGTTCTCGCTCATCGTGAACGCCGACCGAGCTACCGCTACGGCTCTTACCCAGTGCATCGAGCTCGTCGATGAATATGATGCATGGTGACTTCGCACTGGCTTGCTGGAACATATCGCGGACGCGGGCCGCACCGACGCCCACAAACATTTCGACGAAGTCGCTACCGGAAAGACTGAAGTACGGCACACTGGCTTCGCCAGCAATGGCTTTGGCAAGTAGCGTTTTGCCCGTGCCTGGAGGACCAACCAACAACACGCCTTTGGGAATACGCCCGCCAAGCCGCTGGTACTTATCGGGATACTTCAAAAAGTCGACTATTTCACGCACTTCCTCCACCGCTTCGTCGACGCCGGCGACTTCATCAAAGGTTATCCCAATGTCATCTTGCGCATACAACCGGCCACGCGAACGACCGAACGACATTGGTGATCCGATGCCGCCAATCCGCCGCGCCATGAACATCATAATCAGGAGCACTGCCCCAATCGTGATGAGCATCGGCCCCCACTGGTCGATAAAGCTGGGGCCATCGGAATACGCCCAATCGACGTTGCTGGCTGCAAGTGCCTGCCGCAGCTCACTGGTAGTCTCTTGGGAATCGTCTTTATTCGAGCGAAAGGATACCACAGTGGGCTCTGCGATTTCACGTCCCTCTTTGTCGAGTTCTCGCCGCCGGACTTTGCCTGTTACGGCGGTGTCTTCCACGCGAATGCTGTGCGGCATGGAGAGTTCGATTGTTTTCTCCGAGTTTTCAGAGCGGATTTCTAGCTTCTGGTCCAACGCGATTGATTTTGACGAATCCGTTGGGTCGGCAGCGCTGGACAGTAGTTCTCCGCCACCCTTGGTTTCATAGCGAGTCTGGTTGAGCAACGCTATGAGGTCAGGATACTTCAAGCGCTGGACCGAATTGTTGATAACAAACATGGCGATCGACAGCAAAATGATCGACGTCAACACCACGTACCATACCCAATTGCTGTTACGGCCTTCGCCCTTGCGATCCGATTCTTCGTCCAACGCCATATCCCGTTTACCTGTTGTGTCGAATTATGATTGGTTCGATCTGCGTTCTGTGCTTCGTCTCAGCGTCATTCTAGGGCAATGGTCGAAAGCTATGACGGCTACTACCACCCCGGTTGTCATTAAGCGAGACACTCGTACGACTCGCGTACTATTCAAGAGTATACGAATTCACTGCAACTCAGAAACCAACTCAAGTAAGCAAGTTCAACAAGATGCGGAAAGAAAACCTACTGTAGAAATTACGCAACCTGTTAGGATTGTATTGCCCGAAACCCCGGCACACTCTAATCTTACGCACACCGAAATAGGTTAGGCTTCCCGGCCTGTCGACTTCAAGTTCGTTAACGGCAACGAAAAAACGTAGCCGTAAACGAACTTGAGGTCGACGGGAAAGGGTCGGGAGTCTTTTCAGCAGCGCCTGCCACCGAGGAGATGCCGCTGATAAGAACATGGGGGTTGCTAATGGGACAAGCGATTTAGGCTGAAAAGACTCCCGACCCTGTCACACAAGCCGACACTTCGTGAATGGCTACGAAAAAACAACCTGTAGAAAAGGGAATTTAACACTGGACGAGCGGTTCAAGAATCCGAAGAAAGCGAAATCCGTCGCTGTCCTCGGCGCGACCGGCAGCATCGGAACCTCCACACTCGATGTCTTGAAGTCCCTCGGTCGAGATTGGCGTGCCGTTGCGCTCTCCGCACATTCGAATTTGGACCACTTGGTACAGTCTGTCATTGATTTCCAGCCTTCGTTCGTAGCTGCAACGTGTCTAGAAACGGCGGCTAAGTTCGATTTTTCTCGATTTCCGTCCTCAGCGCGCGTTTTCAGCGGCCCGGCGGGCCTGGTTGAGATTGCTGCCCATCCGGACATCGACATCGTTGTCGCCGCCGTTGTCGGTTCCGCCGGCTTGGCCAGCACTCTTGCTGCGGCAGAAACTGGCAAACGTATCGCGCTAGCCAACAAAGAGGCTCTAGTCGTGGCGGGGGGCTTGGTCACAGCGGCCCTGAAAAGCAGTGGTGGGGAATTGCTGCCGGTCGATAGTGAGCACAGTGCAATATTTCAGGCGATTCAAGCAGGCAAGTCCCAGGAGGTGGCACGCATTATCCTCACGGCCAGCGGTGGTCCATTTCGGACTTGGTCTCCATCGCAAATTGCCCAAGCTACCGTATCGGATGCCTTGGCTCATCCCACCTGGGAGATGGGACGAAAAATAACGATCGATTCAGCGACGATGATGAATAAAGCTCTCGAAATCATCGAAGCTCGTTGGCTGTTCGATCTGCCACCCGAGAAGATCCATGTCGTAGTGCACCCTCAATCCATTGTCCATTCCATGGTGGAATTTGTGGATGGATCGGTGATTGCCCAACTCAGCCCACCCGATATGCGTCTTCCCATACAGTATGCATTGACCTATCCTGACAGAATTGCCGGTTCCTGCCCTAGAATGGATTGGACGCAACTGCACCGATGGGAATTTGAACCGGCGGATACGGAGCGTTTTCCTGCCCTGGACCTTGGCTGGGAAGTCGCCCGGCGAGGTGGAACGTGTGGCGCGGTCGTTAACGCGGCCAACGAAGCCGCCGTGGCCTTATTTCTAGATGGCAAGATCCGTTTTTCGGAAATTGTGGCAGGGTGCCGGCGAATACTCGAACAACATCATTTTGACCCGAGTCCTGGACTCGATGAACTTATGCGTCTGGATGTCTGGGCGCGAGAGGAGATACATAGGTGGGCAGCCCTTTGCTAGTCGATACGATCTTATCTGGTGGTGCAAATTTTCTGTTACCACTCGAATCTGCTGTCAATAGTCTCTTGCTTTTGGGCGAGACGAGTTACCTGCAGGGACTCATGAACAGCCTTACGAATATTGGCCAAGTCGCATTGGGCTTGGGATTTGTCATCTTCGTCCATGAACTCGGACACTTTCTGGCCGCCAAGACGTTTGGGGTACGGTGTGATAAGTTTTACGTGGGATTTGATCCACCGATGTCGATTGGCCCCATCCGGCTGCCACGTACACTGGGTAAATTCCAGTGGGGCGAGACGGAATACGGAATCGGAATTATCCCGCTGGGCGGTTACGTCAAGATGCTCGGGCAAGATGACGATCCGCGACAAGCTGAAGCGGAGGCAGAGCGCATTCGGTTAGGGGACGGCGAAGATGCGCCACTAGATCCACGTAGCTTTCCGGCCAAACCCGTCTGGCAGCGGATGATCATCATTTCAGCCGGCGTGGTCATGAATTTGATTTTTGCGGTCATCATGGCCGGAGTCGCCTTTTGGTACGGTGTGCCTTATACACCCACGGTTGTTGGCGGAACGTTAGCTGGTGGTCCCGCTTGGGAAGCCGGCGTGGAACCTGGCGATCAAATCCTAAGCTTTAACTCCAACATGGAGGACGACCCCAATCTACGCTACCAAGATTTTGCGACAGGAGTCGTAATCCGGGGCTTAGACAAGAAGGCCGAACCGCTAACTTTGGCGGCTTTGCGTGGCCAGGAGCGTTTGGAAATCGGTATTACCCCGACCAATCGCTTCTCTCAAGACGGGTATTTCATGATCGGAGTGATGTCCCCGCAAATCCCAACGCTTGGACCTCAGCCCATCATCGAGGGTGAATTTCTCGATCGAGCCGGCGTCGATCTGCAAGAGGGAGATGTGATCAAGTCGGTTAATGGCGAAGAGTTGCCCATCGACCCGAGGTATGACGCAGTGCTCGCTTCAGAACTCAATCAACGATTGAATGCGTATTGGCGAGATACGGTGACATTGACTGTCGAACGACCAGCGGAAAAAGCTGATCAGCCGCCACAGATTCTGAAGGTCGAATTGCCGCCTGTCCCAGTCAAGACACTCGGAGTCGGATTTGCTCCAGGTCCCGTTTCTGCGATACAGCGTGGCTCAATCGCTGACAATGCAGGCTTCAAAGTTGGAGATATTATCGAAGCCGTCAATGGCGAAAAGGTCGTCGATGCGTTGCGTATACCCGACACGGTTGCACGACTTGCTGGCCAAGAAGTTACGTTAACAATTCGTCGCCCAGGCACCGGGAGCGTAGTGGCTGGCGGCTCGTCCGACAGCCAAGAAACGCCCACGGCTGACGAGACATTCGAAATCACATTCACGCACCCTCCGCAGGCCGGCTTTGAAATGCTTTCATCCCTAGCCGGCTCACTTAGCTTAGCCGGCGTTGGTCTGGCCTTTGACGTTTCTCCTAAGATTGCGATGGTCGAGGACGCGGTGGCTGAGAAAACTGGATCGCAGTGGGCGACATCCTCGCCAAATACCACTGGATCGTAACAGACGCAGAGCCGAAGCAACTTTCTGAGCGATTCTATGACCGCGCATTCGAGCCCGTAATCATCGATGCTTCGAAAAACATCGTCGGCCTATTCGAAATCCTGCAATCGATGCCCGACAAAGCTGAGCTCAAATTGTTCTTCCAACGCGACGGTAAGACGCGCGAAGCGAACTTGGCGGTTCATTTTGCTGAGGACTGGTTCGGCTCCCGCGAGCTTGGATTGCTGGCACTCAAGCAAATTCACCAGACAGATTCCATTGCCACCGCAGCCAGTTTGGGGTTGCGCGAAACCAAACGTCGATTTGTTGAAGTGCTTAATTTCTTACGTCTTCTGGTAACAGGGCGAGTGGGTGCCAAAGGCCTGGGTGGCCCAATCATGATTGCCCAAGCTGCGTCGTCAGAAGCCAGTGGTGGTGTGTCGCGACTACTGATTTTCTTGACGCTGTTGAGCGCAAACCTTGCAATCCTCAATTTCCTCCCTATTCCAGCCCTGGATGGTGGTCACATGATGTTCTTGACCGCTGAAGCCATTCGCGGAAAGCCGGTTAGCGAAGCCTTGCAAATCCGGTTGACGATGGTCGGCGTGCTGGGACTGCTCAGCCTAATGGCATTCGTCATTGTCAATGACATTATGCGGTTGCTTTAAGTCTAGTTTGTTGGTCGAGACGAGATCCTATGGATCAACTGGAACGACGAATCGAGCAGACCTGGCCACTACGAATATGGCACCGAACGAGAATCCTTGTGGCAGTCAGTGGTGGGGCTGATAGTGTCGCCCTGCTACGCGCGCTGGTAAGACTTTCCGCTCGTTACCAGGCGGCGATTCCCGAATGGATCTGTGCCGCCCATTTGAACCATGAATGGCGTGGCGAAGAGAGTGATAGCGATCAATACTTCGTTGAAGATCTGTGCCAGCAGCTTGGGATAACCCTGTACTCTGCTCGTGGCAGCGAAACGCTCAGGGGCTCTCCCACCACAGCTAATCTCCGTACGGAAGAAGCGGCCCGCGAAATCCGTTATCAATTTCTCAGCAAGACTGCATACGCTTGCGGTGCACGCTACGTGGCCACGGCTCACACTGCCTCGGATCGGGTCGAAACGATGCTGCACAACCTGTTTCGCGGGACGGGGCTAGCAGGCGTGAGCGCTCCGACACGAATGCGGGAATTTGACGACGAGCTAGTCCTGGTGCGGCCCCTCTTGACCTGTTCCCGCGAAGACGTGCTGAATTACCTGCAGGCCCTTGGCCAACCGTTTCGCACGGATTCAAGCAATGCGGATGTGACTTTTTGCCGCAACTTTATTCGCCAGCGATTGCTCCCACTGGTCAGCCAGCAATATGGGCCAAGCGTTGTAGACAAACTGCTTTCATTCTCAGAAATCGCAGAAGAAGCACACGAACTTCAACAGTTACTCGCCCATCAGTATTTAGAACAGGCGGAAAGCCTACCTTGCGACGCAGGTCGACAGCTCGGGGCAAACGCCAGGAATGCGTTTTCTTTCCCGTCCAAATCCAAACTGCCGACTGCCTGGCCTATCGTGCGGCTGGCAATCATAACATCTTGGCAGGATCGTGGCTGGCCTTTGCAGAAGATGTCGCGCAAGCACTGGCAACTCGTGCGTGAGGTTTGGGAGAACGGTACGAAGCAGAATGAAACCAGTTTGCCTGGCGACCTGCGACTATCGTGCAAAGGTGAAACGATTCTTATCAATGCACATACATCGCGGGCATAGCCACAGTCAGGCAGGACAGAGTTGGGAGTCTTTTCAGCGCCAGCCTCCGATGCGCGATCGCTGGTCGAAACATGTAGTTCTATCGGTTCAACAGTTTTGGGCTAATTAGACTCCGACCCTGTAACACAACGGCAAGTACGACGGCACCTAACACATGCGTGATCTGGACGATGCTCAAAACGCTTGACCAAGAACTCTTATCAAAACGCATTCCCAACTGCAGAAAAAACGAGGAGCCCCGGCCACGAGAACAATAAGGACGACGATTGTTCTCAGCGAGCTCCTCGTTAATGATCTTTGTAATGTACAACGAAGTCTGGTCAAGACGTTTCTTGATATTTTTTTGTAACGACTCTTACTCAGCGACCGCGCACGTACACTTCAACGACTCGTATCCAATCGCTCGCACACAAGTCAACGCATAAGTTTAACATCACAGCACATTCACTTTGTCACCGGTCGCCTTGCCAACATGCCGTTCGCCACACGGTAGCACGTCGCAGCGCAAATGCAGTTTGAATACTCAATTAGTGTCTTGCCAATCACAGTTGCGGCGTTGATGACTCCCAAATGGTTGCAACGTCACTTGGTAATTCCAGCAGCGGCGACGCGCGTAATCCTGCCTGGTTACCTGCAGGACCACATCGCGGAAATCGCTAGTGCCTATGAAACAAGGATTGAATGCGGACCGCGCGATATTCGCGATTTACCACAGTATTTTGGGGGAAATCCGCGAGACCAAGACACCTATGGCCAGCACTCGATCGAGATCATCGCCGAAATAAACCATGCACCTAAACTGTCTATCGAAGAGTTGCTGCAGCAGGCTCAACAGCTCGTCAATGACGGTGCTGACACGATCGATCTAGGTTGCACGCCTGGCTATGAATGGGGGCAAGTCAGTGAGGCAGTGAAGCGTTTGTGCGATGCGGGTATTCGCGTTTCCATCGATTCGTTCAATCCACGCGAAGTAGCTGCAGCGTGTTCAGCAGGTGCCCAACTAGTGCTTTCTGTAAACAGCTCCAATCGACAAGCTGCTCCCGATTGGGGATGCGAAGTCGTAGTGATACCCGACGTTCCAGACGACAAGAAAGTTTCAAGAATCTATAAATTTTTTGTCACATCGCAACGTACCAATCCGCTTGGACCTAATTCTAGAACCCATCGGTTTTGGTTTTGCGGCCAGCCTGCAGCAACTACACGTGGTGCCGTGAGAATTTTCCAGATGCATCCATGATGATGGGCATCGGCAATATTACTGAATTAACAGACGCCGATTCGGCTGGTATCAACGTGTTGTTACTAGGAATCTGCCAAGAGTTACAGATCAACAGTGTCTTGACCACCCAAGTCATCAATTGGGCGCAGGCAGCGTTCGCGAATGCGATCTTGCCGTCGCCTCGTGTACTTTGCTTGCGAACGACGCGTTCCGCCCAAACACCTCGAGCCGAACTTGCTCCTATTGCGGGACGAACGGGTTAATTCCTATTCGATTGAAACGATTGCAGCGATGGGCGACGCAATCCGCGACAAGAATGTCCGCATTTTCGCTGCCGAAGGCGGGATCTACGCGGTAAGTGCCGGCGTACATGCGCTGCTACCGATCCGTTCAACGCAGTTGTTGAACAGTCCCCTGGGCGAATCCATGTCCCCTAGCCACGCTTTCTACCTAGGTTTCGAAATGGCTAAGGCATCACCGCAATTACGCTCGGTAAGCAGTACGAACAGGATGAATCGCTGGATTGGGGTTTTCTAACGCGTTCGGAGAACCACCATCGGCTCAAATAGCAGCACAATTTGCAATCTCTTCATTCTTCTCTCTTCGCCAATGTCCATCGATCGAGAATCCATCGAAAAAAATCGTAGCCGTTCACGAACTTGGAGTCGACCCTGTACACAAGCCCACGCATCGTGACCGGTTACAAAAAATCTATGTGGCACGCGGACACAGCACTTGGAAGTGCGGGGACTGTTCGGCAGCAGAGTGCTGTCCCCACAGAAAACCCATAATTGACGACTCCGAGCGATAAATTCACGATGGTCCGATTGGACTCATAGCAAAACGTCCTCAATTACCCGTCCATGCACGTCGGTAAGGCGTCGCTCAAAGCCATTGTGGTAGTAGCTGAGCCGCTTGTGGTTCAAACCTAACAAATGCAGAATCGTAGCGTGGAAATCGTAGACTGTGCTGACGTTTTCAACGGCCTTGTGGCGAATTCATCGGTCGCTCAGTACGTAAAGGCTTTCACACCAGCTCCCATCATCCAGACAGTGAACCCATCGGGATTATGATCTCTACCACTAGCTCCTTTTTGAAACGTAGGCATGCGGCCAAACTCGGTCATCCAAACCACCAACGTGTCTTTCAATAGTCCCCGCCGCTTCAGATCGGTAAGTAGTGCATGCAAGGTTGATCGAGTACTGGACCATGTTTGTTGTATTGTTCCTGAAGCGACTTGTGTCCGTCCCAGTTGCTGACGCCTTCACCGCCTGTTTGATAAGCTCCGTTGAACAGTTGCACGAAACGTACGCCTTTTTCAATCAAACGCCGTGCGAGAATACAATTCCTGGCAAACTGCAGCTTTTCAGCCCGTTTTGCGGATCATCGGCTCCGTATTCACGCAGGATGCTGTGTGGTTCGCTTGATAGGTCGGTAACTTCGGGCACGCTCAACTGCATCCGTGCAGCGAGTTGATAGCTGGAGATTCGAGCGGCAAGTTCGGTATCGCCGGGAAAGCGTTCGAGGTGTCGTTGATTCATTCGCTCAAGGAAACTTCGTGTCGCGCGTCCGTTGATTCGCTAACGCCAGTGGGAATGTCGAGGTTGTCCAGCGGTTTGAGAGCGGCTCCAGTTGAGTTCCCTGAAACGCTGCGGGCAGGAATCCTGGTCCCCAGTTGTTGACGCTCGATTGCGGAGTGCCACGTGGATCAGCGATTGCCACGTAGGCTGGCAAGTCTTCATTCTCAGTTCCCAAAGCCCAAGTCGTCCAGGCTCCCATGCTGGGAAAACCGTCGAGCGTGTAGCCGGTGGACATGAAATTTTCACCAGGCCCGTGCGTGTTAGTCTTGCCGGTCAGCGAGTGGATAAAGCACATGTCGTCAGCGAGTTCGGCAGTTGTGGAACAAGTTCCGATATCATTTTCCCCGACTCGCCACGCGGCTCCAAATTCCCATGGGCTCTTGGTCAGCATTCCCTGTTCGCCCTGGAATGTAACCAGCGATTCGGCACCTGGCATGGGCTGGCCATGTCGCTTGATCAGCTCGGGCTTGAAGTCGAAGGTGTCGAGCTGACTACAAGCACCCGCGCAGAAAATTACCAGTACGTTTTTTGCCGCCGCTGGGTGGTGCGGATCACGACTGGCGAACGGTTTCGCTGGATCAATCGTTGGACGAAGCGGTGCCGTTTCGGCAAGCAAACGTTGCTGATCGAGCAACTCGCTAAGGGCAATGCTGCTCAGCCCTGTCGTCGCGTCAGTCAGAAAGTGTCGTCGGTTCAGGAGTGAAGTCATAGTCGCATGGTTCGTCTGGCGTTCAGGGAATAAACACAAACTCATTGGCATTAGCATCGCCGAGAAAACTGCTGGATGCCTTCCTGCTGAATAAACGCCTGGCTATCGGCCAGTTCCTCCTCGGTCGGCCTTCGCTGGAAACGCCAATTCCCATGCCAGGGGTAACGCGTTGCGCTGGTGTAACGGCCTCCGTCTCCAGGCGGCTGCGCAACAAATCAGCTTGCTGCATCACGAAGGGACTATTAGAGCAGATTCAGTGCCTGCAGTGGAGTTGTGGAGCGACTGCCAGGTACCACCATACTTGCATCCGGGCAATCAAAGGCTCCAAACACCTGCTCGCGTTCCTGACGCACTTTCGTCATGTAAATCATCCGACGCCAATCCTCGGGGCCAAACGACTTTTTCGCGTGATAGTGTCGCACGTTCTCCATCTCGATCTCGAATGGGCTGAAACCTGGCCACCAATATCGTGAAGAATCAGCACTCCGGATACGGCGAGCATGGAATCGCGTATCGCTTCCGCTTCTAGCCTGCGCGGTGGAAATCGCCACAGCAAGCGCGCTGTTGCATCGACTCGCATCGCATCCGCTTTCGGTCGATTGCTTTGACGCCAGGTCTTGGAATGCAATATCAATCGATGAATGTGTTTCAGCGACCAATTGTGATCCATCAGCTCGCTAGCCAACCAATCGAGCAACTCTGGATGACTGGGCGGCGTACCGTTCAACCCAAAGTCACTGGGGGTATCGACGATGCCGGTGCCGAAGTGGAACTGCCACAACCGATTGACGATCACGCGAGCCGTTAACGGATTGTCTGGACTGGCAATCCAGTTTGCTAACGCCAACCGACGTTCACGCTCAGGAGCATCGACAGTCAGGCCTAACGAAGTGAAGACTTCGATCGCATCTGGAGCCACTTGTTCACGTTTTGCATCCGGTTCACCACGATACAGTCGATGGGTTGGACCAGGCTGTGTAAAGGTACCGGCATAGGCGAGCGCGGACGCTGCGAGCATCTTTTTCTCTTCGCGGGCTGCCTGCAAACGTTTGAGCCATGCTTCCCCCTGTCTGGCTTCCACATCAGGGAATTTCGCGAACTGATACACTGGCTCCGCCGACTTGCCATCGACAAAATGGCCTCGATCTGCAGACGAAGTTAGCAATTCCCACTGGTCAGCATGCACGGCTGATTCGATGCGATATTCAATAGGCACTCTGTCGGCATACTGTCCGTCGCGATCCCGACTCCAAATGATGCGGTCTATAACCGCCGGTGCGGCGAATTCAATTTGGACCCAGCCGCCTTCAGCAGAATCGACAATCCAACTACGATCATTGCCGTGGCGTCCATCATTGATATGTTCCAGTTTATGTTTCGGATGCTCAAAATTGCCTGACGATGTTGCTCTGGCGCCCTTGCTGGCCAGAGCAACGTTGCTACCGTCAGCGTAGATTTCCAATTCATCGATGCAGCCTTCGCCACCAGAAGTTTTCTGTATCGTGAAGCGGATGAATCGCGCTTCTCGTTCTTCGAAAACTTCGTCGTTTTGTTTGGCGTTGACAGGTGGACGCGGGGTCGATTCGTTCTTGATGATGAACCTGGCAAGTTTGTCGGTCAGTTCCGCGATCTCGCTGTCGAGCGCCGTGATTTGCCGCTCAGTTTCCGGCGACAGCGGCAACGCGCGATCGCCGTGCTGGACGCCAGCAAATACGGCTTGCATCGCATAGTAATCTCGTTGTCGGATCGGGTCGAATTTGTGATTGTGGCAGCGGGCACAGCCGGTGGTCAGCCCCAAAAAGGCAGTGCCTGTCGTGTTGATCATGTCGTCCAGTTCGTTCATTCGCTGCACTAGTCCAAGCTGTGGATCCTGGCCTTTCACAAGATCGTAGGGGCCAGCGACCAAGAAGCCTGTTCCGATCGGAGCGTCCAACGCGTCGCCGGCGAGTTGCTGGCGTATGAATAAATCGTATGGTTTGTCTTCATTGAGCGATTGAATCACCCAGTCGCGGTAGCGCCAGGCATGCGGCCGCTCGCGATTGGTTTCAAATCCGTTGGATTCTCCAAAGCGAACCAAATCTAACCAATAGGTCGCCCATCTCTGGCCGTAGTGGGGACTAGCAAGGACCTCATCGACAAGCAGTTCCCAAGCGTTGTCGCGGTCGTCATGAATGTAGGCTTCGACCTGCTGGGGTGTGGGTGGCAGTCCCTGCATTACGAGATAAAGCCGACGAATCAACGTCCGGCGATCTGCTTCCGCAGAAAGAGAGAGTCCACTGTCACTGAGCCGCCGCAAAATAAACTCATCAATTCCCGCAGCGTCGACGTTTCGCACTGGCTGGTATGCCCAGTGCGAGAGTTCCGGCAATTCTTCGACGGGACCGTATCGCTCTGGCGTAGTCGCGCCGCTCGCAATCCACTCCTCGATTAATTGGATTTGTGCTGGCGACAGCGATTCATCGGGCGGCATCTCCTTGCCATCCTCTTCGTGACGAATCAGCTTCAGCAGATAACTCGCGTTAGGATCCATCGGTACAACCGCAGGTTCGCCCGAGTTGCCACCCGATCTCATGCTTGATAATCGATCAAGTCGTAGCTGACTTTCCTGCTGATCCGGTCCATGACAACTGAAACAGTTGTCTTGAAGGATCGGTTCGATTTCTGTCGCGAAATCGATCGCGCGAGCCTCTGAAGTGGCGAACATCAGGCTGGCGACACAAACAAGCAACCGGTGAGTCATACAAGTACTCTCGTGCAAAGCAATTGGTAGCAGTTCACGAACTTGGAGTGGAGAGGAAAGGTGGGGAGTCTTTTCAGCAGCGCCCGCGATTGGTGAGATGCCGCTGGTAGGAACATGTGGTTGCAAATGGTTTAAGCGATCTAGGCTGAAAAGTCTCCCGACCCTGTCACACAAGTCTACAGCTTAGGTGTGGTCCAGGATAGCCGCAGGAGCGACATTGGGTGCCGTTGGGAATCGCTAGGGAAATTGCGCACCAATCACTTAGGTTAACTGGGTTACAACCAAGGGTCAACAACAGCCTTTTCGCTCACAACAGTGCCCCCTCCGTTGTGCGTCTGGTGCGGCGATGCTATTTAACGAGAACAAACCATGGCTTTCAGCATCCAAATTTCTTCCGCCAATGACAATGGCCCCGGTCAATTCAATGAAAAGACAGTAGACTAGAGGTTGACCAAGAAACAGTTCGAATAGGCATAAGGCGGATACCCCAGACATGAACAACATGGCAAAGCAAATTTCTCCCAAGCAGCGACTCGGAGTGCTCCATATCCTAACCTGCATCTTTTTCTGCTCAACGCTCTCGGGGCAAGAGATAGTCGACACATGGCGATATACGTTTCGCAGGCCGGTGGATGGCTGGCGAGCTCCCGATTTTGATGATTCGCAGTGGACAGAGGGCAATGGCGGCTTTGGAACGACCGAAACTCCTGGGGCACGGGTCGGCACAAATTGGCCGACGAACAACATCTGGATGCGCAAGTCTTTTGTGCTGGAGTCAATTCCTGCCAACCCAGTCTTGTGGATGCATCACGATGAAGATGCTGAAGTGTTTATCAACGGCAAGCAAGTCGCGACGGTTAAAGGCTTCACCGATAAATACGAAGCGCTGCCCATCGCAGTCGATAGACGCGCGGCGCTGCAGGTAGGCAAGAATGTAATGGCAGTTCATTGCCGTCAGACTAGCGGCGGACAATTCATCGACGTTCATCTAGTCGATGGCGATACAGCGCCAGCGTTGCCAAAGCCGAAGCGTTCGACCAGGCCTTTTCAATCCGAGTTGATCACGACCTGGGGAGCCGAGGTGACGGAGGAAAACGCTTGGACCGAGTATCCGCGGCCACAGATGCAGCGCGACAACTGGTTAAATCTGAATGGGTACTGGGATTACACAGTGACACCTATTGCGCAAACGCAAACGCCCGCCGAATGGACTGGCAAAATCTTGGTACCGTACTGCCTGGAATCAAGACTCGGCGGTGTGCAGTACTTGCTCGACAGCACCGAAGCTCTTTGGTATCGCCGTAACTTTGACTCTAAGCTCAATAATTCGAAACGAAAATTGTTGAATTTTGAAGCTGTTGACTATCGCTGCGAAGTATTCGTCAATGGGAAAAGTGTAGGTAGCCACGTAGGTGGAAATACCCCGTTCTCGTTCGACATCACCGACGCAGTCCTGGAAGGTAATAACGAACTAATTGTGCGAGTCGAAGATGCAACGGAAGACTGGCAGCTTCGAGGAAAGCAAGTAATCAACGCACACGGTATTTGGTACACGCAAGTGTCGGGGATTTGGCAGACGGTTTGGCTGGAAGAAGTAGACGTTAATCACATCGAGCAGGTCAAGATTAGCACCAGCGCCAAGACTGGCACAATTTCGGTTGAACCCAAAGTCCGTGGCGACGGCACCGTTGTGGTTGTCGTTAAAGAAGGCGACCAAGTGGTGGCGCGAACGGGTGGTTCAGGGAAAATCGACGTCAACATTCCGAACGCTCGACTTTGGTCACCAGCCGATCCTCATTTATACGATGTCGATGTTTCGTTGGTCGGGCCAGCGGACCGCCCCTATGATTCAATCCATTCGTATGCGGGCATTCGTGATGTGGGTAAAGTCCAAGATGCCGACGGCCATTGGCGATTCACACTCAATGGTGAAGTTGTCTTCCATTGGGGACCGCTCGATCAAGGTTGGTGGCCCGACGGTTTGCTCACACCGCCGTCAGACGAAGCGATGCTGTTCGACATCGAGTGGCTTAAGGCGGCTGGCTTCAACATGATCCGCAAGCACATCAAAGTCGAACCACGCCGCTACTATTACCATTGTGACCGCTTGGGCATGTTGGTCTGGCAAGATCAGGTCAGCGGTGGAGAAGGACGGAACAAAGGCTGGCCTGAGTGGACACGTTTGAAACCCGATCCCGTTGACGCCAAGTGGCCGCCGGAGCAGCACAAGCAGTTCATGGCAGAACTCGAGGCAATGATCGCTACGCTGGAGAATCATCCGTCGATCGTGTGCTGGGTTCCCTTCAACGAAGCTTGGGGACAACATCAAACGGTAGAAGTTGGTGAGTGGACGTCGAAGCGCGACCCAAGTCGATTAGTCAACATCGCAAGCGGCGGTAACTTCTGGCCTGCTGGCGATATTGTTGACGAGCATCGGTACCCGCATCCAGGCTTCCCGTTTGAACTGAATGCCAACGGACGCTTCGATGATTACATCAAAGTCATGGGCGAATTCGGAGGCCACGGATTCCCGATTCAAGAGCATTTGTGGGACGCCAATCGTCGCAACTGGGGATACGGTGACATCCCCAAGACAGAAGCGGAGTACAGAGAGCGGTACGTGACGTCGATCAACATGCTGAACGACTTGCGAGGACTAGGTATCGCGGCTGGCGTCTACACGCAGACTACGGACGTCGAAGGCGAAATCAATGGCTTGATGACTTATGATCGCAAGGTGATCAAGATTCCGGCGGATGAATTGGCCAAGCTTCATCGAGTGCTGTTCAGGGAGTAGGCCTGCCGCTGTACATGAAGGTTGACACTTGAAGTACGCCACATAGGCAGCGAATGCGCAGCGGTGCCGCTGATCAAGGGGATCCTGATGCAGCGGCGTTCGAGATGTCCATCCACGGAAACCTTCAACAATTTCAAGGTCCGGCAGGAGTGCCAAGTTTCTATCACTTCAGCAGTTCCTACCGGCCAAACTCTTGGCTCGCTCTATTCGAGGCTCAAAGTTTCGCCGCCTGAACGCGTAGTCAGGGCTTTCCATGTCTGCGGATTGATGTCCTTTGAAATAAAACGGACTACCCCGTCTGCCATCCCGGCAATGATGCCGGGATCGGATTTTCGAGCTGTTCCAAGCTGCGGAAGGGTGACTGTGTCCGATAGGTCCACGGGTTGCGTCCACGGCGCCAGTTCCGTCGTCTCAACGATGATGGTGGTGTTGGAGAGACCGTCGAGAAAATCTCTGAATTTGGGTTCACGACCTTCGCTCAGCGTTAGCCCGCCGTCCTCGGAAACAATGGCTTGATAGGGAGTGACGGTCGTACCTGTTGAACCAGCGACGGCGAAAACTTGTGGCATCTGCTGCAGTACTTGCTGGTTGGCGTCGCTGTCCCACGGCTGGTCTTTGCGATACTGCTCATACAAATGGGCGCACTCGAGGAATGGCAGCAGTTCGACTCGCCAACTGCGCTTCGCACCCGAAGCATTATCGACGAATACAGCGGGAGGCAAGTGTCCGTAAGCATCGTGGTAGTTGTGAAATGCAAGTAGCATTTGTTTCATATTGTTCATGGACTGAGATCGGAGCGCTGCTGTACGTGCCGAAGAAATGGCTGGCACGGCCAAGCCCACCATCGAATAAACAGCATTGGGCAACTGCGCTGTCACTAATGTTTGATTCGCTTCGCTGTTGATTTCTAAGCTATCGAGCAACTGGTTTCCCGCTTGCGCGGCCGCAGCTGCCATGACTACTTCGGTTGGGTTGCCGCCCGCTTCCGCCTCAACTTGAGCGATGCCGTCTAGGTAATTGCGGGCTAGAAACTTTGCTGCCGTCAACGTTTCTGCCACTCTCTTCGGATCGGTCGAATCCAGTTGCGCCAGCAGGTCTAAATTGTCGGAGAGATTTATTCCTAGTGAGATCGAATCGACGGCTGTCCACAGGGGAGCAAACGCCATCGCGGGCCCTTGGGCCCCAATCTGCTTGGCCAGCATCCGCAACCAGGTTGTCTTGCTCGCGACGCGAATATGGGATTCGCCGTTGCGGTCGAGCAGTTCTTGGAGCTTCTTGTCGCGATTGCCGTTGGCCAGCAATCTGAGTATTTCCGGGCTGCTATGCACGGCGAGTGTTTTTTCGTCGAGCCTTTGAATTTGCGGAACTTGCGGAACGTCCGCAAAGGACTGCTTACTGCGCAAAATCATCAACGGTTCGGGGGCACCTCCTTCGGCGAACAGAATGGCGACGAGAGCTACTTCGGAAACGTCTTCTAAAGCAATCTTGTATCCCTGCACTTCAAACTCCCGTGGAAGTTCCGCTTGCTTAAGGATCGCTTGAACCCCCTTGGACGCCAGCGCCCCTTGCACGTCAACACAGACGACTGCCTCCCAGAGGCCGGGTGGTAGATAGCTGGACACCGAAGGCTGTGCTGTCGTTATTCCTGCACCGCCCGAAACCTCCTGAGCAACTAACGTATGCGGTCGCAGCCCAGTTGCTAAGGTGGCGACAGAGATCAGACTCACGGCAGCCACCGCCGTGTAACAACGATTGATCCAGGGTCTAGTTCTAGGCAAGTTTCGTAACATCTCTAATCTCCTAACAAACATACGCCGGGGAGGCAAAAAGGCTTGGCACGGTCCCGGAATCCGTACCTGCGGTTGTCGCAAGGCAAGGCCGGCAAGAGTTTCCACATAGCGTTGTTGACCACCGACTACAGCGGAAGCCAACGCGTCTGCCGCTAATTCTTGATCCAATCGCATTCGCTGCATGACCAGGTGCGCGAGCGGGTGGTAGAAGTTCATCGCCACAGCCAGCTGTCCAATAGCAGTGGATACAAAGTCGCTGCGCTTGACGTGAGCAAGCTCGTGGGCGAGCACAGCTTGACGTTCTTCGTTAGTCCAGGACTTCCAGCCCGTTGGCAGTAGGAGCAAAGGCCGCCGCCAACCAACGATGGCTGCTGAACCCAACGCGTGTGTCTCCACTGCGTCTACATGGCCTTGAATACCCAAGCGTCTCGTACATTCCGCCAGGTCCCGCAGAAACTGGGAATCGTGGATGGCACCGACGTAGATCGAATTCGATTGATTTGCCAGTAACCAGCTAACAACCGGACCAGTCCGAAGAATACACATGCCACTGCGCCCCAAAAAGCGACAAGCCATACCACGGAAACAACGCTTGCCGACGCTTGCGAGCTCAGTCCCTCGATGGCGTTAGTATTCCGGTCGCTACCCTTTGGCTCTACGCGATTGACAAACAACTCCGATGCACGAATTGATAAGCGTTGCCATGATGTCATCTCTCCGGGCGTTGAGGATGAACGAGCCAAGGCGGGCAATTCATTAGTTGGCTCAGCAATTGTCTCGGTCGGCGATGAAGCTGGAAATAGTTGCCCCCAACTCCATCCGTCGAGCGGCGACCATGCGGCGAGCACCAATAGCGCAGCGGGCACGAGAGCCATCAGCAGCAGGCCAAGTAGCGAAACATGGACGCGCGCTGCGGGAGTGATGGTTCGGGCTAACACGACTAAGATGTAGGCCGCTATAGCGATAACTGACGCTTGCACGAGAGCCCAGCCGAGCTGAGTGGTAATCTGTGGGGCCCAGAATGCGATCGCTTCGAACATGTTAAGGTGCCTAGCTCTGAGAGTTCGATTGGTTGGACTTTTGCACGAGCGCCTGCAAACGTCGGCGTTCGCTGGCCGTCATCTCTTCATCCTCCATTAATCGCATTAGGAGGGCTTCGGCGGAGCCGCCGAATACTCGATGCATCAGGTCCTTCAGCAGCCTGCCCGAGACCTCTTCGTGCGTTCGCGTGGGTGTAAATTCATGAGGCCGCCGCTGGGTCGTTTGGCGCAGAAAACCTTTATCGACCAAGATTCGCACCAGTGTGGCAACGGTCGTGTAGGCTAACTCGCGATCGTCGGCGGTTAGCACGGACTGGACATCCGCGATCGTAATCCTATCCCCGGGGCGTTGCCAAAAGACCTGCATGATTTGCAGTTCCCGTTCGGTTAACTCCGTTGCTTTGGGGCGAGCCATGGTGAATTCACTCCGAAATTTGGTTTATTAGTATTGAACTTGGGTTTTTTAGTAAATGGCGATCCGCTTGGCAAGCCCCATTATTAAAAAACCAAAGAATTTTTGGTCTTGCTGTTTTCAATGGGAGGGAGGTTCAGATACCTTTCCGTTTATTGCTCTGTCCTAGGTGTCCGGCTTTGCCGAGAGGATTCGCCGGGTGGGAAGCTCTCGCGCTAAGGAAGTGCTGCGTGTATAATCTCCCTGTCTAGTCGCGCAAAACTTGATGGCGGCGTATACTGGCCGAGAGCGCGTTCCGCTGGAAGCGTGTTTGCAGGTACGAATCAGCTGGAACTCGCAGGCTAAGAAACGCAAAATTGCGCGTTGCTCAAACTGTTCCGTGAAAACTGCTGCCAGAGAATACAGTGAGTTGTGTGAATAATCCGGGGTTATCAGTGATTGCGACAAAGATGCGAGGTCGCCATGTATTATCTAAATTTCTGGTCGTTGCTACTCATTCTTTGCGGCTCCTCGCTATCTCTGGGTGCTGAGGAACGGGACGAGAAAGGGAACTTCAAAATCGAATTCCCGGGGAGCGTAGCCTGCGAAAAGCAAGTGCAGGACATTCGTGTTGGCGCAAATATTTTGACCGTGAATCTTTTTTGCTGCCAGGCGGATGCCGGGCCGGCCTATATCCTGATGTATGTCGATTACCCCGAAGCTGTGCTCAAGGAAAAGCTGCCCACAAGTCTTCTCGATGCTGCTGCTGGCGCCCTCTTAAGCCGTATCAGCGCAGTACGACAATCGTCATTGCCAGTCGCGAGGCCTGGACCGGGACAACTCATTAGATTCGCGGGTAAAGGAAAAGACGGTGACTACACCGGGCAGCTTTGTCAGATCCTGGTAGAAGAAAGGCTTTACCAAATGTTGGTCTTGGGGCCGCATACTGCGATGAAACGTCATGCCACCGCCGACTTCTTCAATTCATTTGAATTGCTAAGTGAAAAGTAGCTTGTGGCAGGGCTCCCACGTGCAGATACTGGGGTGGAAACTTGCGCCCCTGCCATCGCAATCGAAAAAGTCCCTGCCGTTACTGGCCGGACCTGTTCCAGGTCGAAACCAGATGGGCCGCAATTTCGGCGGCTGACAGGCGTTGATCTTGGTTCTTGTCGGCTGCTTGCCACTCCATACCAAGCCGCGACCATTCTTCCCGTTGCAGATATCCATCTTGGTCCTTGTCATACGTCTTCAACAATCGCTGCGCATTGTATTCCGTTTCTGTTGCATCAACGCGCTGGATCTGCCGGGGTGCGGTGGTTTGCCCGTCGAGGCGAGCCTTTTGCCGCCGACTCGCTAGTTCCTTTAGTCGAATGGGGCGCTTGGGTGAGTAACCGTCCGCCTTCAGCTGAGCTGCAACTGCGGCTCGCGCGACGAGCGGCACTTCGTCCGGGTGCAGGGTTCCGTCGCGGTTGGCATCCATACGTGCAAGAAGTTCCAGTTCGGGATCGATGCCTGCGGCTGCTGCGGCGGCGGACATCGTCAGAGCCAAGCTGCCAATCTCAGCCCAAGGAATCGCTTCCAACTCCAAACGGTGCAGAGCTGATTCTGCCTGCGACTCGACGGTCGCAGTGGGCCGCTGTTGGTCAAATTGAAGCCAAGCAAATGACAATTCGCCTAGGTCGTACTCGGCAGCCAGCCCCCAATCCGCCTCCATCGCGATTTGGTCTACGAATTCCTCGGCGCCGACTGGGATTTCTACGCGATGCAGGATCCCATCGCTGTTGCGGTCCATCCGCATCAGGACTTCGAGCGGCGCCGTGTTGAGTGGTTTCAAATCTTGGGGCGATGGAGTCTGCCCATGGGTGAGACCCACTGTGGCCGCATATGCCAGCAGCCAAATCAGCCAGTGAGAAACGCGGCCAATTAACGCCGCATTCAAACAATAAATACCCATCGGCAACATGGCTCCACTTGCCGGTGTTCCACAATCAATCCGATGCATAAATCAGTCCCGAGTGTATTCGGCGGTTCACTCCCTGGAAAGCCAGCCTCTGAAGCGAGGCATATATGGCTTCCAGGGGATGCTCGCCAGGCGGCAGCTCAATTGAGATTGGCCTGTTCTTGCCGTCGCCTTTTGCAGTCCCACTAACTGCGACTCGGGAAAATACCCTGCAGGGCGATGATAAAATTAATTGCTAGTTGCGGTGGAGCGATGCCGATCGGTTGATTACCGCCTGTACTACCGATTGAAGAATCCTCCATTACCGCTGCAGCCGGGCCAGCGCCGTAGGCATTGAGTCTCGCATCGGCGAGTACTTGCCCCGTCGGGACCTGCGTTGTGGCTTCGTTAGTGGAAGCTTTCAATGAGTGCGAATGAGCCGGAAGGTTGGCTACTTGCAGGACAACCGATTCACTTCCGCCTCTAAAGCCGAGAGGCCTTGGAGACAGCCCCGGCCCACTACCTGCATGCAAAGGGACCCGGCCACGGAGATCGGGCAAGCCGAAGGTGGTCCGGCCATCGCCTCCGTAAGTAGTCCCCAGTATCGAAAAGAGGGCTGTATTTTGGGCGATCGGCAAGAGCTGGCCATCGCAAAATGCCCAGCCGCGCGGAGCAAAATTCCCTCCAAACATGATAATTTGACCAATGAATGGTTCTGACATCTTAATCTCCAGATGAAAGTGTTGATTGTCATAGCTGATGAAAACTCGTAGTGTTTGTGCGGCACGTAATGGGTGCCATCTTCGTAAGACCAAGCTCGAACTTCTCGTTAGCCAAGTACGGCCTGTAGGTTGTTGTGCCTGGCTGGCAGGTCAATCGGGACAAGTAGCAATTGGAGAGACCCAATTCTGGGGTGATGCAGTGTGTAAACATCTTGCGGCAGGCGCTCGTGAACCGATACCGCGAACACCATTGAAAACTGCGGCCGGAATTGTGAAGGCATCTCATAATTGCTCTGAGTCACTTCGGTGAGCTCCAGGGCCAGTGGGCTGCCGGATTCGCGTTCAACTCGAAAATGAGTTCCAATCAATGAGCGGAAATCGTCGACCGAAGGCAGATGCGATCGTCCGGTTTCTGCCGCAGGCAAAGATGCCGTTATCGCTGTGCATGCCCCTATAGCTGAACATTGCGTAATGAAACTCCGCCTCTGAAGGTAGCTTCCTACTTCGGACACAATGCGCTCCTTTTATGTTTGAGCAAAGATTGTCGTTAACCTGTGGTTTGGTTAATCTGCGGGAATTAAATCACTTTCTTCCGACAGTTGCAACCTTCCTGGTAGTATTTTTGGAAAAATAAGTCCACCAAGAGTGGGTGGTTCATGAATTTTGGAAATCTTATTCAAAACCGAAGGTATACATACACTAGGGGTACCAAATTGCAGTAGTATGGGGGAATGAACATTGATTTCACTCAAAGTCTTAAGGTTTGGTTCCATGAAGAAAATCACTCTCGTAATGTTTGCATCCCTGTGCATGTCGCTTCTCGCTAACACCAGTCATGCTGGGGTCCTGTTGAGCGACTTAATCAGTGGCAACAGTCTTACCGTGGGAGACAAAGTGTTTTCGAATTGGTCTACATCCGACGTTAATGGCGACCCAGTTGACCTAGACTCCATCAGCATCGCTGGGGACAATTCCAATCCACTCAATCCAGGGCTTGTTTACAGTTTTGCCAACGGCTCATTGGGATCTTCGGATCCCGATTACTTTTTCTACGACTTCGATATTAGTTTCACGGTATCAACTTCCAGCAATCTCCCGCTGATCGTCGGCACCAGTTTGCAGCTAACGGATGCCACACTCGGAAACTCGACAGACGGATTGGTTTCCGTCCTTACTACGTACACGGGACTTGTCGGCTCGGGAGCTGAGGTGTATCTCGATTCGTTTGCAGGATCGCAAGCGAGCGACTCGCTGACTTTTGCAGGCGTTGCCAGCCGTGATGTAAATCTCAATATTGTCGTATTCAACAACGATTTTATTTCCGACTCGGTCAATCTGGCGGAGTTCCGGCAATACTTCGCGCAGTCGGCAAGTGTGCCAGCGGTCCCCGAGCCAGTATCGTTGGCCACTTGGTCGGTGCTGGGACTTGCAGGACTTGGCTTTTCCCGTCGTCGAAGAACACTTCCGACTGTATCGTAAATTGGCCTAACTGCTTGGCTCGGCGGTGAGATTTGTTGACGGCAAACTCGCCGCTGTACCTTCCATAAGTCCGTGTATCTGGCGTCCATAATGGATCTTCGCCCTACGTCGTATCCAGGAGTCTTGCTTCGAGCGAGCCATGAATCTGACTATGGAGCCCTCTATCGCATCTTCACGGCTTCCCAACGCGAACTCATGGAAGCGATTCACAACCTGGAAGATTCGCAGCGCGAATCCCTGATGGGCATGCAGTTTGAAGCCCAGCAAATCCATTATCGGACACAATATCCAGGCGCGATTTTCAATGTTGTCGTTGCGAATGAGCAAGTCATCGGCAACTTCTACACGTTTCGCAAAGAGAGTGAAGTTCGCCTAATCGATATCAGCTTGCTGCCCGAGTATCGCAATCGAGGCATTGGGCATGCGCTCCTGAAGCAACTGCTGGATCAATCTGCGGCACAATCCCTGTGGGTAAGCCTGCATGTTTCAGTGGGCAACCCTGCCATTCGCCTTTACGAACGCCTGGGATTCATTTCAACTAGTACACATGGAGTTCATGTCCACATGCAGTGGGCACCTCCAAGTCTTTGACTTCACACTTCTAAAGAATCAACCAGGCACCAGCGATGAAGAATTCCAGCAACGAGATAGAAGGCAAGGATGGATTGTTCCTCAAGCAGATACTGTGGAGCATTGGATTCGCTTTGGGGACGGGGTTCATTTCATCGTCCGGATATACCGCGGAAAGGCCAAACATGCTGTTTGTCTTTTCAGATGACCAAAGTTACAAAACGCTTTCGTGCTATGCGGAGGCTCCTGGCTGGGTACAGACGCCCAATATCGACGCATTGGCTCGAAGCGGCGTTCGCTTTGAAAGAGCCTATTTCGGTGCTTGGTGCATGCCGTCGCGAGTTAGTTTTCTAACTGGACGATTGCAGCATGGCGTTCAGACAATGAAGATGGAAGGTACTTATCCGGGCAGTACCTACGATCCGAAGCAATGCCGGTTTTGGCCGGCCGAATTGCGCAAGCACGGTTATCACACCGCTCAAATTGGCAAATGGCATACCGGAGTTGATACTGGCCATGGCCGTGATTGGGATCATCAAATCGTTTGGAACCGTCCCGGGCAACCCGACAACGCAGGAAACTATTTTTACGACCAGGTGGTCACCTTCAACGGTACAGACCGCAGGGTCCCTGGTTACTCGACTGACAATTACACCGATTGGGCGGTCGACTATATTCGCGGCGAGAACCGGGACAAAAGTAAACCTTGGTACTTGTGGCTGTGTTATGGGGCAATTCACGGTCCAACGACGCCCGCCGACCGACACGAGGGGCTGCTTGCCGGGAACGATGCCCCCGTGCCTAAAGACATCTTTGGTCCGTGGCCCAACAAGCCAAAATATTTGGGCGAGCTAGCCGCCTGGAACAGAGGCGAGGATGGTAAGCCACAGCGTAAAGCGAAGCGAGTCGACGCAAGTAACTTCAACAACAATACTCCTGGCCAGAGCTACGATGACTGGGTACAGCAGTCCAACGAATGTGCCATGGCACTGGATGAGGGCTTGGGCCGAGTGATGCAGGCTCTGCGAGAAAGTGGCCAACTGGAGAACACCTTGATTGTATACGCAGCCGATCAAGGATTTGCGTTGGGCGAGCACGGCATGAACAACAAGGTTGCACCGTATGACGCAGCGATCGCGTCGCCATTGATTATTGCGCATGCGGGAAAAATTGCGGAGGGCACAGTGTGTAGTCATCCCGTCAACGCTCCGGATCTCGTCCGTTACTTTTGTGATGCCGCTGGACTAACATTACCATGGCGCACGGATGGACGTGATATCCGCCCCTTGTTGGCTAATCCTGAGAACGCGGAATGGGATCAACCCATGTTGATGACACATACGGGCCGCAAGTACGGCGACGATACCAGCAAAGTGCCCGATGACGTGGCGATGTACGAAGTCGGCGGTATTCCATGGTATGTGCTGCTTCGTCACGGCAAGTACAAGTACATCCGCACCTTAGTCAAAGGTGAGATGGAAGAGTTGTATGATTTAACGCAGGATCCAGAAGAATTGGTAAATCTCGCGCTCGAAACACAGCAGCATGGCTTGTTAGTGGAATTGCGCGCAGCGGCAATTCGCGAATTGCGAAAAACGGATGCGCCTCTCATCAATTGGATGCCACCGACCGCAGCGATGGAGCAACATTGACCCCAATCGGCTGGGTTCTGCCAGTTGGCTGGCCGGGATGCGTTGGCAACGCTCAGCGCTTGTGCACACCACTGCGTAAATTGTAAAGCGGTCACGCGACGAGGTTGCGTAACATAGAGACCCTGGGGCGACTATGATCCCTGCCACGGCCTGGGGGCTTGAGTTCAGAACCGAAATTACTCAATGTTCAGAGCTGGGGGTTCGATGTAACTGTCACAATACCGTTTTTTCGCACAATCAACCCTAGGAGATCGGCTCGATGCGCGAGGCCTTGAGAAGCCTGCTGACTTCGACGTCTAGCCGTCATCGCCCCCGCCAAGTGGCTGCGGCTATCGCTCTCGGTGTGTGCGTGGGGCTCATTCCGCTGAGTAGTCCACTCTTCTACGTACTATTGGCGTGTATTTTTCTACTGCCCGTTCATTTCGCGGCGTTCCTACTAGCCACCGGACTGGTTAGCTTTTTCTCAATTAGTTTGCAACCAGCACTCGGGCAGATCGGCATGCGATCGCTTTCGCACCCATATCTGATGGAGATGTGGCTGCAGATGGATGCCTATCCGCTCATTCCATGGTTAGGGCTGCACAATACGGTCGTAAACGGAGGATTCGTGGTCGGACTGTCGTTGATTATGCCGGTTTACTTGTTCGCGCGCCCGTTAGCCGTTTGGATATGTGGTGTCGAATGCTTGGACGTCGGTGGATTCGAGCAGTTGGAGCAAGACCAAGAGCTCTTTTTTGAAACAAGCTCTGATTATTTTGTGGTAGAGCCAGTGCAGGAGTTGGCAGAGGCGCCCGTGCGAATTCGCGAGCCTGAGCCAGCACCCGAATCGCAGCAACTGCAGCGAGTCAACCCGACAGCCAGCGAAATCGCGTTCTCTGAACTCTCGCAGTTACTCAATACGGATGGGCAACACACGCTCGAAGTCGCGGATACTCAGGCTGTGATTGAACGAGCCGCGAAAGTTGCTGCCTTAGTTGACGAAATGCTGTCGTTGCTCGAACTCGATAGCTTCCTAGCCGAACCGCATTCGGAAACCAGCGACATGGAACCAGTCGCAGAGCGGGGCCCAGAAAATCTGGTGGAAACTGAACAGCGAAGTGCGGAAACTACCAACAGATCTCGCGATAACTCGTGGAGGCTTGATACACCTTCGCTAACGAAATCTACTCGCACGCCAGCGAGCGCGGTGGTCCCTGCACTAGGTGGCACCGCTCAAAGCACATCAGAGGATCTAAGTCAATTGGCTGACCGTCCAGTTCGCACCAAGCTTTTTCAAGCGGACGGTACCGTGATCGAAGTCTTCCGGAAGCCCCGTTATCGAAGTTCTACGCCCGCAGATCGCGTCTCCACATTCAGCACGAAAACTCTTGCGGAGGTGGAAATGGTAGAAGTTCCGAGGACCAGTGCCAGACATTCTGCGTCGGCCAACAACATTGACTCGAGTGAGCAGCCCCATCCGGTCGCGATTAATGCTGAGGCTGGGCACGCACCCGTCAGCGAGCAGCAGTCGAGCGATAACCACCACAGCGACATTCAGGCTCGCCGTGACGAGGCTCTTCGCTATTTGTTGCACCACTTGCATGAGCAGAAAGAGAAAGTGTAACCAAGGATGCTGATTAGCTTTCGACGCTTCCAATGGGGCCTGATCGCCTTGTTAGCTCTAACTGCAGCTTGCCTGGTTCGACCTGTTCGTTCGTGGCTCGATCAAATCACCGCGCGGCAACTTCACCCGAACCTGACTGTCGGCGAAGCGTATCTGCACGGCAAACACTCAGTTGTTGAAATTCGTAAATTCAATTGGACTTCCGAAGATGCGGGAATCGAAGTTGCCTTGTCAGCAGATACGGCATGGTTTGCCGTCGACGCGGAGCCGCTCTTAGATCGTCGCGTCGTGCTGCCTAGAGCTTTGATCCAGGACGCAACGTTAACCATGGACGCAGAACGTCCCCAAGTGACGGTGTCGGTTAGTGTTTGGCAGCAACAACTCGCCCAACGCGTCGCCACACTTGATTGGAACCAAATCAAGGATCATTTCAGCTCGCTTTTGGCAGCCGAAGATCTGACGCAAAGTTGGAGCGAGCGAATTAGCCGCTGGGTCGCTCGCAGTCAAGAGATTGCTGATGAAGCTGAAACGCTGCGCAAGGAGGTGCAGGACCTCGACAATCCGTTGCGCTTCGAAGAGGTCGTTCGGCAGAAAATTGCAAGGCTGCAGCAACTGTCCAACGAGCAAGCTGTGCTCTGCGATCAATTTGGCGGCATTGAAAAACTCTTGCAGTCCGAAACCGAGCAACTGCACGAGAAACTCAACGCTGAACAGAGAGCCATCGAAGACAGGTTCGAGGCCGAGTGCGAAAACCCTGCCCTGACCAACGAGATTGCCCTGGATCTGTTGCTATCAGAAGCCAGATCGGTGTGGCAAGGCCTGCGATGCTACGCTGAAGTAGGTGATCGTTTGGTTCGCTCGGCTGCGCCACCAAGAACTATTCAAAACGAATTCAATGTCCGTGCCAATCACCGTCCATTGGTTGACTTGCAAGACATCGATGTCGAGGGGTTGTTCATGTACGACAATCGACATGTCCCATTTCAACTAACTACCCACTACCATGAATCTTTGAACTCGTTTTACGCCAGCCAACAGGGTGGGCTATGGCAGTTGGCCTTCCAGCCGGATCTTGCCAAAGTAGCAGTAACCGTTTGCAATCGAATTAGCCAACCCAATGTCAACGATTTGCAGCTCTCGGTCGCCACAAGTCAGACCTCCGCTAGCTTCTCCGGCGAGCAATCGGTCGAGGAATATCCAGTCCAGGTCGTGTTGGCTACCGATGGCAATACACTCTGCGGCCAGCTTGATCTATTACCGAGCGACCTCCTACGCGCATTTGAGGTCGCATCGCAGAATTCGCTGCAGTTGTCTGTGGGGGGGACATGGAATCAGCCCGAGTTTGGAACGGAACAACCGCTGCCGCCATGGCTGATGGCGCTTGCACGCAGAAAAATCGAAGCCGCTCTGACAGAGGCCCGGATGGTTGCTGCGAGCGAATTAAAAACACAATTTGCAGAGCGCTTGGCAAAATTAGATCGTGTCGCCACATCTACGGTCCAAGCTGGATTGCAATCCGCGACGGCCCATCGTGAGCAAACGCTCGGCACGTTGGCTCAGTTCCAACGACAACTGGAAGAAACTGCGGGAGTTGAATTTGCCCGTCGTCCTGGCGCGGCCATCCGCTAGCGCTGGAGAGTGCATGAGCAAGAGATCGAGAATCGTTACGAGTCTCTAGAGACTCATTTGATTCAGTTCTTCCAAGCGGTTTTTGAGCGGCACATTGTTTGGTGATATCTCGATAAGCATGGCCACATACCGTCGCGCTGAATCAATCATATTGGAACGTTGAGCCAGATCAGCGGCGGCCATCAGAGCTTGAAACTTGATCTCTGGTGACGGCGGTGGAACGCGGAATAGGGCTGCCCGGCGAAATGCTGAGAGCGCTTCTGGAACACGTCGCGCTCGTTCGAGCATGTAACCCAACTGTAAGCTGGCCTCCGCCCGCAACTGTGGCTGTTCGATCGCAGGCTTCAAAGCCCCAATCGCCTCGTCTCGCTTGCCAAGATTCTCCATGGCGGTTGCCAATGGCAGATTCAGTTCAACTTGTTCTGGATGTCGCTCCAATCGACTAAGGCACACTCGCTCACGCAAGACGTTTAATTCGACACGACAACGTTGCAAGTTGTCCTCGGTCAGTTGCGTTGGCTCCTGCGCATACTCGACTTCCGCCGCCGTGAACAATTGGAGAGAACGCGCAAGTTGCGCCTCTTCGCGCAGATAGTTGACCTCTTCATTATCCGAGAATCGCTTGTGGGCTAAGTCCAGGACACGCCGCGCATCGTGCCAACGTTCTTGCGTGAGATAGATCTTGGCAAGCTCAAGATAGGGATCCGCATGCAGCGGATTATCGGCAATTGTCCGCTCCAGGGTTTGGAAGCGTTCAAGTGTCACGGGAATGGATTGCTGTTCTGCCTGCGAAGCCGGATCCCATTGGTCGGCCTCAACTGGGCTCTGCCGAATCAACAAATCTTTCGGCGAAAGTGGCTGCATATGCTCCCAAACCCTGATTGCCAAAACGAAAAAGCTGACAATCCAATATTATAGACGGATTTTCAACCCGCGTCACGTATTCGCTTGCCCCACGCGACTTGGATCGCGGTTTCGGCTAACATTGACTAACATTGAGAGTCTAAGAAGGCGATTGAACACGACTACACGGCCAGGCTTGAACTTGGGGGTAGCCGCGGTTGCGTCGCGAAAACCGTAGCCATTGCCAAAACCGCTGATTCATCCACCAGCGGCTGACGATGCACCGGCAAGTTTAGTGCCTTACAAGATAAGTGTTTCGCTCTTCGCGATGCAACTCCTACGAGGTGGGCGGTCTCACCAAACCGACGGGATACGCCCGAGTCCCACGCCAGATGATGAGACCGACCCATGCTCGTTGAGTTATTACTGAGTTAATTTACGAGTTACTTTTGCTGAGTTACTATACTGGCGCTTGCTGGATTCCCTGTAATCTGAAACGTACGTCATCTTAGGGCAATTCGCAAACGTGTCTATCGGTTTTCCACATCTTTTACTCCATAAGTGGGGGCTATTTTGGCGGCCTTTCGCCTTGTGTTTCGCTCTGCCCTCCGAATCCGCTGACTCCCTCAGATCTGCTGAATCCCCCGAATCTCCTGGTATTGCCCGATTTATGCAGCACTACACCTGATCAAGTGAGGGTACCGTTCACCGAAAGATAACACCGAAAGATATTACCGAAAGATAATGTAGTGGATCTCGCCAGAGATCCCTGTTTTATGGGAAGTCTGGCGACTTCCACTACATTCATTGAACGGCATTGTGATTAAGCGAGGGTGAGCAGAGCAGTTAGGCCATCGTTTCGCCGCTGACCGAAGTCGGCCAATGCAGAGTGAAAGTAGTTCCCCGGCCGACCCGGCTGTCGACGCTGATGTCGCCTCCATGTTCGCGCAGGATCTTTTGGCTTACCGGCAATCCAAGCCCGGTTCCGCGATTGCCTTTTGTCGATTCGAAAGGCGAGAAGATTTTCGGCACGTCTTCACTGGCAATCCCATCACCAGTGTCTGATACGAGAATACTGACGCTTTGTTGATCTAAGTTAGTTTGGCATTGTACTACGACTTCTGAACTTCGATTGGGTGCTTCACTGTCGGACGATTCATCCCTCGGCGCTTGACTGGCAGCGGCGGCGTCAATCGCATTGGTAACTACGTTCAGCAGCGCGCGATGCATGGCTTCTGCATCGAAGTCAGCCAGCAAGGGCTGTGACTGCGAATGGCACTTCAATTCCACTCCGCATTCTCTGGCTCGAGATTCCATTAGTTCACAGACGTCAGCAATCAATTGCAGTACGTCACCGCGAGTGAGGTCAGGATCTCGTTCTTTGCTGAACGACAGCATGTCCATCACCAAGTTGCTGATGCGTTCCTGGTTCTTGACAACAATGGCCCATCCGCGTCGAATAACGTCAACATTTTCGAGTCGTAAACCATCGTCGACCAGATAACTTCCTCCACTAACGCCTTGGAGGATATTCTTGACGTGATGCGACAGATTGGCGATGGTTTGCCCCATTGCTGCCAATCGTTCTGACTGGAGCATGGCTCGGTAGAATTGAGTGTCCTCGATCGCCAATGCAGCTTGTCCTGCAATAGCAATCATGAGCTTGAGGTGCGATTCTTCAAAGGCCGCTTGCCCCTGACGTTCCGCGTAGACACCAGGTGATGTCTGTGTGTGAACATAGATCGCACCTACGACACCGTAGCGACCGAGCATCGGTACACAGATTGCTTCGTGCACACCCAAGTTGCTGATGCTTTCGACCGACTGCCATCGTGCATCTTCTTGGGCATTGCTCGTCAATACACCCTCACGGGATTGCATGACGTAGTCCAAGATAGTTTGGCTGATCTGTAACTTGGCTTTCGCTATGTCTTGATTACTGCGCGGCGATTGCTTGCGATCACGGATGTATGTAGGCACCAGTTCGCCGGTGATGTCATCCAGCAACATAACACAACCGCGGTCACATTCGATCCACTGGAATATCAGATCGAGAACTTGGCGAAGAAGCTCGTTCAAGTCAACGGTGCGACGAATGGCTTGGCTAACTTGATAGACCAATTCCCAGTTGTCAACTCCGACGATGTCCGAGGCCGAGCGTCCTTCGGCGGAGTTGTTGTCGTCCTCTGAGACCGGTGTAGCGTGCATTTTTTGCGCGATTGGTGGAGCCGCAGACACGTGGCTCTCCAAGGTCTGGCGAATGTTGGCTAACTCCTTCGGATTGCGACTGGCAACGATCTCAACCCCCTCGACCGAGCGAGTCGAATGAGGGTCTGGGCCTCCCGTGAAAATCATCAACGTGCGACCAATTTGAACTCGGTCGCCGCTATGGAGGACTTTTTGATTGACTTGGCGGCTATTGACAAATGTGCCGTTGCTGCTGCCAGCGTCCCGAATCTCAAATTCCGATTCTTGGGTGCGTGCAATGATGGCATGCTGTCGTGAGACTTCGGTGTCGTTAAGCCTGATTTGATTGGACGCTTCGCGACCAATCGTCGCGAGCGGACCGCGGATCGCGAAGTGCCTCCCATTGTCCTGCCCGCGTATTACGAAAAAGGATGCCAACGTGTCACCTCACCCTTCATTTCGTGCTGTGAGAATATTGGAGGAGGGAACGGGGCGGGGCAGGAAGACTGCATGTTCGGTATCGGCTACCAAAGCTTGCTCGGCATCGAACGCGTTAACCACGAGGTCTGGCGGGAAGGGGACCGAGCTCCTGAAGACCAATCACCGATAAAAAATTCGCTAAGAGCTGGTAGCCGTCCGTCGAAAGCACCGACTCCGGATGAAACTGGATGCCGAAAGTTGGGTGCGTCATATGATCTATGGCCATAATTTCGCTCGTCGCTGAGGTTGCAGTAACTCTCAAACACGGCGGCAAAGTATGTGGGTCGCCAACCAGTGAATGATAACGCGCGAATCGGCTGTTCTGTTTGATTCCCACGAACAACGGACTCGCGGCGAAATGCATGGCCATGCTGCGACCGTGGATCGGCCGCGCAGCTCGCACGACGGTCCCCCCAAAGGCTTGAAAGATCACTTGGTGGCCCAGGCAAATACCCAGGATGGGCACGCGCCCCGAGTGGTGGCGCACAATCTCCAGGCATCGCCCCGCTTCGCTGGGAGTCTTGGGCCCGGGGGACAGAATGATGGCCGAACAGATAGACAACAAATCATCAAGCTGCGGAGCATCATTGCGTAACACGCAAACCGACTGATCCAAACGGACCAGGTAGCGTTGCAAGTTAAAGGTGAAGCTGTCGTAGTTGTCGACTAATAATATCAATGCCGGGTCTCGTTACACGAAACTGAAACGCAACGCTTGTTTTGCGACCTAGCGTCTAGCACTTTGCGAGACGTGTCGTTACTTAAAGGGAATCGATTGCCCGCAGAATCCCTTCCGCCTTGTGCCATGTTTCCTGCTCCTCTAGGTTGGGCTGACTGTCTGCTACGATACCTCCTCCCACCGGGACTTGCCACCAGCCGTCGCTGGCTGTGACGGTTCGGATCAGAATACTCAGGTCCATATCACCAGCAAAACTAATGTAGCCCAAACTGCCGCAATAGGGGCCACGCGCTGTAGGTTCAAGTTCAGCAATAATTTCCATGGCGCGGATTTTCGGTGCACCGGTAATTGAGCCGCCAGGAAACGTGCAGGCGAGCACATCGGTTGCCGACTTTCCAGGTGCTAGTCGAGCCCGAATGACGCTGACTAAATGCCATACAAAAGGGTATTTCTCGAGGCCACACAAGCTGGCAACTTGGACTGACGAGGGATCGGCAACCCGGGACAAGTCATTTCTCAACAGGTCCACGATCATGACATTTTCGCTCCGGTCTTTGTCGCTAGCCAGCAGCAACTGCGCTATCCCGGCGTCTGCAATGGGGTCCGTCAAACGCGGGCGAGTGCCTTTGATGGGTCGAGCTTCAATCTCGCCGGCTTCGACTCTTAGAAAACGCTCAGGCGAGGAACTGATGACTTGAATACGGCCAAAATCTGCATAGCCCGCAAAAGGTGCTGGGCTGTGTTGCCTCAAATGAAGCATCAACTCTTCTGGCGAACATGTCGCTGGTCGTAACAGCCGTTGCGCTAAATTCGTTTGAAACACATCGCCCGCATGAATGTACTCGACCAGCCGAGCGACCGCGGCGCGATATCCGCTAGGAGAATAGTTGCTGGTCCAGCCCGGACTGCGTCGCGTTTCGAACTGGGGAGCCAACTGCTGTTGGGAAATCGATTGCGAACGCATGGTCTGTTGCCAAGCCGATGGCTTGGTCGCGGCTGGCGATTCGAGTCGCCGCATCAGACTCTGCAATCTGCGATAGGCGCGTTGTTGCCGTCTCGCTGGATCGAATTCTGGCCAGCCATGCGAAATGAGCCAGCCCTGCCCCAGCAAATGATCCCAGCTCAAAACCGTGTCATACAGTCCCAACACCATCAGGGGCAAATGAAACTCGTTAAAAGCTGGCAGCGGCACCCGTTCAAAACACCCGCCAAACTCGTAACCAAACCAGCCAATCCAGCCGCCTTGTAAAGGTGGGAGATCGGGTAGTCTCGATTGAAAAAATCGCGAGCATAGTCGCTGCAAGTGATCGGTAATGCCAGCTTGAGGTTTGTCGATGCGCAGGGTGCTGAACGGATCTGCGGCCAGATAGCTGTAGCGTCCCAAGCTCTCGTCGGTCTCGGTCGCATTTGCGGCAGAGGTCGCCAAGCTACTGTCCAACCACACACAACCCGGCAGCGAGGACATTCGGCGAAAGCAGTATTCGGGAGTCCACTCCATCGGCAATCGGCGCACCAAAGGCTGGGCCTGCTCTGATAACGATGCAGAGGTGGCCCCAGCGGCCGACCGGTCAGCGAAATTTCTTGGCGAGCTAGCGGACAAAGTGATTCAGTACTCTATGAACTTTAGCAAGTCAAATGGTAGGCGCGGTACCACTGGACGAAATTGGCTATGCCGGTTTGGATGGAAGTCGAAGGTCGGAAGTTAATTGCATTCTCCAGGTCGCTAACATCGGCATAAGTTTCGACAACATCGCCGGGCTGTAGGGGCAAGTAATTTTTCTTCGCCTCGCGCCCGATACACTCCTCGAGCACTTCGATGAAATGCCCGAGTTCTTCCGGATGATTGTTTCCAATGTTGTAAACGCGATAGGGACACTGACTGCTGCCAGGATCTGGCTGCAATGGGTCAAAAGCCGCGTTGGCTGTTGGCGTGATATCGATCAAACGCACCAGTGCTTCGACAATATCATCCACGTAAGTAAAATCGCGACGCATCTTGCCGTGATTAAAGACGTCAATCGGTCGCTCTTCGTAGATTGCCTTCGTGAATAAATACAACGCCATATCGGGCCTTCCCCAAGGCCCGTAAACCGTGAAGAATCGCAGACCCGTCGTTGGCAGTCCGTACAAGTGACTGTACGTATGTGCCATCAGCTCGTTGGCTTTCTTTGTGGCCGCATACAGACTTACCGGATGATCAACACTGTGGTGTACCGAGAACGGCTGAGTCTTGTTTGAACCGTATACACTACTGCTGCTGGCATAGAGAAGATGCCCGACATTGGAATGCCGGCAGCCCTCGAGAACATTGCCAAAACCAACGAGATTGCTATCGATATAGGCTTGCGGATGCGTCAAGCTGTAACGCACGCCAGCCTGTGCAGCCAAGTTCACTACGGCATCAAAGCGATGCTCTGCGAACAGTCGCTGCATGGCCGAACGATCCGCCAAGTCAATTTCGTGGAAGTCGAACTGCTTCTGCCCCACTAGCTGCTTTAAGCGATCGCGCTTTAGCTGCACGCTGTAGTAGTCGTTGACGTTGTCCAGCCCATGTACGGTTACACCTCTGGCCAACAGTGCTTTCGTCAAGTGAAAACCGATAAAGCCAGCGGTGCCCGTGACGAGTATTTTACTCATTTTTTTCGACTGCTTTCAAAAAGGAGCATGTGCCATTGCGGCGGATCAAGTGGTAGGCACTCGGCGTGCGCCGGTGCGGGCGGAGGGCACATGGAGTGGAGTAATGGGTGGACGGAATTCGCTAGCGGGCGGACGGAAAAAAGGTCATAGGCGGAAAAATGTAACGGGCGGACGGTACACGGAGTCTACCTGCTACCTTCGTGTCCGCTATCCGCTAACTTCGTGCCTGCTTCCTTGTGTCTGCTGGCTTAGGCTTCTTCCAGGAATGGGAGCGGGATTAAGTTGCCTTCGTTGTCGCGACAATCGCACTCAAAGTGTTCAGGGAACAAAGCTTCGCTGCCTAGGATTTGGATCGCGACTCCCGTCGACTCCTCAATTTGCATCACGTCTTTGCGTTTGCGATTATTCAAGTAAGCGGAAACCTTATCGTTGACGCGAATAGTAATGCGACTAGCCCGAGGTTGCTGGCAGGCCATCATCAACACTCTTACCACTTCGATGGCCATGCTCTCGCCCGTTTTGACGACTGCACGGCCTTGGCAGCAGGGACAGTCCTCGTAGACACTCCGTTTTAGACTTGGGCGAATACGCTGGCGTGTCATTTCGATCAAACCAAACGGACTCGTTCTGAGGATTTTTGTACGAGCACGATCGCGTCGCATGGCGTCAGCCAGCGAGCGTTCGACACGGCGGCGATGGGATTCGCGTCGCATGTCGATGAAATCGTTAACGATGACGCCCCCCAAGTCGCGGAGTCGCAGTTGCCGCGCGATTTCCTTCGAGGCCACCATGTTCAACTGGAAGGCGCTATCCTCAGCGGAATCATCGGTGCGGAACGAACCGCTGTTGACATCGATTGCCACCAACGCTTCGGTCGGATCGATCACGATGGATCCGCCTCCCTTCAGCGGCACGGTTCGTCGCTGAATCTTGGCAATTTCCTTTTCCAAATTGTACTTGTGGAATAGCGGTTCGCGTCCGTCGTAATACTTGAGTCGTGCGACATATCGCGGCATTACGAACTGCAGAAACTCTTTGGCGCGGTCGTGCGCCCCCTGCTCGTCGACGAGGATCGTGTCAATGTCTTCGCTGAAGATGTCGCGGATCGTGCGAATGATCATATCGCTCTCTTCGTAGATATCACATGGTCCCGGCGTATTCTTAACGCGTTTGACCAACACTTTCCATAGTCGTAGTAGATAGGCCATGTCTCGCGAGAGCTCGCGCTGCGTGCGATCTTGACCGGCAGTTCGTACGATAAACCCCAAGCCCTTGGGTGGGTTCAGATCGAGCAGCATATTCCTAAGCACGCGGCGTTTCTTATCGTCTTCAATCTTGCGACTCACGCCGACTCGACCGAGCGCGGGCATGAGTACCAGATATCGACCGGGGATACTGATGTATGTCGATAGGGTGGGGCCCTTGGAGCCGATCCCCTCCTTGATTACCTGTACAAGGACTTCGTCACCGCGCCGAAATATTTCTTGAATCGGTGGCTTGAACCGCGGTCGTGTGCTGCGCATATGCCGTCCATTGCCACGCCGCTTGGGGCGGTCACCATCGTCATCTGCGTCATCACCGTCATCGATGTCTGCGCCTGGCACATTACCATCCATGATTTCCTCTGGGTCGTAGCCGGCCTGACGAAAATACTGGGGTTCGACATCACTAATATGCAAGAAACCATTGCGTCCGACACCAAAGTCGACGAAAGCGGCTTGGATACTAGGCTCGAGGTTGACGATCTTCCCCTTGTAGATATTGCCAGCGTAGTTGTTTTGGCTAGCTCTTTCGGTATAGAGTTCCTCGAGGACTCCGTCTTCGAGTATGGCAATCCGGCATTCCTCGGGCTGCGAAACGTTGATCAACATCTCTTTTCGCATTATTTTTCGTTCCTTTTGTATTGGTAGTAATTTGTTGAATTGGTAATGCTTTGCCAGCGGCTGTAGGCACAGCACCGGTGCTTAGTCCTTGATCGGTTCGCTCAAATGCACACGTGTGCGTTGCAACGTACCGCCCTGAGCGAGCAGGTCGGGCAAGCCCACGCAGTCGAGCATTTCCGATGGCCGGACTGAACCTCCGGCATCGGCGGGTAGCGAGAAGACCAATGAATACGGGCAGAGCGTGCCGCGGTCGCTCCGGTCTTCATCCTGGCCTTCAATTCGCAGTTCAAAATTAGGATCCTGGGGATCACAACTAACAGTTTTTCCGTCTCGTGCGATCTCAATCACATCGCTACACAGCAGCTCCTCTAACCTGCCAGCGATTTCGTCACGTTCTTCTGCGGTAATTTGGACTCGGTAGCTGGCTCCAATAACCTTGGCTTTTCCCAAACCGAGGGTGAGCGACGACAGCTCAATCAACTCCATACCAATGGGCATTTCCCGACGGAGATCGGCCTCAATCTGTTGCAAACTAAACTCGCCGACGATTTCCAGCTCGACGATTTCGTCTAGTGCTTCGATGCCCAAGGCGAGAGCTGATGGAAAGCTAATCCGTGGCTTGGGGTGGAAGCCCTGGCTAAAAGCCAGTTGCAGATTGGCACGGCGCAAGAGACGTTCCCAGACTCGCGCCAGATCGCGATGGCTGATCCATCGCAAATCGCCAGTCTTGGTAAATCGTACCCTCAGTCGCGTCTTGTCCATTGTCATATCCCCAAAGCCATTTCTGGAAGCAGCTCAGCGAAGGTGGACTGCAAATACGCATCGACCTCGCGGGCGGTGCCCAATTCCAAGACGCGGCGCGCCATCTGTTCGCAATCAGTAATCTTCACATTGCGGATCGCCTGTTTGACTTGCGGCAATGCGGCAGGCGGTGCGGAAAGCGTGCGAACCCCCATGCCCACCAACATCAGCGAACTGATTGGCGTAGAGCTCATTTCGCCGCAAACGCTGACTTCGATCGAGTGCGCGTTGGCGACATCGATCGATTGCTTGATGAGCCGCAGGACAGCCGGATCATGACCGGTATAAAGATCGGCCACGTACTCGTTGCTGCGGTCTACGGCCATGGTGTACTGAATCAGATCATTCGTGCCGATGCTGATAAAGTCGACTTCGCCAATGAAGTGGTCGAGCATGAGAACTGCCGCAGGTACTTCCACCATCATTCCCACTGGAATTTTTTCCGGAAGTTCGTAGCCCTCCTCTCGCAGGTCATCCGTGACTTGCCGCAGTACCATTCTGGCCGTCCGCAGCTCATGGAGCGTGGTGATCATAGGAAACATGATCCGCAAATCGCCGCGAATCAATGCCCGCAGCATCGCGCGCAGTTGAGTGCGGAACATTTTGGGCTGACGGAGAGACAGACGGATACTGCGCAATCCCAGGAAGGGATTGCTCTCCGGTTCAATTAATTTCAAGGTACCAACTTTATCCGCCCCGAGATCTAAGGTGCGCATGATGATCGGCAGTCCCTGCATAGCATCGACCACTTCGCAATAGGCGTCGTACTGATCTTGCTCGGAGGGTTCCTGATTTGCGCCCAGATACAAGAATTCGGTCCGATACAGTCCGATCCCTTCTGCGCCACGGGAAAGGCAAGCCGCAACTTCGCCAGGAAATTCGATATTGGCCATCAGCCGGATTTGCGTACTGTCCTGGGTCATCGCCGGCAAGTCGCGAATGGCCGTCAACTCCTGCGCGCGATGGTCACGGACCAACATGCTGGCGCGATATCGCTCGATCACTTCAGGTGTTGGCTGCAAGATCACAGCTCCACGGTGTCCATCAACGATGATTTCTGCTTCGGTTTCGATGCGGTGCAAGAAGTTGCCCAAGCCGACGACGGCGGGGATTTCTAGGCCGCGGGCGACAATGGCGGTATGTCCGCCGGGCCCACCTACTTCTGTACAGAAGCCAACGATTTTGTCGCGATCTAGATTCGCTGTTTCGCTGGGGGTCAGATCGTGGCTGAGTAAAACGCATGGACCGTCGGGACCTGCGGCCATCGTCGGAGCACCACCCAGCGCTTCGAGCAACGTACGTTCAACGTCCCGAATATCTTGTACACGCTCAGCCATCATGTCCGAGCCCATGCTACGAAACGCATGCGCGTATCGGTTCAGGACCGAAGAAATCGCAAACTCAGCGCTGTAGTTGTGTATTTCGATGAGCCGAAACCACTCTGCGTGCAAAGTAGGATCGAGCAGCAATTGTTGATGCGCCGAGAAGATGGCTCCGACGCGTTTGCCCAGAGTTTTGGCGGAATATTGAGTATGTTGGTCCAGCCGCGAAGACGCATCGGCGATCGCTGTTCGCAAGCGTTCCATTTCGGTCTGACAGTCTGCGGAATCTATCTGAGAGCGAGTAATCCGATAACCTTCGCGGTCAAGGATCAAAACCTTTCCGATGGCAACTCCTGGCGAGACTGCAATGCCTTGCAGTTCGAGCATAAATGGTGTGGCAGGCCGCAGACCAGTCGCAAAGCCTCGCGAAGCAACCAGCCGCCAGCAGTCCCACCGGGGATCTGCGCGGGTTGCATCAGCGAACTTTTGAAGGCGACTGTGTCCATGCGACACTTATTCAAGTTAGTTGTGGATGGATAATATGGTCAGGTGGCTTGTCCAGGCGAAGCCACCTCCGAGTCCGATTCATCGAACCCGCGATCGAATAACTCTGACAAAACATCCACAGCTTCCTGCGCATCCACCCCCTTAGCACGGAGACTCAACTCCGTGCCTTGCCGAGCGCCCAGCGTAAGGATGCTCATGATGCTCTTACAGTCAATCGCTTGACCATCTTTTTCGATTTCGATCGTGCACTGAAATCGTCCAGCAGCGCGCGACAACAAATCCGCCGGACGCATATGGATGCCCAGCGGATTGATGACTGTCACAACTTTCTCAACAGTTGTTGACATGCGTCTAGTTAGCTCTTTCGCGATGGTGAACGAAGGTAAATCGAAGATGTTGTAAAATCAAAGGATGCTGTAACTGTGCGCATTTCCTATACGTTCGTCCCAGGAAACGCTGCCACAGCTCGCGGCATCGCACAGGATGTTTCTCAGCTCTTCCGTCTAGTATCTTGCCTAGCCTTAGGATCCAAATTGATTGTTGTCTGCTTCGTCGAGCAGTTGCATGATGTCTTCTGCATTTCGGCTTTGCTTCAGAAAACGACAGAACGTCTCATCACGCAACTGCCGCGAAATATTCTCCAGAGCCCGTAGATGGTCCCCAGGCCGGTCTGGTGGTGAGACCAGCAGAAAGAACAACTGAACTTTTTCGCCGTCCAAACTATCAAAATCGACGCCGCCACTGCTGACACCAACCGTCCCAACCAACTTGTCGACACTGGGGTGTTTCGTATGGGGAACGGCAATACCGCGACCGATGCCGGTGCTACCCAGCTCCTCGCGTTTCATAATCGCTTTTACGATGTCATCGCGGTCGGCTGCACTGATGTCGCCTGCCGACAAGAGTGAATCCACCAACTCTGAAATAACACTTTCTTTGTCTGTAGAGTTAAGCTCAGCACAAATGCTCTTGGTGCTGACAAAGTCAGAAAACTTCATTAGGGGTAGTACCTTTCTGGGGTGCCTCCAGCGGTGCAACGATTTGCCCACGAGGTGAAATGGGGTTCAGATAGGCTGAGTCTTAGGACTTACCGCACATTACGGTAGATTCTCCTGCCGCAGACAGCCCACCCTCACACTATTCCGCTTCGTCTTCTGGAGTTACGATGTGTTTGACGCCCGGAGCTTTATGCCCGGTAAGTTTCTCTTTGTGTTTTCGAAGCTGTTGCTCAATCTTCGCAATCGCGGAATCCAATGCACTTAGGACCGTCGTCGCCGAGGCGGATGCGACAAATTCCTGGGTATGTTCGGCCGATGCATTGATTTCAACGTGCGGGTTGTCTTGATGTTGGAAATCAACCGTGACTTCGATAGCCGTCACTCGGTCGAAAAATCGTCGGATTTTCTCAGTTTTTTCGCGGATAACTTCCTGATCATGACCACTGAGTGATCCGTGACGAGCAGATACGTTGACTTGCACTGTTGGACTCCATGTGTGCGTAACCTGGTTGCCGTGATCGAAGACTGGCTAAACTTAGCCCGTCGACCAGGCGGTGGAGGATGCACTCTAGCCAATAGAGCCTAGTGAGCATCCATAACTTCCTGCCTCCGATCTTGCGGTCATTGTATCGTTCTCACTGCACCCGCCAAAGAGTGGTAGTAGCAATGCAGAGCGAATTTACCAATAAGCCAGCAATACGGGTAACTGTACACCTGTGACCTAGCTTGCGCCTAGACTTCTATCCCACTCAGCACCCGATTTCGCTAAACTTGGCCCAAAATGTAGCTATACAGGGCAATGCAACTGGAATGGAAGGTATGGACATCAATCTAATCGCCTGGATTGGCGGAGCGGCCTTAGCCTGCGCCATTCTAGTCAAAATGATGCGGCAAAAGCAGCTCAGGCTTTCCGAACTGCTGCGACAATACGTCGAAGGACAGCTCGAGTGGGCTCGAAAACGCAACCGAGCCGCTCGCTTGGCCCAACAAGCTGTCCAGCAGAAGGCCAGCCTGGAAAAAGAGGAACAATCAGCCTTGGATCGGATCAATGCTGAAACTGCGGAGGCCACTCTAACGCAGGGTGAACAAATACAGAGACCTGAACAATTACAAAGTGTCGTTCAGAGTACTTCTGGATAGCGCCCGATTGGGTTGACTCTGCGAGACTAGCGGTCACGATGGAGATCAAAGGCGGGGGCCGCATGGCGGCCTGTACCACGCCCGCCATTTACCTGATCGTAGCCAAGGCTTTGCCCAGTGAGTTGGGTCAGTGTGCCGAACACACTGCGGTTCTCCACGTCAATAATTCTTACTTTTTCCTTGCCAGCGAACCGGGCCAGCGGTGCTGTAAGTGCTTTGCCGCCACCTTCCTTCTGCTTATGCTTCGTAACCAGCGGCTCGATCAATGGCAGCACCGATTCTTCGCCTGCAAGTTGCCCGAGAGCTTCCGCAGCCAGATTGACCAGACCATTATTCTCGTTGCGCAAATAATCAATATAGATTGGTATGGCAATATCACGGCCAATTCTCGTAAACGGTCCAGTGCAGCATTGCGGTGCGCGTCCGGTTCGCTTACGCTGGCGTGCGCAGTACGCTCGCCGCCGCATAAGTCTGGAACTTGCCCAAGAGTTGGATGTACAGCAATTTCATGGGCACTGGCGAGGGGGCAACGCCTGGTCGAGTGCTTCCGCGTAACAATTCGTTTAGTGCACCCACACTCAACGGATCGTTGACTTGCCGCAAGTTATCGAGAGCCAAGGCGGCGCGATTTCCTTTGGAACGTATCGCATCGTTGTGCCAGCGATAGATGTCCCGCGTGGCCGTTGTTGCATCGGCATGCCGCTCGGCAGCGGCCTGTTCGATGGCGACCGATTCAGGAAACCGCCACTTCCCCTCATACTGGACTTTGCCTCGTGTGCCTCCCATCAATTCGGCACTCTTGACCCACCGGCCATTGGCGTCTCGGCGATACTTGAGCGCCGCCCGAGCCGTTGGATTGTCGGGCTCCAGGTCCAAGACTCGCTTGTAGTGTGCGTCTTCGAATTCGCGGAGCCCCTTGCGATTGCACCAGCCAGCTACTTTCAGATGCTCATCCACCGTATCGGCCATGATGCGGACCTCCTCCATGTAAGCCTTCTCAGCCACGGTAGGAGCCGTCGGAGCGGGGTCTTTCAAACCAACGAGTTGGGAAGCATGAACTTTTACAAAGGTATTGGGGGCGATTTCAACCGCCCAGCCTTTCTCAGACTTCTCGCCCACCTGCTCCTCAAACTCGGACTTTACTTTGCCCGACACGATGCGACCATCCTTGAACTGAAATAGATCCGCAAAGACAGAAGTCGACGCAGTTAAATAGGCCACGCAGATCAAGAGAAAAGACACTGGCGATCGAAGCGAATTGGCCATGTGGTAGACTCCAATGCGGACGAGAACAATTTGTAACCATTTACGATGTGTCGGCTTCTGACAAGGGCGGGAGTCTTTTCAGCCTCATTCGCTTGACCGATTAGCAAGCACATGTTCCTGCCAGCGACATCTCATTGGTGGCGGGCGCTGCTGAAAGAACTCCCGACCTTTCCTCTTTGCATGCTATTTGCATGCTAACCGTCCAGCGACTAGCTGGCAACGCTTTTCTATCGATTTTACTGCACCAAGTGTGAATGATTGCAGGTGTAAGTCCAATGAATTTGCGTATAATGCTTGGTCTTGTTCCCAAACTGCAGCCTCAAATGGTGTAGGTGTGGATTGGTAATGGATGCGACAGAATTTCCATTTGCTGTCAGTAAACAGGAAATCCAGGCCAATTTCAATACAATCCAACTTTACACGTTTGTCGCATCAGCACACCCGGAGGATAGGAGTTGAACAAGGATCCGCAGGCCCGAGTAGACGCACCTGACGAAGGGACACGAGTCGAAGGAATCCGAGACGACGAAATCCGAGACGACGAAACAGTGGCGCGATCCTTAGTTCGACCTGTCGGCTGGGCGTTTGCTTTGGGGCTGATGTTTTTTCTACTCGCCAGCCGCATGTTGTTTTTCACTGCGGTTAGGCCAAACCAAAACTCTGCGGAAAGACCGACGTTTCGGGTTGATATTAACCGAGCCACTGCGACAGAATTGCAAGCACTACCAGAAATCGGACCGGCCTTAGCCGAGCGCATCGTCCAGTATCGCCGCCAGCACGGACCGTTTTCCTCTGTTCATGAATTACAAACGGTCAAAGGATTTGGAGATAAGACGCTGCAGCAAATCGAATCGATGTTGAGTGTCGATTCACCTTCGTCTGAACCGACAACTCACCAGCTAACGACTTATACCGATTATACCGATTGATCCTGCATGACACTTGATACTCAGTCCCGGGCCGAATTTCAGTTGGTGAGTCCCTACGCGCCGGCCGGGGATCAGCCCAAAGCGATCGCAAGCCTGGTGCGCAACATTCGCGATAACGTAAAACACCAAGTCCTAATGGGTGTGACCGGCTCCGGCAAGACGTTTACCATGGCCAACGTCATCCAGCAGATCCAGCGACCAACGTTGGTCTTGAGCCACAATAAGACGCTCGCCGCCAGTTGTATTCGGAGTTCCGCGACTTTTTCCCACAACGCTGTCCATTATTTTGTTAGCTATTACGACTATTACCAGCCCGAAGCGTATATTCCACAGCGCGACGTCTATATTGAAAAAGACTCGTCGATCAATGAGGAAATCGATCGTTTGCGACTGGCCGCCACGAGCGCGTTGGTCAGTCGCCAAGACGTCGTCATTGTGGCTAGCGTCTCGAGTATCTACGGTTTGGGCAGCCCCGACGACTATCGCAACATGGTCGTCCCGTTGAAAGTGGGCTCGCGCATCGTGCGAGATGACGTGCTGCTGCAGTTGGTTGACATCCAATACCAGCGCAACGACATCGCTTTTGAACGCAGCAAGTTCCGCGTACGTGGAGACTGCATCGAGGTGTGGCCTTCGTACGAGGAGTTCGCATATCGGATCGAACTTTGGGGCGACGACATCGAACAGATTTCCATCACCAATCCTTTGACCGGCGAAGTGCTCTCGCGTTTAGACGAAGTCTTCATCTACCCAGCCAAACACTTTGTGACTCCCGAAGATCGCATCGAAGCTGCGATCAAATTGATCCGCGACGAGCTGAAAGAACAGCTCGAAAAATTTGAGGCCCAGGGGAAATTGCTCGAGGCTCAGCGGCTCAATGCCCGGACTCGCTTTGATTTGGAGATGCTGCAGGAAGTTGGACACTGTCCAGGCGTTGAAAACTACTCACGGCCGCTGTCTGGCAAGCCGCCGGGAGCGACGCCTGATACGCTCTACGACTTCTTTCCCGACGATTTCCTGCTAATGGTTGACGAATCGCACGTTTCGGTACCGCAAGTGCGCGCGATGTTCGCCGGCGACCAAAGTCGCAAGCGCACCCTGGTCGAACACGGGTTCCGCTTGCCAAGCGCCCTGGACAATCGGCCACTGAAGTTTGAGGAATGGGAAGAAAAAACCAACCAGGTCATTTTCGTATCGGCCACCCCTAGTCCCTACGAATTGGAAAAGACAGGAGGCGAAGTCGTCGAGCAAGTGATTCGCCCCACCGGACTGCTCGATCCCGAAATCGAAGTTAGTCCGGCTCGCGGCCAAGTTGCTCACTTGCTGAACGAAGTCCGCCTGCGTGCCGATCGGGACGAACGAACCCTGGTCACCGCGCTTACCAAACGACTCGCCGAAGACCTGGCCGGCTACCTCACGGAGCAAAACGTTCGCTGCCGCTGGTTGCACAGTGAATTGGACGCTTTTGAACGCGTCGAATTGCTGCACGATCTACGTCAAGGCAAGTTCGATGTGCTGGTCGGTGTCAATCTGCTCCGCGAAGGCCTCGATCTGCCTGAAGTTTCGCTGGTGGCCATTCTGGATGCCGACAAGGAAGGTTTCTTGCGGAGTGAAACATCGCTCATCCAAACCATCGGCCGCGCCGCTCGGAACGTCAATTCGAAAGTCATCCTGTACGCTGACCGAATAACCAACTCAATGCAAGCTGCGATTGACGAAACGCTGCGTCGACGCAAATTGCAGCAGGAATTCAATGCTGAACATGGCATTACGCCTGCCACCGTAAAACGCAATATCAAGTCTGGGATTGAAGCCGCAGCCAACGCCCACAAAAAAGCCCGCTCGATGGTCACCGGCGAGGCTTCGTCGCAAGTCGTTACCAACGAGTACTTAGACTTACTCGAAAAAGAGATGTTGCAAGCCGCTGAGGATCTCGAGTTCGAACGAGCCGCGTCACTGCGCGATAAACTGCTCGGCCTACGGGACCGCGTCGGTGAGACGGTGGAAGGCTATGAAGTCGACAGCCAGCAACCCAGCGGCCCACGTGGTCGACGCAAAGGCGGCGGAGCTCGCAAGAAAATACCGAGGCCAAAGCAAGGCTGATCGAGTTGGTCCTAAGGCCGACGCCATCATTCTGCCCAGCTGGGCGGACAGCTTAGACCCTGTCCGCAACACTCAACTCCGCTGCTGCGAATTGCTTCTAAAATAAAGTCCACGGATGGCATAGCCGGCTCACGGATGCTCTGTGCGAACTGCGTTTGCTGGAATCCCGCCTATTGGATGGCCGGGAGGCGAATGATGAAAGCGGTGCCTTTGCCCACGCTACTTTCAACGCGGATGCGGCCTCCGTGAGCATCGATCGTTTCTTTGCAACTCGATAATCCAACGCCCGTCCCGCCTTTGCCGGACGCATCTGGGCCAGATTTGGTCGAGAAGAACGGCTCGAAGATCTTGGGCAAGACATCGGCTGGGATGCCCGATCCCGTATCGCGAATCGTCAGCACGACTTCGTGGGACGCGGCATCATGTTTGAGCGTCAATCGCACCAATCCACCTTCGGGTGTCGCTTGGCGTGCATTCACCAACAGATTTACGAGGACACGTTGTAAATCATTGCCAGCGGCTAAGACTACAGGTACGTTGTCTACATCGCATTCCAGTTGAACACGGTACTTACGAAATTCACGTTCTAGTAAGAGCAGTGTGTCGTCGACGATCGGCTTCAGTGCGGTGGCTTGCATAGAACCGCCACCGTTGCGTGCCATGGCTAGCACACTGCTGGTGACCTTGGTCGCACGATTGGCTGCATCGTGAATTCGCGTAAAGGCTTTGTCACGAGATGGCTCATCCTTGTGACGCAAGCCAAGCTTGGCGTAGTTCAGGATCGTCATGAGTAAGTTATTGAATTCGTGCGTCGTCGTACTGGTCAATTCCCCCAAAGTGGCCATTCGACGGGACAGATCAAGCTCGCGTCGTAGCGCTTCAATCTGCTTGGCTTGGGCTTCCAACTGCACGGCCATTTGCGACGTGACGGCGGGGTCGCGCATCGGCATTTCGGAAGGTGTGGGAATCACTACGTTGTTCGAAGTCTGCTGGGCTACTTCGTGCATGAAAATCCTGGCTTTCGCATACGGGTTCGCGGCTGGTCTTTAGCGTATCGACTGTAGGACGACTGCATCTGCAGGCAACCGGGCCGAGTGTTACACCTGAGCGTAATCCGCGTTGGCATCAATTGCCCGAGGAACCTGAACGACAGCTTTGATACGACCGACCCAAAACTTAGAATTCGCGTGCGCGATAAAGTTTACCAGCTAGGAACTATTAGTCGGCACTTTCCTGATCTAACTTTTGAATTGCGAACAAGATTTAGGGAGCTCGCTTTCTTGCTTTTCGAACGCGACGTCGCGCATTGACCTGCGCGCTGCGTTGCATACTGGCGGCCCGGCTAGGCGGCTTCCAACTGGAGGGGCGCTCTGCGACTACGCAGCATTCGCGCCGGTTGTAGGCCAACTGTCGCACTTCCACCCGTTCAAAGCCCCAACCGCGAATCCGCTGTGTAAACAGCGGCATTTCGTCCGCTAGCTCATAGTTGGTTAACTTGAACGTCAGCAATAGCCCTTCGAAACCACTGGTGGGATACGTCACGATATCTTCCACTGCGTCTAGCGTGTATTTAGGTGTTACGTTCGCATCGGCGGCCAGCCAACGCATGCCAGCAAACAGACGGCGCTTTACGGCTGATGATTTGCTACGCCAATGCCGAAATCGGTCGTGCTCGATCAACAGCGGAGCCATTTCAGCGAAATCGATCCCGGTAACTCTTAGGCCAATATCGAGCAACCGTTGGCACGCACCTCCTGGTGCACTACCGATTTCCGCGATCTGATCGCCGGGCTGTAAATCCAGCCCACTCCAGGCCACAGCTTCAGCCATTTTGAGATAAGCACGGCTGATCATTTCGGGCGGCGCAGGCACGTGGAAAACTCCACCCGGCCAGCACTCGTGCCGCCGTGTGGCTAAGTGATGGCCGATGAGCCACCGATTCGGTTCCACCAGAATCACGTCCATGACACGCGAGCCAATTGGGCAGATACCGCCAATGGACGCGGCAGTTCCCTGCAACTGGTCCGCGAACGCTTCGCCTACCGCCTGAGTTAATTCGGTGGGTCCCGGTTCAAATCCGCGTACGCCAGGCAAACCGGGATCGCGTTGGTAAATATGGATAAATGGCCAATTGTTCCCTGCCAGGGCTAGGGCTGCCGTTACCAAATCCTCGGCTTGATCTCCTTGGACGGTGCCAAATGCATACCCAGATTGTCGGATTTGCCAGTCTCGAGGCGGCAGCGAGCTCGAATCCGCTTTAAAAGTTAGTAGGCCTGGACGGGAAAAAGCTAACCGCAGCCCCCCCCTTTTATCAAGGCAATGAGACTTAATGGAGGCTTCTGCACCCTGCTGGCAAACGGCAAAAACGTATTCTTCTTGCCCGATTCGCTCAGTTGCAGGCAAAGCTTCCTGGACGGATGGCGGGGTCATCATCTATAACATTACAAACAAACATGGAGTGAATTGAGCGAACAGCCAAGTTTACTCGCTTTTTCATCGAATACAGGAACACGAATGGCGAAAAAAGAAGAAGCATTTGAAGTCGAGGGGACTGTAACGCAAGCACTTGCGAACACCCGCTTCAAAGTCCAGCTAGATACCGGCAGCGAAGTGCTAGCGCATGTCGCCGGAAGGATGCGTAAGAACTTTATCCGCATTGTGCCCGGGGACAAGGTTCGCGTCGAACTGTCACCCTATGACTTGACTAAGGGACGCATTGTCTTCCGCGAACGATAGTGCTGGCAAACCGAATAGCCCCTAGCGCCGTCGAGTGCCTGTCTTCCATCCTCCGCATCTATGGCGTAGTAGCTTCTACGTGACTCCGTCGCTGCATGATTCCTAGCGGGGAAAGTACCTTTCAAGCCTATCGCGCCTTGAAACGGAGATTTATCAGCCTTCTATTCAGTCCTCGCTCAAAGCGTTAGCCTATTACCTTTCCGTGCTGCTTGTATCCGCCTCCCAATTTTCTCTGCCATCGATTTTTAGTGCCAAGTTCTAAGCCTGCCGAACGAAGGCCAAGGATCCCATTGGGTTGAATGACGCAGTGTACAACGCAGGAAGCTTAACAAATGCAGGCCTTGCAAGATCCACAACGTGAGAAACCTAACCACAGAAAAAATTTTCTTCCTACGTAACCCAGGAGTTTAGTATGCGTTTCTTCCGCAACAACCTTTTTTTGAGCGCGGTACTCGCGGTTGCGTGTGCGTTCGCCACACCTGCCGTACAAGCTCAACAGGCTCAAAAGCCGGTGGCGATCGTCTCCTTCACGCCACTCGAAAAACTGCTCAAGGACTCAACATACATTTTACGGGCTTGCAATGTCCCCGAATTCGGTGGCATTTTCAACATGATGGCTACAACCTATACGCAAGGGTTGGATCCAAAGCGACCGATTGGCGTTTCGGTAACCTTGGATGGCCAGAATCCGGTTGGTCTCGTGTTCGTCCCTGTCAGTGATCGCAGCCGATTTTTTGCGGCACTGGAAACGATGGGTATCGAGCCCGACGACTTGGGCGACGGCCTGTTCGAGATCGATGCAAATGGCCAGACGATCTTCGCCAAGGAATCGAATGGGTGGCTGTTTATTGCTCAAGCCGAAGATTCGTTAAACTCGCTTCCCCAGAATCCAGCCACTTTACTAGGCGACCTACCCAACAAATACGATATCGCTGTGCGACTGAACGTCCAAGCGCTGCCCGCCGACTTGAAAGACATGGCGGTCCAGCAAATGCGAATTGGCCTCGAAAATACGCTGAACGAGCAAGGTGGTCTGAGCGATCAGGAACGCGAAGACGCCGCCCGCGCCAGCGAAGCACAAATCGCGCAATTGGAGTCATTTATCTCTGACACAGAACAGGTCATCCTGGGCTGGTCCATCGACTCGGTCGGACAAAAAACGTTTTTTGATGCTGCCGCACAATTTATGGAAGGCACGAAATTCGCCAATCAAGCCAATGCGATGAAGGATTTGAAATCCGCCTATAGCGCCTTCCAATTGCCTGGAACATCGGCCAGCTTTCGCGCAACGTCGACCTACAACGACGAAGCTGACAAGGAAATGGCTAAGCAGAATCTTAAGAATTCGATGGTCCAGATTCGCAAGCAGATCGACGACGCCAACACCTCTGAGGACTCGAAAGAACTCGTCCGCAACTTGGCTGAGGCGTTGCTAGAGCTGACCGAAAAGACGATCGACGAAGGCACTTTTGACGGTGCTGGCAGCTTGAGCGTTGCCGACGATACACTCCGCGTACTGTTTGGCGGACGCATCGCCGACGGGCGGGCCTTGGAAGGCGAATTGAAGAAGTTGGTAGCAGGCTTACCAAACTCGAGCGAAAAGCCTGACGTGAAGTTTGATTACGAGACTTTTCAAGGCGTAACGCTTCACAGCATTGCTTTGCCAGTCAAAATTGCCGATCCAAACGCTCGCAAGATTTTTGGTGACGAGCTAAAGATTTGGGTTGGAACCGCTGACAAGGCGTTTATGGTCTCGATGGACCCCACCGGCGATGGTTCACTCAAAGCGGCCATCGAAGCCATGCAAGCTGCACCAAACGCACCAGCGACGCCGTTCGAAGGCGTGATCGAGTTCACGGATTTGTTGAAATTTGCTCAGGCCGTATCCCCCAACCCAATCCTGGACAATGTCCTTCAGACAATCCAAGAATTTGATGGCAAAGATAAAGTCGAGGTCATCGGCTCGATTATCCCGCGTGGTGGCATCTACCGCTTGTCAATTGACGAAGGCGTATTACGTGCCGCCGGAACCGCCGCCAAGATGGGCAGCGGTGGCGGTGGCGGATTCTAAAGGCAGCACGCTGCAATTCTTACACTGCCCTAGCTCGCAGACTCGGTCCCAGGTTCTCCGGGACCGAGTTTTTTTCTTAGCCGTTCACTTGGAGTCGACGGGAAAGGGTCGGGAGTCTTTTCAGCATCGCCCGCGACCGAAGAGACGCCGCTGGTAGGAACATATGATTGCTAATCGGATAAGCGATTTAGGCTGCAAAGACTCCCGACCCTGTCACACAAACCGACACATTGTGAACGGTTACTTTTTTCTAAGTTATCGACCTAATAGCGATAGTGGTCCGACTTGTATGGACCTTCGACGGGAACTCCGATGTAGTCGGCTTGGGACTGGGTCAATTTCGTCAGTTTGACCCCCAGCTTGCCCAGATGCAGGCGAGCCACCTCCTCGTCCAAGTGCTTAGGCAATACGTAGACTTTGTTTTCGTACTCGCCGGTGTCACGCTTCTCATGCAATTCAAGTTGAGCCAGCGTTTGGTTGGTGAAACTTGCACTCATCACAAAGCTTGGGTGGCCAGTCGCACAACCAAGATTCAGCAAACGCCCTTCAGCCAAAATCAGGATCGTGCGTCCGGTGTCCTGGAATTTGAACTGGTCAAACTGAGGCTTGATATTGATGCGCTCAGCTTTGCCAGCTTTGACGAGCTTGTACAGGCCAGCCATGTCAATCTCATTGTCGAAGTGGCCGATATTGCCTACGATGGCCCCAGTCTTCATCTTCTGCATGTGCTCGGCGGTAATGATGTCTTTGTTTCCCGTGGTCGTAACAAAGATATCAGCAGTTTCTACCACGTCCTCGAGCGTCTTGACTTCGTAGCCTTCCATGGCAGCTTGCAAGGCACAGATGGGGTCAATTTCGGTAACGATTACACGGCAACCTTGACCACGCAAGGACTGGCAGCAGCCCTTGCCGACGTCACCGAAGCCGCAAACGACAGCAACTTTGCCGCCCATCATGACATCCGAAGCGCGATTGAGTCCGTCAATCAATGAGTGTCGGCAGCCGTAGACGTTGTCAAACTTGGCCTTCGTTACTGCATCGTTCACGTTGATGGCTGGGAACAACAGCTTGCCATCACGCTGCATTTCATACAGACGAGCTACACCCGTCGTGGTTTCCTCGCTGACGCCGCGAATGTGCTTGGCCATCTCAGTCCATTTGCCTGGGTTCTTCTCAAGTTCGTCACGCAAGAGATCGAGGATTACACCCCATTCCTCGGGCTCGTTCTCAGCATCGAATGCTGGCACTTCGCCGGCGGCCTCAAACTCGACCCCCTTGTGGATCAACATGGTTGCATCGCCACCATCGTCCACGATCATGTCGGGGCCAGCACCACATGGCCATACCAGAGCTTCACCGGTGCACCACCAATACTCGGGCAGCGTTTCGCCTTTCCAGGCAAACACGGGCGTTCCTATCGGATTGTCCAATGAGCCACCGCGTCCAGCGACCACGGCCGCTGCCGCACTATCTTGTGTCGAGAAAATATTGCAGCTAACCCAGCGTACATCGGCACCCAGGTCGACTAGCGTTTCAATGAGCACGGCGGTCTGCACGGTCATGTGCAGTGAGCCCATGATTTTGACGCCAGCTAATGGCTGCTTCTTACCATAGCGCTCGCGGAGAGCCATGAGCCCAGGCATTTCCTCTTCGGCTAGCGAAATCTCTTTGCGGCCAAGGTCGACCAGCGTCTGGGCTTCTTCGCGCTTGCCCGCTGCCAGCAAATCAAATGCGCGGACCTTGAACGGTAGACGCTCAGTCTTCGCGCTCGGTGTCTTGGGACTTGTAACAGTACTCATGGGAACTCCTAGTTCAAACTAGTAAAGGATTCAACGACGAAACGGGTTTATAGGTCTGGCGATTGCAGCAAACAACGCTGGGCCCTTGGCTGCAGGGTCGGGAGGAAGTAGATGGTAACGGTCCAATTTCAAACTGGCCTCGGCCAGCCACTGCTCAATCTCGGAGCGGTGTGTGCCCAGTCGTAAATGCCCCATCTCATGGCGGTAAGCCGATCGATCGTGGGGCAGTAAATCGACAATGACCAACGGCGCTGCCGCTTTGAGCACGCGAGCTGCCTCGCGAATCGCGTCTTGTGGTTCACTTAAATAGGGTAGTACTAAGACTAGCCACGCTGCGTCGAGACTGGCGTCGGCTAGCGGCAATTCTGTCAGAGACGACTGCTTTAACTGCACATTCTTGAAGCCGACAAGCGATGCTTGGCCTCCGACAACATGGCGCTGGAATTGTCGATTCCAATGGCTTTTTGAACAAAAGGGGCTATTAGCTGGCAAAGTGGTGCCGATCCGCAACCCAATTCGCCCACCGTGGCTTGGCTTGGCAATGTCGCGGCCAAGATGAACGCATCCAGCCGCTGGCCGAATAAATCCACCCGCAGCTTGTCCCATTGGTCCGCCGTCGACGAAAAAATGCTTCCACTGCGCCCGCTCGGATATCACACGTGCCAATCGCTGGCTGTCGAGCAACGTTGAAGGGGAATCGGCCTGTCGCCGGACCCACTGCCACAGTTCGCGTCGAGGCTGACACCAACTTTCGAGTTCAACACGATAAAGGTGATTCGTGCCATCCCGACGATTGGCGACCCACTCGTCCGCCGCTAAGAGCTTCAAGTGACGACTCACCGTGCTCTGCGGAAGCTGTACAACCAAACACAGCTCCGAAACCGTCAATTCTTCCTGTTCCAGCAGCATTAGCAGCCGGATCCGAGTCTGATCGGCCAACGTCTGCAGCCAGTCAAGCGTTGCGGTTGCAGCCATTTGGCACGTTTCCAACAGGGTAAAATGCAAACATCCGTCCATCCGGATGAATCATTATTGCCGCTCTTGGCATTTCCGTCAAGTCGCCTCCATTCCCAATCGGCATGCAGCGACAGGTCGCAAGCGGGCTGTTGATTCATTGCGCCCCAACTTCTCAGCGAACCCGCGGGCTACTGATTTTCTCAGTGAACCTCAGGCGCTAGCGGCGCTAGCCCGTGGGCTTCTCATGGCTTCACAGTGAACCTCAGGCGCTAGCCGTGGGCTCCTCATGGCCGGGCACTAGATCGACCCCAAAGTATGCCGACAAGCCAGCTTCGCCCCACACAGCCAACTTCGCCCCCCACAGCCCACGGCTAGCGCCTGAGGTTCACAGCCCACCGCTAGCGCCTGACACAGCCCACGGCTAGCGCCTGAGGTTCACGAATAGGCAGTGGTGTCGGTTAGGCAGCGCGGCGGGCGGCGGCTTTTTGTCCGTCGGTAATGATTTCGCCCTTGTCATTGACGTCTTCAAATCGCACGGCGACCTGTTTACTCACCCCAGACTCTTGCATGGTTACGCCATAAAGCGTCGTTGAGGCAGTCATAGTCTTCTTGGAGTGCGTAACGATGATGAATTTGGTCCAATCCAGAAATTCGGTTAGTACATTGACAAAGCGACCGATGTTGGCCTCATCAAATGGTGCGTCGACCTCATCGAGTACACAGAATGGACTTGGGCGATATTGAAAAATCGCGAGCAAGAGCGCTACCGCCGTGAGGGCCTTTTCTCCGCCGCTTAACAGTGAATTGGACAAAGCCGTCTTGCCAGGCGGAGTGGCCACGATGTCGATACCGCATTCAAGAACATCCACGCCTTCTTCCAGGACGATATCCGCGTTGCCACCGCCAAAGGACTTGCGATACAGCTTCTGAAAATTGAGGCGAATCACTTCCAACGTCTCCATGAACAGACGTCGGGAATCGGTGTTGATCTTGTGGATGATCCGTTGCAGCGATTCTTTAGCCGCCCGCAAGTCTTCATACTGATTGTTCAAAAAGTCGTAGCGTGATTGGAGTTCATCCAACTCGGCTAACGCTGCCATGTTAATTTCTCCGACCGAGGCGATATCCTGCCGCAGTTTCGCAGCTTCGGCGTCCATGGCTTGGCGCTCTTGCTCATCCTCCACCAGTTGACTTTGGCTAAGCTGTTCGAATTCGATCTGATAGTCGTCCGAAAAACGCTTTAACAGCGAAGCAGTCGATTCTTGTGTTCGCTGCAATTCCGCTTCGGTGTTTTGACAATGTTGAGCCAATTTGTCGATGAAGCGTGACGCCGCGTCCAAACGCTTGGCTGCCGCCGAGCGACGGCTGCGGAGTTCAGCCGCTTGAACGGCCAACTCCTCCAGCTTGGCTTCTTCCGATTCGCTCAATAGAAAGTCATCTGCCAAATTGGAAGTCAGATTGAGGATCCCCAACTCCGTCTCTTGACGCTTTTGTTCCAACCTACGCAGTTCATGCAAGGTCTCTTCGATCGCCTGCTGTCGTTCCGTATGGTTTCGCGTACAGTGAGCGAGTGCGGCGGAGGCTGATTCGAGCTTCTGTTCAGCCCTAGCCAATTGCACTCGAGCACTCGTGTGTTCCTCAGCGACGCTGGCGAGCTGCTGTTCGTGTTCTTGTAGAAAGCTTTCACTCTGCTTCAGTTCGGTTTCGATGCTAGCGATGGCTGTCTTCGCGTTTTCGGCAGTGGCATTCGCCACGATGATGGCTGGCTCAATTGCGGCGCGTTGCGTGCGATATTCGATTAATCTCTGAGCGAATTCATTGGCACGCTGTTCAATTTCGTCTAGTTTGCCAACGGCGCTTTGGGCACTGGCTTGCTGGTGAGCAAATTCTAGCGATAGCTTCTTCGCCTGTTGCTCAAGCTCGATGACTTGTGGTTTCAAGCTGGCAACGCGACCGCTGGCGCGTTCAATCTCGCCTTGTGCCTTCTGGTACTGCTGCTTGTATTCCGCGATTTCTCGTTCGGCATCGTGAATTTCACTGCGTCGAGAAACAATCCCAGAAGAATTGTGCAGCGACCCGAGTGTCAAAGTGCCGTCCGATTCGATTACTTGGCAATCTGACGTGACGAACCTCAAGCCAGCTCCGCGGAAGTGCCCCAATTCTAAAGCCACATCCAGGGAGTCGACCAACCACGTTGTACCGAGCAGATAGCGAAACAGCGGCGCGTAAAATTGCCGATACTTGACCAATCGATCCGCTCGTCCGATAACGCCGGCCACACCATCGAGCTGAACTTTTTCCCCAAAGCGTCGCGTCGGGACGCGATCGAGACGCATCAAGCTCAGGCGGCCTGGTACCGTTAAGTTACCCGATCGAGCCAGTTGAAAAAGTTGTCCATCGCTGACGACCAATGCATTGGCGGCGCTGCCCAAGGCGGTATCGATCAGTGGGGCCAGGTTGCCTTCGACCGTTACCAACTCTCCGACCAAGCCTTGCACCGACTTGTAAGCGGGATCGTCACTCGAGTTTTTTAAGCCTAAGACGTGTCGTGCGCCGGCATCGACTCCTTCCAGGTGCTGTTGCAGTTGCCTCAGGATGTCCAGATGCTGTGCCGCACCTTCGAGTCGTCCGTGTAGGGTGGCAGCTTGCTCCTGATGAGTCGACAAGCGAGCTTGATTCTCTTCCAGCAACTTCTTGGCCGCGTTTAACTCATCCGCTGTCGCCGTGGTTTGCTCATGGATTTGTTTAAGGCCATGCAGCCAGCTCGGCCGATTTGCGTGCACTCTGCTCTGAATCTCGATTACCCTCAATAGATTTCTCAGTCGCTGCGATCGCCTGGAGCACTTCGCCAAGCGCGCTCCGCTGCTGCGCGAGCGCATCGGCTTTCTCCGTCGCTTCTCGTAACAAACCAAGATGTTTGATGCGCAGCTGTTCTCGCTGTTTAGTAGCGTGAGCGATCGACTCTCGCAGCTCAGCATTTTGCGAGTCTGCTTTGTCGGCTCGATTCCCGAGCTGCATCGTAGACTTCCTGCGCTTGCTGCTGCTGCTCGGTGAGTGTATCGAATTCGTCTTGGAGCGTTTCCAAACGCCTTCGGAGAATGGCCAAGCGCCCCTGAACGCGGACTTGCTCTTCCTGATTTTCTTCTAAGCGCAGTCGCAGCGAGCTCTGCTGATTTTGGCTGACGGCGATTCGCTGCAAGGCGTCTTGCAAGGCTGCTTCGACGGTTTGGCAGGCTTCGGCTACACGATGCAGGTCCATCTCCGCTTGTTGCGCCGCCGCGCGGACCTCGGATAGTTCAGCGGACTTGCGATCGCGTTCCGCTTGCAACTCTTCGAGTTTCGTGGCGGCCTGCTGTGTCTGAGCAAGCAATTGACTGTACTCAGTCCACCCCAGTTGCAAACGAATCTCCGCCAGTCGCGATGTCATTTCGCGGTAGCGCTGTGCCTTCGTCGCCTGGTTCTTAAGCGAATTAAGCCGTTTGAGAACCTCATCGACAATGTCCTTGAGACGGATCATATTCTGATCCACACGCAGCAAACGTCGCGCAGCTTCAGCCTTCTTGGCGTTGAATCGGCTGATCCCAGCGGCTTCTTCAAAGATCACACGGCGATCTTTGGGCGAAGCCTGCAGCATGCGATCGACCTTGCCTTGTTCGATCAAACTGTATGCATCGACACCTACGCCCGTGCCACGAAACAAATCTCGAATATCTTTAAGACGACAGGCTTGGTTATTGATCAAGTATTCGCCTTCGCCACTGCGATAGACGCGGCGCGTGACGTGCACTTCTTCCGAATCAATTGCCAGTTGCTTGCCAGTGTTATCAAACACAAGCGTGGCTTCTGCGCTATTGGCCGCCTTGCGCCCAGAGCCACTTGAGCCCTTGAAGATGACGTCGATCATGTCCTTGCCGCGTAGAGCTTTGGCGCTCTGAGCGCCCAAGACCCACTTGATTGCGTCAACTACGTTCGATTTGCCGGAACCGTTGGGACCAACGATAACCGTAATCCCGTCCGGAAAATCAAATCGCGTCTTGTCAGCGAAGCTTTTGAAGCCGGCAAGTTCTAGAGCGATGAGCATAGCGCAGTCAGGGAGAAGTGGAGTGGGAGATCATTGTCAATCGACAGTTGTCACCAACTGAACGGGTTGTACCACGAAGACTTGGAGGCTGTACTTGGCGATTCAAGCTCGTTGATTAAAGTCTGCTCGTACATCTCCTCCCCCGGTTCTACTTGACGCTTGGGTTCTCGATGGTAGGTGCGACCCGCTGTCGGAATTGGGTTGATGGCCAAGGGCTCGCTGAGATACCCCTTCTCGTGACATACTCGTAGGAAGCTGACCCAGTCACCGTAATTGCCGCCGACTTCGGCGATACCCACGAGAACACTGCGCAAATCGCCAGCCACCTCGGTCACGCGATCCTCTTTGCCCGTTTCGAAGTTGCTAATTGTTACCCGGTCGCCATTAGGTTGAATGATGATCCTGGGATTGACGTAGCTAAACAGCGGCAAATGCAATTGCGGCACTGGGCCAAAGATGGCAATCTCAGGACGTTCATGCAAGCTAATCGCTACCAATGGCGGACCAGCTGTTGGCACTTCGAGAATGGTACCGACATCGGAAACCGGCAGTCCAGTCGCTCGCGGGTCACTTGCATCACGTTGCCGTAGCGCGCGCAATGCCCCATAACGTGTTTCAGTATCAGCCGCATGCAGCAACTGCTCTAACGCATCACCGGCCTCGTAGCTTTCGATAATCGTCAACGCATTCAAGCACATGGCCCGAAACGCAGGCTCGCGGCGACACAATTCAACCAGCGGAGCAATTGCGCGCGGGTCGCCCAGGTAAGCAAGCGCGTGCGCAGTATAGAAGCGAACTTCGGGATCCGGGTGCGTCAAATTGTTGGCCAGAATGGGGATCGCTTCCTCGCCGATAGCCTCTAACTGCCAACTCGCCGTACGGACGGTGACGGGATCGTTGAGTTGCAGTTTGAGCTGTTCGATCCGCTCCATGCGCTGTGGCTCAAGCTCGTTGAATCCCACGTTCAAGACGACATTGATGAAATGGAACGGATCCAATCGGTAACGGGCGGGCACGGCAACGGTGATATCATTATCGTCCTGTGGTGTGGCAATACCGACTTGCTTGCGCCCATCAAAAATGGTGAATCTGTTGTTAATCGCTGGCAGGATGGCTGCCATCGTAATCGCGTCCGCAAAATCGCTCTGGATTCCGATCCCCAGCTCGCGAGTCTTCAGCAGCTGGGCTCCGCCAACCACGATCCCTTCGAGCTTATCGTCGGGTGAATCACCACCGTAGATTTGAGCGCGGGTGACCAACGGCCCCTTGGCGACCGCATACTCAAAGCCCTCGCGGACCTGACCACTTTCGTTACGCATCTCAACCAAAGATGTGTCCAGCAACCATCCACGCTGCAAATCGGTGGCTTCCGCGTGTGAGGACATCTTTACATTGACGTCGAGGATACGCCCTTTGGCGGCCGCTGGTGGCACAATTGCGTAGGCAACGACCATGGCGGTCGCATCGGAGTCCAAGAATGTATTGGGTTGATCCGCATCGCGCCGGCGCATGATATCCAGCATTTTTTCACGAGGCTGGCTAGCGTTGACTACACCACCCGTGCCGGGCAACTGGGTTACCAGCCCTACGTTTTCCAAACGCGCCAGGGTGAGCATGCGTTCGGTGCCGATTTGAGAGATGATCCGCGGTCGTTCGTCCGATTCGAGCTTTTCGCGGATTGCCTCCCGACGTGTTGCCGGGTCATCGTTTGGCCGAAACCAAGGGGAAATGCAGCCACTCAATGCCAGCTGCAGGATCGCAATCAAGGCAAATCTACTAGCGCAAAACGAATATGGATTGGATTGCATCCGTGCATCCTCAAATTTTAGGTCGGCAACAAGTCGAGAGACTCTCTCAACCCCACACTACAATGCTGACCTAAGATGGGTCAAGTCAAGAAAGTTACCTTTGGACTGCGGACTGCTCCCCAAAATGCAACCTTGTGGCCAGCCGCTATGCGCCGCTATGATCGGTGCGAGTTCGCAGCCTAACACACCGAACGGCTGCACGCGCGTTCGTTTTCGCTTAGGCCTGACTGGGGGATCCAATGACCACTACTTCTGGCAAGACTCAACGCCAAACGCATGATCGAATAGCGATTGTCATGCCCACCTGGGTCGGCGATTCCTGCATGGCTACACCGACCCTACGTGCGCTTCGACAAACCTATCCAAGCGCAGAGATCACGATGATTTCCCGACCGGTTATCAAAGAATTGATCGCAGGTGGTGGGGGTGAGCACGCGCCTTGGGTAGATGACTTCATTCAAGTCAGCAAGCGCGGCCATGATGACTCGCATTCAAGATTGGGGCTCACCAAAGTTTGTCGCGCGCGAAAATTCGACTTGGCGGTGCTACTTACAAATTCCTTTTGGTCAGCGGCAGTCATGCGGATGGCCGGAGTAAAGCGGATCGTGGGTTACAATCGCGACGCGCGCAGCTGGTTGCTTACAGATCGTTTGTCCGTCCCCATGGAAGCAGGAAAACGAAAACCAATTTCGGCAGTTGACTACTACCTAACTCTGGCTCAGTATTTGGATGCAGACGATTCCAGCCCTATCGAGCCCAGCCCTACAATGGAATTGCATGTCTCGCCCGCAGAAGCAACCCTGGCATCGCAACTGTGGACAGCAATTGGCCTCAGCACTTCGCATCCAACACTGGTTATCAATAGCAACGCCGCGACGGATCCTCGCCGTTTGTGGCCAGAAGAGCGCGTGGCAGAGCTGGCGAAACGAACCGCAACTGAACTTGATTGGCAGGTCCTGCTGCATTGTGGCCCAACCGAACGCGAGTCTTCCGCGAGAATCGCGGCGGAAGTCGCTGATCGGCGAGTGGCGAGCATGGGAGTTTGGAAAGATCTGCCCATCGGACTCAGCAAAGCGGTCATGCAGCAAGCGGACTTGGTTGTCTCGACCGATAGCGGCCCGCGGCATATCGCCGTAGCTCTGAATCGCCAAGTTATCGCGCTGCTCGGGCCAATCGATCCGGCCTGGACGCAGACTTACAACCAACCAGAGATATTACTGCGGGGTTCATCAACGAATAAAGAGCCGGTGATGGCGGACATATCGGTCGACGAAGTTTTCGAGGCGATTCGCTCCGCAGTTTCCGTTCGCCATCAATTCCAAGACCGATCAGCGGCCTGAGAGTCATCCGTATTGAGTTGCATTCATGTATGTCTCTGGATTCACTATTGCACGCAATGCTATCCACTATGACTATCCGGTCGTGGAGAGTATCCAATCTATTCTTCCGATCGTTGACGAAATGGTCGTGGCAGTCGGCAATAGCCACGACGCAACACGCGAGTTAATTGCATCGATTAACAGCAACAAGATTCGTATCATTGACACGATATGGGACGATTCGCTGCGTTCCGGCGGAACGATTCTCGCACAACAAACCAACGTGGCCCTCGATGCGTGTCGCGGCGATTGGAGTTTCTACCTGCAGGCTGACGAGGTCATTCACGAGAACGACCTGGATCGGATCTCGAGTCGCATGCTCAAACACCGCACACGAAAATCGGTCGAAGGACTGAGCTTTCGTTACCATCACTTTCGTGCAGATTATACGATCCGAGATCCGTTGCCTTATCGAAAGCAAATCCGCATCGTTCGTCCTGGCATTGGAGTGCGCTCGGTTGGGGACGCTTGCGGATTCGGGTTGAACGGTCGTAAACTATCGGCCGTCGCAAGTGGTGCATGGGTCTATCACTATGGCTATGTGAAACCTCCGAAGCACATGGCAGCCAAAATGGACTATTTTCTCAGTCTCTATGACGGCCGCCAGGTCGTACCAGGCGATGAGCTGGCAGCGGACGACTTCGCATGGAATCTTAGTACTTGCGAACCATTCACTGCATCTCATCCGACCGTCATGAACGAGCGAATTGCCCGTAAAGACTGGGCCACCCCGCGCGTCGCGTTGATTTCTCGCTGGCGCAATCCTGCATTCTGGCAGGGATTGACGCATAAGAACACCAGGACATTACGTCGTTGGCTGGCAAAGTGACGCACGCCTTTTTCGTAGTCGTTTATGATGTGTCGGCTTCGATGACGGGGTCGGGAGTCTTTTCAGCCTAATCGCTTAACCCATTAGAACGGCTTCCCCGTCTTAATTCTGCTGCATCAAGAATCGACACAATGGCGAGACTCGCTGAATTTTGACAGTAGAATAGAGGGCATGACGCATGCTACGCCATCACGACAGTTTCACTCGACACGCTGGAGTTTGATTGCCCAGGCCCAGGCCGGCAGCAGTTTGGGCCGATCGGCTGTCCAAGAGCTGTGCGAACAATACTGGTTCCCCCTGTATGCCTACTTTCGCAGCCGAGGCTTTCAGGCAGCCGATGCCCGTGATTTGACTCAAGAGTTATTCGCCGGAATGATCAGCCGAGACGGTTTCGGACGGGCAACCCCCACCAAGGGTCGATTTCGCTCGTATTTGCTTGTAGCGGCGAAGAATCTCATTTTGGAGCAGCGTCGCAATTGCCGTGCACAAAAGCGCGGCGGTGAAGTCGCGACCTGGTCGATCGATTGGTCGAGCGCTGAAGGTCGGCTGCAGTGGGAGCCTGTTGATCCGGAGACGGCGGAGCAAGTCTTCGAGCGACAGTGGGCTAAACAGGTTCTAGCAGATGCAATGCATCAACTCGACGAACTCAATAATGACCCCACCCGGCGGGAATACTACCTGCGTTTCGCTCTTTATCGCGATGGACTCGACGAGCCTGCCTTATGCACAGGCAGCCGCTGAACTGAGGGTGTCTGAGTCGGCACTGCGGGTTCAAGTGCATCGCTTGCGTCGGAAATTTCGAGAACTGCTGCGCAACCAGGTCGCCGATACACTTGGCGATGCTGATCAAGTCGACGAAGAGTTGCAGTACTTGCTGCAGTGCCTTCGCAGCTAACACGAGTGAGCTCAGCGAGCTTTCCGGGGAGGGAAACGCGGTGGCCCTCCCGCTCCCTGTGCACTCTTGTCTGTCAAGTCTATTGCGGGAGGGTGAGATACCATGTCGTGCTAGAAATCACAGAAATGTCCATTTTTCTAGCAGTTAGAAAAAACTAAGAAACTTTCCTGTAACGTATTCGCAAAAACCGCTTACTGTTGGATAGTACGCTCTGCTTCTAGACTATTTTTGTAAGCGATAGACCATGTCTGACTCACCGGTAGATAATGACGATCACGTGCCTGATGAAACCAAACATTGCCTACAATGCGGAACGGTACTGGCGGCGGATGAGACGGGCGAAATTTGTTCGGCATGCATGTTGGAAGTTGGCTTTGAAAGTCATGCAATTGACCCCGATGCCACCGAAGGCGGCAACGATTCTGCAGAGCCAGTATCGGCTGATGAGTTAACCATCAAGAACGTACAGAAGCTCTTCCCTGACCTGGAAATTCTAGAGCTGGTTGGTCAAGGTGGGATGGGGATGGTTTACAAAGCGCAGCAAAAACACCTGGGCCGTTTAGTGGCGCTCAAGCTACTGAGAACCAAATGTAGTCAAGACCCAAGCTTGGCGGAGCGTTTCAGTCGCGAAGCTCGGGCGCTAGCCAAACTGGCACATCCGCACATCGTTGGGGTACATGATTTTGGGCAAGCTGGCGATCGCCCGTATCTGATCATGGAGTATGTCGATGGCACGAATCTGCGGCAAATGATGTCCGAAAAAACGCTAACTCCTCAAGCTGCTTTGGCAATGATAGCGCCAATCTGTGAGGCACTGCAGTTTGCCCACGAAGAAGGCGTCGTTCACCGCGATATCAAGCCTGAAAATATTCTGGTTGACCGGCGCGGTCGTGTTCGAATTGCGGATTTCGGCTTGGCACGACTGATGGGACGTAATAACGATGAATGGACGCTCACGGGCACGCGACAAGTTATGGGAACGCCGCATTATATGGCACCGGAACAAATGGAGCGGCCACAAGAGGTCGATCATCGGGCAGATATTTTCTCGTTGGGCGTCGTACTCTACGAAATGTTGACCGGTGAGTTGCCCATCGGTAGATTCGATCTACCTAGCAAGAAGCTAGATATCGATGTGCGGCTCGATCAGGTCGTACTGCGGACTTTGGAAAAGGAGCCCTCGCGACGCTATCAACATGCCAGTGATATACAAACAGATGTACAACGCATCGCCGTCTTAGGGGAGCGAACGACGCTTGGATCGTATTTCGATCTCTCCCAACCCGCGATTGTCGTGCCCGCAATTGCTTTCTGCGTCGCTGCCTTTTTGAACATGGTCGTCGGAACGAGCTCTTGGATTACATTTTTTGCAGATCGTCCGCACGATGAATATGCGTTTCTGGGCTTTACGCACCTGGCCGCCATGATCCCACTTGCATGGGGCGGTTGGAAAATGTTAACCGGTGGCCCGTCAAAGTGGATGTTAGTAGCTGCCATTGCAGGCCTGATTCCAGTGCATTTTGGTGCGTTCATCTCGCTACCATTTTCGATATGGGTGCTCTACTTGGTGGGCACAGGCAAACAGGTCACAACAAAGCTCAGTTCGCAGAGCAGCCACGAAGTGGATTTGACGAGCCTTCGGCTGGCCGAGGGCGCACAGCGACTTCGATCAGTGGGAATTGGTACCCAAGAACAGATCGGACGCATTCTCGGATCGGGATGGCGGCGCATCTCAGCTTGGCCTTGGCGTCGTCTAGCTCGAACTGTCGTTGCTTGCACAATCTGGCTGTGCGGCTGCGTGGCGGCAGTGTGGGGCTACTACGCATTCTATGGCCATGCAACTTTTCCCTCGACTGTGATTGTTTCCGACCGGTCGACCGAACAGGTCAAGATACGTAGTACTGCGGACTTGTATTTGAGAATCACCGCCAGTGGCGTAGTCGATGCACAGGGTTTCAGTGAACTGCCGGCGCAACCGCTTCGCAAGCAAGTGAAAATGAGTCTCTATCGGGCTATCAGCGAAAGTAGAATTCGCAAATTCTATTCCTCAGAGGGTTTTTTTGCCAATCTCGTGGGCGAGGGCAACTGGGAGTACGACATAGATACAGCGGAGTCTTACGATGGTGTGGCGGTCCACCCGAAGTTACTGCGAGCAGACGAGCTGGAATTATGGAATGTGGACGGGATGTCTCGCGTTTATGGACCGAGAAGTTCGTTTGCGGTAGGTGTGAGACAGCATGAGTACTTTCCTCCACTCGAAGATGGAACACCGCTTCAGGCTTGGTTGGAGCAGGCTGGAATCGAGCCGGAGGAATGCCAGCGATTGGCGACAAGTATGATTGAACTACTTCGCGAGCTGGGAAATGACGGCGGTATGGCGAGCGATTCTTCAGGCCAAGTACGTTTGAAGCCGCTTGCTGCCATGTTAGATTTCACTTTGCTTCAACCGCAGGGCAACGGCAAACTGCAAGTATCGTTTGTGCCCAGTCAATCGGCCGTGTTGCTCTGGGGGGGAGTGACCGGCGCTGTGGCAATCAGCGGTTGTATCTTGTTGATTTGGCTAACTTTCAGGCGAGCTGAACGAAGATCCATTCCCGAATTCGATGATCCATCCCCGAATCATTGACCAGTGGATGCACAATCCGAAGATTCCTCAGGCTTTATCGACAGAACATTCTTGCTGTATTTGCTAACGTTCACGCGATTGGCGTGTTGAACTCGAATGCTGACAATGCCTGCCAGACGAGCGGGAATTGGGGAAGGCGATACGGCTCACGGTTCGATGTCAGTGAGAAGTGGCTTTGCGGCACTTACAGAGAAATACCAGGTTCGCTCCAAACTTGCCTGCTCTGAAGTGCCACGGCATTCTGCGATGAATGCGACTCTTGCCAGACCCTGATAATCCAATCGAACATTTCCGTGGGAGAATGATATGAATTCGCACTCTCGTGCCCAGAGTAAACCTTGGCCCGTGTTGGCTCTTCTCTGCCTTACAATTTGCCTGACTCCGCAGGCTTCAGCCCAGGAGCCTGAATCGCCAATCGTGCAGCCCTTTGTGCTCCGCGGGCAGACCGGCTGCCACTGTCGACCAGTTCCAGTTATAGTGCTCCAGTGAAGGAACTGAGTATAGCTCAGCAGCGGGCAATTTTCGCCGCCAACCAACGCGTGCTGCGAATGGAGTTTAACAATTGGATTGGTTATTCGCCATTACGACCCAACGTGAACGCCAGCTATATGTCCAGCGGATACCCACGTTATTATATTCCCAGCCGCGGAGTATTTGTCAGTGCGACCGGTGGGCGAGCTTGGTACTGGTAAGACGTTGTAGCCGTTCACGAACTTGAAGTCGACAGGAAAGGGGCGGGAGTCTTTTCAGCAGGGCTGCTACTGATGAGATGCCGCTGAGAGAAACATATGGTTGCTAATGGGTTAAGCTATTTAGGCTGAAAAGACTCCCGACCCTTTCGCAAAAGCCGACACATCGTGAACGGTTACAAGACGTTTTATCATGTTTGAGAACACGAGTCCTAAAGGCGGTCATAGGGCTCGGGTTCCAGTGAACTTTCCCGGTGGATTCCAAAAAATTGACTGGACTGTGTTTTGAATAATCTGCTCGAGAACCACAAGCGGCTATGAACCTCAGTTTACAATCGGATGAAGACCGTTTGTACGAAGCCCTGCGCCGCGTCGGTCTGTCGCTGAAGATGCCCATAGACCGCGCCGATGTCAACTTGGCCGACATATCGGAAGCCGATCGGGCGCGTGGCGCGTCTGGATTGCTAATCGCTTGGGCGCGGCAAGTTGGCATCTATATCAAGGAAGTCGAACTTCAGGCCCCCGATATCTCCAGCGCTTTACTCGAGGGCTTTCCTGTCGTCCTGCTGCACGACGAAAGCGAAGTATGGGTGTTTGAAAGTCTAAATGGCAAACGCGTTGACGCGACTTGTATTGGACAAAGACTGACGACTCGCACGCTGAACCAAAGCGATCTTCGCGTCTTGCTACAACGTGAAATGGCGCGGGCCTTTATCGCCAAACGTGAGCTGGAATGCGCGACACTCTCACCGCAGGGTGGCCCCCGTGACCAGCACAGCAGTGGCCATGCACATCATAGCCACCCATCACCGATGCGACGTCTACTAGCGCTGCTGAAGCTGGATTCACGAGATATTTGGACGATCGCTTTGTTCGCGCTAGTGGCAGGCGTGTTGGCTCTAGCAACACCCTTGGCGATCGAATCCCTCGTGAATGTAGTGAGCTGGGGCACCACAATACAACCGTTGCTGGTCTTGTCGCTGATGCTGTTCACGTGTTTGGGTGCGGCTGGTTTTCTGCGACTGCTGCAAACAATTATTGTCGAAATTATTCAACGCCGACAATTTGTGCGCATCATTGGTGACTTGTCACACCGTTTTCCCCGCGCCGCTCAAGAGACCTTTGATGGTCTGTATCCTCGAGAATTGGCCAATCGCTTGTTCGATATTATGACCATCCAAAAGGCCACTGCGGTGCTGTTGTTGGATGGCATTACCATCGTATTGACCACAATCCTAGGTCTTTTACTGCTGGCATTCTATCATCCGTTCCTGCTCGGGTTCGATATTGTACTTGTGATCAGCATGCTGACGATGACTTGGCTGCTTGGGCGCGATGGAATTCGCACCGCGATCGACGAATCAAAAGCCAAATACAGTGCGATTCACTGGCTGCAAGATGTAATATCCATGCCCACCGTTTTCAAAGTCAACGGTGGTGAGTACTTGGCGATCGAGCGCGCGAATCGATTAACAGCGGAGTACTTGGCAGCCCGCGAACGGCAGTTTCGCGTGGTGATTCGCCAAGTAGCATTTGCAATTGGACTTCAAGTCGTTGCTTCGACGGCCCTGTTGGGACTCGGTGGTTGGCTCGTAATGAGGCAGCAACTGACACTCGGCCAGCTAATTGCCAGCGAGTTGGTTTTGACTGTAGTCGTTGGCGCCTTTGCCAAAGCTGGAAAGGCTTTGGAGAAATTCTACGATCTCATGGCGGGGATCGACAAAGTCGGTCACCTGCTGGACATTCCCGTTGATCCACGCTTCGAATTAGGCAGCGTGCCTGCCGGTCCAGCGGAAGTGCGGTGGGGCGAGTTGCATTTCCATTTTGAAACAACTGGAAGTGATTGTCACATTCCAGGGACAACGGTTGCGCCCGGCGCGCGCGTGGCAGTGACAGGCGACGATCACTCTGGCAAATCGCTCTTACTTAAGTCCTTGTCGGGCTTGGTGAAACCACATCATGGGATGGCCGAAGTCGCGGGACTTGAAGCGCAACGGGCGGCGCTGGGTGGGGCTGGTAACATCGTCGCTTATGCAGGTAACACCGAAATTTTCCATGCGACCCTGGAGGAAAACGTAGACCTGGGACGCCAAGAAATTGGACAGAACCTCGTGCGCGAGGCGCTCGTGCAAGTCGGACTATGGGATACGGTGTTGAGCCTACCCGACGGATTGCGAACACGACTTCAAACAGACGGCAAGCCGCTGTCGCGCACCCAGCGACAACAGTTGGTAATTGCTCGAGCCATCGCTGGAGCACCGCGTCTGCTGTTGAGCGATGGCCTGCTCGATGACCTAACCGAAGAAGTGCGTGAAACCGTATGGCAAGCGATTTCGCAGCCCTCCGCACCTTGGACTCTATTGCTTACCACGAACCAAGCCGCTATCGCCGACTTATGTTCGCAGCAATTACATCTAGGAGGCGAGCATGCAGAATAACCCTACGATCCTACACGACCAGGAACCGATTTGGACGGACTTTCCTGCTCTGCGTTTAGTCCGCACCGGTCGCTTTATTCGTCTATTTGGCAAAATCACACTGGTCTTGCTGGTGTTTTCAATCATCGGCATGGTTTTCGTTCCCTGGAGACAGACCGCTCAAGGCGTCGGCGAAGTCTTGGCCCTCGACCCACAAGAGCGGCCGCAGGAAGTCAAGAGCGGAACTAAAGGCGTGGTGGACTGGGTCAAGCCTGACCTGCGTGAGGGCAGCTACGTCGAAAAAGGCGATCTGCTGATGAAGCTCGTGCCAATCGCCGAGCAAGGGGTTGCGCTGATCGATTCCCAGTTGGATGCAATCCGAGCCCAAATTACGAACGCCGAATCGGCGCGTCTGCTGGCAGAACAGGCTGAAGTCCTGCAGCTGAGTATGGGTGAAAGTATGATCCGCGCCTTGGAAAACGACCGTCAGGTCGCGTTTCAGAAATGGGAGCAGACCAAGAACGAGGTGTTGGCCTTGCAGGCAGAGCTGGACGACAAACGCAACAAACTGCGAATTGCCGAGCAAGTCGCCACGCGCGGGATTATCTCTCAAGAGGAACTTTTCTCTAAACAACAAGATGCTGCGGCGGCAAGCAATAAAGTTCTCAAAGCGGAAGCCGCCGTCGAAGAAGCTTACAACGCACTCAGTAGCAAAGAGAACGAGATCGAAGCCAAGAAACAGGACATCTACATCAAAAATCGCGCGGCCGAACAGAAGGTCTTAGAAGAAATTCAGAAAATCCGCTCACTCGAACAAAAGCTGGCCGAAGCAAGAGTCAAGAGCGATGAACAGAATCGTTTGAATATCAAGGCACCAAAAACTGGTTACATTCAGCAGTGGAATGGACTCGAGGGAAGCGATACCGTCTCAGAAGGCACCCAACTGTTTGTCATCGTGCCCGATACAACGCGACTCGCTGTCGAAATGAAGGTCAGTGGTAACGATATGCCCCTCATACACGAAGGGGATCCAGTTCGCTTGCAATTCGAAGGCTGGCCTGCGGTGCAGTTCGTCGGTTGGCCGTCCGTCGCCATTGGTACCTTTGGCGGAAAAGTCAATCGAGTTTTCCCAACTGATGATGGCAAAGGCTTCTTTCGAGTCGTTGTCGTACCCGACAAGCACTTTGAAAGCGAGAAGGATTGGCCAGATGACCGATACCTACGGCAAGGCGTGCGTGCAAATGGTTGGGTACTATTGAATCAAGTTCCCCTCGGATACGAAATATGGCGACAGGTGAATGGCTTCCCGCCTGTAATTACAGATTCAGAGCCAAAAGAAAAAGACGAAAAGGGTGGGAAAGTCAAATTGCCCAAGCCCTAGTTTATGCAATGGCTGGCGTGCTAGCATTTCCACCTCTGGCTGTTCACGCCCAGACCATCCGCGAAGCCCCGACTCCGCAAACACCTGAATCGGTTTCATCGAAAACGCCCCAAGCGGAAATAGCTGAGCCAGCTTCGCCACCAACCGACCAACGGGCTGCAAATCCCCAAGCTACTAATCCAAATCCCCAAGCTACTAATGCGCCTGCCGCTCCCACTCCTCCCACCGCGTCGGAGACGTTACTACTGGCAGACGTAATTGCTAGCGTTTATCAGGCCTATCCCAAAATCGCTGAAATGCGACTAGCACGCACTGTTGCCAACGGGCAGTTGGTAGAAGCTTACGGTGCCTATGACACCAAGCTGCAAGGCTACACCTTAAGCGAACCGACCGGCTTCTATCGCAACTACCGGCACGGGCTTGGCTTGGCAAGGCAAACCTGGTGGGGTGGTTATCTATCAGCAGGCTATCGGATTGGTCGCGGAGATTTTCAACCTTGGTACAAGGAGCGAGAGACGAACGAGGGCGGCGAATTCAAGCTGGCGGCCGGCATTCCGCTGCTCCAAGGTCGCGCAATTGATGCGCAGCGGGTCGCCGTCTTTCAGGCTACTTTGGCAGAGCAAGCCGCCGAGCCACAGATTCGCGAAGCCATCTTGTCCGCGTCCCGAGAGGCAAGCTTATCATACTGGGATTGGTTGGCGGCGGGTCGAGTATTGCAAGCCCAGCGAGAGCTACTCGAACTGGCTGAGACTCGCGGAGAGCAATTCAAGGTTGGTGTTGAAGCGGGAAAGTTTCCAGAAGTCGATTTGATTTTCAATGACCAAATGATCGCCGAGCGACGTGGCAAAGTCCTTGAAAGCGAACAGAAATTCCGCGCTACTTCGTTCAAGCTAGCGCTCTATTTGCGCGATGCAGGCGGTCAGCCTTTGGTTCCCGCAGATGCCTGGCGACCGATCGTATTTCCTGTGATTGAACCACTGCCTGCCAGCGATTTTCAAGTCGACTTGGCGGCCGCAATCGGTAGGCGACCGGAACCGCAATCGCTATTGTACGAGCAGCGACAGATTCAGCTAGAACAACAGCTTGCACGTAACAACCTCCTGCCCCAACTTGACGTCATTGCCGAAGCCTCACAAGATGTCGGCTTTCCAGCTTCTAGTTCGAATGACAAGGGACAATTCGAGCTGTTTGTAGGGGTGCAAGGCGAAGTGCCCCTTCAGCGACGCAAGCCTCGCGGCAAGATTCAATCCACAGCAGGCAAGATGGCACAGATTGATCAAAAGTTGCGTCTCCTACGTGACAAGATCGGCACTGAACTATTAACTGCATACAACTCGCTGAGTCTTTCGGCACAAAGCGTCGAGCAGGCGGCTCGGGGACTCGAAGCCGCCCGTGAAACGCTCTCTCGTTATCGCTTCGCGTTTGACGCTGGCAGTCAAAAGGTTGATCTGTTGTACATTAACTTGCTCGAGTCCAAACTGAATGAGAGCGAGATCAAGCTCGTAGACGCTCAACGCGTTTGGTTCACCGCCCTAGCCGATATGCAGGCCGCCCTGGGCCTCGATCCTCTCGACCAAGCAGTCGAGATATCCTCGCTGCCCCCCGCAAAATTCTAAGCAATCGTTACACTTCTTGCTCACCCTCGCTAGGTCCACCGCCCCGGAAAGCTCGCATTACTCGCTTACTGATCTTCCCAACGCACGGTGCATGAAATCCACTTTTCAAGCGTTGGTCACTTGCGTGGCGCTGAAAGTGAAAGCAGCCAACCGCACAAGATCATGAAGACAGGTCCGACCACAATCACCAAGAATGGATGCATCAGGCTGGCGTAATTCTCCCAAGCCGCAGGCCAAAGCGACGTCTGCGAAATCGTCATCCAACCGATCAAGAGCATACCGGCCAAGAGCACAGCTACAGCCGCACCACCACGGATGGGTTTGATCATGATCCCCAACAGGAATAAACCGACGATACCAGCCCCCAGGATGCTGGAGAGCTTCCACCAGATGTCCAGCACGTTTTCAGTCAATTGCACCAGTGCCAAAGCCATGAGAGTGCCCATCACACCCCAGGCGATTGTCGCTGCTCGCAGAACACCAACCTGTTGAATATCTGTGGCTTGGGGAGCGAGCAGGCGGCGGTAGAAATCGCTCATCACCAGCGTCGCAGATGAATTGAGCGACGTTGAGACGGTGCTCATCGCGGCGGCAAAAATAGCGGCAATTAGCAGTCCGCGGACGCCCTGTGGCAAATGCGAAGCAATGAAATGCGGGAAAACACGATCGCCTAAGTTCTTCGTCTCCAGTGCAGCCACTTGTGCATCCAACTGTTGCTGGTAATCCGTCGCGGTGACAGCCACGCCGGCTTGCATTAGCTTTTGTTTGGCCACAATTTGACGCACTTCCAAGATATCCGCCGGGCGACTGTCATAGTACACATACAACGAAGTGCCGATGAAAAAGAACAAGGCACTGACTGGCACATACATCAAAGCGCCCAACCACACGCTCTTGGCCGCTTCAGCATCGGAACGAGCGGCAATGTACCTCTGGATATAGCTTTGATCGATTCCAAAATTTCGCAAGTTGTCGAACAGACCAAAAGCAAGTACGACCCAAATGGTTGGTTGGGAAACGATTCGCAAAGAGGAATCCCCTAGCGAAAACTTGTCATTGGCCAGAGCGACCTCCCCTACCTCACTGGGCCCTCCCGGCAAGCCCCATAAAAGTATGCATAAAGCGACCAATGCACCCACCAAGAGCACGATCGCCTGAATTGCGTCAGCCCAAATGACAGCTACGATCCCACCCACGAAGGCGTAAGCCGTCACGACCACACCAGTGACTACGATCAGTAGTCGAATGTCCCAGCCGAACAGCACCGCCATGGGGAGAGCCATCAAGTACATCACTACACCGCTGCGAGCAATTTGAAATAGCAAATAAAAGCAGCTTGCAAACAGCCTCGCCCACAGGCCGAAACGCGACTCCAGCCAGGAGTACGCCGACACTTCACCGGAACGTCTATAGAGCGGCACAAAAAACCGAACTGCAATGAGCGCGGCAAACGGCAACGCCAATGACGATACAAAAGCATTCCAATTCTCGACAAACGCTTTGCCGGGCAACGCCAAGTAGCTAATACTGCTCAAATAAGTCGCAAAAATCGACAACCCACACAACCAACCGGACAACGCCCGTCCGCCAGCGGTAAACTGCTCTGCAGAATTATTCCGGCGCCAAAAATACAACCCCAAGCCAAGAATGCCAACGAAATATGCCGCTACGACCAGCCAGTCAAGTCCATTGAAAAGTACAGTTGCGAGCATGGTGAACAAGACGTTCCTTGTAGGGCGTTGTTTGGTAAACTTCAAGACTCACGTGACTGCTTACCATTGCAAATCTACCGCAAGAAATGTTCAAAGAAACGCATGATAATCTCGTTCGAGTCCGCGTTAGGCGCGTGGTCCGGTCGGTTCGTCATAGCGACTCGATGTTCATGGCCCAACGCTCGATTTATCTGGCGCAGGTGATTGAGCGCGCGCCAGCGGTTGATTGGATCTTCCGCTCCGCCCGAGACGAGTAGTGGTCGCGGAGCCATCAAGGCATGCAGTTCGTGCAAATCGCGGCCTTGTTGGCGAAGTTTCGGATAGGTGCCAAACGCTGGATTCTGCTCGCTAATCAAACCACGTTCGCGCCAAGGCGGCGGATGGTAGCCGAGATACCAAGGCTCCCAGTAGTTGATACTTGGTCGCGTCTCATCAAAAACGATGCCTGGGTCCGACACCGCCGCCGCAGCAAACTTGTCGAATAGGCAGGCGGCAAACAGCGACCACTTCCCGCCAAAAGAATGGCCCACGATGCCAATCCGGCTAGGGTCCACGTCGGAGCGATTCGCCAGTACTTGCTAAGCATTTGCAGCCGCATAGGCCAGCATCGACAGCGGCTCAATCCGCGCATCTTCGAGGGACGGATAGTACAAGGCGTATGTCTTGGCTTGGGTGGCCTCGGTCGTGCCAATCGACATCGCCACAAATCCCCGCTGCACAGCCTGCAGCGCGAAATCGCGATCCGCTGCACCAGCACCAATGGCCGTTTCCGGTTCGTAATAAACGCTCAGCACGGCAGGGTGCGGTCCAACACCAGGCGGAACCAAAATGTATCCAGTCGTCGTCTCGTTTGGCGTCCAACGAAAGCGGATTTTAAGCTGAGCGTAGTTCTCGAAGTCTTGCGACTCGAGTACTTCCACTTCAGGTTCATCAATTAACTCGGGCCATGGTCCCAACAGCTCGTGCCACTCGTTTAGAAGTTCTGCACGCCGCTCTGGCCACTTGCCTGGGGTAAGCGATGCATATTCAGTACCCTGCAGCGGAGACGGATAACCGGTCGTATCGTCTGACAATCTCACAGGCGGCGCAAAGTAGGGCTCGATCACTCGCCAATTCTCATCGCGATCGAATCCAGATTGCGGCTGTTCGACCAGTCGATTGGGTTGATTCCACTTCAGCTTCGCCACAAAAACACTGTTATCGCTGCCATGCTGCTCCACCCCCGCTGGCTGCATCCACTCCGCGACTGTGACCCATGTCTCATCTGGGGAGACGTCAACGACGCCAAAGTTGCCAAGCCGTGCCCCTCGCTCAGCTACCAGCACTTGTTCTGTATCACGCATAACATGCAATTGCACTGGATCGACTTGCGCAATAAACAACGGTGCTCGGTGTCGAAAGACATGATCGTTTTCCGCACCGCGCCGTGTATAGACCAAGTACAGTCCCTCGGAGTGCGTAACCCAGTGCTGTTGTGTGTTGTAATTGCCGAGATCTTGGCCGTCATCGAAAGTCCAACGCCGCGGCTTGTCAAACTCGAGTCCATCATCGCTGACACTAACATATCCGTGTTGATCATTGCGGATGGTCAGATAGAAGCGGCCTTGATATTGCGTGAGCGACGGTTCGTATAAACCGCGATCAACTGGAATGGTCAATTCGTTGCCACGGCGAATGAATTCAAGCCGCCGACCGTCGAAGCGAAACCGACAGACGGTTACGAAATACTGCTTAGCGGTGGGTCGTTTGGCATAGATGGGTATCAACACGTCGCCTCCAGGGAGATCAACGCGTTGGGCACTACCCGCACCGGCACACTTCATGGCGGGTTCGTCTGGCAGATCTGCGACCTGCCAAGCTCCCCAACGATCTTTGGCTTGACCGAATACAGCGTAAGCCAATCCACGCGGACGTACGGACATAACTCGATTGTCGCGATACCAGACGGTTTGCCCGACTCCCAATAGACGTTGGCTGGCTCGATGCCACTGCGGGGTGAAATCGCAGACAGTCGTTTCGTCGCCCGGTTGCAGAAGTTCAACCGCAGTCGCAGCGCCGGTAGGTAGATCACCGTTATCTAAGTTGCCGAGAACTTGCCGCGCAAAAGCCGATTGCTCGACCGGCTGTGACCAAGTAGCTCCCAAGTCGTTCGATCTAACCATATGCAGCGGGTAGAACACGTCCGAGCCTGAAAGTAGCAACTTCTGCATCGTCATCACAACGCGCGGTGGGCCGTCTGTGACTGGAATTGAGCCCGCTCGGGCATGCACCCAGCACTGCTCGCCATCGAAACCACGCTGGACGGTGGTCGTTTCCAACTCAAACGGCAACTGGGCGTGAAGGGCAGCCTGACCGGCTAAATAGCTCACCAGTATGCATGTAGTGCAGATCAACCGCGTAAGCAGTTTGCGTTTCGATGCAGATCTCATAGCGATTTTCTTTTGGATCGCGCGCAGGCACGCCTCGGATGGAGATTGGACAGCGGATCAGTATATCGCAGTTACCGTAGCGCATGTGAAAATCGACGACGATAAAACGCTTCCGAACAAGCTCGTTTCGCCGTCTTGTTTAAGGAGGCAAATAGGTAGACAATGGAGCTTAGTGTAAATTTCAGAGAGGGGAATATGTTATGAAAGTTGGACTACAACGCATCGCTGGTTGCTTGTGGCGCTGCAGCATCCTGTCCTGCGCTGTCGCGCTGACACTCAACACCTTTGCAGCGGATAACGAATCCGTCAAACCGCCGCTGGGCTTAAAGGATCTACCACAACCCAAAGATAATCCTGTGACAACTGAGAAAGTTGAACTGGGTAAACAACTTTATTTTGACAAGCGACTGTCGGCGGATAATACGGTGTCGTGTGCTAGTTGCCACGATCCCGCCAAAGGATGGTCCAACGGAGAGGCGACCGCAGAAGGCGTTGGAGGACAGCGTGGGGGCCGCAGTGCACCGACCGTCCTGAATACCGCTTACCAACAATTTCAATTCTGGGATGGTCGCTCGGATTCGCTTGAAGATCAAGCGCTGGGGCCTATCGCTAATCCCATCGAAATGAATTTACCCGTTGAAGAAGCTGTTAAGAAAATTGCTGCGATTGAGGGTTATCAACAGCAGTTTCAAGCCGTGTTCGGGGAGCCGGTCTCAGCAGAAAACTTAGCCAAAGCCATCGCTGCCTTCGAACGTACGGTCCTGGCAGGCAATTCGGCCTACGACCGCTTTAAGGCAGGGGACGAATCGGCTTTGTCCGAGCAGGCGCAGGTTGGTATGAAGTTGTTTTTCGGTAAGGCGAATTGCTCTGGCTGCCACTCGGGTGCCAACTTTACGGATAATGGTTTCCACAATCTCGGCGTCGGTATTGACGACGAAGAGCCAGACGTCGGTCGTGCAGCGCATAGTAAGCTGGGCGGCGACCACGGTGCTTTCAAAACACCCACACTGCGCGACATCGCTCGCACAGGGCCTTACATGCATGACGGTCGTCTAGCAACGCTGGAAGAGGTCGTAGATTATTACGACAAGGGGGCTACGCCTAATCAGTTCCTGGACGAAGAAATCTTTCCCTTGAAACTCTCTGCCGAACAGAAGGCCGCATTAGTGGCGTTTCTCAAGGAGGGACTCAAGAGTGATGACTATCCCGACATCAAGCCTCCCAAGTTGCCTGAGTGACTCTTGGGTCTGGGGATTCGACAGAATTCCCACTGAATGCCTGCCCGTTTTCACAGGAATTTTCGCGAATTCCACTACGTGGATAAAATCGTTTTAAACCTTTCTCGAAACTGGAGTTGTTAGCCGTGAAGATTTTTCGATTCTTGATACTCACCCTCTTTATCGCTTCGTCGAGCGCTACATTGGCACAGGACGAAAAGAAGCCAGAGGAAAATAAACCTAAGCAGGAAGAAGCTAAGCAGGAAGAGGAGAAAAAAGACGAGGCCAAACCTGAAGCTAAGAAGGATGAAGAAAAGCCAGCCGAAGAGAAGCCAGCTGAAGAAAAACCAGCCGAGGAGAAGCCAGCTGAAGAAAAACCAGCTGAAGAACCCAAACAGCCCGAGGCAACTGAAGCAGGCTTAAAAATCTCAACTGTCGTGACCGGTCTCAACAATCCCTGTGGGTTGGCTATTCAACCAGAAACCGGCGTCGTCTTCGTCGCTGATTCAGGCAACTTGCAAGTTGTTCGAGTCGTGGATGGCAAGGCAGAACCAGTCATTACTGATTTCCCCAAGGACGTCTATGGGAAAGGCCCCATGGTCAACATCGGACCACTAGGCTTGTATTTCATCGACAAGAACACTTTGGTTGTTGGTGGTGGCGGTTTGCCCGACGGTGATGAAATGCTGCGAGTTTACAAGTTGCCAGAAGATGGTAAACCAATCAAAGCAGATGCGACACACGCTTCGTTTAAGCTCGAAGCCACTGATGACATCAAGGGCGAAGGCAATTTTTATGCCTTGGCTGGTAACTCGGAAGCGATCTATGTCACCTGCAATGGTGATGACACCAAAGGCTGGGTGTCACGAGCCACTATCAAAGACGGCGAGGTCACCGGTTACGAACGATATCTCGCAACCAAGGAAGCTACCGAAGTAGATGCACCAGTGGGCATCACGGTGTCTCCTGAAAAGTATCTGGTTGTTGGCCAAATGGGCGAGATTAATGTACCGGGCGATAGCCTACTGACGTTCTACGTAGCCGACAGCAAGAAAATGGCTCTAAATCTAAAGACAGGCCTGCACGACATTGCTGCTGTCGCTTATAGCCCCAAACAGTTGTATGTGCTTGACTACGCTTGGGCCGACACGACCCAAGGCGGTTTGTTCCAAATCATCAATGACAAGGAATCAGAAACCGGCATGCGCACCAAGAAAATCGTCGCTCTAGACAAGCCGACTGCGATGGCCTTCGACGCGGATGGTGCTCTGTATCCTGTACTTGGTCCCGCCGAAGAAGACGGCACGAGCAAAGGCCTTGATACAAGTCGAGCCAGGTCTCTAGTCGGCACGCCTGCGCAACCCTGCGCACATGGCGTAACAATATCACAGCCTGGGGCGCGCTTACGGCTTACGCCCCTTTTTATTAGTCCGTCAAGCGACTCATAGCCTCGTCCTCTGATCCGTTTACGCGTTGGGCCACTCAGCAAGCACTGCAATAAAGATAGTCGTTCACTAAGTTGAAGTCGCCAGGAAAGGGGCGGGAGTCTTTTCAGCAGCGCGCCACCGATGAGATGCCGCCGATAGGAACATGCCGTTGCTCCTGGGTTAAGCGATTTAGGCTGAAAAGACTCCCGACCCTGTCACATAAGCCGACACATCGAGAACGGTTCCAATTAAAGATAGTCAAACAGGCTTTGCCGCGTCGTTTGGCCCATTAGCTGCAAGGAAGCTTGGAGGGCCGCTTCGCGCGAAGCAAGTTCAGAAATGACCGTGGCCAAATCGGCATCTAATTCGTTCGATTCAATTTGTTTGAGTTGCAATTGTTGTTCGGCCGATAGGTCATGCATACTATCGATCGACTGCTGTCGAGTGCCGACGAAGCTGCGCGCAAGACTCATGCGCTGCAGGTCGTTGTCAAGCATTTGAGTGATGCGTTCGATGTTCTCCGTTTGTCCGGTCTCAATGGCTTGACGCAAGCGAATCAGTGAAGTGAAAGCACTTTCGACTTCAACCCCGCTCACGTCCGCACCCCGAATGACGGTGGATGTGCCACTGAGCGTACTAGCTGCAATGGATTGATCTCGCGGGACCAATCCCAGTCCCCAAGCGGCTTGGCTTCCGCCAACGTTTTCGACAGTAACCGGGTTGATTCCAGAATCCGCCGTTAGAACGAGCCCATTCCCAGTGGTAGCCAATGAGGCCACGATGCGCAGGCCCGGCGAAAAATTGTCGACGTGATTGTTAATGCGGGCGATTACGTCGCCAACATTCTGAACGCCGTTCAAATTGACGGTCATTTTGGACCCGTCAGAGCGAGTGAACGCCAGGTCAGCCCCTAGCTCGTTGGTGAAAATTCCTTGTCCAAAATTGAGAGCGCTGACTGGCGTATTCAGCGCAAAGGTGCGTATTCCCAACTTGGTAGCCAGCGTACTACCGTCTTCACCAACGGAAAGCGCTGTGCCGCTTTCCGTACTTTGCAAGGTTAGCGTCTTGCCATCCGCCGCGATTGCCGCTGCTACCCGGGCTCCAGAGCGATGGATTCGGTTAAGCAGGTCTTCAACGGTTTCAATTCCATTGGTCGATATTTTGTATGTATTGGAACCTTGTTGGATTTGGAAGGCGTCGCCCAGTGTAAATCAGTCCCATTAAAAAGTTGTCCAATCTTCGTCGTCTTGGTAAGTAGAGGATTTAGATCACTGCCAACGACCGGCGCAGAGATCCAGGCGATCCTGAGTTGTTGATGCCTAGATCAGCTGCCATGTTGCCGGATCCGACTTCTTCAATTCTTAGCAGACCGATTCCACCATCAGCGTAGGCAATCTGGAGACCATTGGGAGACAGAACCACGTCGATTTCGCGTCCACCCAATTGCCGAGCTTCGATCTGCTCTACCACGTCTGCTAGATTGTGAGCATTCGACAGATCGACTTCGACAGTCTCGATCCCATTGCTAAACGAGATTGCGCCACGGCGAACCCCGTCGCCACGGTTCAGCACCGACAGGGGCGTGTCCAGATCAATGCTTGGATTGAGATCGACCGTCCCTAAGACTTTCTCGCTAATTGCCCCAAAAGCGTCGTCTGCGGTGACGTTACTGGATAGCACTGAGGCATAGTCGGAAATCGTTTGTAATTCGTGGGAATTCCCGTGGAACTGTACTGAATCACCGACCTGCTTAAAGGAGAACTCAGCACGTCGTTGCCTGCAAAAATGTACTGGTCGCGAAACTTGGCATTACCCAACTCGGCCAATTTGGCGATCGCGGCTTGTACTTGAGAGCTAATCGCATCAATCTCCGCGGTAGAAAGAGTATTCTCTGCCGCTTGAACCGCCAGTCCCCGCATTTCGTTGATAATTGAGTGTGCCTGAGACAAGGTGGACTCTGAAGCGGAGAGGATCACGTCTGCGCTGCTCAAGTTGTCATCGATTTGTGCTTTGAATTCCAGCTGGCGTTGCGCGGACAGGGCGCGAATGGCAGCAGCCGGGTCTTCGCTCAGGTTCTCGATCCGTCGTCCAGTACTGAGCTGCGTCTGTAGCTTTTGGATTGCCGACTCATCGTGATGAATTTGGAACAGCAATCGCGAAGTCGCCAACTGCATGGATGTGCGGCCGGCAATAGCTGGGTAGAAAGTGGTCATAAAACTAAGTCTTAATCATATCCGTAGTGGAATTCGCCAGAATTCCTTGCGCGACGGGAATTCTGGCGAATTCCACTACCTGTTTATTCGACGGGAATTCTGGCGAATTCCACTACCTGTTTGCGCGACGGGAATTCTGGCGAATTCCACTACCTGTTTGTCAGTTAAGTCGGGAAGTTGTTTCGGGACAGTTCCTTAGCGCTCGCCATGCTCACAGCTTACAAATTCACTAGTGTATCTAGCATCTCGCTGGAGGCTTGAATCAGGCGGCTACTGGCTTGAAAGGCCCTTTGGTAAAAGATCATCTTTACGGCTTCCTCGTCCAGATTGACACCCGAAGTCGCCAGATGCTGCCCTTCGAGTGTCCTGTAAAAGTTCCGCAAGCCATCCGCTACACCTGAATGAACGTTGATATCCTGGGTAGTTCGTACGACAATGCTCTCGTATGCGTCCTTTAATGAACTTCCAGACAGTTGTTCCAGAGGCGAATCAAAGGCTTGGGCAAGCTTGAGCGCGTTGTCCGTACCGCTGCCAACGCCAGTTAGACTGGCCGCCAACATGCGGGGATCACCGGCAACAGTTGGGTTTAATTGAATATTGGATGCGGAATCACCCACAAAAAACGTGTTCATGCCAGCGGCAGCTAAGAAATTCGATGAATCGTTTTGAAACGAAAATGTCAGCGTGTGTACATCTGCGTCAATGCGCAGTTTCCCATCAATCGATAGGCTAGCCGTTAAACCGGAGAGAGCGGAAATGGAGTCGCGAATGTCTTCCAACGTGGTGTCGTCGGTCCCGCCCTGCAGTTTGACACGGATCGTATGGGTCTTGCTGACGCCGGTTTGCAGATCGTTAACCTGAATTTCAAATTGACCATTTGCGATCTTGACTGGATAACCGGCTAGATCGAGCGGTCCCGTTCGATCGTCTGTGGCATTGGTTGAGGTGATACTGCGAAAGCCTTCTAAACCTTGCCCTTGTGTATGAATGCGATTGAATTGTTCGATCAGGTCGCGTGCGAATTGATCCAGGTCATTGACTGTACCACCGATCGCTCCGTCACGGGCTGCGTAAATACCTGCCAAGCGGCCGCCAGAGATATGTAGCGGCGAATCGGTGTCGACGAGCCGCACTTCGGGGACCGGCGCCTCGCCAGACTGATTGAGCGCATATTTTACTGGACGTTGGATACCGTCTGTTACCAGGTATTCTCCGCCGACAAAGACTGTGACCGAACCACTTGATTGTTCGACGGCACGGACGTCGATGATCCCCGCCAGTTCTTGCAGGACTTGCAACCGCTCATCACGCAATCCAACGGCATCACTACCACTCGTCCTGCCGCCCTCGGTTTCGACAATCCGACGATTGAGCTGTGCTATTCGTTCAGTCAATCGATTGATTTCGGTAGCCGAATCTCGGACCTCCTGGTTGAGATTGTTTGAAATCTCGCCTAATCGGCTGCTAATCGTGCGGATGTTCGTCGTCAACGTATTGCCGCGCTCGATAACCAGCCTTCGCAAGGCCTCGTTGCCAGGCTGGTTCAAGAGATCATTGATGCTGGAGGAGAAGTTGGCAATCTGGCTGCTGAGATCGTTGTCGGTCAGCTCGCCAAAGATCGATTCCATCTGAGAATAGACACTCGTTAGTGCTTCGCTACTATTCAGGGCACTTTGAGTATCCCGCAGCCGATCGACAATAAAATTGTCCAGCTTTTGCACGACGCCAACTGCGCGTACACCGTAACCGATGATGGCATCGCCAAACCGCAGGCCTGCCGCTGGAGCTTGAATCAGTTCTTGCCGCAGATAACCTGGTGTATTTGCATTGGCAATGTTGTTGCCAACGACGTGTAGTCCCAACTCGGAGACTTTTAGCGCGTTGGCTGATTGCTGTATCGTTGCAAACAATGACATGCCGCAAATCCTTGCGAGTTGCTCTGTTTCTACGAGCGACCGGCGCTTCGCCCGTCTACTCGACCAGAAACTTCAGGGGTCGTATCTCGAATCTCATTCACAAACTGGCATCGAGCAACTGTCCACCCTCACCATCGATTCGCTTGCCCGTGGCATAGACACTGCGCTGTACGGCACCGGCCATCATGATGTCTTTGGAGTCCTGTAGCGCTTGCAGGCGTTGGCTGATCAATATCCACGTTGCTACATGCAATCGCCTCAGGCTCGACAACTGTTGCTTGGCCGTCATTGCCGCAGTTCGCAGCGACGGTCGTTCCCAAGCTGGCAAGAGTCGTGCTAACCCTAACAGATTTGAGGCTCGCAGCCCGGCCACCGCCGCATCGTCCAGCAGTTGTTGCCGATCAAGACCAAACGATTTTAGTTCGTCCATGAGCGTGGCTGCCCGAGATTCGACCTCCGACAATTCGTTGGCATCAGCTTGCATGGCTGCCTGCTCCATGCTGCGCATCCAAGCTGACCAACGCGCGTTGGTTTCTCGAATTCGGAGTAGGTACGATTCCAGCCGAAATGTGATTGAGTTAACATCTTCCATGGCATTTTGCCTTCGTCATTTTTCGCGCAGAGCTCATGACACAACCTTACATTTCAAAGATCGGCGAAAAAGGCGGATGACATTCAAGTTAAGTCGGCTTAATCACGAGCAAAGTGCCACAAGCCCTATTGCTTGCATTGGATTCCGGCCATGAGAGTAGCAGTGCTCGAGTGGATTTGCGGTGGCGGAATGTCGCATATTCCCAGCAGCCACATCCCCAACTCGCTCAGACGCGAAGGGGCTGCGATGCTCGCTTGCCTTCAGCGATTGCTTGCTGCTGGCGGCTGTCAGGTCGCTTCAGCACTCGATGAGCGGTTCTTCGATTGTGAATCTTGGTCGGCGAATGTAGAACTCACCACCGTCAAGATCCAGTGCGAGCGTCGCGCGGATTTGATCCCTGAAGCCTGGTTCGAAATAGCTAACTCCGCAGACCTCACCCTAGTGGTGGCACCTGAGTTTGATCGCATTTTAGAAAACTGCATCTCACAATTGGCTTTCTCTGGCTGTCGGCTTCTCAACTGTAGTGGTGAGTTTCTGACAGCAGCTAGCGACAAATGGTTGACTTCCCAACGTTTGTTAGCGGCAGGTATCGCGCACCCTCCCACTTTGCGTTTCGATGCGTTCAAACAGACCGACGCAAACGAAGTTGTCTTGCGCAGCGTGGCTGGGTTTTGGCAAACGGATCGGTGGATCGTCAAGCCGCGCGATGGTGCAGGGTGCGAGCAAGTTTCCGTGTGTTCAATAGCAGAGCTGCAGCGTCATCCCCACCGCGGCTCATCCCACTTCGTGGTCCAGCCGTTGATCGACGGCCTGGCGCTCAGCTGCAGTGCAATCGTCGACGGCGAACGTACAGAACAGACAACTGATGCGCCCGTTGCATCGTTGAGAAACGAGGCAGGACCGCAGCTTCTGCGTCGGGAATCTGATCGACGAGCAACTTGGCTCCCACTCTTCACTCAAGAATTTACACCTGAGATGCAGTATTGCGGCGGCGTGCTGGCAGATGGTGGAATCCGCAGCAAGTGCCCGACCGACATGCTCGATCAGACACTCACCGCCTTGGGCGTCGGAGCCCGTGGTTGGGTCGGAGTCGATTTGCTCTATCGATCGCAAGATGCACGTTGGATAGTCATTGAAGTCAACCCCCGTTGCACCACGTCGATCGTAGGCGTGAGTGAGATATGCGCTCGGCTTTATGGTTCTGGTTGGCTCGGAGAATTACTGCTTCGTACCGAATCACTGGGCGAAGAAAGTAGCTCGGCCGTATTTCGGGCCAAGACGCGATAGCTGTGTTGCTGGCCACTAGTTGCAGAATCGTCGGTAAACTGCATAACAATCAAGGGTTGTAGCGGAGTATCGCTGTACTGTAGGCCTTGGAATACCGGGCGACCAAAGGGGTTTTGAGGCTTCTCAGGGATGTTGGCTATGACTTTGCCGTCGCGCTCGATCAGAAAGCCAGCCAGGCCACTCTCTAGATCCGCCTCAGCTTCCCAGTTCAATACGCTTCCCGTAATTCGCAGATTCGTCGGTGTGGGTGGAGGGGTTGAGTCACTAACGGACGTGTCCTTGACATACTGCATCCAGGCTTGTGCCACAGCGTCATTGGGCAACCAAGCCTGAACGGTTGAAGGTTGATTCGTCTGGTTTTCTAATGCGGTGTTTTTCGGTACCGCCAAAGTACCCAGTGGAGGTGCAAGCCAACTATCATCAACCGGCATTTCTCGCAATGGATCGTTCGGTTTGTTTGGCAGTCTGTAGCCCAGGCATGCGTCGAGCCAGCGAATAGCCAAGTAGCGTTGGTTGCCACATTCATGGGCTGTTAAGGGATCGACTGCAACACCGATCAAACCACCTTGGCCGCGTACTTCTTCAAAAAACATTTGATTGGCTGGCCACACGCTTGCAAACCGGCCATCAGTCACGGTAACGCCTTCCTTGGTTCCCAAATTGCACATCAGTGGTACGCTTAGCGCCGCCTTGGGCAGTTCATGAGGATTTATCGAAGGCCGGTCAGGATTGCTCTTCAAAAGCGGCACGCCAGAACGCAGCCAAGCCGCCGCGACTCGCTCGGGATAAAGCAGAACCATACCTCCGGCCCAATGTCCACCACCGCTGTGGCCCCATAATGCCCACGGGACATGCGACAACTCGGGGTGCTCGGACTGTGTCCCCAGATCTCGCAGACAGTTTTCGAACGCTATCGCCGAACCGTTGCGTGGGTCGCACCATAACTGACAATCGGCACCCTCGGGTTGCTCATATGCGGGTGCCAGTAATGCGCAGTCGTGTTTACGGGCCAAGGCCTGCCAATGCAAATCAAAGGCGCCAGTCAAGCCCGATTTGCAGGAGCCCTCGCCGCAACCATGTTGGTGCACAATCACGCCACGCAACTGTCTAACAGCAGGCGGAATCCAAATCGTGTAGTTGACCGAAAAGGCCAGTTGGCCAGGCTCGGTTGAGGCCGGGTAGCGCACTCGATAATAAGGTGGCTCGGCTGCGGGAAACTCATCGTACGGTTGCTCCTGCGCAAATGCGTCAGTGCAGACACTCAGGCCAAACGAGAACAAACTAAGAATCATCAAACGCAACATCGTATTACTCCAGCGACGGTGGAAGTTTTCATTTTTTGTAACCGTTCACGATGTGTCTGCTTGTGTGATAGGGTCGGAAGTCTTTTCAGCCTAAATCGCTTGCCCCATTAGCAACCCCATGTTCCTACCAGCGGCATCTCCTCGGTGGCAGACGCTGCTGAAAAGACTCCCGACCCTGTCCAGTCGATTCCAAGTTCGTGAACGGCTACCATTTTATAACCATGGTAGGTTATCGCCATCCGCGATATTATACATGACGCTTGACATTTTATTGACGCCGCGTCAAAATATGAGCATGGAAGCGATCAGTCGAAAACAGCGGGAGATTGTGGAGCGTGAGCAGCGCATTTTAGCGTTGGCGCGGCCTATTTTGGTGGAAGAAGGCTATCAGTCGCTCAGTATGGAACGCTTGGCGGCAAAAATGGAGTACGCCAAGGGAACTCTCTACAACCACTTTCCCAATAAGGAAGAGATTGTGCTGGCTCTAGCGTGGGAATCGCTCGAGCTGCGGCGAAAAATGTTTGAATGCGCTGCGACGTTGAGCTCCAAATCGCGTGAGCGGATGTTAGCGATCGGCTGCGCGTGTGACTTGTATGCACTCGAATGCCCCGAACACTTTGCGATCGAGCAAATGCTTCGCAACTCGGTGATTTGGGAGAAATCTTCTAGAAAACGGCAAGACTTGATTCGCTCTTGCGAACTGAGGTCGATGTCCATCGTCGCGGGCATTGCCCGTGATGCGGTCGCGGCGGGCGATTTGACGCTGCCCGATAATATGACTTGCGAAGAGTTAGTATTCGGCTTCTGGTCATTGACCTATGGCAGCCAAGTGCTCATTGCTTCAAGTCCCTCGCTGTCGGAAATTGGCGTGGCCGATGCGGTGCGTAGCATTCGCTATCACGCGTGGGTCTTGATTAACGGGTTTAAGTGGCGGCCGCATTTGAGCTTCCCGGAAACCGAACGTCTGTTAGATTCCTTTGCAACCAAGATTCTCGATCATGCCACCGGTTAATGATTCCCCTTTTTTTCGCAAATTCTTGACGCAGCGTCATTTATTGACATGGCGGTCAAGCTCGGCGATGCTGCTACTTGGTCTGACGGTTGGTGGGCTGGGTTTCTGGTACACGTTATATCCGCCAGCGCCCGAAACGACTCGGCAGGCAGTCGGTAGTCCGATCAGTGTCGCGCCCCGGTTGTTGAAAGTCGCCACGCGCCCCATCTCTGCCGCCGGTCCAGCGAGCCTAACGCATGAGTTCACGGGTGTGGTCATGCCACGTCGCGTCAGCCAGTTGGCCGCGAAAGTGGTTGGACGTATCGAGTCGATCGCCGTCGATCTGGGCGACGACGTAGCGAACGGACAGGTGCTCGTTGAGTTGGATCACGCGGAGCTTGATGCTGCCCGAGGCGTCGCTGAAGCAAATTTGGTAAGTGCCAAAGCGCGTTTGCAGGAGTTGCAAAGCGGGCCGCGCCGGCAAGATATCGAACAAGCTCAAGCGCGAGTGACTGAGTTGCAAGCTGCGCTAAAACTTCAGCAGGCGAACTATGCGCGGACCGAGCGACTCGTCGAATCCATGGCAATTACGGCGCAAGAGCTAGAAGAATCCAAGTTTGCACTGGATGCTTCGGTGGCACAGTTGGATGCCGCCCAACAGGCCTTAGAGCAACTGGTCGAAGGTTCACGGCAAGAGCACATCGAGATGCAGATTGCGACGGTGGCTGGCCTGGAATCACAATTGAAACGAATCGCCGCCGATCTAGCCGACCGCACAATTACGGCTCCTTTCTCGGGTAAGGTCAGAACACGTTACTTAGACGAAGGGTCCATCGTTTCGCCGGGGCAGGCGCTTTTGGAGATTCTCGAATCGCCCCCGTATGAGGTCCGCGTAGGTTTGCCCGACCATTTAGCCGCACTGAGCAGTTTAGAGTTTGCGGTGTTTTCGGGCGAGCAACCACTGGCGGCTACCATCGAGCGTACCTCGCCGACAATTGACGAAGCAACGCGTGCCCGCGAGGTCGTGCTGCGGATGAGCGAGAGTGCTAGTTCGCAAGTAAGCTTGGGCGCTGCCGTGAAGGTCCGGATACAACAGAGAAATGATGAAGGCGGCTATTGGGTTCCCACTCAATCCCTGACCTCTGGCGCTCGAGGCTTGTGGGCTGTGTTCGTAGCAGTCCCCGTCGAGTCAGAGACCGTGGCCTCCGCTGGCTTAGATAGCGCACCGTCTGCAAGTATCGAGAACGTGAAGATGGAAAGTGGCAGGCGACACGTTATCGAACGGCGGCAAGTGGAGTTGCTGCGTTCACATGGCGATTGGTCGCAGATCCAAGGTCCACTTTCATTGGATGAGCTGCTGGTGGTCGCTGGCGTGCACCGGGTGACGCCGGGCCAGTTCGTTGCTATTGCCCCTCAATAGTTTTGGCGCATTAGGTGTCGCCCCTTGGACCTTTGCTCAACCCTCACCAGTGCGATTCCAACAGGCTAAATGTAATGCAACGTCTCAAACCAACCCAATCAGAGCATGCCATGGGCCGATTGGCTGGGGCATTTTACGCAGACAAACGACTTATCGTGTTGACGGTCTTGCTGGCGGTTGCCTCTGGTCTCAGTTCATTAATGGTCCTGCCGCGAATGGAGGATCCGCTGCTGACGCCCCGCGCCTGCAGTATTACAACGGTTTATCCGGGCGCAGATGCAGCCCGCGTCGAAGCCTTGGTTACGGAAAAGATCGAAGACCAACTGATCGATAGTCCTGAAATTAAACGCATGCGTTCTCAAAGCTTGGCCGGTTCGTCCTTTATCTCGGTTGAGCTGCGCGATGATATCTACGACACGGGCCCCGTTTGGTCCGCTATCCGAGGCAAGCTCGAGGATTCAATCAGTTCGCTACCGGCGGGAGCCAGTCGACCAAAATTCAATGAGTTGGATATTGCAGCGTACGCTTGGATCGGGGCCATCGTCTGGAATCGAGACGAGCCCGTATCCAATGGCGTGTTGCGGCGGCTTGCTCGTGAGTTGAAAGACGAGCTGTTCTTGATCGATGGCTCGAAGGATGTTGATCTATTTGGTGACCCACGCGAAGAAATCAGCGTCGAACTTGATCCCCACAAACTAACCGCGGCAGGACTTTCGGCCGCACAGGTCGCTCAACAAATTCGCAGCCGTGATATTAAGGTCTCGGCTGGCGTCTTGCACGGAGACAATTCAGAGACGGTCGTTCAGCTCGAAAATCAGTTCAATAGCTTGGAAGACATCCTGTCGGCGACAATCGAATCTGGGACTGCCGGCAACACCCTGCAACTTGCCGATGTGGCAACCGTTCGCCGTACAACTCCTGAACCACCCGATGCGTTAGCCATTGTCGACGGAAAGCGGGGGATCGTCGTCAGTGCCATGTTGCGACCGGAATACCGTATCGATCAATGGGCCGCCGCAGCTGAGCCGATGCTCGAATCATTTCGGAAGCGTCTGCCACGCGGTGTGAGACTTGAGCTCATTATGCAGCAAGATGCCTACGTCGCGCAGCGAATGGAGACACTAGCTCGAAACTTGCTACTGGGGGTGTCGGCCGTCGCTTTTGTCACGTTTCTGTTTATGGGATGGCGTAGTTCTCTGTTAGTGACGGCTACCTTGCCAGTTGCCGCGTTGATGGTTATCGCAGGCATGCGGTTTCTAGGAATTCCCATCCACCAAATGTCCATCACTGGCTTGATCATCGCCATGGGATTGTTGATCGACAATGCCATTATTGCCGCTGACGAGATCGACATTAGTCTGCGTCGTGGCTTTCCGCCGCAATTGGCGGTCAGCGATATGGTCAGCCGGCTATTCGCACCACTGCTAGCCTCTACCATCACCACCGCACTGGCTTTCGCCCCTATTGCACTTATGGAAGGTCCGGCTGGCGAGTTTGTCGGCTCGATTGCCATTACCGTCATGTTGGCGATCTTTAGTTCGCTGTTTCTCGCCCTAACGGTCTTACCTGCCTCGGCCGCTCTACTCGGGAAAGGACTGTCAAAATCCGAAAAAAGTCAAGCAGCTGGCAACGGCAAGCATGCTTCATTTATCGTGCGCATATTTCATCATGGAATTTCGATTGCACTGCTAACTCAAGTCTACACGCGGGTCCTGCGAGCGATGTTTTCACGACCACTTGTAGGTATTGGAGTGGGCTGTGTATTACCGATCTGTGGGTTTTGGGCGGCAACGCAACTGAACGAACAGTTCTTTCCGCCAGCCGATCGCGACCAGTTTTACATCGAAGTCGAATTGGAACCACAAGCCACGCTACAGCGTACTGCGAAAATCGCCAAGCGAATTGACGAGGCGCTGCAGCGGCGGCCGCGAGTCCAGCATACCACTTGGTTTCTGGGTGAAAGTGCACCACCCTTCTATTACAACATTATCGCGCGACGTAAGAACAATCCCAACTACGGGCAAGCCATTGTCACGCTCGACAGCAACCGCGCCTCGCTTGCCTTGATTCGCGACCTGCAAATTGAATTGGACCAGGAATTCCCCGAAGCGAGAATCTTGGTTCGCCAACTAGAGCAAGGGCCGCCCTTCGATGCGCCCGTCGAAATTCGCCTCTTGGGTGCCGACTTGGATCGCTTGAAGTCAATTGGCGAAGAGATGAGGACATTGGCGACCAATATCCCCGATGTTCTGCATACGCGAGCCGCGCTCAGCAACATCCGTCCGGTAGCCTCGGTCGCAGTCAATTCGCGGGAAGCGTCTTGGGCCGGATTGCCGGAAAGCGAAATCGCTAATCAATTAAATGCCAAGTTCGATGGGCTATTTGCTGGCACTATCGTCGAGCAAGTGGAAGAAATCCCCGTCCGCGTGCGCATCGTGGGGGAACGCCGGGATAGGATCGAGTCGCTCGAAGACGCTTCGCTGTTGGTCAACAGTCCCGTGGCAGGCAGTCGATCTTCCGGCAATCGCACTCAACCAGCCCTGCTGGCCAAATCCGTGCCCGTGACTGCAATTTCAGAAGTATCCCTGGAACCGCAGCGCGCCTCGATTACACGTTATAACGGACGCCGTGTGAACGAAGTGCAATGCTTCATCACGGCAGGTACTCTGCCGTCGAAGGTATTGAACGAGTTTAAAAGTCGTTTGGCTTTAACCGATCTCGATCAACTGCCTGCCGGCTATCGCCTTGAAGTCGGCGGTGAGGCATCGGAGCGAGACGCAGCAGTTGGTCGCTTGATGGCCAATGTCAGTATCCTGGCGGTCGCTATGGTCGGTGCGTTAGTGCTGGCACTCAAGTCATTTCGATTGGCGGGCCTGATTGGGCTTGTCGCCACTTTGTCGATCGGCTTGGGTATGGGCGCACTGTGGCTGTTTGGCTACCCGTTTGGTTTTATGGCAATCGTGGGAACAATGGGGCTGATTGGCATAGCCATTAACGACTCGATTGTGGTTGTCGCGGCTCTCGCGACCAGCGCGCGCGTCCGCGCGGGAGACATCGAAGCCACCGTCGAAACGACTGTTGAAGTTACGCGGCACGTGTTGGCTACCACGGCGACGACGGTCGTCGGATTCTTGCCTTTGGTCATCGGCGGCGGTGGCTTCTGGCCACCCCTGGCGGTTGCGATTGGTACCGGCGTCGCTGGTGCCACGATTATCTCACTCACCCTCGTGCCCTGCGTCTTCCGATTGATTAGCACCCAAGCGACGCCTAGCCCAAGTTAGCAGGCACACTCCGTGTGCGCAACCGTTCACGATGTGTCGGCTTGTGTGACAGGGTCGGGAGTCTTTTCAGCCTAAATCGTTCGCCAATTAGAAACCACGTGTTCCTACCAGCGGCAGCTCATCGGTGGCGGGCGTTGTTGAAAAGACTCCCGACCCTTTCCTGTCGACGCCAAGTTCGTGAACGGTTACCCGTGTGCCGTACGCTCACCATTCCACCCTAAAAATATGGTGCAAATACAAACGGCCGGTCAGCAAACACCTGGGCAATTGAGCAAGCGGGACACCTGGGCAATTGAACAAGCGGGACACCCACGGATATTAGAGCCGCCCAAAGGACCCAGAACCGCGGACAATCTCCATCTGGATGGACCAATAGACGGTTGGCCCTCCATTTGTGAAGCCTAATGGCGTCTGCCGGCACTGACAACCGAAAGAGCAATACGGTCGTCCAAGTTGGGACGGAAGATCGTTAGTAACACGTATGGCAAGAACCAAGCCATGAACATGCCACCTCCATTGCCGTGCCAGAACTGAGCCGCCAACATCACAGCGGCTGACCCACCCATCAACGAGCCCAAATTCTTGCGTGAAGGCCAGAATATGAACGAGAGGCTGAGAAGTATGAAACCAACCAGAACAGGTAGCCGATACTCAGGCTGAAATCCACTTTCGCCCCAAATGCCCTCCAATCCCTCCATACGTGGTGACCAAAGTCCAAACATCCATCGCAAGTGAACACCAAATGCATCTGGCCCTTCGAGCAGCAATAGACAGGCCATGATCACTAGGCTCGCCGCCACTCCAATCAGCAAGCGTCCCAGTCCGCGCTTCCAATAAAGCTGATCCACAAGGGCAACAAGAACAGTGGATAGTAAGCTAAGCCAGCACCAAATCCAATCAACGCACCAGCTATCAACGGTTGTCGGTAGGCTAGTAATGCGAGAACCATACACGAGGCTGGCATTACATGCTCCAGATTACCAGTCATCTGCGCAGAGTAGGGTAGCAGTAAGTACATCACCGCGCATCCGATGCCAGTTTTGACGTTGTCGAAATGCCAGTACCCGATCCCAACAATCCCTAAGACAATCGCTAGGTTGGATACTATCGCCAGAATGCGTGCGACCGTTGGCAGAATATGATCGCCATTTTCGCTCACGCTTCCCTCCCAAGCGTCGCGCTGGTAGTCGGGAGTGGTTGGCAATGAAGGCAGCATGTTTAGCAAGGCGTAGCCGGGGCCAAGCTGCGGACCTCGCGTCTGTTCATCTCTTGGCGAACTGGTAATCACATTCGCCATCAGAAACATGAACAATGATATACCGATAAAGCTAAGACCGCCAATCGACAAGTTGGGTACCAGGAGTGGACGCCGCACAAGTGCAGGATCGATTAGCATGCGAATAAGCAATAGGCCACTGGCGATCAACAATCCGGCGAAACCATAGAATTCGAGTGATGCGGCTGACCATTTCTGCGGCTGAGCTTCGTCCAGATATTCTCCCTGCGTTGCTTCTGAATCCGCGATGGAAGGTTCGTCGGGCGCGATCGACGCGTCTGGCTTTAGTTGAAAGGCAATCCACTTGGTGTTTGCAGCTTTGAGTTGTCCTGCGGGATAAGAGCCAGCTAAGTTCTCTGATTGAATGTTAGCTATTTCATCGGCCTTCATCTTGCGGCCTTCATAGACCATCATCAGACCGGGGGCTAATAAGACGAGCAATAAGATGTCTAAGTTGCGAACGCAGAAAAAACGATGAAATACAAAATAGATGCTCAGCAGCAAGAACGACGCAAGGAAAACCCATGTCGCTGGCTCTGGACGTTGATAATATAGGAGCAAATGGCTCATAGGCTTTGAACGCGTTTGGAATAGGGTCTGACCCGTTCGAACACCTCGAGAAGTCATTTTTTGGAAGTGTTCGCCAAAGGGTCAGCCCCCTTTTTAAACACGTTCGTGGCGGGCACAGCTAGCGAGCGCCATTAAGGGCAAGGAATCTAACAGTGCGCGCAGTAACCCGCCGTTAAGGATAGACGTGCGACGCTCTATTGCAAGGACTCTGAAGCCCCATTTCCGAGGAATTCTCGCACCGAAGTTGTTATTATGTAATGATTTGCAGCAATCCAAGGGCGACCTCACCGGCATACCCCACGTAGGCGTCACAGCTTTACGATTGAACCGCTTGGTTTCTCGGGCTACTTGAATAAACAATAGCGAAACAAAGACCTGCTCCGGCAGAATACCGATTCACTTACAATGATTAGCCTTTCCAATGTATGACGCGATTGTTACCGCTCCCGGTAGCTTGGGTGATGTCAATCCAATGCTGGCGATCGCTCGCATCTTGCAGGCAGACGGCAAACGCGTCATTTTTCTGGCTGCTGAGCAATATCTGCACTTGGCGGAGCGGGCGGGTTTAGAAACTCATCCCCTCTTCGACCGTGCAACCTTTGACGACTTTGTAAGCGATCCCAAGCTGTGGCATCCACGCCACGGTGCGCGGCAGATATTCCAAAAAGCGGTGAATAGCGTCCTGCGTACTCACTATGGGTGGCTAGAGCAAAACTGTGTTCCTGGTCAAACCATGTTGGTTAGTCATCTCTTGGATTTTGCCGGTCGCATCTACCGCGATAAATATCCGAATACAAGCTGCGTTTCGGTATTGCCTGCCCCAGCCCCACTTCGATCATTCACCGAACCACCCCGAGTGAGTTCGTATTCTTGGGAACCTTGGATCCCTCGATCATGGCTGCCGTTAGCCTATTGGGCAGCGGACCAATGGGTCGACCGCATTGGAGCGGTTGAGATCAATGCCCTACGAAGTGAAATTGGATTACAACCGATTCGGCGGATGCTGCACAAATGGTGGTACTCTCCCGACATGGTCCTGTGTCTATTTCCAGCTTGGTTCAGCATACCGAAAGTCGACTTGCATCCGCAAATGCGTCTCGTCGGATTTCCCCTAGCCGATAGCCATGATGTGGTCGAAGAAACGATTCACGCCGAACTGCAGGACATCCTGGAGCGGATCGGTGGCGAGCAACCGATTGTCTTTGCCCCAGGTACGGCCAACCACCACGGACACGAGTACTTAACGCACGCGGTCGCCGCATGTCGTGAACTGGGACGGGCTGCCATTCTAATTTCCAACGATCCAAGACAAATCCCCTCAAATCTACCTGACAAGATCTATGCGGCTCGCTATCTGCCTTTCAGCCAGCTATTACCGCGCGCGGCCGCAATCGTGCATCATGGTGGGGTCGGCACCACCAGCCAAGCGTTTTCAGCAGGTATTCCACAGATTGTCTTGCCCATGGCCTTTGACCAATTCGACAATGCCAATCGTGTGGCTACTTTACAATGTGGTAGTTGGCTTCCGATGCGGCGATTGAACAAAGAGCGACTTAAACGACAGCTCTCCGCCATGCCACAGGTCACCGCAGGTGTCGACAGAGTTCAGAGCTTGATTTCCCAACAGCCTCCCTTTTCCGAGACCATTCAGCGGCTTCTGCGAGTGCCTCTCGAAAGTGCCTCGCAGGCCTCCACGGAGCCGCGTCCATTGCCGGACGCGGACCAGGAATCTCTGTGACACTAAATCGAGGTGTGGAACGTGGTGCGGAACGAAGTGTAGAACTCGAGCCGTACTTGAGAAGTCAGAATTTGAGAAGTCAGCTTCGAGTGTCTCTGGGGAGACGCGCTTAGATGTGGTTCGTTTGCCAAAGGGCTATTCCAGCTTTTACATCTGGCATATCTTGTGTAATTAGTCGGCGGCTTCTTTGTCGGCTAGCCCATTGACCCCGGAAGGACCTGTAGTGCCGTTTGCACAAATCGGACCCATCTCGGTGCATTTCCCCGAGAAAGTGGAAACCAATGAACAACTTCAAGCCGAATTTCCGGACTGGGATCTGCCGCTGATCGCAGAAAAGACGGGAATTCACCGCCGCTCTATCGCCGCGCCTGGAGAAACTGCATCTGACCTTGCAGTCTCAGCTTCGGAGAAGCTCTTTTCGGAGCACGGAGTGGACCGCGCGTCCATCGATTTTGTATTATTGTGCACGCAGACGCCGGATTATCCCTTGCCAACGACTGCATGTTTGATTCAACAAAGGCTGGGATTGTCTGAAAACTGTGGCGCTTTGGATTTTAATCTTGGCTGTTCAGGTTTCGTTTATGGACTGGCCATAGCCGAAGGCTTGATTCGTTGTGGTGCGGCCAAGAACATATTGCTGCTTACCGCCGAAACCTACTCAAAGTATATCGATGCGGACGACCGCAGCCTGCGAACGATTTTTGGCGATGCGGCCGCCGCAACTTTGATTCAAGCCGGGGATACGGAGAGTATCTTTGGCTTTCAGTTTGGAACCGACGGCAACGGCGCTGATACACTGCTCGTCGCCGATGGAGGAGCTAAAGCGTTGGCTGCAGACGCTGGAGGCGCGCAAGCTACGACGGAACTACTCAAGCCGCGACACCGCAAACGCTGGAAGAGTCGCCTTTATATGGATGGCCCCAGTTTGCTCAATTTTACGGTCGTCGCAGTTCCCAAACTGATTGAACAAGTATTGGAATTGACCAAGCTGCGCGATGAAGATATCGATCTGTACTTGCTACACCAGGCGACTCGCAAAATGCTGGAGCAACTGCAAACGCGTTTGGGAATTGGCCAGGAGCGACTGCCGATTCGGCTTGAAGACTGCGGCAATACGGTTTCCAGTACTTTACCGATCCTGATCTCGGACCTGAGAAGCGAAGGCAGAATTGTCCCCGGTGCGCCTAATCTCTTGATCGGCTTCGGAGTTGGTTGGTCCTGGGCGGGCTGCGTGTGGAAGGAAACTTGGCAAACGAGTACAACAGAAACTTAACCGGATGTTTCTCTTGTATAATGCATGATATATGACGACCATTTGCAACCACGTTGACTGGAAAGCGCTCGGCCACCGCTACTATCCACTGAATCTTTATTTGCGTCAGAAGTTTGGATGCCGGGTTCAGAAGATCAGTTTAGACGGCGGCTTTACTTGCCCCAACGTCGATGGCACGGTTGCCACCGGTGGTTGTACATTTTGTGACAACCGTGCCTTTAGCCCGAGTCGGCGTGTTCGCCGCGACGCGATTACTTCGCAAATCCAACGTGGCATCGATGGCTTGCGACGACGCTATGCAACCGAGAAATTCTTGGCTTACTATCAGCCATCCACGAATACTTACGGCCCGTTGGATAAACTGCGATTACTATGGGAAACTGCGCTGGAGGATCCACGCGTCGTTGGCTTGGTGATTGGCACGCGCCCCGATTGCGTAGGCGACGAAGTGTTGGATCTAATTGACGAGTTTGCAGAACGCACCTACGTGTCGTTAGAGTTGGGCGTGCAAACGATTCACAATGCCAGCTTGGATTGGATGAATCGAGGGCATCATCATGACGCTGCCGTTGACGCGGTGGCACGTGTGACCGGCCGTAAGTTTGAGTTCAGTCTGCACATTATGTTAGGATTGCCAGGCGAGAGTCGGGCTATGATGATCGAGACGGCTAAGCAAGTCGCTCGCTGGAACCCACACGCAGTAAAGATACACAATCTCTACGCCGTGGAGCGGACGCGGCTGGCCGATCAAATTCGCGCTGGTGAAGTAACCTTGATGGAGTTGGAAGAGTATGTGGAAGTACTCGCCGATTTCCTCGAACGACTACCACCACAGATGGTTATCGAACGAATATCTGGCGATGCGCCACCTAAGAATCTGATTGCCCCACAATGGTGTTTGAGCAAAGGATCGATCAAGGACGCCCTCGTCGCTACCATGGAGCGTCGTGGCACCTTTCAAGGCGATTATTGTCCTCTGGGATAAATCCCTCGCACGACTGAGACGTAAACATGCCCTCACGATCTACTCTTTCAATCCTGGCTGTATGGTTGGCTTGGTCGATAACCGTTACAGGTTGTCGGCAAAGGCGAATGACGAAGCCAAGAGGCTGCTGCCGCGAAATCGCAAACATCGCTGCTGGTGGACCGACCGAACGGGACAAGTCCCCGTCGCCAACAGATCAACAGCGTACCCGTTGGGAAGTCGCAGCGAACGTCAGTGGTTTCAGCCATCCAATCGACCAACTGCTGAAGGACTGCCGGTTCGTAGAGCCGTCCGTGCGCTGGATAATGGCGACCGGGCCACGGTCAATGAAATTCGCGATGAGCTCGCCAAGAGTGAACAATACCGTCAACTGGCCAGAGCCATCGAAGGTCTCATCGCCGTTAAACAGAATCGTTTTGATGAAGCAATCTCCATCGCGAAGGGAATCTCAGCGGTACCAGTCCTTTGCAAGCTGAAGCTTACGTGATCGCCATGAGAGTCTTCAAAACAAAACCGCTTGAACGAGGCTGTTGGCGGCATCAAGAAGCACTTTGGAGGTAATCCACAGCATACGCGTGCACATTTGTTAGTGGTGCGGTCTATTGCGATACGGGAGCAATGCGGCTGGCTACCACCCGCATTTTGCGAGTAGCCGCCGATCTCGATCCAACCAACGTCAATTCCTTGCTCTTGTCCGGCAGAATACACAAAGAATACGAGCAATACACCGAAGCAATTGCCGACTACACTTCGCGTTGGCACGCAACCCCTTCCGCGAGTTGCAGTTGATGTCGCCTTGCGTCGAACTCGCAACACTTAGTAGCGGTGCGGCAATTGAGCAGAAGCTGCCGCTACGCAGCGAGGCGGCTTCCGGAAGTGGCGGCGGTATTGGCCGCCAGGCAAAACTAATCGCGAAGCGTCAGGAGAATTTCCCAGTGCAATTTCCGATGCGCGAAGAGCGTTGGAACTGTCGCCTCAAAATCGAACGGCCAGACTTATTTTAGGGCGAGTTTATGTTACGCAACGAAACTGGTCCGAAGCGATTGACCAATTGCGTGGTCTGGTAGAGTCCGATGCGTATGATCACGAGCCGCGATTGTTGCTTGGCCGTGCACTAGTTGGCTCGGGCGACACCGAGCGTGGAAGGCAGGAAATCGAAGCGGCCACCGACCTGAAGAACACCTTCCTAAAATTCGCAGATATGCATCAAGAGGCCATTACCAAGCCGACCGAAGCATCCATTCGAATTGAACTTGGACAATTGGCGGAGAAACTTGGCAAATTCAAACTTGCTTCTACCTGGTATCAGCTGCTTTGGGGCTGGATGCAAACAATGCATAGCCATGACGCTTTGAAACGCTTACAAGCATTGGGATCCGAGGCTTCCGCAAATCGTCGCGAATAGCCGACACATCGTGAACAGTTACCATTTAGCACAGCTTCGAAAGACGTATCGTACAAACGTGGATATAAAGCATGCGAGAACACACGCATCGGCCAGCCGTTGCAGGGCAATGGTCTCCGAGGAAATGTCTATGCGGACTCGCCGGAAGCTTGGCATGCGCACGCGATAACCTCGGGAAACCGCGTCGGTTAGTCCATCCGGGTTCGTATCGCCTTTACGCTACTCTTGGTCTGTGGTGGTTTTTTCGCGTGGATCGTCAGCAGTATCAACGCTGGCTCGCGGGCAACAATAGATATCATTGCCACGCGAGATCCGGTCGGCGACGCGATGCCGGAGGTATGATCGCGCAGTCCAACGCCGCCCGACCTGTCGTATTGGTATCTGAAGAGTCTGCGGAGGCCATCCGAGAGCATCAAAGAATTCTTGACTGCCCTTCGTGACATGAATATGAGGATGACAGTAGCCAGTACATCGACTATCCACGTGAATTGAGGAAATCTGGCTCAGCGGCTTGACGTCGGCTGTCAATACGTTGACCAGATCTCCCCGAATCGCAACATCTGAAGATGTCATCGATTATCCACCGGTGGGAGACCACCACGAAGTCGTTAACGTTGATGGTTGTGAAGGACGACAGAAAGTACCGGCAGCCATTGCTGCTTGCGCATTAGAACAGCGATCGCGAATACTGTTTGTTTATCTGAAGATCGCGGACAGGTGGAAACTGTTTGATAGTCGCGACAATTTAGCGGCGCTCAGCGGGGGGCTCAGTGTCTCGCCGTCTATACGGCTGCCCCTGGGGAGCCTGGACGACAACTACGCCGAACTCGGGGACGATCTGTGGGAAATCTATCGAAGTGACGTGAAACTCGAGGCGGTCAAGATGATGGTGAGCTACAAGAGCCATTTCTACGCAGACAAATGCGACCGTTGGCACAGTTCCTGTTGGGCGATTACCTGCTAGTTCTCAAGGATATAGACGGCCTGAAGCAATTATCAGCGCGGATTGAACGACACAGATTTTGCCGGTGCACTTTATCTGAAGGGACGTTTAGCGGCTCTTAAAGGGCAATAAGGCTGACGCATTTCGGCAAGCGGAGCGGTTGATCTCGCACGTCGGCTGGCATCCGGCGGCGGCGATCATGGCGGGCGAAGCAGCTGAAAGCGACAGCGAAAAACGAAGGGCGGCCGAGTGGTTGGCACGTTCCTGTGTACTGGCACCGGAGCACAGATTGACCGTGGATGGGTATCTGGCCGTCGCCAATGCGGCTGAGAAATCCCAACTGGTCAGCGACCTTGCAGAGTTGCCTGACGGCCTGCATCGTTTGGCGACCATGATTGAGAACGTGGGTAGTCTGAAAGAAAGCGGTCTAATCGAGGCGGCAGAAAATGTGCCCGCGTTTGCGTTGGCTACTCAATACTCCAAAGTCCTAGCGCTTGGGGAAGAGGATGAACGAGGAGAGGAGCATTGCCGTGAGATTATCGACTTGGCGACAACCATCTTGGCCTCACCCGAGCTCAATCAGTTGTTTCCCGATACAGGCAAACAGGCAGAGCAGGGCTACTATGCCACCGATCCGCAGCAACGTCTGTGGTCACGGCTGCTCGAAGCCTGTGCGACCGAAAGCATGTTTGACTATGCGTTAGAGAAAGCTCCAGATCGGTTCGAATTACTAAAACGACTGCGCGATCAAGTGCTCATTTACTGGAGTGCTGATGTGCCCCAGGAAAAGCTCCTCGAGGCGCTCACGGCTTTGCCTGAGGATTCTAGTCTTGCCCAGGATACTGAAACGTCAGCGGCCATGGGCGTCATCCATGATGAACTCAAACGGCATAGTGAAGCGCTCAAGTATTTATTGCCTATCGTGCGACGGCAGCGAAATGCTTTCTTAGATTTGGAGGGTCCACCAACCTACGCCTACCGAGTCATGAATGCTGCGGCGAATTCTGCAATTGCAACAGGCCAGTCACAAGAATTGATTGAAGCATTGGATGCCCCCGAAGCGGCATTCTTGGCACTGAGTTCTCAGTTGATCGACGATTCGCCTGCCGACTTGGCGACGCTGTGTGATTGGTATGCTGCTGTGGATGCGCCCCAGTTCTGGAGGCACTATTACCAAGCCAGTATGGCCTACGCCATCGCTGACTGGGAAACCGCAGACAGTGAGCTTGCCGAAGCAATTGAATTATCCGCTGATGATCCAAGGCTAGAAGATTTCGGATTGCCGAGTTTAGTATACGATTTCGCACCCTATAGTGAGGACTTATGGGAGTGGCAGGAGTTGCGAGTTGAGATGGCAGTCAATTGCGGCAAGTTGCAGCAATTGTTGGCGGCGGTTGAGGATAGTGATGCGTTTATTGTAGAGAATGGTTATCTGTTCGATAATCGTCCAGACCTGTTGCTGGAGGAACCAGAATTGATGCAGGGAATTTCTGAACATTTGTTGACAGCCGAGGATGCTTACAACCGACGCAATGGTCATGCGATTCAAGCCGATTTGGCATTGGCCAAAGGCGAAGCAAGTTTGGCGGTGGCCGCGTTGCTGCGAGGTGTAGAGGCGGTAACTGCGCAGGAGACAAATAACTTTTATGTGAATGGCGAGATGCTAAAGATTTCGCGATTGATTCTCGCCCATGATTTGTGGGAGCAAGTACTCGCCGCTCAAAATCTGACACAGGATGCCGAAGCGATGATTACACTCGATGCCCTGCAGGCAATTCGCGATTCAGATGCCGAGGAATTCCTGGCTGCCATCGGACGCTACGATTCTGAGTATCAGCGAGCCGCTTGGGTCCGCTCACCAGTGTTCGTCGATGCACTGCGAAAGAGTGGAATGTGGCTGGAAGTCAATCGACAGATGCCAGCCGAGATCAATACATTGACATTCGCATCGAACGCGTCCGGCGTACTGTTGCTTGACGCGCCCGCCAGCGAGTTACTACCGGAGATGAAATCGTTGGTCGAAAAAACTGGTGGAGCGAGTTTAGAAGCCGTTGATGTTTCGCGTTTCCCGCGAGCTGTAGCAGGTTGGTTTGCAGATACTAGTGATGGGCGATTGGTAGCGATCGCTTACGATGAACCGCCGATCGATGCAGAACACGCCGAGGTTGAGCGGCTCAAGGCAAGTTATGAGGGGGTTTTGTGCCTGGCATTGATTCCATCCACCGATGATTTGCGGATTCAGCAGAAGTTGCGGAAGTTGGTCTGTATGATCGGTAAACAGTTTCCTGCGTCGACAGGCTACTTGGATTACACGCACAACGCATGGTTTGAAGCGATTGAACTGGATCAGCCCTGGTTTGAACGGCTGGAACAGTCCGCCGCACACGGTGTCAATCGCTTGAGGCCTCGTCTACGCTACTTCCCGTGGTATGAATCTGGTCCTGATGCGACGGATGATACTCACATGCGCTTGCGAGTCGGTCTGATCGTCGAGGATGTAGCAGTGGTTCCCAATCCCGACGCGACTGAAGACTCGGCCACGTCGACTCCGTCGTATATCCTGAAACAAGCGCCTGTATTGGTACCTTGTCTTGCGCTTGGTTCAATCGTCAATTAGACATGCTGTTGGGGCTGACAGGGGCGGGAGTCTTTTCAGTCCGCAACCACGTTTTTCTACCAGCGGCATCTCATCGGTGGCGGATGCTGCTGAAAAGACTCCCGACCCTGTTAGACCCACCAAGGAGTTCTCTGGTGTTCTTATTTGAATTTACCTGCCCTTAGGTGTATGCTAGCGGGTGCACCATCTCCCTTCGCGTAGATTTGAGGACGCTATGTACAACATTTTGATTGTCGACGACTCAGACATCGATCGCATGATGATTGAATCAAATCTTCGCATTCCAGATGCGGTGTGTATCGCCGCCGTCAACGGCCAGCAAGCGCTCGAAAAGCTCAAGGAGTGGCAGATAGATGTCGTGTTGACGGACTTGGTTATGCCTCGCATGGATGGACTGGAGCTCGTGCGAGTGATGCGGAGGGAATTCCCCCTGATTCCAGTGATTGTGACAACTGGAGTTGGCAGTGAGGAAACGGCTGCGGCGGCCTTAAGTGCCGGAGCGGCCAGCTATATTCCCAAGAATCAACTCGCCCAGATGTTGCGGCCTGGCGTGCAGCGGGTGCTTGACCTTGCAAAGAACGCAGAGGCCGCGATGCCTTTGCATGACTGTACCAAGACGACGCACATTGAAATGGAATTCGGAAATGAACCAGCGAAGTTACGGAGTCTGATTGCCTTCACGAGTCGCGTGCTCGAAGTAGTCACGCCCTTGGATCGCAATGACCGACTTCGGATCACAGTTGCAATCGAGCAGGCGCTCAACAATGCCTTGTATCGCGGCAACTTGGAGATTGATAGTGAGTACAAGATTCCATTTGCGCAGCGCGCCAGCGAGTCGAAGCACCAAGAACTCATTGACAATCGTATGCACTCGAAGCCCTACATGGACCGCCGCATTCAGGTCGTAATCGATATCAAAGCGACCAGGTTCGCGATGCGTGTCAAAGATGGTGGACCAGGCTTTGATACCACGGTGACTGGAACCTGGGAGCACCCTGAGGCGCGCGGAATCATTTTGATGAAGGCGTTTATGGATGTGGTCGAATACAGCCAGGAAGGCAACGATGTGCAGATGTTTTACTTTTTTCAACGCGATGCGCAAGGCAATCCGCGTGTGGCAACCCCCATCTCGGCGCCAGCATCTGCGGCTCGCAAACCGGTGGGAGCCCCAATCAGGATGGCTTCACAGTCAACTTCACAGTCAACTTCACAGTCAACTTCACAGTCAACTTCACAGTCAACTTCACAGTCAGCACTACAGAAGACTCCACAGTCTGCTTCACCGAAAACAGCGACGGCTGCTCTCGACCAGGTACCCGGGCCGATGGCACCCGTTGAGCCCGCGTTGGCAAGCGGGGCTGGCGCTTCACCGCATGCTGTGGGCGGACGCAGACCTGCGCAGTTGAAATGCATGAAGACTGGCAAGACGGTCATGCTACAAGAACAGAAAACGGTGATTGGCAGTCGGACAGGTTGCCATGTCAAACTGCCAGAGAAGAGCAGCGTTGCCGCGCTCCATTGCGTGATTTTGGCAGAACCGGGTGGCTGGGTACTGGTCCAATTGGCGCCGCAACACCCGACGCTCGTCAACACAAGTCATGTGGTAGGTCGCGCGCGGCTCAAAAATGGCGACGTCATCAATCTCGGAACGAACGACTTTGAATTTGATTACGCTGATGTGGACGCCACTGGTTGACGCCAGTTACGCGTATACCTTCCAGCACCAATTGTAAAATGTTTCACGCTGGGTACTTCGTTCCCCTCCTTGTTCTTTCTTCCATGGTATGGGCCTGCGCATGAAAATTCCTACTAACGCTGTGCAGCAATCGATGCGATCGCGACTGCTGGCGCGCGTTCTAATGGTCTGGTGTGTTTTGAATGGCGCGCTGGTGTCGGCGCAGCAGCTGGCGGACATGTTGGTCTGGGAGAATTTGCCGCCGATACCCGACGAGCTTGGTTTCGCGGGTTCGTTCGCGGGTGTGCACAACGATGCATTGATTGTCGCCGGCGGAGCGAACTTTCCAAAACCAGTCTGGGAGAATGACAAAGTCTGGCATGACCGGATTTTTGTTTTGACTGGCTTGGCACAAAATCCTCAGTGGAACCAAGTCGGATCGCTGGACAAGCCTCGCGCGTATGGTGCGGCTGTTTCAACTCCAGATGGTGTCGTTTGCATGGGGGGTAGCGATTCAGAAGCGATTTACCGAGATGTGTTTCTGTTGTCTTGGAGTGCAACGGGGCAGATAACTCAGCAAGCGTATCCTCCATTACCGCGCCCCTGTGCGTCGGGCGCTGCCACACTGTTAGGCGATACGATCTACTTGGCAGGGGGCCAATCCACAGCGGCACTCGATTCTGCAATGACGAACTTGTGGGCGCTGGACCTATCGCAACGCAACGATCCGGCGAAATTTGTTTGGCGAGAAATGCCGGAATGTCCAGGGCCAGCCCGGGCCTTTAATTTGATATCGCATCAGCAGAATGGTTACCACGACTGCGTTTATGTCATGAGTGGACGAAACCAATCTGGGGACGAAGTGGCGTTCTTGCGCGATGTATGGGAGTATTCGCCAACAACCGCGCGGTGGCGTCGCCGCAGTGATTCGCCACGCTGCCTCATGGCCGGAACCTCCATGAATGTTGGACAAAGTCACATTCTTGCATTGGGCGGGGCAACCGAAGAGTTGTATTTTAAGGTCGAAGAACTCAAAGACGAGCATCCTGGATTTATCAAGCAGGCGCTGGCCTACCATACGATCACCGATACCTGGGTCGAAGCGGGCAGCATCCCTCAGAATCTAGTTACCACAATTGCGGTCAGGTGGCGCGGGGATATTTTCATACCTGGCGGCGAAGTGCGACCGCGCGTTAGGTCGAATTCCGTTTTTCGCGTGACATCACACTACGACTAAGAATAGGCTTGGCAGAAAAATGGGAGGAATTTGCGAATGCCGATCGAAATTGACGCGAACCTGCGTTGCTATTCCCAAGACGAGTTTGGTCGCGTCGCGTACAACGTAATGGGGCATGTTTTCGCAATACATAATGAAATGGGTAGGTTCTTCAATGAGAGTATTTACCGTAACGCACTTGCCAGACGAATAGGCGATCAAGGTCGATCGGAGGTCCTAATCAAAGTGCAGTTCGATGATTTCTCTTTTAAGTACTTTCTCGATCTGCTCGTGTGCGAAGGCGCAGTGTTCGAGTTAAAAGTCGCATCACAGCTTACCGCCAGGCATCGCGCTCAATTGGTAAACTACCTGCTGTTGTGCGAATTGAATCATGGCAAACTGATCAACTTTCGGCCAGAAAAAGTTGAACATGAGTTTCTGAATACAAGCCTGACTCGCGCCGAAAGGACAAACTTTCAGGTTGACGATCAGAGTCGACTCGAACGAGATTTTGTTATGTGGTTTATCGCTTTTCTCCGAGATGTAGGCACTTGCCTGGAGCTTCAACTCTACGAGCAGGCCGCCAGCTACTTTTTCGGCGGCGACGACGTCGTTGTGCAGACAATCGAGATTGGTAAGCTCGGGCGTCAGAAAATCCGACTCACTTCTCATGATTTGGGCGCTTCGTATCTCCGCATTACCGTCCGATCGTCTGGAGCAGGTGGATCAACACACGCGTCGTTTCGTTGCCCAGACCAAATTAGCGGGCATTCACTGGATCAATATCGCTAAGGAACTAGTCACTCTTCGGACTATTTGTGTCTGATTGCCCCATATTTTTCTGCCCTGCATATTTCTGTCTTTCTGGTTTTCGCAGAGAGTTGCTGGGCAAGAAACTTTTCGGTGGACGGGCAACTCGGAAAAAACACATCTGGAGAACTGGTGTTACAATGTTCAGCTAATTCGAAGATGCGGCCGATTGGGTTTTACCGTTGCTTTGGCATGGACCGGTATTGACCTAATCGTTCCGCCCCACCAGCACTTACCCCCCTGAGAGTTTTATGGATTCTGCAAGCGTTAAAACGCCACTCACGACTGTTCAGTGGCTCATCTGTGCGATGGCTGCGATTGGGTTTGCTTTTGACATCTATGAACTTCTGATGCTGCCGGTTGTGCTCAAGCCAGCATTGGCGGAATTGGGGGGGCGGACTGCTGAGGGCGGCTTGGTGTTCCCGCCTGGTTCTCCTGGATACGTCGCATGGGCTCGCACGTTGTTTTTCTTACCGGCGATTGTGGGGGGGATATTTGGGCTGTTGGGCGGGTACTTGACGGACCGGCTTGGACGTCGGCGCGTACTGACGTGGAGTATTCTGTTGTATGCGGTTGCCGCGTTGTCGAGTGGCTTTGTGACGACGGTCACCCAATTGTTGGTATTGCGTTGCTTGGTGTTCACTGGTGTATGCGTTGAATTTGTGGCTGCGGTGGCGTGGCTGGCTGAGGTATTCGAGGATCCGCAGCGTCGGGAGAAGGCGTTGGGGTACACGCAAGCGTTTTCCTCCGTGGGTGGGCTGTTGGTCGGATTGGTGTTTACGGCCATTGCGGTCTTAGCGCCCCGTTTGCCTGCCATCGCGGGTGGGCATGAGGCTTGGCGATACATGCTAATTTCCGGAGTGCTGCCTGCATTGCCCCTAATCCTGATTCGCCCATTTTTGCCAGAATCCCCCAAGTGGCTTGAAAAGAAGCAGGCGGGCACGCTGAAGCGACCGAGCATTGTCGCACTTTTTCAAGGCGGTTTGGCAAAGACCACCATTGTCACCACGCTTGGATTTGCGGCCAGTTATGGTATGGCCTTTGGCGCGATTCAGCAGTTGTCGCAGATCATTCCGGAACACGTTACCGTCAAAGCTCAGATGGACTCCGATGTAGCTGAAGCGCAAGAGGCTGCGAAGGCAACAGGGAAACCGTTGACTCCCCCGCAGATTGGAGCGGTCAAAGGCAGTGCGCGAGATGAGAACGTTGGACGCGTTACGATTTGGCAAGAAATTGGTGGTTTGGTAGGACGCGTCTTGCTGGCTGTGCTCGCGCTGCAAATTGTCAGTCGGCGCGCGCTGCTACGCGTCTTCCAGGTTCCGGCGCTGATTGCCGTGCCGCTGATCTTTTGGTGGATTAGCGGAGCCATTACGACAGAGGGCACGTTGCCGATGATTAAGGTCGCCATTTTTGTGGCCGGGATGTTTGTCGTCGCCCAATTCAGTTTCTGGGGCAACTATATTCCGCGCGTCTTTCCGTTACACCTGCGCGGCACGGGCGAAAGTTTCGCAGCGAATATTGGCGGACGCATCATTGGAACTGCGGCAGCATGGTTGACGCTAACGTTCGCTGCATCGACGCCGCCCGATCCATCGAAAATCGCAGTTGTTGGTGCGATCGTTGCAGGCTGTTATTGCCTGATGGGCTTTATCTGTAGCTTTATGTTGACCGAACCTACTGCTGAAATGGATGCCGAGTAACGTAGTTGGCCCGAAAAAATTCCCGATTTAACCATCAGGTAGTGGAATTCGCCAGAATTCCCGTCGCACAAGGAATTCTGGCGAATTCCACTACCTGTCTGTTGGGGACAGGAATTCTGGCGAATTCCACTACCTGTTTGTTGGGGACAGGAATTCTGGCGAATTCCACTACCTGTTTGTTGGGGACAGGAATTCTGGCGAATTCCACTACGGATATCTACGTGGAGCGGTCGAGGGCTAGCATGAGCAAGGCCACGCAGGTTGGCGCGTGGGTGATTTCACTTTGTCGTACCATCTTCAACGCTTCGTGAAGTGGTATGGCGACGTGCTGAATCAGCTCCGTGCCTTCGGGGGCGCGGTCGCCTTGCGTCAGATTTTCGGCGAGAAACAAGTCGACGGTCGAGTGAATTGCGGCTGTGAACGGATCGACTTTTCCTAAGTGCATCCAGCGGCTCGCACGCAAGCCAAGTTCTTCAGCCAGCTCGCGCTCGGCAGCCAACTGGGGCGATTCGTCAGCTTCGATACCCCCACTTACGCCTTCGAGTGTATCACGTCCCACCGCATAGTGAAATTCCTTGGTAAGATGCACGTTTTGCTGCTCGTCCAAGGCGATGACACATACTCCCGATTTCAACTGCACGGTCGCGTAAGTACCGGGATCGCCGTCGGGCCGCAGAACATCGTCGCGGACAACTTGAATCCACGGGTCACGATACATTTCTTGGGATTTGAGAACGGTCCAAGGTCCATGTTTACGCATAAAGTCGCCTAGTCAATTGAGAGCTCTGGAAGCGAGGATAACTTTAGCATGGACCAAGGTTCGCCGCAAAAGCAGTGGCTACAATGGGTGGGGCTTGGGTTGGGGCCGATTCTGTGCGCCGTCTGTTTGTGGCTGTTGCCTAACGAGTTTCGAACGCTGGATGCTAGCGGTGGATCTACTGTAGCGGAATTTTCCTGGGCGGGCAGAGCCACTCTGGCAGTGATGGTCTGGATGGGTGTATGGTGGCTGACGGAAGCCATCCACATCAGCGCGACCGCTTTGTTGCCGATTGTCATGTTCCCGTTGCTGGGTGTCGCGACCCTCGACGACGCGTGTTTTCCCTATGCCGATCCGCTGGTGTTTTTGTACTTCGGCGGTTTTGTACTCGCCCTGTCGATGGAGCGTTGGGGACTCGGCAAGCGTATCGCCCTGCGGACTCTGCAAGTCATTGGGACATCGGCTAGTAGCATGATTGCTGGGTTCATGTTGGTTACGGCCGTCTTAAGCGCATTCGTTTCTAACACAGCTACCACGGCGATGATGCTGCCAATTGCTCTAAGCGTCATTTCCTTATTGCGTCGACAGATCGAAAATGATGCGGATGACAAAACAAGTGGTGTCGCTGCAGCCAACCAGTTCGGCACGTGTCTATTGCTGTCGATCGCCTATTCGGCATCCGTGGGTGGCATTATGACGGTTATTGGAACGCCGACGAACGCGTTTCTGGTAGGCTTTCTAAAGAAAAGTATCGCGGCCGAATTTCAACAAGATATGAGTTTCGCTCGGTGGCTACCGATCGGAGTTCCGCTGGTGATCACATTCTTACCCGCGATGTATTTCGTACTGACTCGCCTTCTATTTCCGATAAAGCAAGTCAAATTGCACGGCGGCAAAGAATTGATCGATCGTGAAATGCAGCAGTTGGGTAGTGTCAAACGTGGCGAGTGGAATACGTTCCTGGTATTCCTATGCGTGGTTACGTTGTGGTTGTCACGTCCAGTGCTCAACGGGCTTGAAATCGATTGGTCGGGTCGGACCTTTCAGCCGCTAGCCAGCCTGAGCGATTCAGGAATCGCGATGGCAGGAGCGCTACTGTTATTCCTGATTCCCGTCAGCATCACACGCAGACAATTCACCATGGACTGGAGTACGGCCGAGCGTCTGCCGTGGGGAATTCTGTTTCTTTTCGGTGGAGGCCTGAGTCTAGCAGCTGCGGTCAAGACCAACGGGGTCGCCGAGTTCATCGGTAGCCAAGCTGGTATTTTCGGAGAATTGCCACCGCTTGTACTGGTGCTGATCGTGACCGCCAGTATTGTCTTTTTGACCGAGCTGACGTCCAACGCCGCCACGACTGCCTCGCTGGTACCCGTCCTGGCGGCGCTTGCGCCCGGCTTGGGCGTGCATCCTTACTTGTTGATTTTCCCTGCCACGATTGCCTCCAGCTTCGCATTCATGTTGCCCGTAGCAACTCCACCCAACGCGATCGTTTTTGGCTCAGGTGCAATCACAATTCCCCAGATGGTTCGCGCTGGTTTCTGGCTGAATCTGATGGCGATTATTTTTGTGACGGCACTTACCGTCCTGGTCATCAAACCCTGGTTAGGCATTCGTTGATTGGTAGAACATCGGGCTGAGCTGCTAGATGGATTCGATATGCAAGCTGCGGCGACGGCGTTCTTCGCGGCGGACGTCATCAATCAGGCTGGCAATCTCAGGCACTTTGTCTATGCCGTACATAACCAATTCTGGATGGGTGCGGTCGCTCCCTGTAATCCGAATCGTGCCGACGCCGAGCATTCGCTGGACGATGCCTTGTGTGTAGCTAACATCATCGATGTCAATTACTTCGATGCGATCGGTGCGTCGAACCAACACGCCAACTTGATGAATAAAGCGCTGAGTAGTAAGTTCATAATGCACGCCTAGGCGTCGATAGATATAACTGCCAATCGCTATGCACCACCACACGAGGATGACAGCTCCAGCGATCATCCAGACCGTGCGTTGCTCTTTCGCTAACAAACCCACGCCAACCAAGATCGCGATCGTTACAACAGCTGAGATGACCCAGGTACCGTACATGGCTTTCGGCGAGTAGCCGCCCTTCCACAAGCTGCGTTCGACCGGAGTCCCTTTGTCGGATCCCATTTTCTGTGCGGCGGCGGACTCGAATTTTGCTTTAGGAGAAGAATCTTGTTCAGTTGGAGTGTTTTCAGGTGGTAGTTCACTGGCCATATCAAATGATCTCTCTGCGGTTAATCCGACGAGCGAATGAGTTAATGAAACACGAGTGCAGTATTCTAACAGTAATCTTGACGGCAAGCAGCGATGGAGGCTGGTAAAATTCGTTTAGCCGTTCACGAACTTGGAATCGACCCTGTTACCCTTTTGCAGTAATTGTAGGTGAGGATCTGTCATGACCTTGATTTACTTGGATGATCAGTTTGCAGTGCACGACACGGGCAACCATCCTGAGTGCATCGAACGTATCACGCGTTTGAATGCAGCGATCCGTGCCTCGGAGGTACTTTCGACCGCTACCTTTCCTGTTTGGCAGAACGCGAGTCAGCCGCAGATTACTAGCGTGCATTCGCCGGAATACGTGCAACAGTTGGAAAGTTGGTGCGCCGCTGGCGCTGGCCGAATTGAAGCAGATACCGTCGTGAGTCAGGGTTCTTGGCTGGCGGCAGTTCGTGGCGCGGGCGCAGCGATCGATGCTGTGAATCGAGTGGTAGATGAAGAAGCTAAGCGTGCTTTTTGCGCTATTCGCCCTCCCGGTCATCATGCTTTACCTGGCGGACCGATGGGATTTTGCCTGCTCAACAACATTGCCATCGCTGCGCGGTCAGCAATTGCCCGGGGATTACGCAGTGTGCTTATCGTCGATTGGGACGTCCACCATGGAAACGGAACACAAGATGCATTCTACGAAGATGGACAGATTGGCTTCTACTCCATTCACCGCAGTCCGTTCTACCCAGGTACGGGGGCGAAAGATGAAACAGGCAGCGGTCGTGGACTTGGCTGGATCTATAACGAGCCTGTCTCCGCAGACATTTCCAAGAAACAGTTTCTTGACTGCTTCCAACGCGGCGTCGAGGATTTGGCAGGTCGAGTTAAGCCTGAGCTGATTCTGTTGAGCGCCGGTTTTGACGCGCACCAGAACGATCCCGTCGGTGGATTATGCTTGGAGGAGCAGGACTATGGAGATTTGACAGCCTGGTTAATTGATGTCGCGGAAAACTACTGTGGCGGCAAGTTGGTTAGCCTGTTGGAAGGTGGCTATCACCTGACGCATATGCCTTCAAGTGCGCTTGAGCATGTCGAGAAGCTGATGTGAATGCGCCCGTAGGCTAGGCATCCTGCCTAAGCTATGGGGTGCGTCTGGTGAAATGTCGCGCGATGAAATCGCGGGCATCGACGGTTAGGCTGAATAGCGTGGGCACGAGCAGCAACGTAAATAAGGTTGAAACCAGCAGGCCACCTAAGACGACGCTTCCTAGGCCTCGATACAGTTCGCTACCGGAACCAGGGAACAGTACCAGTGGCAACAAGCCCAAAATGGTCGTAGTTGTCGTCATAAATATCGGGCGAATGCGAGTGCGAATGCTCTCCAAGATCGCCTCGCGTGGTGGCATCTGATCTTCGCGCATATGGTTGAGTGATTGGTGCACGATCAGAATTGGATTATTGACGACTGTGCCGATCAGGATAATAAAGCCCAGCATGGTTAGCACGTCTAGCGATTGCAAGTACAGGAGATTGAGTGCTTGCAGGCCCAATACGCCTCCTACTGCGCCTAGCGGAACACTCAGGATAATTACAAAGGGATAGACCCAAGATTCAAATAGGGCGACCATTAACAAGTACGTAATTACAATCGCTAGAAGAATATTAAATCGCAATGCCGTCCAAGTGTCGCGCAGCTTATCAGCGGTACCAGCTAGATTGACGCGGTAGCCGTTGGCGAGCTGCCCACTCTCCTGCAATGGCTGGACGATCTCGGCTTGAATCGTAGCCATGGCTTCTTCGAGCGCTACTTCAGGCGGCGGTGAGACTTCGATGGTGATGGCACGTTCGCGTTCGCGGTGGTTGACTTGCTCTGGACCGCTGCTCAGCCTGACTGAGGCTAAGGCTTCGAGTGGAATTAATTCCCCGATGGGTGTAGCGATGGGCAGTCCGCGAATATCTTGCGAACTGCTCGAAAAATCATCTTTGCCAATAATGACCAAATCAATTTTGTTGCCGTCTAAGAAATAGTCTGTCGCGTAGGCGCCATCCACTAGTGCATTGACTGTATAACCCAGATCTGTGCTGCTGACGCCCATTTGGGCGGCTTGTACCAAAATCGGTTCAACGTGCAGTTCGGGACTGGATAGATCGAGGCTAGGGATCGGTCGTGATTGACCTGTGGGATAGATTTGCAGCGACTGTCCGAGCACTTGGCCGCCCAAGGCCACGAGTCGTTCTAATTCAGGACCAGTGATTTCGATGTTGATTGTTCGCCCAGCACTGAGGCCTTGCTCGAAAAGACTAGACTGTTTGGCAACTGCAAAAGTACCCGGCAAACCGCCGCTAACCTTCTGCACCAATTGCACGAGCTCGCCTACGCGATTCGGATCTTGAGCCCGCAGCCCCATGAAGACCTGTCGGCCTCGTGCAACAAAGAAGAAGTCGCCGATGACGGGAAAATCCAAGTCTGCAGCTTCAGGACTATCGGGGTCGACATCCCAGTAAGGTCGCAACTTGGCTTCGACAGTTTCCCCCATTTGCATGAGTTCGTCCAAGTTGTAGCCGGGCGGTGGCAGCAAGATGCCGAACACCAAGTTGCGATTTCCTGTCGGCAGATACTCGACGCGTGGAAACAATGCCCAACTGGTACCTACCGAAGCGGCGACTAGCGTTACCACCAGGGTCAACTTGCGAATCAGCGACTTTTGAATCCAAGCGTTTGCGCCCACGATTGAACCAATCGACCACTGGCCAACTCCCTGCAAAGCCCCGACGAACCTGTGATTTGGTTCCACAGTCGTCTCGTCCATTTTGCGAGCCTTACCAAACAACCGCGACGAAGCCATTGGAATAAGAGTCATCGAGATGACCAGTGAGAGCGCGACGGAAGCGCTAATCGCCATGGCAATGTCGCGGAATAGTTGTCCAGCCTCTTCCTCTACAAATACAATTGGCAGAAAGACGGCAACGGTCGTCAGAGTCGAACTGAGTACGGCGCCCCAGACCTCAGTCGTCCCACGCACTGCCGCAGTAAACGGGGGCTCGCCAAGATCCCAACGACGATAAACATTCTCTAAAACCACTACGGCATTGTCCACCAACATGCCAACCGCAAACGCTAGCCCAGCTAGACTAATCACATTCAGCGAGCGACCGAGCATGCCCAAAACTAAGAATGTGCCAACAATGCTGGTGGGAATAGCCAAGCCCACGACCAACGCACCCCGTGCAAACCAGAAGCCGGAGCCGATGATCAACGCCAATGTGATCGCAAAATACCAAGGCGAAATGTAGGCAGCGGCCAGAGCGGACGCGACGATGAGCGGCACGGCGATCAGCGTCCGTAGCCCTAGGTGTAAGAAGACCATCAAGACAATCATCGTCAGCGCGCCACCGATGAAAATGTTTTGTTGAACCAAATTCACCGACGAATAGATGTATTCCGTCTCATCGTAAACTTGAGTCAGTTGCAGGCCGCGTCGCTTGAGGAGACCGTCGTTCAACTCCTGATTGACAGCTTTTAGGCCATCCATTGCGTCCAAGACATTCGCGCCTGTTTCACGCAGCGCATTGACCGCGATACTCGATTCACCAAAACGCCGCACCAATCCATCGGCTTTCTTGTAGCCGAGCTGGACTTCAGCCACATCGCGAACGTAGACCGGGTTGCCATCGCGGATCGCTAGCAACTGTTGTTCGACGTGCTCCGGTTTCCTGAACTGTCCTAACGTGCGCACGACCCAGCGGCGTTTGCCTTCCCAATAGTCGCCACCCGACGTGTCTTCGTTTTGCCCCCGCAGGACCCGTCGAACGTCGGCCACGGTCAATTGCCGTGCAGCAAGTTTCTCTGGGTCCACGATAACTTGTAACTCATCCTCGAGTCCCCCCAGCACGTTGCTTTGGGATATGCCCGAAACGCGTTCGAAACGCGCTTCGATTTCATCCTCGGCGAAGCGCCGCAACTTGGTGACATCCAAGTCGGCTGGCGGTAGCAACGCTTGCACTTGCGGATGCTCCTTGGCCAGCAATCGCAGACGCATCATCCCCAGGCCCTCGTTATTGGCGCTCCGCACTCGGGCAATCTGCTGTGCGAGTTGAGGATGCTCGGCTTCGAAAGCATCGAAATCGGCATCGTTGGGATAGCGTGGGCTCAGAATGAACCAAGCGATCGGGCTGTTGTTCGCGTTGGCGGTCGTGATAACAGGTTTGTCCGCATCTTCGGGATACTCGGGCACTTGCTCGAGTCGCCCGATGACGTCCACAACGGATTGCTGCATTTTCGTGCCGACCAGAAACTCCAGCGTAATACGTCCCACCGAGTCCGAGCTTTCGGAAGACATTTTGGTCAGGCCTTCGACGCCTTTGAGCTGTTCTTCTTGCTCGACGATGATCTCCTGTTCAACCTCTTGCGGGCTCGCTCCTGGCCAACGCGTTTCCACAGTGATCGTCGGCGTCTGCACTTCAGGCGTTAATTGCATCGGCATGCGCAGGAGCGCAACGACGCCAAAAAGGGCCATCAGTAGCACACCAACAACCACTTTGGCGGGGTTGTGGACGAAGAAGTCGATCAGCGGCATTATTACGTTTCAAACAGAGAATCTAAGGATGGAAAACTAGTATAACTCGAATTTGGAGTGAGGCGACGTGAGGCGACTTGCCGCCGCTTGGGTATGAGTTGTTCTAGTCTCGAGATCGGATTCGGGGGCGAGTGCAAGTCACCGATCCGTGTCGCTTTTCTTGCTTTCGTTTTTTGCTGAGTCTTCAGTATGGTTGCGGAAAGCTCAAGCGGAAAAATAGCGACATGGGAAAGCTTCGACAAGTCGAAGCACTCCAAAGTGCTCCAAATAGGTTAAGATAGACGAAACAACTAGGGAATAAACATGAACGCTCTTGAACAATTCAGCAACCTACAGGCGCGGCGACAATTTCTGCGAGGCTCGGCAATGGGGCTGGGCGCTGCGGCCTTGGGATCGTTAGTCGCTCAGGGCATGCTGGGAAGAACGGCAAACGCAGAAACCGAGGCTGGCAACCGAACAACAGACGGCTTGCACTTTGCTGCAAGAGCAAAACGCGTGATCTTCCTATTCATGGCTGGAGCGCCAAGCCAACTCGACCTATTTGATCATAAGCCGGATTTGCACAAGCAATTCAAAGAGCCTTTGCCGCCAAGTGTCAGTATGGGGCAGCGCGTTACGGCGATGACCAAAGGCAAGGAACAGCTTGTTGCGCCGTCCATGTTTAAATTCGCACCGGCTGGCAAGAGTGGGCTGGTCATGAGTGAGTTGTTACCACACTTGTCCAAAGTGGCTGATGACTTGTGCATCATCAAGTCGCTCAATACCAACGCCATCAACCACGACCCCGGCAAGACGGTGATTTGCACGGGCTCAGAGATTCCAGGCAAAGCTAGCCTGGGTGCTTGGCTCAGCTACGGCTTGGGCCGCATGAACGAAAACTTGCCAGACTTCATCGTACTTAGCTCAGCTTTTTGGAGTGGCGACAAGCAAAATGTGCAAGCTGCTCTACAGCCGCTTATGGGGTTCCGGTTTCTTGCCCTCGAAGCATCAAGGGGTCTCGTTTCAACCGACTGGAGATCCGGTACTCTTCCTGTCGAATCCGCCTGGTGTGACGCGCGAAAGCCGCTCGAAGATGCTCGAATTGGTGACGAAGATCAATCGCGAGCATTTGCAGGAGATCGGCGACCCGGAGATACAAACGACGATCGCCCAGCAAGAAATGGCGTTCCGCATGCAAGCCTCCGTGCCTGAACTTATGGACTTGTCCGATGAGACCGAACATACGCTAGCCATGTATGGACCCGAAGTGGAAAAGAGTGGTTCATTTGCGAGAAACTGCCTATTAGCCCGCCGCATGATTGAACGCAACGTCCGCTTCGTCCAATTGTTTCATCGCGGCTGGGATCACCACGTGGGCTTGCCGAAAAAGCTGCAGGGGCAAACGCAAGACGTTGACCAACCGGCGGCGGCTTTGATCGCTGACCTGAAGCAGCGCGGCTTGCTCGACGATACGCTGGTTGTCTTTGCTGGTGAATTCGGTCGTACGACCTACTGCCAAGGAAAATTGACAGCTACCGAGTATGGTCGGGACCATCACCCACGCTGCTTCAGTATTTGGATGGCTGGTGGCGGCATACGAGGCGGAATCGAGTATGGACGAACCGATGAGTTTAGCTACAACATCGTGGAGAATCCGGTTCACGTTCGCGATCTGAATGCCACTATCCTGCACCAGCTCGGCATTGATCATGAGCGATTGACATTCCCTTTTCTGGGACTCGACCAGCGGTTAACTGGCGTCGAAGAAGCGCACGTGGTGAAAGATATTTTGGACAATTCTCGCTAATCGCTACGGTAGTTTTTCGTAACCGTTCACGATGTGTCGGCTTGTGTGACAGGGTCGGGAGTCTTTTCAGCCTAAATCGTTCGCCAATTAGAAACCACATGTTCCTACCAGCGGCATCTCATCGGTGGCGGGCGCTGCTGAAAAGACTCCCGACCCTTTCCTGTCTACGCCAAGTTCGTGAACGGTTACAGTTTTTCTTACTTACCCTTCCGCGCACTAGTGTTTGCATGGCAAGACCGATCGTCCGCGGAAAGTGAGCTCAGCGAGCGATCCGGGGAGGGGAAACGCGGTGGCCCTCCTCGCTAGGTTCGTGGAACTCACCTAACGACCCTCCCGCGACATAGCGACGCTCCCGCGAAATAGTGCACTTTGATAGTGCACTTTGACTGTCCAATCTATTGCGCGGGAGGGTGAGATACCATATCGCCGTGGCGTTCAGCGAGAAGTATCTCTATTCATGCCATTATCGACCGGCGTTCGATAGACGTAATTGCCTCGAAAAATTGGTGGTGCCTTCCGCGTCCATTTGCTGTTCACTCGGGTGATGGCGGATCGAAGCAACGTACGCTGCCAACGCTTGGATGACGGGAATATCTGCTGGATCACCAGTGGAAACCGCGGGGTGAGGCGTGCCGGGTATTCCTAATGCAATTCGCTGGTATATGGATTCTATGTCTTGGCCACCATGAAAAGGATCATGAACCAGGTTGGGAGCGAGCATGGGACGCCCAAGCGAGTCGAACAAAGGTGGTGAATTGTATTCACCCGGAGTATCTACGCTGTGGCAATTGGAGCAGCCCTGCATACGAAATAACTTAGAGCCGAGCTCAATTTGCTCTGCGGTAGTGGTTAGCGGCGGAAGTACGATGGCGGGTTCGGGCACCGTGCGGGCAGTAATCCAATCCGCTTGAGCGGAGGTTCCAACATCCCGATTAGCGAGGGACTCAATCCCCTGACGAATCAATGTTCGCACAACCTCGATTAGTAGGGCCACTTCTTGATCCGACAGTTTCTCAAAAGCTGGCATGGACGTACCAGGAATTCCCTCGCGAATCACCTTGGCGATATCCCCGTCTGTTGCCAATCGGTTAGTAGCGGAAACTAAACGCAACGGTTCGCTACGAAAGCTCCTAGGCGGGGGACATAGATTGGCACCGGCCGCGCCGAAGCCGTCCCCCTGCTGACCGTGGCAATTGGCGCAGAGTGAAGTATACAGATGCATGCCAGCTATGTTCAGCGAGGTGTCCCCCGGCTGCAATTGTTCAAGCGTGGGATAGTTGGGCGTGAAGGCTGGCGAAGACAACGCATTGTTCTCGTCAGTCAGTTGTTGATCCTGTGGCGTAATTAGCTGACGTACTTTCACGTCTTCCAATCGCCGCAGCCTAGCCACTCGGTCTTGTGAGACGGCGAAGATACTGGCTGCAGCCGCCGCGTTGCCTCGCAGGGCATGCGCTGTCGCTGCCCGCCTGACTCGACTTGTCCATCGATCAAGTGTTTCAGATTGTCGCGGGTTGTTGGCGCGCTCGCTTTGCAATGCAACTGAAAATGCTGAATCGGTCAAGTGGTTGAGTTGTGCGGGCTCTTGCAGTCCCAGCAGACGATAGTACTCCAGCGCATCGGCGTAACGTCCGCAATCCCAACTGGCCGCCGCGGCTTCCGCGAGCAGCATCTGATTATCGCTGTCTGCGTTGAGGCCCATGAGCGCGTCAACCGCTTGATCCGCCTCACCCAGGCGACGCCGAACACGAGCTAATTTGACAGGAATTTCTGGGTTCTCGGGAAAGGCAGACGCAGCCCGTACAAGCACTGCTTTGGCTTGGGGAAATCGCACGTTCGGCGGGCGAACATAGGCTTCAGATAAAGCGAGCCAAGCCAGCTCGTAGCTCGGATACCGCTCGATGACCGTGATCCAAGTACCTTCTGCTTTGGCAACATCGCCGGTCAGATTCGCCAGTACGGCTGACAAATGTCCGTGAGCGGCGGTATCCCCGGTTGCTTGCTTCCAATGCCCGAGCAACGCTTCGGCCGACTCCCATTCGGCGTTGGCGAGCGTTCCGGAGATGACGGCAGCCCTCGCGTCATTGGGATCCGCACCCGCTGTAACGAGCGTTTCAATCAGTTTGAGTGGGTCTCCATCAAGCTTACCGTTTTGAATGCGCAAGAGAGCCATGCGGAGATCAGCGGCTTGCTTGAACTGTGGTCCCGCGCTCCGGGCGCGTCCGATATTCTCGATACAGGCTTCGACATTTCCAAGTTGTCGATAGCAATCAGCAACCAGCAGGACATCGTTTGCATCAGTTTGTGCTTGTTGAGAAACCTGAGCCAAGGCGTGTGTGAGACTACCCAAGCGATACGACTTCATCGCTGGCGGTTCGGACGAGCGACGGCTAGCCACGGCACCAACGATCGCCGCAGCGATTAGTGCAGCCAAAATTCCTAGTTTTGCAATTCTGCTCACAAGTCGCTCCCAGGGGTTTACTGTCTGTCAGCACTTTAGTGTATCTTAGCGAGGAGTTTATTCGATGCTGGTGTCGCCAGACTCAATTTTCTTGAGTCCCGATAGGTTTCAAACTCTCGAGAATACCGTGCGAAAAAACTCGCTGTTCTTCTTTCTATTTTTCTTGTGTGGCTGTGCCGATTCCGCGCACATCGATTCAGCACGATCTAGTGCCGGGTTGGGTAACGAGCTACAAGCTCTAAAGGATGAGCGGGTTACTACTACGGCACATACCGCGGAACCCATCGTTCCCGAAGCGATTCGCTTGTTTTGCAGCGATTGCCACGCTCTCCCGCGTCCTGAGAGTTTCTCCCGCGAAGTTTGGTACGACGAGATTGAGAAAGGCTACGAATTTTATGCGCGTTCGGGTAGGAATGACCTCGTGCCGCCGCCACTGCAGGACGTATTGCAGTTCTATCGCGAACACGCCCCAGTCGAGATTGTGTTTCCCGAACCGCTGCCAGTAGATCAACAGTGGCGTGCACGCTTTGAAATCGAGCGTGTTGATTGGTCAGTCTCTCCACAGCTTTCCCCTGCAATTTCGTCCCTGACATGGGCCGATCTATCGCCTCAACTCAGTTTTGCAGATCAACCCTTTCAGTTGATTGCCACCGACATGCGCGATGGTACTATTCACGCGTTGAATCTAGTGCGAGGAGAGTTCGGTAGGAGTACTACTGCAAAACTGCTCGCTCGTAGCAATAACCCGGCGCGGGCGACCGTGGGGGACTTAGATCGGAACGGATGCAACGACTTGCTGATTTCAGACCTCGGGAGCTTTCGTCCGTACGACCATCAGCTCGGTAGCGTGGAGTGGCTCAAGCGCTCCGCTGACTCCGACAACTTCGAATTGGTCACAGTTATAGAGTCGCTAGGGCGCGTCGCGGATGTGGTCCTGGGAGACTTCAACGATGATGACTTCCCCGACTTGCTGGTCGCCGAATTTGGCCATCGCGATGCAGGCGGCATCCACCTTTTCGAGAATTTGGCTGACACGGCAAGTCCAGGGCTGCAGTTTAACCGGCGGCAGATCGACGGACGCCCTGGGACAATTCGAATTCCAGTACACGACTGGGACGCCAATGGGCAACTTGATTTTGCCGCCATCGTTAGTCAGGAGTTTGAAGCGGTTGACTTGTTTCTCAATCGCAGCCATAAATTTGACCGAATTCGGGTCGCAACTGGCGAAGATCTGACTTTTGGATCGGTCGGGTTGGAACCAACCGACTTGGACGCCGACGGTGATGTAGACCTGCTGGTGGTCAACGGAGACACGTTTGATAATAACTTTGCCAATCGATCGCACGGCATTGCGTGGCTGGAGAATAGGGGGAATCTCCGGTTTGCACACCATCGCATCATTGAACTACCTGGAGCTTACTGCGCGGTTGCAGACGATCTAGATGGTGATGCAGACCTAGACATCGTGGTCGTAGCCAACTTGCCCACCAAAGTGTATCCTGAGTCGCTCAATTTGCAGCAACCTGTGTCGGTGATGTTGCTCGAGCAAGTTGCACCGCGAGAATTTGAACCTCGCGTGCTGGAGCGTGGGACACCGCGCTACCCTGCGCTCGAAATTGCAGACTTTAATGGCGACGGAAAAAAGGACTTCGCCGTAGGCACGCAGTTATTCGATACCGATCCACCCGACAGCGCGGCGTCACGGCTACCTCGGGTAGCGATCTGGTGGCAGAAATGAAGTCCGACGGCAGCCATTGATGAACGTGTGACAGGGTCGGGAGTCTTTTCAGCCTAAATCGCTTAACCTATTAACAACCAGATGTTCCTACCCGCGGCATCTCATCGTTGGCAGACGCTGCTGAAAAGACTCCCGACCCACTCCCGACCCTTTCCTGCCGCCTACAAGTTTGTGAACGGCTACAAGAACTCTCAGCAATCCATTTGTGCGACTTCCATGCGACGTACCTTTATTGTAATGCGTCATGCCAAGAGCGACTGGGGGCAAGCTGGCTTAGCCGATCATGATCGCCCATTGAATCAGCGCGGTCGCAGGGCTTCGAAAGCGATGGCCCACGTTTTAGCCGAGCACGATTTCATCGTGGACGTGATTTTGGCTAGCACTGCGGTCCGTGTACAAGAAACTGTCCAGCGGCTACAGCGCACTTGGTCGCCCCATGCAGAAGTTCTCTCGCAGCGAGAATTGTATCTGGCATCTCCCGATGAGATGGCTCGTTCTATCCATGCCTTGCACGATTCGTGGGCGCGGGTACTTCTAGTCGGTCACAATCCGGGCATCGCAGCTCTGGCAACGTGGCTGAGCGGCCAGCAGTTAGAAATGCCAACTGCCGCTGTAGCCGTCTTCGAGGCCCAAGCTGAGACATGGCAAAACACTTTACAAGCGGATACATGGAAGTTGAAAGCTTATTGGAAGCCGCGCGATTTTGAGTGATGACTATGAGGCAGAGTCATGGACATGCGGACGACACACGTCGAGTAGGGTGTGCCTGCTACTCTAACTCATACGCTCTTCTGCTTGCGCTGAGCTTCGATGGTGTCGATCGAATGCAATTTGCCTTTGCCAGCGCCGGGGCACACTCGACAAGTGTCCCCCCAT
>JAWKTR010000008.1:0-461723 GCA_041398985.1 Pirellulaceae bacterium
GGGAGCGTTCCCGCATTCTCGTATTCATCAATAAAGCAGGTTGGGTCACCAAAAGAATAGTAACCAAGGATTGGAACAAAAACGAACTCATGGATTCGTGCCGGCCGTCCAATAACATCAATCAGCGGTTCGAATATGGAGTTCAATTTCATTATCGTCAGGCGTAACGGTAGGCATAACCGAGCGGCGGCGAACGACTTTCCACTTCAAAATCCACGACTCCGCCGCTTCGGTTCATGCCATGGTTCGTCAGTCTTTTTCCGCCAGTCTCGCCTCGAAGCCATCGAGCCAAGTAGCGTACCATTCATCAAAGTATACAGCGAAATCACCACATGAAAGTTCGGGGTTGTGCTCTGTAACGTAATTTCCGAAACGCTGCATACCCATATCAACTGACCAGTACGCGATCCAAACCTCTCCGGCGAAAGGGCCATTCAACACCAGTCTCGCAAATTGGCCGCACCCGTAGTCGCACAAAGGCAATGAACCATGGTCACGTCGATCCCAGTAGTCGTTTTGCTCTTCTCGGCTGCCGGTCTCGCGGTATGACGCCGAAAATGGAAATGGTCGTTTCGCTTCGTCTATGTCGACGTCATTTAGATCGAACGGTTGGAGACCGTATCCAGGTCCAGCGCCACCGTTACCGATATCCATCAGGAATACTCTGTATGCAGCGGGAAGTTCACAATTAAGCAACAACTCAGCGGCGTCCAAATCCTCGAAGCGAATTGGAGCATTGACGCGGTATCCAGTAGGAGCATCAATTTGTTCGAACGCAGGATCCGTCCTTTGCAGCTCGAGTAAACGTTGCTTTACAGTTTCAGCCCACATTTGTCTGACGAACGCTTCGCATCAGCGGGCCGGCGCGAGATGCGTTGACTTCAAAACCGACCCGACCGCCGGCTCCGTTGCATGCGATTGTTCTGCATCTTTTTGAGTCAGGACGCGACCTTCTTGCGTGCAAGTACGTGACCAGCCGATGCGGCTTTTCGGAACCAATACCGCGCCCATCGACGCGATTTTACCACCCCATGACCATCTTGGTAGCAAAGCCCAAGATTCCATTGCGCTTTGGCGTCACCGCATTTCGCAGCGGCATGATACCAGATCGAGGCAAGTTTGTAGTCTATTGCAGTGCCAACACCCTCATGGTACGCAAATCCTAGGTCTCGACACGCATCGATGTCACCGTTGTTTGCCGCTCGCAGCATCCATGAAAAAGATTGTGCCAAGTCCTTTTTGCACCCTTGTCCTTCGCGCAAATTGAACGCTACGTTGTATTGTGCGACCTCATGATCGTTCTCGGCCGCCAATAAATACCAATGGTGCGCAGTGCGAATGTTTTTCGAAACGCCATTGCCAGTGTCGTAACACGTTCCAAGATAGAATTGCGCCCGAGCGTGTCCTGCGCGTGCAGCGACTCTCCAATAATGCACGATCTGACGCCAATCTCGGTTCTTCGCATTTCGGCCGAATGCGAATCGATAAGCCAATCTGAAGCATGCGTCAGCGTCTCCTGCATCTGCCTTCCTCTGAAGTGCCAAAGTTGTTTCCATATACTCAGGAACTACCTTGATGCAGAACGGTACGGTTCAGCGGGCGGCGGCGAACGACTCAACCACTGCCGAAACGGCCACCACCGCGCTCCGTTGCAACCGATGGTTCGTCTGCATGAAGCGGTGAGCATCACAGACAGTAGTTCAAGTCTAGTTTGAATTGTACGACGCGTACATTTTGCCCGATTTGTAGTAGACACGCAACTGTTTGCCATTTGGAGCCATATCGGTTTCAAAACTGGCCTCAGGTTGATCGAGACCAAAACGTGGACCATCGTGATGCAATAGGCTGTTTCCACCGGATCGCAAATGCCAAGGGTGGTCAAGCACCCAGATATCGAATTCCTGTCGAGTCATTTCATATGTCGCGTAAAGGCGATAGAAATCGGGTTCGTATGTTAGGCACCCGTGTTTTGGCAACGCTGAATTTTGCCACTGGTGCCACGCAACAAACAATCCTTGGTGGCCTGTGTCGAGAACGAAGAAGCCCAAGCAAGCCATACTGGTAATGCAGCGTACACGACAGTCCGCCATGACAATCGCCAAAACCGCAACAACGATGCGACCGCCAAAGACGCAAAGAACGTCATTGCAATGATCGCCGCGAAGGTCTTGATGTAGATGTCACCGAGATTCATGGTCTTGAAGACGAACGCCTGCCGTAACCGGGCGGCGACGAAAGATTGTCCATTTCAAAACCGCCCGACTTCGCCGCTCCGGTTCACGGCTTGGTTAGGCCAGTTGGTTAGCCACATGCACTACTTGCAGTGACCGTTCCGTCATCGCGCATGAATAGTGTAAGCTCTCCCATGTCGCCGATCATAAGATGATGCTTGTCGCCGTGGATTCCATCGTCTCCGAATCCGGACGCCAGAGGTTGTTCGTGATCAACCCATGGCCAGTTGGTGCTGCTGGCTTGTATCGAAACCAATTGGCAGAGGTAGTTAGGCGGCGGTGCGTCGTGGTTTTCTTGTGAATTGTAAGGGACGCCGCCGATCTTTGTGGCCCACAGCACGGGAAGACACCAAAGCCTCCCAGAACCGGCATCGTCTGGAATTTCGTATGCTTTGTCCCATTGCGAAGGAATGTCTCTGCTACGATAACGCGCACCCCATGCTGTTATAAACTCGAAGGAATGTTCTCGCGCAGGTACGTCATCCTGGGTGTAGATTTCGTTCTCGTCGGCGGAGACCCATACAAATCGCAGTTCTTCTTCGTCGCCTGACAACGCAGAGTATTCGCCGGCCACGAAAACAAGCAGCAAGTCACCTGGCAACGACTCCCCCGCAAGCTGTCCGTGCAAGTCTTTGCTGTCACGAAAATCGAACTGACACAAGAATGTTGCCGGAGTGTCACCGAAGAATGGCCAGGGAGTGCTTTTGGGCAACCAGGGCACGCCTCCGACCCGCGTCAAGCGACAGTCTCGAGGTTCACCAATTCCCCAAACAAAAACGTCGCAGGGTACAGCATCGGGTGCCGCGATGCCGAACTTCGCGCGCATGTTCTCCCACCCAAGCAAGTCGCTGGGGCTGCCAATATTCCATACGTCGGCAGGCAGATTGGCGTAGTGCCCCCGTAATTGCTCAAGGTCAACTACTGGATGTACGCCGTTTCCGGTATGCACGAATGGTGCCAGCGTCATTTTGAGGTCTTGGTGTTTGTTGGCCTAACGCTACGCATCAGCGGGTCGGCGCGAGCGGCATTGGGTTCAAAATCGGCCCGACCGCCGACTCCGTTGCATGCGATTGTTATTTGTCTTCGGCGGGCCAGGATACGGCCGGACTATCGGTGAAGTCATTTGTTGCCACGTCGTCTGATCGAACCACGAAGACGTCCAAGCAGAACGGCACTAAGTGTAGCACGGTTACGCGGTACGTACCGATGTTGAATTCGAGTTGAAGCCCGCCATATTTGGTATCCGGCATCAAACCCCCGGATGGCACGTATTCCCCAGCATGGAAAAACAAGGAGCCACTTTCGCACCGAATGAGTGCCGACAACGCTATTGGCAGTACGTTGTCAGGGGGCGATTCGCGATACACATTTAGCAGGTAATCACCGTCAACGCCGGTTGAAACGAACAACACGTTGCCCGCATTGATTTCTGCGACCTCATCATCGGGAATCGACCACCAATCTGCGTCGTCGTGCAGTCGATGCTCCAACCGCTTTGTATCGAAAACGGCTATAGTTGCCGTGTCAGTTCGAATCGACGATTCGATTGGTGTCGTCTGCGGAGCTGTCATGACAAATAACGTCGATGATCACCGAGTCGCCGAAGTGATCATAGCTTCAATTCCCGCACCGTCGGCGACTTCGGTGCATCATATTGTTATCTGGCGATTCGGGATTAAGGCGGCCATCCGAGTGATCCCCACATCGGATGGGTGTTTCGAACAATTATTTTTGTGAATTGCCATTTCAACAGCGATTCAACCACGTGTAATTGTAGTCGAGATTCGAGAATTTGGTAATTGTGTGAACTGGATTCGTTGAAGTCTGCGTGGTGCGGATCAAGTCCCATTGTTTCCAATCCAATCATCGAGTGATCGTCGTGGATTGCGTGCAGACAAAAAGCAATGTTTTTGTTTCGCTCCAACGCGAGGTCAAATCGTCGGCGATGCGGTGTGGTATCAGTCAGTTCGTTGGGTCGGAATACGTAGAGCCCCGTTCGATTACAGCGAACACGTGATCGGACAAGCCACAAAAGCGAAGTTGGTAGTTCGTTGTCGGCGAGGAATGTTTGATAGTCAGCTACCGCTGAGTCAAAAGATTCGAAAAACATTCCATTTCAAAGCCAGATAACGGTACCGATCACCTAGCCGCCGGAGTGATCTTTCCATGTCGAAACACCCGACTTCGCGACTCGGGGCGAGTAGGAAGCAGTCTTTCGAGTTTAGGTCGAGGTTTGTGTTTACCTGTTTCCACGAGTTTCCTCATTGTGGTGTCTCAATATTACAACCGTGTTCGATTGAACTCGCTTCCCCTCTCAGAACCGGACTAGCCCAGTTAAAGCATCCGGCTCCCAGCTAACACCTGTCACTAGTATTTCACACACTGCGGCTCAAGGCAATCAAGTCCGTGATCCGGCCGGGAAGGGCCAACGGATGACGCTCCAAGAACAGACGGTACTTCGGCCAACTGAGCGTCGCACCCTTATGGCTGCGACGACGCATCCAGCGAATACCCAGCCGACGGGCGGCTTCTCGGTACTTCAGCAGACAACGCCAATTATCATTGACATTGTAGTACTGATAGTGACCGAGCAGTTTCGCATTCAGCGTCTGCCAGACTTCCGCAAGCGGAGTCGTTAGGTTCTCGCGGAACCACTCTTTCAGCGAAGCTACTTTCTGGCGGAACTTCTTCGTGGCAGTTTTCCTTTTCAGCTTGAACTTTCCTGAGCGACTCTTGCCACAATAGTGCGTCAATCCCAAGAAGTCGAATGTGCTCGGCGCGCCTTGCTGCATCTGCTGGCAATCGCGATGTGCAAAGCGACCAAACCGAATCAGTTTCGTCTTTTCCTGGGCTACTGCTAACGAGTATCTAGACAACCGCATGACCAGGACCTCCTGAAATCGTCTGGCATCGTCCATCCGCTCGAATGCGAACACGGTATCATCCGCGTAGCGAATCAAGTACGCTTCGCCTTTGAGCCTAGGCTTCACTGCGTCTTCGAACCATTGGTCCAACACGTAGTGCAGATAGACATTGGCCAGTAGCGGTGACAGACATGAGCCTTGTGGCACGCCTTCGGGGCTGTCCTGACGGTGGCCTTCGATCATCACGCCCGCTTCCAGCAACCTTTTAATCAAACGCAGCATACGCGGATCGGATATGCGCCGTCCTAGCAGTTCAAGTAACTGCGTGTGCGACACGGTATCGAAAAATGCGCGGATGTCTGCATCTAAAATGAAGTTTACCTTTCGCCCAGCGATGATCGAGCCGAGCTTGCTCAGCGCCTGGTGGCAGCTCCGGTCTGGGCGGAATCCGTACGAGTTGTCGACGAAGTCGACTTCGTAGATCCGCTCCAGCACCATGGTGATCGCACTTTGTACGATCTTATCTTCCACACAAGCGATACCGAGTGGTCGCGTCTGTCCATTGCCTTTCGGAATTTCTCGACGCAAGCTCGGTTGAGGACGATAGCTGCCCCGATGAAGACGGTCTACGAGCGAGCGCAGGTTGGCGATCACGTCCCGACTATAGTCTTCCAAGGTGCGGCCATCGACGCCCGGTGCTTTACCTCGTTGCAGTTGACAGTACGCTTCGTAGAGCAGCTCGTAGCTCAGCAAACTGAATAAGTTGTTGAACCGTGTTGCCTGATCGCGTTCTGCCTCAATAGTGATGCAGTCCAGCCGAGTTAGCAGCGGTGACCCGTCTCTGTGTACGGACACTGCCCGGTCTGGACTACGTGTTAGCTTGACCGCCTTCCCTCCACTGGCATTACCCAGCTTCGTTTCGCGTGATTGGTCTTCACGCTGCAACAGTACTATTCGGTCATCCGACTCCCAGAACGTCATTTGCCGCTCTCGCTGTTTAGGCTTGTTAGGCATACTCAATTCTTCCATGATTGGACTTCACGTAAGTTTAAGAACGTCTGGGCCTCACTGGTTACTTGAATGTCTTGGTGGTTAGCGCGAATGGATCTTCGACTCCGGGTCTCCTACTGCCGCTCGCCAAAAAAAACGCGACAGCAAGTATTGCCTTCCAGCATGCACAGGCCTTGGGCAGATTCCAACAGTTACCAAGCTTTCGGAGCTCAATCTCGTTCAGGGCGGGACAGCCAGTCCCTACCTTTCATCCTCGCTACCTTTCTTGACTACACATCAACGTGGAATTTCGGTCGGGCTGGGATGCCGCTTACGCCTTATATCCACGTTGCAAGCCTAGATAATGAGCCTGTGGCTAGCAGTTACTCATGCGGGGGTCACACCCGCTAGTCATTCAAACATCTCCAGTTCGATTCGTGCATTCCTTGGTTCGCCGTCACTCTTGAGCCGAACTGGGAGTATGTAGCAATTCGAGCATTGCAGCGGACGTCACGAGAAAAGCAGTTTGAAGCGTTGCACCTGCATCGGGGAAGTACTCTGCCGAATGCAATGATGGCGGTCCTCCCTTCTGCTGATATTGCTTCAGACGTTCAGGAGAAATGGAGCCGACGCCAAACATCAAAGTTGGGACTCCGGCAGCACCGAATTGGCTAAAATCTTCGAATCCCATGGTGCGTTCCGCGATCCCCACATTTGCTTCACCGATTTCTGAAACGAAAACAGGCTTCAAGCGACTGGCCATCTCTTCGCTATTGCGCAGCGCGGGCACGCCCTCACTTACAACCAAGGTCGGCTCTGCAGCGCCGTAGGCGTTGGCAATACCAAGGGCTCGCTGCCTAATTGACTTGATGAGCCTTGCTCGCGTTTCCTCGCTATGGCTGCGAACTGTCAATTGCAAATGACATTCATCCGGAATGATGTTGTGCTTTGTTCCGCCTTGTATCGAACCAACTGTTACCACAGCAGCATCCGTTGGATTCGTCTCTCGGCTGACAATCGTTTGCAAAGACATGATAAGATCGGCAGCTTGAACAATGGGATCGATCGTAGTATGGGGAGCCGAACCATGTCCTCCACGCCCCTTGACCGTGATGTCGACACTATCTGAACTTGCCCCAACGTAGCCTGGAGCAGTCTTGATTTTCCCCGTCGCTAGATTCCCATCTACATGAATTGCTAACCCAAAATCGGGTTTTGGGAATCTAGTGAATAGTCCATCATCTAGCATTCGGCGAGCGCCCAAGCCGCGTTCTTCGGCTGGCTGCCCTATGAGCATTATCGTCCCGGACCAGATTTCTTTCCGCTCTATCAGATACTTCGCGACGAAAGTTGCGTTGGTCATATGGATGTCATGACCGCACGCATGCATTACTCCATTATTTCGTGATGCGTAAGACAATTCGGTGGTCTCAACAACAGGAAGGGCGTCGAGATCGGTTCGAAACATCACCGTAGGTCCGTCGCCATTCTTAAATACTCCGACTAGGCCATGGCCACCAATCTTGGGTACTACAGTAAGCCCGAGATCCCGCCACTCGCCCACAAGCTTGGAAGCGGTTTGTTCTTCTTCAAGTGACAACTCCGGATGTTTGTGGAGCCACTGATATAGGCTGATGGCATGCGTCCTGTGTTTGCTCCACCACCGCTGCCGGCCCTTGGTGAAAGCATCTTGTGCTCCGCATTCGAGTGCAGTTGCGACGCTAAAAAACAGCAAGAGCGAATAATATGTGATTAATTTACGCATGTTTCGTGCTCAGGGCTTGATTCTCGACGCATGTGACAATCGGTCGGCGAACGGGGGCGATAACCTAGTGCGAGCGGAGGACTCTGCTCTGCGAGTAAGGCCGTTCGAGCACTTAGGTTCATCGCATTGTTCGTCGACCATTCTGCAGTTGTGAAATACTAACGCCGCTGATCGGCGTTGAGTCTAATTGTAAGCGATTGGGGCTCGACGGGCAATTTCCGGTGGCAGATATTTGCGCGCTGTCAGGGCGTTGATTCTTTCGATCCCTGCGCCGCCGGATGGCATTACCGGGAAGTCAGGCCACGGCCGTGGATTTTTTGTTTTCAGCAAGTTGACCGAGCAGCGAAATTCGCCGTTAGTTGAGAGTGCGGGGTTAGATACATGCAATCTGAACTCATGATTTGATGTGACGGCAATGGCTGTGACACTTTTGGAGCAGACATTGCGTGACAAATGCGTATTCCATCTCTGTCAGCGCAACCAGGGCGACAGCCAGGCGACTCACCATTCGATACGATTCGGCGAAAAGACAGATGTCGCTAGGCCGACGAACGCCCGCAATCACCGAGCGAGCGATACGCGTTCATTTGTCGGAGTGGCGATTACAATGAGGCGAAGCCGAATCGCCACGACGAGCACAAAATCAACACGGCCGTTCGAGCTTCGGTGCATTGCGTTGTTATGCCGTCTTTGTTTCGTCGAAGTAGCGAGAAAGCCGTTCAATGTAGGCCTGATCGTGGAGTTCAGATTCCACAAAATATTGATACAGCAAACGATTTAGAGAATCAAAACAGCGCTGGACGTTGATCGTCGCCGGATCACGAACCTTTCCGGGAGGATAACCGCTCGGGCAACCAAAACGTGCATCGGCGTTCACAACGATGTTTGAGCCGTCTGGATAGAGAAGCAGATGCCAAATACCGCTTCCCTGCCCTTCGATTAGGAATAGGAATAGCGCGAGTTCCGAATGACCAGGTAGCCTAACGATTTCTTCGGGTAGCGACGGCCAAACGCAATTGTGGTGCAATCGATCGATGATCTCATCCGACATGTAAAGTCTTGTTATCGATTCTGGAATCTTGAAGCCTTGTGATTCGGCCGTCGTCTTGAGTTCGGTAAAGTGATCGCGACGTCGTTGATGCTCTAGATTCGACTTAGGCTGTAAGAATGACGCGGCTTGGAAGGCCGGGTAATGCATCCAGTCAATGTCAAACGCTCGGTATCGACGTGCGAGCACCTCCATCTGTTCGGTGAATGGAACAGCGTCTGGAAGATAGAGGAATGGATCGTTTACCGCTTCAACAGGAATCAACTGTTCGCCGCCATCGGGCGAATGAAACTCGCAGGAGCAGATTGGAAATTCTGGATAAGACTTCATGTTTTGACGGCATAACGTCCGCGATAACCGAGTCGCGGGAGTTGATTTTCCATTCCAAAACCGCCCGGCTCCGCGACTTCGGTTCATCGCATTGTTCTCTCACGTCTTCGCGTCTTGCCGGAGTCCCTCTGGCGTAAACAATGTCGGAGACGCCGACCCGAGAAAAGTTGATGAGAATTCGATTGTACCACCGCAGTTTGGGTGAATGAACGGAAGCAATCCATCTCGGGGTTCCGTCTTAAGGTATTGCAGATTGGTTCCACCACACCATATGCATCGCGATGGTGAAATCCTGTTCTTCGTCCAATCAAGTTTCAGTTGTGCGATTCTCAGTGCATTGGGATGAGCTAGGCGAGTTCCTTTTGCCGTGCGTTTTTGCGTCAAATCGGCTATTTCCCGTTCACATTCAGCGACGGTTGGTAAGCGTTCGGCGCTTCGGAGTTTGTCGCAATCGAAACACCATGCGGGTTTAGTGGAAATGTGCAATCGGTGTCCCGCGATTTCGTAGTACCAGTCGCTCCACCCCACGTAACTGAATTTCGTGTGGCAGAGATCGCAAATGTGGAACGAGCCGTGCATTTTCTTAAGTGAGAGAACGTCAGCGATCACGCGGTCGCCGCGAGTGATCATCCACTTCAAAAAACACGACTCGGCGACTCGTCGTGCATCGCATTGTTCTGGCAGATTATCGCGGGAGGAATACGGTAATCCAATCACCCAAGATTTAGCCCGTCGACGGAAAGTTCACCTGCACTCCGAAAAATTGACCGTATGAAAGCCGAGAGATCCTTCGAGTGTGTGGAGATCTCCCCGTCTTCATGGCACCAGAATAACACAGCAGTTCGTTTTCGCTTCACGTTGAGATGGAAGAAGTCACCGCCCCGGTTGGCACCTATCACGATGTGGTGTGATGGAAAAGTACGCATCTCACCGTAGCAGTCTTCGTACTCGTAGTCGGGCGCGCGGAAGAACTTATTCCATCGAACGATCGTCGTTGCGTCAGTGAATATGTCTCGTGCGTCCTTCGGTCTGGTCTCGAGTATCGCCTTAAGCATCGGCGGAAATCCGAAAAGTAGTTCTCGGTAGCCGTTGGGAAGACAACAATTCGTCGCCTTTTCGATTCTTGCGAGGTCGCGTTCATTCATCGGAATCAGAAAGACTCAAGGAACTTATGTTGCCAGAACGACGGAGGTAACGGGGCCGCCGCCAAAAGACTATGATTTCAAAACCGGCGTCATCGGCGGCTCCCGTTCACCGCTTTGTTCGCCACGTTGCGCTGCCGTTCACACCTCCGTCAGGCGAAGTTCATTGGGATGAATGATATCGGCTGCGCATCGGAATCGCCAATAATCGCAGCGACATGATCAATGAATTCTTTTGCGCTTGCGGCACCTCCGTCGCCCCAATTCGCGCGACCATGTTTTGCGAATTCGGAGACTACGGTGGTTTCTTGTCTCGTTATTGGATTCTCCGATTTCTCTAGGCAGAAGACCCGCGCGACGTCGTCCTGTTTGACTGCAGCTAGAAAGTAAGCTTCGTTTCTTGTTTCCGGTGCTGGAAAGCAAATGACAATGTGATCGGGTATACCGTCAGGGTCAGAGTGAAACGTCCCAATTCCATCACAAGGAATTTGTTGATCGGAAGGGACTTGCTGGCCAATCGCGTCCCAGAGATTGCCAAGGTAATCCAAGTCGCCAGACGCTCCGAATGTAGCAAAGAAGCGACCGACATCTTGCAGGGCCATTTGAGCCAGCAGGTATTTTGCTTGCATTGCGTGCGGACGTGGTTCTTTCATAGGGCTGTTCTCGTGGCGAACGTTTGCGTTAACGCGGCGGGCGCGTTTGACTATGACTTCAGGATCCGCGTGATCGCCCGCTCGCGTTCAACGCTTTGTTCTCTCCCCATTCCTGGCGAGTCGATCGACAGTTTTCAAAATGGTCGGAATTCGATGTTCGCCAGCCATTGATTTTACGTGATCGGCTGCGGATTGGTAGTCGATTCCGATTGACGTAATGAACAGCGGGCGATTGCTATTGCCTCGAAAGAGCTCCACCGCGTGGCGTGTATCCCGAAAGCGGTTTTTCGCCACACCGATCACGACGGAATCGTCAGGTAACAATTCGTGTAGGTAGGCACCAAGACCTGGGGAACCATCATCCGATAGGTGACAGTACGCATCGATCACGAAGTATCGAACCGGACACGAAATTAGAGGGAGCAATTCATGCAAGGGCTTCAATTCACGTTCATAGAAACTGCCCGGTCGATAGTCACCAACATCGGCGACGTTAACGGTGAATTGATCGACCGTTATTTCATCTTCCCAACGGTGAATCACAATTGCGGCGGCAATCGCCGAATCGTCGTCATAATGGGCATCGAAGCACGCAATCATCGAATTCGACCATCTAGGAAGTGAATGGGCTGGCCAGCAATCGAAGCATCAAGACACGATTCGATCCATGTAGTGAAATCGTCGTGCTCGACAAAAAGCGGTGGATTCAACGCATGATCGCCCCAGGAGAAAACTCGCCCACGATAGTCGCCATTCATGATTAGCGAAAAGAATAGTCCGCAGCCAATTTCTGCGACGGCGATCGTGCCAAACATCGGATCCCACAATCCGCTGTCCCATTTCGATTCCCAGTCCGGTACACCTAGCTGATCAAGCCACTTGTCGCCGTGCTGTTCGGCGTCGGGTGTAACCAAGCAGGGCGAATTTGCCCGTTCAGGGTCAACTTCTGTCCAATAGCAAGCGTCCCACCGTTTCAATGGAACGAATCGACACGGTTCAATTCCACCGTTACAGCAGGTGAGAAGAAAATCGCGGTAGTCGCTTGGGATCACTACGCCCGCTTTAGCCTCGAAGCGTTGAAGTTCGTCAATCTCGATCGGTGGTTTGACTCGCAATCTCGCACGGCGAATTTTGTCGAGCAGGTGATTCAACGAACAAGCCTTGGGGGAGAGAACGTCACCGTTCACCGGGCCGCGGCAAACAACTTTGATTTAACAAAACCCGCGACCCGCGGCTCCGTGTGCAACGGTTTGTTCGCCATTTTGGTCAGTCTGCGACTACCAGTACAGCTTCTGAGTTCTTGGCGACGTCGCAGTAAAATGATTTCAATGAAGTGAAATCGTCCATGATCCATTCAAAGGCAAGTTCAGTATCTGTCGGTGGTCCCCATTTGTAAAGGTTTGCATTTCGCATTCGGTCAGGATCGTAATGTGATCGCAGATCTTTTTGCGCCAAGTCAGTCAGCCACATATGAATAAGTTCACAAGTTCCCGGCGATGTCCAACGAATCGGAAATCCTTGAATGCTCCGCGCTGACGGCGTTACCTGCGCCTCTCCGCCAATCGCAGTAGCTGCCAATGTTGCGTCTTGGGCATGTGAAGATTCCTGCAGCAGCCATTTCAGCCACTCAAATCGACGTTCAAGATCACAGAATCGGTGATCAATCCCGGGATGATCGGCAACGATCGTTTCTAAGGCATCAACGAATACTTGGCATTCAGGATCGCGCTCGGCAAACGAATTCACGCGGCATCCAAGTTTGCGTCGCATTCGAAAGTAGGTGCGAACAAAGGTGAGTAACTCAGCGTCAATCTCACCTCGCGTGACAGCAGCGAGCAAGTTGCAGTCTGCTGGAAACGCGTTGAGTTCGACTTCCCATCCCATGTGTGTCTTTACTACTGGCGAACGGCCGCGATAACGGGGGGCGAGGAGAAGAGGTTAACTTCAAGCAGGACTGCGCCGAGCCCTCCCGTTGATCGCATGGTTATCCCGCATTTGTTGATTGTTGATCACGCCACGCAGTCATTGAATCAACATCCTTTTGCACAGACAAGAGGAAGTCGTCAGGCGGATCGTGGAAAACGGAGTAGTGTTTTATCGCGGCGTTTCCGAACAATACGGCCTCGTTGAATCGCTTTTGTGCGGCAAGAATCCGGGAAAGCACCAATTCGTAACAGGCAATCGTTTCGTCGCTTGGGTCTGGTTCGTTCTTGAATGTCGTCAGCGCCGCGCGTGCTGCGGATTCGGCATCTTCGTAGCGAGCGACGTTGAGGTAGAGCACGGAAAGATAATTCCATGCATTGGCCAACTCCTTGATGCGGCCACAGGTCTTGGCGTGCTCAAGTATTTGAAGCTGGTACGGTATTGCTTCCTCGAAGTGTCCCTCTTGTTTCAAACGCGAGCGAGTGAAACGCAGATTGCTGATTTCGTCTGTGTTCATGGGGCATTGAGGTGAGCGGGATAACTTGTAATTATCCCGGTTGGGGGTTTTGGATAACCGATTGTTGGGACTTATCCCCGGTTTGTCAAGTTAATTATCCCTGGTTGAAGCTCAATTATCCCCGGTTGGGCCGACGGGTATAAGTACTTATACCGGTTTGGCCGGAACGGGTATAAGTACTTATACCGGTTTGCGGTGCGGAGTTCGTATCAGGGATAAGTAATTATTACTGACATGAATCCGTGTGGTTTCCCGAAGGTTTTTCTGGGGGGAGGAAATCAGGGGGGAGCGCGGTTTTTGATGTTGGCCTAGACAGAATTGTTGACCAATTTCGCAACTCTTCTATAACAGGCATCTTGAAATGGGATCGTCTAAGGGCTGGCTTGATGGCCTGGATGAACTTGAGCCGTAGGAGTGAAGGGAATTGGCAATGGCAACAAAAGCGTTTTCTAGGCAGCAAGACAAGTCGGAATATTACGCTCGGCAATGGTACGCTTCGCTGGCCAATTACCATTGCATTATGAATCGAGAGTCATGGCAGTTTTGCGAAGAGGACGTGATTGCCTTCTTGAAGATGAAGGTCGGTCAGAACATGCCGACTTGGCAGCGGCTGGGGATCGTTAACAGTCTGATTTGGTATCGCAATAATGTCCGCAAGACGGATCAGCCTTCGCTGGAGCGGGTTCGCGCAGCTTTGCAGGAGCGGGTGGCTCACGAGCGTCTGAACCGCGATGAAGTGCCAATCGAAGATGTGGTCGGTAAGATCAATCCGCGCGAGCCGGATGTGATCCAGCAGTTCCGCAGGCAATTGCGACTGCACGGTCGTGCGCTCAATACGGAGAAGGCATATGTGCAAAAGTTGCGGGCGTTTATGGCCGATCGGGGCCTGCAAACACTGGCCGATTTTGAGCGGATCGGTGCCGCAGACGTGGAGGCGCATTTAACCGACTTGGCGGTCGACGGCGATGTGGCCCCTTCGACTCAGGATCAAGCCTTCTACGCGTTGCTGTTTCTGTTCGAACATGTGCTCAAGCGTGAGTTTGGATCGATCAACGCGATACGTTCGACTAAGGCCCCGCGAATTCCAACGGTGATGAGTAAGTCGGAAGTGATTGAGGTGTTCGCGCAACTACAGGGCACGTATTTGTTGATCGCTCAGTTGCTGTACGGTTGTGGGATGCGAATCAGCGAATGCCTGCGGTTACGAGTCAAAGATATCGATTTTGATCAGTTGTTGATTGAGATCCATAATTCCAAAGGTGACAAGAGCCGCTTTGTGCCGCTGCCGAGGCAGTTGGTTGAGCCGCTGCGACGTTTGGTGGAGTCGAGGCGGTTGGTGCATGAACGAGACGTGGCTAATGGGGAGGCGTCGGTGTGGTTGCCGCATGCGCTGGACCGCAAGTATCCGTCGGCACATGGACAGTTCAAATGGCAGTTCTTGTTTGCCTCGGCGAAATTTTCGCGTGATCCCAAGACCGGCCGTCGACACCGCCATCATCTGCATAGCGATACGTTTCCAGTACATTTGAAAAAGGCGGTTGAGCAAGCGCAGGTCAACAAACACGTTACTTCACACACTTTTCGTCATTCGTTTGCGACGCACTTGCTCCAGGATGGGACGGATATTCGCACGATCCAAGAGTTGTTGGGGCACAGCGATATATCGACGACGATGATCTACACCCACGTCCTGGCTCGGCCTGATATCCATGTTGTCAGCCCGTTGGATCGATTGCAGAATGAAGCCGTCCAGTTGGATACCAGCCGCGCCGGAGCCAGACGCGAGCCGGAGTCTGCAGTTAGTCGAGCGAGAGGTGCAGCGGTGCCGGAGAGTGCTCGTCCAGTGCCGCAGTCCGCTGTTGAGGAAGTGGTTGAGGGATCGGATGAGGAGTTGGCTGAGCAAGATCAGACTGATGCGACCGGAAAGCAGAGTCTGGCGAATCGCAGCGGTCGGATGGGTGGCGAGGCCGCTGGTAGTCTGCGTGTTGGACTGGTGAGAGACGCGAGGGGACCGTTCGCACGATTGCTAAGTAGGTGCAGGCGGTTGTTAGTGCGCCGGTGTTGAGTGGTGGATGGGTGGCGTGTGGCGCGAGGACGGGCGTATGGAGGTTGCGTGGGCGAGCGCAGTGATGCTATACGCAGTCGCCTGCGGCTTGTGGTTAAACGATGTTGCGCTCGCAGTCGCCTACGGCTTGTCGTTAAACGAGTGATTGCGCTCGCAGTCGGCGGCGGCTTGTCGTTAAACGAGTGATTGCGCTCGCAGTCGCCTGCGGCTTGTCGTTAAACGAGAGATTGCGCTTGTAGTCGCCTGCGGCTTTTCGTTAAACGAACGTTTAGATCAGACGGGAGAGGGGCGGGAGTCTTTTCAGCAGCAGCCGCACTCCGCTGCTATATCGCTGGGAGGAGCTCTAGGCGGTGCCAATGGCGTCGGAGATGTGCTGATGGCCATCGCGTTCGAGCAGCCGGGCAAGTCCTCGATTGATCTTGGGGATAACGGCTGGGCCTTCGTATACCAGTGCCGTATAGATTTGAATAAGTGATGCGCCTAGTTGGATCCTGCGGTAGGCGTCTTCTGCCGTACAAGTGCCACCGGCTGCGATGATGTGGAACCTGTCACGCGGCATCCGGGAATAAAGCTCGCGGATGCACTCGTCTATCAATGCCGCGACGGGTGGTCCAGATACGGCACCCGGCATGTTTCGCCACACTGCGGACGCGGTTTGTAGACGCAGCGATTCAGGTTTGCCGCGCGGGAGATTGAACATGAATCCTTTCACAAAACCAAAGTCATGCGATTCGCCAATCAATCGCTCCATCGCAGCCGCTGATGGATCCGGTGGGACCTTGAGAAACACGGGGCAAGTCATCTCGAGGGACCGTAACTCCTGTAGTAATTTGGAAATGTTTCCTGGCTGCGCAAAGTAGTCTTGGCCTCCTTCTGCATTCGGGCAACTTAGGTTGAGCATTAGATAGCTTGCGTAAGCATGAAGCATCGTCACACTCTGCAGATAGTCGCTGAGGATTTCTGTTTCCGAGCACAATCCGGTTGAACTGCCATGATTTGTCTTGACAATGTTGATCCCCAGTGGAATCGCTGCATCGAATCGACTTAATCGATCGCGAACGCACTCTGCGCCATCATTCGGCAGTCCGTAGTTGACCACAAGCGCACGGTCTGTCGGCAAGCGGAAAAGTCGTGGACGTGGATTGCCCAGCGACGGCTGGCTACTGATGGATCCGATTTCCGCGAACCCGAGTCCTAAAGATCCCAGCAATCGCAAAGCTTGTCCGCTCTTGTCCCAGCCTGCGGCTAGCCCGATTGGGTTTGCGAACGTCAAGCCCGCAAGTTCCGACTGCAGGACTGGATCGCGAACAGTCTGGTAGCGGCCAAGCAGTTGCGGTATTCCAGGACAAAGAGCTGCATAGCGACAGGCGGAGATTGACAGTCGATGCGCGAACTCGGGATCAAGGCGAAACAGCAGGGGGCGGATTAAGTGTCGATACAGAGTCATGAATGAATTATGGAATCTTGAAAAACTCTGCGCCCAGCAGCTCGCGTATTACCCCGGCGTTTTGAATCGGCTTGCACGATACGGGGTGGGGTCTAAATGTGGCGTGTGTTCGCTGATCAATTCGCTGACGAGGCGGCCCGTTGATGGTGCCATACTGAGTCCCAACATGTTATGGCCGGCCGCAATCCACACGTTGTTCCAAGCTGGGCTGCGATCAATTACTGGCAGGCCATCGTAGGTCATCGGTCGCCAACCGTACCAGGTTTCAATGGTTTCGCCGTTCTCACCGCTGGCGGTTGCAGATGCACCGGCTGGCTGGCGCAGGTAATGCGCTGCTCCATCCCGCAGCAACTGCAAACGCTCAGGCCGGATCGACTCGTCGTACCCCGCAAACTCCATGATCGAACCTAGACGATAGCCGCTTAGCATGGGCGTTACTGCCACGCGGTGTTCTGGGAAAATCAATGGAATATCGGCACAGGGCGTGGGACGGGGCATGGTAATGGAATACCCCTTACCTGGCTGAATCGGCACATAGCATCCCAACTGGTCGCGCAGGAGTGGAGTCCAAGCGCCACTGGCAAACAAATACGCATCTGCGGTGAAGGGTCCCGAGTCCGTTTCGATCCGTAGCGCATCACGGCCTTGGCTGACGATACGCGAAAAATTTGCGTGTTCAACAAAACAGCAGCCTTGGGATTCGAGCAATTGACGCATTGAGTGGACAAGCTTGTCGGGTCGCAAGTGAGCGTCGTGTTCGTAGTACCAGCTCCCGGCAATCGATTCTTTCAAAGCGGGTTCCAAAGCGACGGACTCTGCTGCATCCAGCCTGCGAGCCGGCTCGTTGAAATGCTCAGCGAGCAAATCGTTTGTGGACGAATAGGCCTCCAACTCACGCGGTGTGTTGTAAGCGAACAGTAACCCCTTGTGCTGCCATTCGCAATCCATTCCCTCGACCGAAATCCATTGCTCATACTCGTGCATCCCAGACGCCAACAAGGCCTGGATACCATGTGCGGCCAAGATCATCGACGAATGATTGCAGCGCCTTGAGAAATTCCATAGCCAGCTCCACAGTGCCGGGTCCATCCGTGGTTTGATACGAAATGGGCTGTTGGGCGTCAACAGACTCTTGATCGCGATTTTAAAAGCTCCAGGTTCCGTGAGCGGTAGCACGTGGCTGGGACAGATTAGACCACAATTGCCGTGCGAGCATGCGCCGCCAATTGTCTTGCGGTCCAAGACAGTCACACTCCAGCCAGCTCGTGTCAAATACCAAGCGCAGGCCATACCGATGATTCCACCGCCAACAACGACGATCGAGCCAGTCGATCTCGTGTTTTTGTCTTCGTCGTTGTGTGTGGCGTTGTCGTTAGGGCACGCTGATTGGCCAGCATTCATGTAAAGATCATATGGAAGAGAGAAAGTTGGATTTATAAAGTGCTGGTATGATTACCGCAGGTAACACGAGTTGCATGATATCGCTGACGCTGCATCTTGCAATTCACGATTCCATCGATAGTACGCGACCCTTCTGGCAGTGGCGGAGTCAGGTGCTGCAACCACATTCAACGTTGGACATTTAAGCTTGGGATTAAGCGTAGTGGACGAGCTAGCGAGCTCCGCCATTCCCCTCCCCGGAAAGCCCGCTGAGCTCACTTTCCGGTCGCTCCCGCGAATGGTCGGTTTTGCCATGGAAACACCAGCGCGCGAGAAGGTAAGTAACGATAACCGCGGTACTAGCCGAACGAACTCCCTGAATCCATTTGGTTGCGATGCTCGCGGAGCAATTCATCGGCAAAAGTGCTCTGCGAGGCAAAGCAAGCTCCCATGCCAAGCGCGAGCGACCCTATAAGCAGTGCGTCGGCAGGCAGGGCTCGCTCGGATTGCTGGTTTTCAAAGTTCTTCGTGCGTTTCAGCTTTTCAAAGTCGTTTGTAAAGAATCCCATGTCGATGACTGGTTGATCACCAAGTTGCAGCCAGGCAAGCGAGTTGACGCGCTGAGCCATCGCGGCTCCAGACGCATCGGCATCGTGCAATAGAAACACCGGTAAGTTCGAACGCCGCGCCAATAAGCGATTGACATGTCTTGTATCAAGTAATTCGGATAACCTTGCTCGGAGATTACGAGCATGCGTTGCTCGGCGTGCTGGTTGTTTCTGACCATCAAGTCGACTATCAAATCTCGCTGGACGATCAAAATGCGTTCGACACCGTAATCATAGATGTCATGCCGCTCCAATCTTCTGGTGGTGTATGCAAGCTGGGTTCGCGGAGTAGGCTTGGAATCGGTTTGCCGTCACTGAGCCATTTGTGGACTGCGGCCTCGAACGATTTGTGGCTGAGGACCGCTTTGGCGAAGCGGCTAAAGCCGCAAAACAATTGAGGCGAATGCGAGGAACATAAAGCCCGCAAATCGATCAATAAGCAAAGCTGCCCAGGCCTACCACGCCAATAATGATCGAGAGTACAGCGACTGCCCGACCAGGCGAAGGGATCTTGCTAGCGTAGGCCGCGTAGAGTTGATTCGCTGTGAAAAAGCTGGTGCCGTTTTGATCATGCGATGGATCGCTGCTTTGAATTTCCCGTCGGTTAATCCTGCCGTTAGCTTGACTTTCGGGTTGAACGAAAAAGCGTATCCGCAGCCGCCGCACTTCAATCCGTATTTTACCTTCTGTCCATGCGCACATTCTGGGCACTTCACATCAATCTCCTTCACTGCAGAAGCAATCGCCAGTCGAGAAGCGGAAACGCCAGAATCATCGCGATTGATCATCGGATGGTTGTGATGTTCAGGCCCGGAAATCGCTGTCCGGATGCTACAATCACGCAGTGGCTGGTCCTGTGTGTGAAAACTGTGTGCAGGGCATCAGGGGCTATATTGAAAACTTGACCTGGCTGTAAATCGATAGAAACGGGACCCGTGCGGCACTCGCCACGACCGCTGATAATCATACCTACACGGCAACTTGGGTGCGTGTGCTGCGTTTGTTGGGTGTGCGGTACAGTACAAGAGATCTCGCCACAAGTCGCCTACCACCACGGGGGAAATTAACAGAGAATCGCCACAGCCATCGATGTACTTGAGGCGTCCCTGAGTCTCCGCTGGTCCACCAAGATGGAAGAACCCTGTCCAACCGATCCGCGTGGCGATGAAACCGCAGCCATTGCCGATGATCTTCGCACGTCCTGGCAGTGAAAAATACATGCCGCTGGTCGCCACCTCCGACTGGTACACTCGATGTGCGCCTCGCCGCTATGAACAAAGCCGAAATGCGTGTTTCCGTCAGCAGCAGTCAGCTCGCTCGCTTGCCAGCTTGCTAACTGTGAGGGGAAGCTTCATCTTCAACCGCTTCAGGCGGAGCATGCGTCGCAGGATAGATCTCACTCCCACTGGTTTCCATAGCGGGTCTTTCCTGATTTGGAAAGCGCCGTCTCGTCCGTGCTTTCCTATATTTCTATGCAAGAATTTGAAACTAGCACACAAAGTCGATAACGCAGATGTCAACGACATGATTCCTGACGCGACTCCAATCAATCTGCACCGAGTGATGCAATGGGAATGAGTGCCAATTCAGCTGAATTACGATTGGCACCTCGGCCTCCATCGTTGGAATAACCGACCAACAGCCATTCTTCATGGACAATCGCGTAGGGATAGCTTAGTTTTATTTTCTCACCGGATTCAAGTCCTGCTAGTGGTGGATTCAAGCGAGCATCGCGAATTTGCATCACTTTCGAGAACTGATCGTCAGCGCCTGCGGACAAAGCGATCGTCAGGGGGCTGCGACGATTGCCGCTGTCGCTAGTTGTCGTGCCAATCAAATAGCGAACGCCGCTGGGCAATACTCCGGCATACGGCTTTGAGGCGGACATGGACAGATTGGTTTCGGCAAGTGTTGACCAGGAACGGCCACGATCATCGCTGAAGGCGGCCAAGGCTCGGGGCTGACGATAGCGTGCAATATTCCACACGCGATGCGGCGACTTTGCCGAAGTAAATATCGTGGATTCACCCCATAAATCCATCTCCGGTGGCTTGGGGATAACAACCAACTGCCAGTCCGTTAGATCATCACTAGCACAGATCGCAACAGCGGCTGAATCGTTGTACCGGCTCAGGCCATCCACGATCTGCAAGCCAGCCATGACCCACTGATTTCCAATGCGCTGGGGTGCCTGCATGGGCCAAAATCCGTCGCCAATGACCTCTCCAAGCTGCTGCCAACGTTGCGATGCATCGTCGAAAAGATAGCCACGGGTGTGAACCATTTCCAATCGATTATAAAAAGCACCATGGAAAGCCCAAAGCTGTCCCTTTGTTTCTAGAAATACGCCGTGGCTAACAGCCAAGTTCTCTTCCGCACCGACGTCGATTGTTTGGACCGGACTCCACGTCTGCCCTACATCGTTGCTGGTCGAGTAGCGAGCTTCTTCGCTGGCGGTATTCTCGAGACCGCGATTATGGCCGAAAGATGCGAACAAACGCCCACGGTGAACGGCTAGAGCGACGCCATGCAGCCAGTCGTAGCTGTCCACTTTCGGTTCGTAAGCTTTGATTAAGCGGATTTGCACGCCGTCGATTGGCTCACATTCGGCGCTGGAGGGCAGCGGTTTCTGCGCATCCCAGATTTCAAGGCGATGATCAGTAATTGGGACGACTGGCGTTTCTTGAGCTAAGAGCGAGTCCCCCCAAGGCAGCAGCAGCCAGCCCAGGCATATCAAGTGAAGACGCACTAAAACTTCGCCTTTTTGGTTCGAGGAAAGGGCTCAACTATCGTTGACGAGTTGGCTTAGGCGGTCGACAATCATGGACGGCGGTAAATCAATAGTTAGGTCGACGGCAAAATCATGGTCGGCGGCAAAGTGGACCGCGGTAACGAATGTAACATGCAATGGTTGGCGCTGCACTGCGGCTCTGCACCAAAAACAACTCCGCACACAAAAACAACACTTACAAAAAACAACACCGCACGAAAAACAAAATAATCGAGTCCCATGAACTTTATCGAAACACAAGACCCAGCCGTTGCAGCAGCGATGGACGCCGAATTCCAGCGACAGCAAGACGGCCTCGAGATGATCGCCAGTGAGAATTACACTTCGCCAGCGGTAATGCAAGCTGTTGGCAGTGTACTCACCAACAAATACGCTGAGGGGTATCCAGGACGACGTTACTACGGTGGCTGTGAACACGTCGATACAATCGAGCGACTGGCCATTGAACGTGCCTGTCAATTGTTCGGTGCCGAAGCGGCAAACGTGCAACCCCATAGTGGTTCCCAAGCCAACACGGCCGTTTACGTGGCTTGTCTGAACCCCGGGGACACCGTACTGGGCCTGGACTTGGCCCAGGGCGGACATTTGACGCACGGTATGCACCTGAATATCTCTGGCAAACTGTACAACTTTATACCCTACGGGGTCGATGCCCAATCGCACCGAATCGACTTTGAGCAGGTGGCCAAACTCGCCAAAGAACACAAACCCAAGCTGATTGTGGCCGGTGCTAGCGCTTATCCTCGCGAGATTCCACACGCCCGTTTTGCTGAGATCGCCCGCGACTGTGGCGCAAAGCTAATGGCAGACATGGCACATTATGCCGGCTTGGTGGCCGCTGGCGTCCACGATAATCCCGTGCCAGTGGCCGACTACGTGACCACGACGACTCACAAGACCTTGCGCGGCCCACGTTCGGGATTAGTGCTGTGCAAGCAAGAATATCTAAAGAGTATCAACAGCGCTGTGTTTCCGGGCCTTCAAGGCGGACCGCTGATGCATGTCGTGGCTGGCAAGGCGATTTGTTTCGCCGAAGCGCTGCAGGATGATTTCCGGGCTTATGGCAAAGCCGTTATCGAAAACGCCAAGACGCTGGCCGAAGAGTTGATGAGCGACGGACTGCGATTAATCAGCGGCGGCACGGACAACCATTTAATGTTGGTCGACGTGACCAGCATTGGGCTGGGAGGCAAGTTGGCCGAGAAAGTTCTCGACTCATGTGGGATCACTGTGAACATGAATATGATTCCATTTGATAGCCGCAAGCCAATGGACCCCAGCGGAATTCGTGTTGGTACCCCAGCGCTGACAACCCGCGGGATGGGGACCCATGAAATGAAGCAAATTGCTCGGTGGATTAGCCAAGCTCTGCGACAAAGCGATGACAGCAAACTGCATGAAAAGACGCGACAGGAAATCCGTACCATGTGCGAGAGTTTCCCCGTCCCCGCCGCTGCGCAACCAGTAGGTTAGACGCTAGACAGAAAAACTCTTAAGGATTTCGACGTGACCGAGTTGAGCGAGTGCAAGCCAGCCAAAATATTGATCGCTGACGATAATGCGGCCAATCGCGAATTGCTCGAAGCCTATTTGGCTGCCGTCGATTGCGAGATCGAGCTAGCAATCGATGGCCAGGATACGCTCGCCAAAGTGGCTGAATTCGATCCAGACTTGATCCTGCTGGATGTCATGATGCCCAAGCTCAGCGGCTTTGAGGTTTGCCAGCAAATCAAACAATCACCTGCTACAGCCAAAATTATGGTGCTCATGGTCACCGCTTTGAACGAGCTGGGAGATATCGAACGGGCCGTTAGAGCTGGCACCGACGACTTCCTGTCTAAACCCATCAACAAAGTTGAATTGCTCAAGCGCGTCGAAAATATGATTCGTTTGAAGGATACTACGGACGAACTTGAGCGATTGCGGCGCTATATTCGTGAAATGGACGAACAAAGCGGGCCCGTCAAGTAGTTGCCGAATGACTACCTCTCCAGCGGCGCGGCAAGCTTCCCCGATGCGGAAAATCCTACCTAGTTTTACTGAGTAGTAACCTGGGTAGTTGTTGCGGGTCGCTAAATGTCAGATTAAGCGTTGGATCCGTTGCGACCGATTCTGTCTGCATACCAAGCCTGCCCACTGGGGGTGGGATGGTTTTGTAGTGGCGATACGAGCGACCCAAACACTCGGATTGTCCCCAACCGAATTCCCGCTCGGAAGGGTGTCTATGACGCAGACGAAGATGTTCTGCTGCTGGCGACGTTCAATTGCCATTATCGGCTGTGGACTGAGTCTACTTGTTCCGCCAGGCGTTGCCCGCAGCCAGGAGGATTCCTCGTTGCGTTTCACGCAGACGGTACGAGCAATCCAACGCGCTGAACCAGCCGTTGTAAATATTGAAGGCAATAAGCCCGCCACCACGGCTTCCGGTGCTCGCAACAATGATGCCCCGCAAGTCAACGGCATGGGGGCTGGTGTCATCATCGATGCACGTGGCTTCATCCTGACCAACCAGCATGTTGTTCAAGACGTTTCCCGCATCGAAGTTACCTTGCACAATGGTACGCAATACATCGGTCGCTTGATCGCTCGCGATCCGGAAACCGATCTAGCCCTTGTCAAAATCGACTCGCGCAAACCGCTGCCGGTCATTCGCTGTGGCACTTCGTCCGACTTAATGCGGGGTGAGCCCGTTATCGCAATTGGCAACCCTTTTGGTTATCACCATACAGTGACCGAAGGGATTATCAGTGCCCTACACCGCGACATACCAGTCAATGGCGTGCAAGAGTATCCCGACTTGATTCAAACGGATGCCAGTATTAACCCTGGTAATTCGGGCGGGCCTTTGCTGAATGCAGATGGATTAATGGTGGGAATCAACGCAGCCGTGCGCATCGGTGCCCAAGGAATTGGGTTTGCGATTCCCGTCGATCGCGCTACCGAAGTTGCCGCAGAGATGATTGCCCAATACCGGGGTAACGCCTTTGACGATCCTGTTTCAGTGAAAACCGAATATGAAGCTGGCAAAGCGCGCTTGCGAGTAGTATCAGGTCGTGCGGGTGATGTGCAAACGGGTGATGTAATCACAGCGATTGCAGACCGCGCCATTTCGCGGCGGCTGGACTACGAATTGGCCCTGATTGACTACACAAGCCGGCGCAAATTCCGATCAATGTGGAACGCGACGGAAAGCTGGTTGACGGTAAGCTGTCTGTCGGTTCTCCCGCCACCGCGCTCAGCTCACTTCCACAGGTTCAGTCAAAGAACAAGTGTATAGAATGCTCGGCATGCGTTTGGAACTAGCCAACCCCGACAAAGTGGCCAGCATCGATGCAAGCTACCACGGTGGCATGCGAGTGACGTCAGTGCGCACGAATAGCCCAGCGGACTTGGCGCAGATTAGAGCAGGGGATGTGCTAGTCGGCTTGTTGGACTATCAGACTCAGACTGGGAAGATGTCACCTGGATCATGGAGAAATCCGACATCAAGACCACAGCGTCCCCCAAGTTCTACATCATGCGAGGCGACGAAGTATTTTGGGGATCTCTAGAATTGAACGCCGCCCGCCTCCGCTAGCGAAACCAAGTGCTCACGACGTGGGCAGATCTGAGTTCGAACACGTTCTTCGTGTCGTCCAAATCACCAGGAGGGCTGGGAGGAGAAGCGCACCACACGCTTCTCCTCCCATGGCCGTTTTCACTGAGATCCTGGTTTCGTAGCCGTTCACGACTTGCAATCGGCAGGGCAGGGGCAGAAGTCTTTTCAGCAGCGCCCGTGACCGATGAGATGCCGCAGGTAGGAACATGTGATTGAAAATGAGTTAAGCGTTTTCGGCCGCAAAGACTCTCGACCCTCTGTACGACTAAGACTGAGATGGCATGGAAATTGCTAACGCTTTATATTGCAACCCGCTTGGGCAAAGCATGTAGGGCCGCGAACAGAGAGAAGCAAATATTTCGTCGGCAGAGACAACGTGTGAGTCGGAGACGCAGGCTTTATTGAGGCTGGCACACGTTGAATCGGTCGAGCAGCGAAATATTTTTTGGCGGTGCTTAATCGAAACCTGTTACGCCTCAAGCGGGTTGCATTTTCTGGTCGCACATCCATGCGCATCTTGCTGTAGCGGAATACAGCACCTGTCCAATTCTGCAGCAACTTTCGAGTGCTGCGAATTATATCGGAGGGTCAGAACGTGCGCAGAACGAGCTTTTCCAGGGAAGGGAAACGCGGTGGCCCTCCCCGCTAGGTTCGTGGAATGAAACAGTGTTACTGCATGCGGGCCACATCGCGGGGAACTGGTAGCTGGCGGGGCGACGAAAAGCCAATGACAACGAACGCCACGGGTGTGGGAAAGAAGTGTGGGAAAGGGGGATGGGAAAGCTCCGACAAGTCGGAGCACTCCAAAGTCGGAGCACTCCAAAAACAGAGCCTATCGATCGAACATCTTTTTCAGCGAATGGAGAGTAGCGGCGCGTCCTGCTTTACCAATGGACTTTGTCAACGGAATATTCTTGGGACATACTGCGACGCAATTTTGCGCGTTGCCACATGCCTGAATGCCGCCAGGGCCAGTTAAAGCTTCCATGCGATCATTGGCCAGGTTGTCCCCGACTGGATGTGAGTTAAACAAGACGGCTTGGCTAATTGGAGCAGCGCCCAAGAAAGCATGGCTGTGCGCGGCTTGTTTGCGTTCGGCGAATTGCTCATCGGTTTCGCCGGGCCGCCGGTGAATTTCGATCTTGGTGTATTGTGGGCATGCCTCTAAGCAACAGCCACACGTCATACACTCGCTGAGCGGATAGCTTTCTTCCTGTTGTGCGCGTTCAATTCTTGGGCCGGGCCCCATATCGTGATAGCTGTCGACGGGTACCCAAGCTTTGACCCGTTGCAAGCTATGGAACATGCGACTGCGATCAATAAGCAGATCGCGCACAACGGGGAATTTAGTCATCGGTCGCAGTTCAATTTCACTGCTGTTATCTTCTAACAACCGGTCGACAAGAGCCGAGCAGCTTTGACGGACACGACCGTTGATAACCATGGTGCAGGAACCGCAGACTTCTTCAAGGCAACCGCAATCCCAAGCGACAGGCGCAACAGCCTTACCTTCAACAGTCGTTGCTTGAGCAGCAATTTTTTGCAGTACGCTGATAACGTTCATATTCTCTTCGTAGGGCACCTGGTGTCGTTCCCAATATGAAGGTTGACCAGGTCCATCTTGCCGCAAAACGCGAACGTTAATTTTCTGATGACTATGATGAGCTGCGTTGACTTCCGCGTTACTCATGTTTTCTCCATAAATCTTATGTATTGGCTGGTTTGCCAGATCTTGGTTGCGTGTTTCAAAGTCTCGTGGCTTCAACGTCAACTGAATCAACTACCCGCATTTGCGGAAGCAGCTTCCTTGTTTTTCTCAGCGGCGCGTTGTTTCCAAACTTGTTCAATTTCTTCCGCACCGACCAAACCGTACAACCTTGGTCGTGGTGGAATGCTGCCCGTGTCGACTTCTTCGTAAGTGATCTGTGGGTCGTTGCCATCGTAGGTAGCGATTGAGGACTTTAAGAATTTCTTACTATTCTCCTCGAATCGATCACACCATCGCTCGGCTTCGGCGCGGCGGGCTGCTGGATCCTCTTCAGTTAAGCTGGGCATTGCAAACTCGGGCTTATAGTGAGCTCCGCGACACTCGTCTCGCATTCGAGCGCCCTTGAGGATTGACTTAGCCAACGGGAACATATCTTGGAGGGCTTTGGTGAAGATCACATTCTGGTTGGTCCAACTGCCAGTATCGGCCATCGAGCACTTGGCAGCACGTTGCTGCAATTCGTCTACCTTCAGGTAAGCATCGTCGAGCTGCGCATTGGCTCGAACGACGGTGGCGGCGCGGGTCATCACATCGCCTAACTCTTGGTGGATCAAGTATGGATTTTCGCCACCACTACTGCTGAGCAGGTTGGTATGTCGCAATTCTTGTTGAGCAATGGCGGCTTCGTAGACTTTATTGGGAACATCGGCGGCAGACACTTTGGCACTGTTGATGTAATTCTGGATGCAAGGTCCCGTGAAGAGGCCGGTAAAGATGCAGCTAAGCAGAGAGTTTGCTCCGAGACGATTGGCCCCGTGGTACTGGTAATCGCATTCTCCCATGGCGTAGAGGCCTTCGATGTTGGTCATATGGTTGATCGGGTTGCCGGCCGCCAAACCGCCGTCGGCATTTTTTTGGTAGCCCGCCCAGAGACCGCCCATCGAATAGTGTACGGCGGGGAAAATTTTCATCGGTACATCGCGCGGATCGACCCCTTGGAATTTATGGTAGATCTCTAAGATGCCGCCGAGCTTACGATCGAGTTCAGCACGAGGAATATGTGTCAAATCTAAATAGACGCACATTCGGCTGGCTTCAACGCTCAGTCCTTCATTGACGCAGATATTGAAAATCTCACGGGTTGCGATATCGCGAGGCACCAAGTTGCCGTAGGCCGGATAGCGGTCTTCTAAGAAATAGTACCGTTCCGACTCTGGTATCGATTTGGGCGGACGTGGATCTTGGGCTTTGCGGGGAACCCAGACGCGACCACCCTCGCCCCGCGCCGATTCACTCATGAGACGCAGTTTGTCAGCCCCCGGAATTGCCGTGGGATGGACTTGAATGAACTCAGCGTTGCCGTATTTGGCTCCTGCCTGAAAACAACGACTTGCTGCGCTGCCTGTACAGAAGACCGACATGGTCGAGCGACCGTAGATTAAGCCACCGCCACCTGTCGCCACGACTGTTGCATCTGCCGGAAAGGCGCGGATTTGCATGGAGACCATGTCTTGTGCGATCGCACCGACACAACGTCCGGTATCGTCTGTCACAGGTCCTAAGAAATCCCAGAATTCGAACTTGCGAACGAGTCCTTCGGTTTCCCAACGTCGAACTTGTTCATCTAAGGCGTAGAGCAATTGCTGACCAGTGGTAGCACCGGCAAAAGCGGTTCGCTTGAAAAGCGTCCCACCAAAGCGTCGGCGATCGAGGAAGCCTTCCTGGGTGCGGTTGAAAGTCACACCCAAGCGATCCATCAAATCGATGACTTTGGGGGCCCAATAGGACATTTCCTTGACAGGCGGCTGATGCTGCAAGAAGTCGCCACCGTAAACCGTATCGTCAAAATGCTTCCACTCGGAATCCCCCAGTTGTCGCGTCTGATCGTTGCAGCTATTGATTCCGCCTTGAGCGCAAACGCTGTGCGAACGCTTGACGGGCGTTAGGCTGATCAAATCTACGCCGATACCGAGTTCCGCCAACTTCATGGTGGCCGCAAGACCCGCTAGTCCACCACCGATTACTACAACACGCTGAGTTGCCATGACAAATACTGTTTTCCGAATCTAAGGACGTGTATCAAAAGTGTGTTGGCCGAATACCTGTTTGCCACCAAAGCCTAGCAGTTTCGCTACGGTGTTTCTTCTTTCCTGTTGTGTGCCGGCGCCGGTTTGTTGGGAGTTTCACTCGCGTCATCGCTGTGCCCGCTGGATTGCTTGTGTGGATTGACAATAACCTCTCCCGCGGCCGCCTTGGCCTCATACATGGCTTTTTCGACGCGTTCGGCTTCGGCTGGGTCGGTATTCATCGCACCTATTAAAGCGCTGATTCCGACCAGCAGCAAAGCGGCTCCACCAGCGGCACATACATACGAGGCCCCGCGCTGCGCCCGAGGACTGATCCAGATGCCCCAGGTAATGCCCATGGTCCACACGCCATTGGCAAAGTGGAAAACGCTGGCCACGATGCCCACGAAGTAAAATACAGGCCAAAACCAACCTGCCATGGCTCGGGCCAAAGTGCTGGCGGCGTTGTAGGGGCGGAACTGGGCCATCCCTAGCGGTTCAGCCACATTGGCCAACCACCAATCGCCATGGAACCAGCCATGCAAATGAAACACGTGAAAGAAGATAAAGAAGATTGCGATGACACCGGAAATACGCTGCAACGTGTATCGCCAGTTGGACACATAGCGGTAGTGGTCGACATTCGATTTTCCGGTGCGGATAATCCACACCCCAATCACCGCATGAAAAATGATCGGTAGGAAAATGAACAGCCATTCAACCAACGGCAGCATTTTGCCCAGCGAGTGGATCTGATAGACGTTGGTTTGGAAGCTGCCAGGACCGTTGAGCAGCGTCGAATTGACCAGCAAGTGAACCGTCATATACGCCCCGACCGGTACAAGGCCGCTCAACGAATGCAGGCGGCGGATCAGGAACTCATGCTTGGCGAAAAAATCTAGGCTTGCAGTGCTCATGGAATTCCAGCACGAATGGAGTGCAGCGTTGGGAAAGGCAAAATTAGCGGACCGGTGGCGCTAGAACTGAATTAGTATAGCGCTAGAGCAACACTATATCGCATTTCGCCAATTCATAAGAGGCGGGTTGCCGCGTTTCCTGCGCCCGCTTCTGCTCGCTAGTTTACCGCAGGCCACAGGTGACCGCAGCCAACCTCACTCGCAACCAGCGCGGGTCTCGTCGCCTTCGTCCACTACCCTAATTTTTATTGTGGGTTCCGCACTAGCTGCTGACGTGCGGTTGCGGATTCGAACATCATCCCCTATGGAAAAGCTTCTAAAATCCGAAACTCTCGGCGTCTTCCGCTGGAGCAGCTTGATAGCCATGCGGTTCCATCGAACAACCAGCTCGCCCCTGGCTTAGCGAACGGATGGCCGAAGAGTAGCCGAAAAGCTCTTTCAGTGGCGCATAGGCAATCACACCTGTCATACCGCCGCGAGCTTCGGTCGAGTCGATAATGGCTCGCCGCTGCTGCAAATCGCCCACAATTTCGCCCAGATAGTCTTCCGGCGTGACGATATCCATCCTCATCACGGGCTCGAGCAGAACGGGATCGGCATTTTGCAATCCTTGATCAAATGCATCGTTGGCGGCGATGCGGAAAGCGATTTCGTCCGAGCCCACTTCTCGCATCTCGCCGCCTACCAAGGTAACGCGCAGTCCAGCAAGCGGGAAACTGCCAATCACGCCGCCCCCCTGAGCTCGCCCTCGCAATTCCTCCATGACTGCGGCCTTCAGATTCTCTGGCAAGGCGTTGTCGCCGAAAAATCGATCGAGCACGATGGGGTCCATCGCCCGGTCTTCGAGCGGTTCGAACAGCACTTTCACGCGAGCGAACATTTGCGTGGCGCCAATTTGACGATTGCATTGCCCGACAGCTTCATGCCGCTTGCCAATGGTCTCTCGGTAATTGACTCGCGGCTTGTAGAATTTCACGTTTAGATTGAAATCGCGGGTCAAACGGTGCTTAATGACATCCAAGTGCAGCTCGCCCATGCCACTGATTAGCGTTTGTCCTGACTCTTCGTTTTCAAGCGCATTAAAGGTCGGGTCTTGGCGCTTGAGCATATCCAGGACTTCGGACAACTTCTTTCGCTCGGTTGTATTTTCCGGTTCGATGGCCATCGAGAGAACGGTTTGCGCAAACTGAATGCTCGGTAGTTCAATCACATCGCGTGTGTCGCACAACGTATCACCGGTGATAGACATACGCGGACCAATGGCACACGCAATATCGCCGCATTCAAGCTTCTCAACTTGGCCCTGGCGTTCCTTCTTGGTGGCGTGGATTTGCCACAGCTGAGCAATGTTTTCTTTCTTATCGCGATTGGGGTTGTAAACCCGAGAATTCGAATCGAGCGTACCCGAATAAACGCGGATCCAATACAAGTCACCAGTCTTGGCAGGCAAGATTTTGAATACGAGGGCACAAAAGGGCTCTTTTTCAGATGGTTTGCGCGTCAGCTGTTTGTCGCGGTGTTTGGGATCTACCCCTGAAACGGGAGGTCGATCCAAGGGGCATGGCAAGTATTCACCCACGGCATCGAGCAGCGGTTGCACTCCCATGCCGTGCAAGGCTGAACCGCAGACGAGCGGTTGAATTTGGCGGTTGATGCACGCTTCGCGCAGCGTCTTGCGAATCAGCTCCGGCGGAATCGGTTGCTCCTCCAAGGCCAATTCCATCATTTCGTTGCTCAGCGTGTACAACGTCTCGAGCATTGCATCACGCCAGCCTTGGGCGTCTTCAACCAACTTCTCAGGGATATCTTCATAGATCGTTTCCTTGCCGTCATCCTGTTCTGAGAAGCGGACCATTTTCATGTCGATCAAGTCGATAACGCCCCGAAAGGGATCGGCCATGTGCGGCGGTCCCATCCCGACCGGAATCTGGATTGGCAATGGATTGGCGTTCAGGCGTGGCCCAATCTCTTCAAGTACGCGATAGAAATCGGCACCTTCGCGATCGAGTTTGTTGATGAACACAATTCGCGGCACTTCGTACTTGTCGGCTTGTCGCCAAACCGTTTCACTCTGCGCCTCGACGCCTTCACGGGCACTGAAGACCACCACTGCTCCATCGAGGACGCGTAAACAGCGTTCGACTTCGGCGGTAAAGTCGACGTGGCCGGGTGTGTCGAGCAAATTAATGACATTGTTCCGCCAGCGAAAGGTCACGCAAGCAGAGTAAATCGTAATGCCTCGCTCTTGCTCTTCGGGGTCGTCGTCGGTTTCGGTCGTGCCAGAATCGACGCCCCCAGCTCGGTGTTTAGCACCAGAAACATACAGCATACGCTCGGTAACCGTCGTCTTGCCGGCGTCAATATGCGCAATGATTCCTATGTTTCGAAGCGACTTGAGATCGCGAGCCATGGTCAAGCTGCCTAACACACGAGTAAACAGAGAGCTGGGGAAAGTCAGCCCAAAAGTCAACCCAGTGTAGCGGCAGGTTCGACTTTGAACAATTCATGACACGCGTCTGCGGACGTCCAGCGTCGGTGGACCACGATATATGCGTTTCCCTGGCCATCAACCAGCGTTAGTTGTTGTGCCAAAATCCCGGGCTGCAGTGAAGCTTGGCAGCCATTGAGCTGGAGATTGATCACGCGCAGAAATCGACGGCCTTGCAAATGAAAAGAATCCGCCCCCAAGCGACGCACGCGCACTGGGGCACAGCGCGGCAAGCCCGCGATATTCGATTCGCAGAAGCCCACAAAGCTGTCTCCACGCTGTGCGAACCAACCTGGGAAGAGCCAAGCCAGCACTGGACCGGCTACCAATTCGCGGTAGTACCGCAGACGCCGGCGCGTCCAACTGAATACCAAGGCACACATGGCAAGCAAGATCAAATTTAAGACGGTGGCCAGGGTCGGGCTATAGCAATAGACGGCCATCAAACCCGCACATAAAGACTTGTTCAAGACCTCGAGCGCTGCATCGACCGCCGGAAACGGCATCAGCCATATCATGAACTCAAAGAACAACTTGATGGCGTTGATCACAACTACGTTCAACGCGGAAAATACTGATACGACAGCGTTGACGGAGAAACTAGAGAAGCCGGCCGAGAGCATTACAGGCTGGCTTGCCGCTCCCAAGGCGACGCCTGCCTGGCCACCCGTTGTGATCTCGGGCGGGGTGAGCATGCGTACCACAACTAGGATTATGACCGCCGAGTACGTTTCGAGATTTTCTGCGGCAAGCGCCACAGGCTTACTGACTTTGGTCAAGCGTGGCAGACTTGTAATGACCGCCAGGACCAGCATCGTCCAGAAAAGTGGCGGATTGTTGAGCATGCTCGCATCGCCAAACAGGGCGCTGCGATCCTGCAGCCACTGAGGTCCGTAGGTTGCGATCCCTGATAACGCGCACAATCCAAAAAACGGCGAGAGCGCAATGGGAGCAAGGGGCCCCAGCCACTCACTGGTACTGATTTGCTGGGCGAGAGCCTGCCCACCAGCCATCGTCCGAGCATCAATGCCATCGTTCAGTGATAGTCCGCCCGGAAGCTGTTCAGCCCCCAGTTGTAGCGCGGCGTCGATCATGGTGTATTTCCATGCGCGTACATGCGGAAATTATCGAAACGAACAAAGCCGTCTTTTGCGTGATCAACGACGCGGATTCGAACCATCTGGCCAGCCCATTGTTCAACATCAAAAGTCATGCGTTCCATTTCCTGGGTGGTGCCGGCCGAGGCCGCGATTGGTTGGCCCGTCATTTCCGCAATCACTTCCACGCGGGCCTCGAGGTGGTTGTTCCCGGCGACTTCAAAGCTAATCTTGCTGCCCGTAAGTCGAAATGGGCGGCTGATCATCTCGCCAATTTTATCGGGGGATTGGCTACCGGTGTCCACGACTCCATCAACAACGATCTTGGCAGCCATGGGGCCACGGACTTCCCAGTCCAGCAATTCAGCTTCATCAAAACTGACATTCATTTTGCGGCCATTGAGGGCTGGTACCAGGCCGCCCGATTCTCCGTCTGCGGCCGCGCTGTCCATAGCTGGTCGCGCTACAAAAGTATCCTTTTCAACTAGACTGCCAGGCAAAGTGCGATCATCGCTCCGTTCCGGTGGCCTTTGGAGAAACAAATAAGCACCACGCTTATTGCCACTTACGATGTCGACGGTTCCATCGCTATTGACATCGCCCAAGCTGACTTGGGTACCGACTCCACTGCTGTTATCAAGGATATGCGGTACAAAGTTGACGCGTTTGCCAGCCCGTTGCGTTTCGATCCACAATAGCGTCGCAGGCTGTGAACTGCCAGGATCTCCATTGGCATGTGCCCACCAGCGTTTCCCCGTCACGATGTCAGGAACGCCATCGCGATTGATGTCGGCGATTTCAACCGCATGTAGTTGACTGATGGCTACCCCCAGCGGACTTGTGTGGGGATCGTCTGTCATAATCTCGACTCGTTCGAATTGCGTCGCATCGGAGTTGATCGCTCGGTAGTAAACCAAACCGTATCCATGTGCGGCGATACCCGTCACGACTTCGTTCTGGCCGTCGCCATCCAGATCGACGGCGAACATTTGCGAACCACCGCTATTAAAAGCGAAGGGGTGGAACGTCCAGTGTTCACCCTCGCCGAGTGGTTTTCCTGGGTTCTGCCACCAGCCATCCTTTTCCATGATGTCAAGAAGGCTGTCGCCGTTTACGTCGCCGACCCCCAAACCGTGCGTAAAACGGTGGTAGCCATTGTTTGGCGAGATACGTGTGAACTTCCAGATTTGCTTCGGATCGGCACCAGCCCGCGACGCGTAGCCGTAGTAGCCTTGACTGCTACACACCAGGTCATCCAAGCCGTCGCCATCAATGTCTTCCATCATGGGGGATTCGTTGTCTGTGACCTCAAGCATTGTGTGGCGTGCCTAAAGCTGGTTGGCTGCCTGACCGGGCCCAGGATTTTCGTACCACCAACTAGCTTCTCCGGGAAAGCCGAGTACGTAAATGTCTCGGTGCCCATCGTCGTTGGCATCGCCAGAATACATGAAGAAGTTCTTGGAATAGCCAACTGGGTCAACTGCCTCGCCTTCGTAGAACCGCGAATTGCTTTCAAAATTGGGCCCCCAGTAGATCCATGGACCGACCGCTACATCGCCTCGCCCATCGCCGTTGAAGTCGCCAAACGTGCCACCCTCGCTATAGAATTGATCGCTCAACTGTACGCGGTCGAATTTTAGCTCGTCAGCGGCCGCTGGCTCTACGTCGATGCAGGTAAGGCATAGCAGGGCGGTCATCGCGAGTTTGAGAGTTGGCATGTTCAGCTTTCTTACGATCAGATGCTTGGAACCAGATTAAATGAGTAAATCTGGAGTTGCTGCTATTGTTTCCGATGCCTTGCGGCTTCGCAACTCGGCAAGTGTGCACCGTCTGCAAGTAAGTTACTAATTGGAGATGATTGGTATAACGCCACAGCTTCGTGAACCTCAGCGCTAGCCGTGGGCTCCTAAACTTCTGTAGTGAACCTCAGCGCTAGCTGTGGGCTCCCTAAACTTCGTAGTGAACCTCAGGCGCTAGCTGTGGGCTCCTAGTGGCCAACTTCGCCCCCAAACCCACGGCTAGCGCCTGAGGTTCCGAAGAGCCCACGGCTAGCGCCTGAGGTTCAGGAAGAGCCCACGGCTAGGGCCTGAGGTTCACGAGCCGGCGGCTTGCGCTGTGAGCTAATTCAGTAACTTCTTTGGCCCCCTTGGCAGGATTGTTCTAAGCATGGTACTCTTGGGAAATTTTATTTTGCGAGTCAGCTAGGGGCCGCAAACTCGGATTACTCGAAGAAAAACGCGGAGAATTCCACGCGGTGCCACGACGAACTGATATCCAGAAGATCATGCTCATCGGCTCGGGACCTATCGTCATCGGCCAGGCATGCGAGTTTGACTACTCGGGCACACAGGCTTGCAAAGCGCTGCGCGAGGAAGGCTTCGAAGTCGTCTTGGTCAACAGCAATCCCGCCACGATCATGACCGATCCCGCCACGGCGGAGCGGACATACATCGAGCCGTTGACATGGGAAGTAGTCGCGAAAATTATCGAAAAGGAACGGCCCGACGCTTTGCTACCCACCTTGGGAGGTCAGACTGGTCTAAATGTTGCCATGGATCTGGCAAAGCATGGCGTGCTCGAGAAGTACTCGGTCGAAATGATCGGCGCCAATCCAGAGGTGATCGCCAAGGCCGAGGACAGGGATTTGTTCAAGAGTGCCATGGGCAAAATTGGGCTCGACGTATGCAATGGCGTGGTCGTCAACTCTCTAGAAGCTGCCCGCGATGCGTTGAAGGAAATCGGCTTGCCGTGTGTGGTACGCCCAAGCTTTACGATGGGCGGTAGCGGTTCGGCGATCGCCTATAACCGCGATGACTACGAATCGTTAGTTCGCAACGGATTGGTGCAATCGCCGATCAACGAAGTCTTGATCGAAGAATCCATCATCGGTTGGAAAGAATACGAAATGGAGGTGATGCGCGACATGGATGATAATGTCGTCATCATTTGCTCCATCGAAAACTTCGACCCGATGGGCGTTCACACCGGCGACTCGATTACCGTTGCACCAGCGCAGACGTTGACCGACAAAGAATATCAACGAATGCGCGACGCTTCATTGGCCGTTATTCGTGAGATTGGCGTTGAAACGGGAGGATCCAATATTCAGTTTGCGATTGAGCCCAAGACGGGGCGGATGATCGTGATCGAAATGAACCCGCGGGTCAGTCGCTCGAGTGCGTTGGCCAGCAAGGCCACCGGATTTCCCATCGCAAAGATTGCCGCCAAACTGGCCGTCGGCTATCGCTTGTGGGAATTGCCGAACGACATTACGCAGAAAACCAAAGCTTGCTTCGGAACCTCAACCATTGATTACGTGGTTACCAAGATTCCACGATTTGCATTTGAGAAGTTCCCTGGAAGCCGATTCGACACTATGACGCAAATGAAAAGCGTCGGTGAGACGATGGCCATTGGACGCACTTTTAAAGAATCATTTCAGAAAGGCTGCGTGGCTTGGAAGTCGCGTCATTTCTTTGGTTCCTCGACAACAAAGACTTTGTGGGGCAATTGAAAAATCAGCCTGGCGAAGATGATATTCGTAAGCAAGTTACTGCGTCCCAATCCCGATCGCGTGTGGTACTTGCGATATGCCTTGAAGATGGGCATGTCGATCGACGAGATTTATCAGATTACCTTTATCGATCGCTGGTTTCTGGACCATTTGGCTGAGATCGTGGAGTTAGAGGAACACTTCCGCGGCCTCGGTTCGCTTGACAAGCTGACGGTTGATCAAATGCGACTAGCCAAGCAAAATGGCTTTTCCGACCGACAACTGGGGAATCTACTCAGCAGTGATGAGCTCGAGATTCGTGCTTGGCGAAAGTCTCACGGGATAGTCGCCACCTTTAAAGCGGTCGATACGTGCGCGGCCGAATTTGAGGCGTTTACGCCGTACTACTACAGTTCATACGAAATCGAAGATGAATTGCCCCCAAAGGTAGCCGGAAAACGTCGCGTGATGATTTTGGGCGGCGGTCCGAATCGTATTGGCCAAGGGATCGAGTTCGACTATTGCTGTTGCCACGCAAGTTACGCTCTGCGCGAATTGGGCATCGAGTCGGTGATGGTCAATAGCAACCCGGAAACGGTCAGTACTGACTACGACACCAGTGACATACTGTTCTTCGAACCGCTGACGACCGAAGACGTGTTGAACATTTGTGACAAAGTGCAGCCGGACGGCGTGATCGTCCAGTTCGGTGGGCAGACGCCACTCAACTTGGCACGTGCCCTAGCCACCGCAGGCGTGCCAATCATCGGTACTTCCGTCGATACGATCGAATCGGCCGAGGATCGCGAAAAGTTCCAGTTGCTATTGCGCGAACTAGGGCTAAAGCAACCCGCCAACGCCATCGCTCGCAATATGGCTGCTGCACGAACTGAATCCAAGAAAGTTGGCTTCCCGGCCCTGGTTCGCCCAAGCTTTGTGTTGGGTGGCCGCGCGATGGAAATCTGCTACGACAACGCACAATTCGAGCGCTACGTAGCCGAAGCCTTTATCGTAGCTGAAGGCCAGCCGGTGCTCATCGATCGTTTTCTGGAAGATGCCATTGAAGTCGACGTTGATGCACTGTGCGATGGCGAAAACGTCGTCGTGATGGGCGTCATGGAACATATCGAGGAAGCTGGTGTCCACTCCGGCGATTCGGCCTGTGTGATCCCACCCTATAGCCTGCCGCAGGAAGTCATCCAAGAAATCCGCGAAGCAACTTGGGCTATGGCCAAGAAGCTGAGAGTCGTCGGCTTGATGAACGTGCAGTTCGCACTGAAGACTGAAGACGGCAAAATGAACGTCTACATCCTCGAAGTGAACCCACGAGCGAGTCGCACGGTGCCGTTCGTAGCCAAGGCGACGGGAGTTCCAGTTGCTAAACTTGCGGCAAAGGTCATGACGGGCATGACGCTGGCCGAGCTGGGCATCACGAGTGAACCAGTGCCCCGCCGTGTTTCGATTAAAGAAAGCGTGTTTCCATTCCGCAAGTTTGTCGGCGTCGATATTGTCCTTGGCCCAGAGATGCGCAGCACCGGCGAAGTCATGGGAATCGCCGATAGTCTGCCCATTGCCTTTGCGAAAAGTCAGTTGGCGGCTGGTGTGGTCTTGCCCCAAACCGGCAACATCTTCATCAGCCTGAATGCACGGCATAAGGAAGGCATTCCTGGACTCGCCAAACGACTGCACGACCTTGGCTTCCCACTACTCGCTACGCCAGGTTCGGCCCGAGTCATCCAGGAGTCGGGGATTCCTGTAACGGTCGTTAAGAAAATTGCCGACGGTTCACCGAACTTGATCGATTATCTCAAGAACGAAGATGTGTCTTTGATTGTCAATACGCCCAACGGCAAAGGCGCACGCACCGACGAGGGACGCATTCGGGCCGCCGCCGTGCAAAACGGAGTCCCCTGTATCACCACCATGGCCGCCGCCTTGGCTGCCGTTCAAGCCATGGAGGCACTCCGTACTGAAGATCTCGACGTCGAAGCGTTGCAAGACCGTTTTGCGTAGCTCACTTCTGGCTCGCCCACTCCCTAACGAGTTCGGGAGTGGGCCTTCAACCGTATCGTAGTGCTGCGCTTTGCTTTTATTCGCGGGGTTGGAATTCGTCTAAACCGAATAACACGCGGGCGGTGGCGGTCCAAGCAGCGCGCTGGATGTCCGTCGATTTCACTTCAGTCGATTCGTCAATCGCTAGAAACTTCGCGACGGCGGTTGGATTGGATTTAAACGCTGTAACTTGAGCTTCCAAGAATTTGCGCAGCATTTCCAACTCTGCTGGTGTTGGCTCGCGGGTTAATGCAGCGCGAAACATCCGTGATAATTGGGCGTCAACGGATGGTCCTTCGACGGCGTTTGGGGAGTCGGAGTCGGCTGCAACTTCCGTTTCTTGACTTAGCCCAAAGCGATCGCCGGTCGCTCGTGACAACTCGATAACCATCAAGTCGTTGAGCAGCGTGAGTGCTTGAAGCGGGCTATTGCTGCGTGTACGCTGCGCCAGGCACGCTTCGCCGCTGGGCGCATCGAAAGCCGAAAACATTGCAAAAGGCGCCGTTCGTTTGCTAAATGTATACAGGCTGCGGCGGTAACGATCTGCGCCACTGCTCGCATCCCACTTGGGCGCGCCATAAGCAACCTCCGTGACCCCAGCAGGCTGAGGCGGACGTACCGGTGGACCACCCAGCTTGCGGTTGAGCATTCCCGCCCCGACCAACATCGAATCGCGCAGGATTTCAGCATCCAATCGGAAACGGGGCATGTACGTCAGCCAGCGGTTATCCGGGTCAATGACGGCAGCGGCCGTATCCGTTGCCGAAGATTGGCGATAGACACTACTGCTGACAATTCTGCGGTGCAGCTTCTTGATGGACCAGCCATCACGCATCAGCGAAACCGCCAGGTAATCGAGGAGTTCTGGATGCGTGGGAGGTTCACCTTGCAAGCCAAAATCGTCGACCGTCTTGACGATGCCGGTGCCAAAAAAGGCTTGCCAATGGCGATTGGCAACGACTCGAGCTGTCAACGGGTTGTCCTCCGACACGAGCCATTTGGCAAAACTCAACCGGTTGGCGGGCGCGCCTTCAGGCAGCGGCGGAATATGTGGTGGGAAGCGCGGCAGATACTGGCTCGGCAGGTTGCAAGTACTCGCCGCGATGATGGCGGTGCGTCGTGCAGCTCCTGCCCAAGCTGGCGTTCGCTGAACACCAGTGTTGAAACAACCTCGGGTCGAGCCCGCAATTTACGAATCTCCTCAGCATGCTCAGCCACTTCAGGGAGCACGCATAGAAACTCATGTCAGAGTATTTTGACGTTGCTCGTCGGTCCAAGTTACCTGCGACAGCAGTTCTTAGCGTCTGAGAATCAAAATCGTTGGCCTGTGGACCATGTTCGGCAGCTGTGGCGTTCAAACGGAATCGTCCCAGCGAGCTGGCGAAATGGCGTCAAAATCATTCGGGTCGTAAACGACTGACCAGCCGGAATGGGCTCAGCCATGACATAGACGGCCACATGCCGTTCGCCTTGACGGCCATGGACAGACCAGCCTGTTTGAACGTCGCCATCGATGGTCAGCTGGGCAGAAACAGGGTTTTTTCCATAGCGATTCTTGGCGTAGGAATCGCTGGCGGATTGGATCGAGAACGGCTCGCCTGCCACCGATACGCTGAACTCGGTCAAATAGAAATCGCCAAGAGTGCCCTCGTAATAGGTCGAACCGGGACCGCGCGCCGGCAAACGTTCGTCGGGAAGCGTTTCCAATTGCAGCGCGTAAATGGGGAAGTCGACGGGCGCAAAGGTGACGTAAAACTCGTCACGCTTGGCAGTGTCCCCTGATGCGAATATCGACTCATCGTCTTGGATCGTCAAGATTGGCAAATTGGACATGGCTTCGGTAGGGTGCAACGCTTGCCAGTTGGCTAGACTCTTACGTTGCTCGATCAGCCATTGTTCAAATGCAGCCTCAAGAGCAATGCCGCCATTTGCTGATTCAGGATGTTCTGACTTGGATGTGGGCCACTTGCCGGGCAGGTCGCGGAGCAGTGCATCGGCCTTTTCCCGATTCGCTGCCCACGTTTGCGAGAATTGCTCGTCCGGCAGCTCGAGCATCGGTTCGTCGGCGTTGTCGAGAAAAGCCATGAGCTGATAGTACTCGGTGTGCGCAATGGGGTCATACTTATGCGTATGGCACTGACAACATCCGAGTGTTAGCCCCAGCCAAGTCGTCCCCGTCGTCGCCACACGATCCGTCATGGCATGAAAGCGGAATTCCAGTGGATCAATCCCCCCTTCTTCGTTGAGCATCGTATTGCGGTGAAAGCCCGTCGCGATACGTTGCGCAACGGTAGCATTCGGCAGCATATCACCCGCCAACTGCTCGATGGTGAATTGGTCAAAAGGCATGTCCGCGTTGAAAGCATTGACGACCCAATCACGGTACGGCCAAATTGAGCGATCGCGATCTTTTTCATAGCCGTTGGTATCCGCGTACCGCGCCAAATCAAGCCACCGCCGAGCCCAGCGTTCGCCGTAGTGTGGCGAAGCCAACAGTTCACTCACCAGCTCCTGGTAGGCAGCTTCATCACAGGTGACGGTCCCGTCTGAACTAGCGTTAACGTCAGGCCAGACTTTGGTCAGCCATCGCTCAGATTCTTCCAGCGTGGGCGGCAGACCAATTAAGTCTAGATAAAGGCGGCGCAGTAGCTGCGCAGGACTCGCCGCAGGTGCCGGTGTTAACCCTGCCGCTTCCTGTCGCGCCAGGATAAAGCGGTCGATATCGGTACGACACCAATCTTCATGGTCAACACGTGGTGCTACAGGCAGGGTCGGCTGGACAAAAGACCAATGCTGTTGCCACTCGGCACCCTCGGCAACCCACTGCTCAAGCAACTTACGTTGCTTTTCATCTAGCGACTTATTGGATTCCGGTGGCGGCATCTGTTCATTGGGATCTCGCGACATAATGCGGCGCACCAGTTCGCTGTTCGCTGCATCGCCCGCATTCAACACAGCCTGCAATCCATCTTCAGTGTCCAACCGCAAGTCGGCTTGTCGCTCCGCTTCGTCGGGACCATGACAATGGAAACACGCGTTGGACAATATTGGCCGGACATCGCGTGCAAAATTCACAGAAGGATTATTCGCGTTTTTCTTTGGATCAGCTTGGACTGGTAGATTTAGGGGAGGCAGCGTCACCAAGCTGAACAGCAGCACTTGGAATCGAAAAATGCTTGAAAACTTGTCCATCAGTCTGGTATGCCGTGGAAGTTGAAGGGGAAGGAATTCAGGATCTGGCGATTGCTCGCCATCGAGCGGCCTGTTGTGTAGTCGTGGGCTTGTGTTGTGTAGCCGTGGGCTTGTGAACCTCAGGCGCTAGCCGTGGGCTCCCGAAGGCCGCAACAAGCCCACGGCTAGCGCTTGAGGTTCACTATGAGCCCACGGCTAGCGCCTGACTTGCGCCCCGCTGCTTTTTGCGTAGCGTCAGGCGTTTCATTATAACCGGTTCAGCTCATGAAGACGATTCGGGTCCATTGTGCTCTGCATCGTGAAACCGTCGTATAATTGGCAACCGTCAAAAAAATGGCTGCGTAGCTTCTTTTTCAGTGGGGTACTAGCATGGACAAGACCGGACATTTTATTCTTGCTGCTTTCCAGCGAGCCAAGGAGCAATACGCCGCGCTGGGAGTCGATGTGGATTTGGCGCTGGAGCGTCTCTCGGAACAATCCGTTTCAGTCCATTGCTGGCAGGGCGACGATGTTCGAGGCTTTGAGGGAATGCTTAATTCCCCATGGGACGCTTTACCTGCTTGACGCTTGATCACTACAATGCGAACTCGCCACTAAACTCCGCTGACCGGCGTGGCCATTTCCATTTCTTAATGGCAGACGCAAGCCTGATAGGTTTCCACGAACGAAATCACGAAAGTAGACCGCAGAAAGGCGCTACCAGTACATGACCGTCTATTTCCAACGTGGCAGCGCCACCAGTCAACTTACGGCGAGCGACTTTCGCGAGGCCCTGCAAGCTGCCTTCGATGCGGTTGGCGATCCGAAGAAAGTACTGGCCATTCCACCTGATCACACCCGTAGCGACAGTCCCGCGGGCGAACTGACGCGAATCGCTTTCGATATGCTGGGAGATCGTCTGAAAGATGTAATGCCCGCCTTGGGCACGCATCAAGCTATGGATGAAGCCGAGCTGCAGTATATGTTCGGCGATCTTCCGCGCAGCTTAATTCGCATTCATGACTGGAAAAATGACGTAGTCACGTTGGGGCACGTTGACGCAGACTTCGTGAGCACTGCCACCGAGGGGACCTACTCGCGACCCTGGGCAGCACAAGTAAATAAGCTGCTCGTCGAAGGCGGACATGACTTGATCTTGTCGATGGGGCAAGTTGTCCCGCATGAAGTGATCGGCATGGCCAACTACAACAAGAATATCTTTGTCGGCACCGGCGGCGATGAAGGCATCAACGAAAGTCACTACCTAAGTGCACTGTACGGCATGGAACGCATTATGGGACGCTGCGATACGCCCCTGAGACGCATTCTCAATGAAGCCCAAGATCGCTTCTGCCAGCACTTGCCAATCATGCATGTGCTCACGGTTGTCGAATCGCTCACCACGGGTGAGAAAGTCGTCAGGGGGCTGTTCGTGGGGAATTCCCATGACGTATTCTTCGCCGCAGGTGAGCTAGCCGCGCAAGTCAACTGCTTCGTGATCGACCGCACGCCGCAAACGGTTGTCGTCACGATGGATCCCAACAAATACAAACGCACTTGGATTGCAAACAAAGCGATTTACCGCACCCGAATGTTGATCGGTGATCGTGGCAAGCTAGTGATCATAGCTCCCGGAGTCGAAGGATTTGGCGAAAGCCAGACGGTCGATCAATTGATCCGTCGGTTCGGATATCGCAGCACTCCGGAGGTGCTGCAGTTTGTTGAGCAGGACGCAGAACTACAGCGCAATTTGGGGGCCGCCGCCCACCTGATCCACGGCACGCCCGAAGGTCGCTTTGAAGTCGTTTACGCGCCCGGCAGCCTAACGCAGCATGATATCGAATCTGTGGGTTATCATTTCGGCGACTGGCAAGCGTTGCAGCAGCAATATCAACCCGAAGGGCTGGCCAACGGTTGGCATCGGGATCAAAATGGCGAAGAATTTTATTTCATTCGCGATCCAGGGCTCGGGCTATGGATGCGTGCCGATCACCCTCACGCAATGGTGTGAGGTAAGGGCTCAAGAAATTTCGCCGACTTGCCCACGGAGCTAGACTGAGCGTAAACGGCATTTATTCGACCAAACACTATGTTCAATCGACATCATCAGCTTGCTGAGGATCGGCGCAGCGAACAGGGAGCATGGCTGCTTCTCGCGTCGCTAACCGTCTTTTTTGTGAGCTGCATCATCCTGTATGCAGTCTACGTTTTCCTGCGTCTAGGTCCGCAGGCCGGCGAACTGATGCCGTTCTACCTACCCCGCAGCTTCGTGCTGACCACGGTGGATTTGATAGCGATTAGCGTCCTGCTGCATTTGGCCGTAGCGGCCGCGCGACGTGAGAGGCGAGTCGATTTGGCTCGATATATTGTCTTGGCGTTTATCCTGTCGCTAGTCTTTTTTGTCCTTCAGGGAACTAGCTTGATCTGGATGGTCCAAGAGCTGATGAAACCTGCAGCGACGACAAAAAACCTTTATGGGATGACATTTTTTCTAGTGATCGTACATGCGTTACATGTGGTTGGCGGTGTGGCGGGGCTGACCATGCTGATGTTTGGGTTGCATCGTGAGGCCTACGACCATGAACGCTATTTTCCGATTCGTTTCTGTGCCATGTATTGGCACTTCCTGGATGTCGTGTGGATCTTGATGCTGCTCAGCTTTGGACTAGCTGCGGTGGTTTCTAACGGGTGAAACTGCGGTGGCTGATCGCTGCCGCCCACATCATCTTGTCGTATAATTCAGTCTTTCCACAAGGCTACACCTCCTCGTCGGTGACATGACGCAAAGGCCATTTGAGTGCCACATATTTTCGCGACCAGCGATATCGCTGGCCAATTCATCTTGTTAGGGACGGGCACTTCGGTCGGTGTCCCCGCTATTGGCTGCCTTGCCCAGTATGCCTGAGCAACAATCCTAAGAATAAACGTACACGCTGCTCGGCCTTGGTGGGATTACCGGAAGGCAATTTGCTTATCGATACGCCACCTGACTTACGGATGCAGTTGCTCAGGGAGAGAGTTGGCCTGGTACATGCTGTCTTGTACACACACGAACATGCCGATCATATCTTTGGTCTCGACGACCTCCGCTTGTTTCCCTTTCGGTTGGGCGGCCCGGTGCCGTTGTACTGTGAACCGCAGGTGGAACAGCGGCTACGGCATAGTTTTGACTACGCCTTTTCTGACAAGCCGCAAACACATCCTGGGGCTATCCCGCAACTTGAAACTCGGCGAATCGGGCTAGAGCCCTTCGAAGTGCTGGGAGCCAAGATTCAACCTGTCCGGCTATTGCATGGACCGAACTATCAGGTACTCGGATTCCGCATCGGCAACATCGCCTACTGCACCGACACGAATTCAATTCCTGATGCGACTTTCGAAAGCGCTACAAGGCACCGAAGTATTTATTGTGGATGCCTTGCGTTTCGAACCGCACGCGACCCATTTTCATGTCGAGGCCGCCTTGGCTGCCATTGAACGGGTCAAGCCGCGTCAGGCATTTCTAACGCACGTTTGCCACGACTTGGAGCACGTCGCGACCAGCGCCGCCTTGCCAGAGGGAGTTGACTTAGCCTACGATGGGCTGCGCATCCGCTCAAGCTTTGAACCTAAAGCAAAGTATCGCCCTAGATTTTGCCCGTGATCAAGTTCGCGACCAGTTCGGGGTTGTCTTGCTCACGCAGGTGGGCGATTTGCGAGGCGGGCACGCCAGCTTTTTCCAGATTCTTGGCCAGCGAATCCCAGACCTTCTGGCGTTTCTTGCCTTCTGTCAAATACAACTCCGTGATCAACTCCTGCGCTCGCTGCAAGCCGATCGCGTCGCGGTTGTCATAGTATCGCTTGATTACGTTTTGCTGATACTTGGAAAAGTTTTTTTCAGACATGGTCAGGGCCTGCAGTAAAGTGGTGTGAAACACCTTTCTAGACTCGCATTTTCAGAGCATTTTGTAAAGGCTATTGCCAACATCAATGAGATACACACGGTCGTCGATTTGTGGTCAACATATTTTATCGACGCGATATTTTATCGACGCGGCGGGACGTCCATCCGCATTGGAGGTTACAATGAATGGTTCCAAGTAACTTGAGGCTTGCGTACCTGCTTGCTTGACCGAATGATGATGATGCCTCTGACGACTAACCAATTGCAAGCTACTCTTGCGGCGACTGCTGAAAAGCGTCGTCGGAGGGATCGTCGACTATCGCCAGCCGAGCGCATGGAACGGTTTGCTCGGCTGCAGGCTCTTGCCGAAGAGACCTTGGCAGCGAATCCAGAAGCACTGACCGCCTTTCACCGCCGCAACCGACAGCAGCGGAGGCAGTCTCGTGTTGAAGAATTGGAGCGTCAATGGCGACGCGATGATGGGTCGCAGTATGGCTGAACGCGAGCTGGGGCCGATGCAGTTTGTCGACCGCCTGGTCAGCCAAGGCGTAGCGCTGGCCATCATTGGCGGCCATGCTGTCAATTTCCACGGGTACGTTCGCGCGACGGAGGACATTGACATCGTCTTTCAGCGTGACCCGCAGACCGAGCATGTTTTATACGCGACGCTCGTCGAATTTGGCGCATACTGGATTGGTGATGAAATCGATCCCCAGACGGGTTTGGAACGCACCTATCCGATCACGCTCGACTACTTCCGTCAACAGCATCTGTTGATGCTTGGTACGAGTTTTGGTTATCTGGATCTGTTCGATTTCTTGCCAGGACTTGAATACGAGTCGCTAGAGGAATTTCTGGCTTCTGCCCAGCGGGATCAACATGGACGACCATTTGCCAATTTGACTTGGCTCAAACGCCTCAAAGCGGCAGCCAATCGCCCGCAGGATCAGATTGATCTCGAGCACTTGGGCTAGTAATTCAGCGGTGATTGCAGTTTATAGGTCGGGCGTTGCTGAAAAGACCCGACCCTTTGCTGGCGACGCTAAGTTCGTGAACGGTTACACGAAAAAGGCCAGCAATCGCGAGGACTGCTGGCCTTTAGGTTTTTCGATGAAGCCCGAGTCTACTGACTAGGGTTTCCGTTCAATTAGCATCCGCATCCGCCGCAGCCGCTGCTGACAGCACCGCATCCACCGCAACCGGTGTCAACGGTAGCGCCACAGCCACCACCGCAAGAGCTAACAGCTCCGCCGCAACCGCTGCTTACTGGCACGGTAACGGTTTGTGGAACCATGATGCACTTCTGAACTTGAACTTCCTTTTGAACCTGAACTGGAACACAGACGGTGTAGTCTTGTGTTTGAGTTTCAGGAACTTGGTCAACAACTGTTACTGTGTATGGCTGCTCTTCTTGAACAGTGGTGTACTCAGTGACGGTGTATTCACGAGTCTTTTGTTGCGGTTGCATAACAGTAACGGTACGCTCGCGAGTCTCTTGAGTCATGGTTGTTTGAGGAACCATACGAGTGCGAGTTTCGGCAACCATGGTGCAACGTTGTTGCGTACGAGTGCGAGTCTCGGTGGTGTAGCTTACTTGCTTCACGGTACGAGTACGTTGTTCGCTACGGTACTTGGTAACGGTGTAGTCTTGAGTACGTGTCTCTTGGCGGCAGCGTTGAACTGCAACTTGGCGAGTTTGAGTCTCTTGACGGCAGCGTTGTACAGCAACTTGACGAGTTTGAGTCTCGGTGCGGTACTTGGTAACGGTTACAGGACGAGTACGAGTCTCGGTGCGGCAACGATTCACTGTGTAAGTGTAAGGCTGAGCAACTTGTTGAGTCGTGTAGGTCGTGTAAGGAACTTGCTCGGTTACAACGTTTGGAACCCAAACTTGACGCGATACAGTCGTGGTGCATCCGCCGCCGTAGCTTCCGCCACATGAGCCGCAGCCGCTGTTGCAGCTTCCGCATCCACCACATCCGCCGCAGCCACCACAAGTGCTAACAGCACCGCAACCGCCACAGCTTCCGCCGCATGAGCTTCCGCCAGAAACAGGCACTTCCATGGTTTGGCACTGATAGCTGCCCATGTCACGCGATACAGTGCGGTACTGGGTAACTGGTACGCGCTGGCACACCATACGAGTCGCAGTCATCGTTTCTTGATAAGGAACTTGAACTGTATAGCTCTGTTCGATTGTTTCGGTGTAGGGAACGCTAACGGTGTAGCTTTGGTCAACGGTTTCGGTGTAAGGAACGTTAACGGTGTAGCTTTGGTCAACCATTTCGGTGTAAGGAACGTTAACAGTGTAAGTACGCTGTTGTGTTTCTTGGTAAGGAACCGAGACGGTGTAAGGGACTTCAACGTCATTGTAGACAGGTACTTGCACGGTGTAAGGTACTTCGATGGTTTCCATCTTTGGTACGCTTACAGTGTAAGCTTGTTCAACTTGAGTCGTAACAGGTACATTGACCGTGTACGACTGAGTTTGTTGAACAGGTACCATCTCTGTGTAAGACTGAGTCTTGGTAACTTGATTTGGTACGCTGCGCGATACAGTGCGAGTGCGCTGCTCGGTGCGAGGAACACTACGCATTACAGTGTAAGTGCGTTGACGTGTTTCTTGCTGCATCTGAGTTACGGTGACCATTTGAGTCTCAGTAACGTACTGAGGGACCATAACTGTCTTGGTTGCGTAGCTAACGCCACAACCACATCCACCATCGCCGATGACACTACCGCCACCAACATAACTACCACCACAGTCACCACTGGCACAACCACTGGAAACGACTGCGGAACCGCCACAGCTACTACACTGGGCTTGGACGGTGCCAGCCACGCAAACCGCGGCCAACCCCATCAGAGCAAAGAACGGGCGAAACTTCATGAGGATCTCCTCTCGAGGAACAACTTGGCCGATGGGCCAGCCCGGGACGCCTTCAGCAACGCGCTGAAGGTCAGTAACCAAAAATCCGGATTTCAGCTTAGGAAATGCTGAAAATGCGAGTGGAATAATGCTATCAATGGATTCTCCCCACCCGCTTCGTAAGAGAGTTTAGCTGATCGCTAAAAAATCGCGAGGGTCGTGCCCTATATTTTCCGTATTTTTTCTGGGTAACCCAATCGGAAAGGTCGGATAACCGAAGGTAGGGTGCATGTTTTCAGTAGAAATACCCAAAAAATGGACAGTTTTCGACTCTGCAGCGCACGTCAGCGTGGAGCTACGAGTGTGACAAGTGTGCGGAAACGCCGTAAGCGTCGCCAATTTTCCTCTCTGGCAACACACGCAGGAAATCACGACGACAGACTACGATAACCCGCAGGACTATCACAATTCTACAGTCGAGTCGCTAGCAAGCGCCCCAACCAGTTCTTGTGATCTAGTATGAGGAAAACGCATTTCGTCTGGTGCAGTCGTGGGGCTGGCTTGACGCATCGCATTCTAACCGAAAGCGTTCCAGTATTATTACAACTTGAACCTCAATCACCCCATCAAATCACCCCGTTAGCTCGTGATTCAGGGAAAACGACATATCATTCTGACCGGTATCAGCTGGTTTACTGGGCAGAGCCTTGGCACGAGAGCCCACGGCTAGCGCCTGAGGTTCAATAGGCCACACGTGTGATCAGCGAGAAGTGGCGGAAAACGCTGTTTATAGCTTGCCGTTGCTGGTTGTTTTGCCGATTCGTATACTACATTGTGTGTTTCGCTAGTATCCATCATAATCTTATGCAAACATCGCTCGTGATCGCGCAGCATCACAGGGGGCATTCCGTTGGCGGCATTGCAAAAAGTATTGTGGGTCACTTCTCAGCCAGCGACCGAAGACAGAGCTGCTCAAGCAAAGTTGCGTTTGTCCGCTGACATGGATGTCGAGGAAGTAGCCAATCCCGTTGAAGCGTTATCTCGCATAGCTCGAAATACCTATTCAGGCGTTTTCTTAGACGGCCAGCGGGCTGGGGCGGAAGAAAGCGTCATTCGGTTGCTCCAGAGCGAACGGATTCTGGATGGAATGCCCGACGGTGTGGCCCTCATCAATTCGGACATGATTGTCACCTGGGCTAATAGTTGTCTTCGCGCCTGGTCGCCTTTGGAAACTCCCGTTGGTAACAACTTTTATGCGACGCTGGGCAACACTCAAATCATGGGGCCGGACTTCTGTCCTTTCCACACTGCGCTGGCCACCGGTTCTGCCAGTAGCAGCACATTGCATACAGAAGACAATCGTTACTACCAGGTTCACGTAGCACCGTTGACTGATGCAGCCACCGATAACGCCGCGCTGGTGGCAACGGTAAGCGATATTACCGCTGAGATTCAGCAACAGCAAAAACTAGCTGCAATTCATCAGGCGGGCCAACAGTTGACGGATCTCAAGCCTGATGAGATCTTTGCCATGGACACGCAAGCGAGAATTGATCTGCTAAAAGACAACATTCGGCACTACACCGCCGACTTGTTGGACGTCGAGGTCATCGAGATCCGCTTGCTTGAGCAGTCCACCGGCAATTTAATGCCATTACTTAGCGTGGGCATTGATCGCGAGGCCGCCGATCGACAACTATTCGCCCGTCGTCAGGGATACGGAGTGACGGGTTATGTGGCCGCCACAGGCAAGAGCTATTTGTGCGAGGATGCGACGCAAGATCCGTTGTACTTAGAGGCTTTTGAGGGTGCCGCTAGTTCGCTAACCGTGCCATTGTTGTTACACGACATGGTGATCGGTACGATCAACGTCGAGAGTAACAAAGTAGGCGCGTTTGACCCCGCTGATATGCAGTTTTTGGAAATCTTCTCGCGACGTGGCCGTAGCGCTCAATACGCTTGAATTACTGGTCGCGCAAAAATAACGCTGCCCAACAGAGTTGCGAAGCGATCCATAGCGCCGTAGCCCTTCCGGTTGACCACATCCTCAATGATGCAGTCAATGTCATCGAAAAGTATATTGGGCATGATCCAGAAGTTGTCGAACGGCTGCAGCGGATCTTGCAGAACGCGAGGGATATTCGCCGCGTGATCCAGAATATCGGTCAGCGCATGGCTCCCACGGAAGCTCTGCCGGCAGGCTGCACCCAACAGCTTCACGAAAAACTACGTGGGAAACGCATTCTGGTTGTGGATTCTGAAATTCAAGTACTCCGCGACGGCCACAATCTGCTGGAAAAATTCGGCTGCATTGTAGAAGCGGCCCACTCAGGTAGTGAAGCGTTGGGGATGTTTCGCGCTAGCCGCTTTGATGCCGCCTACGATGTAGTGATCGCTGCAATCAAGTTGCCTGACTACAGCGGTTACCAACTTATGTTACGTCTCATGGAGCTCGGCGTTCCCGTTCCCATGGCGCTGATGACGGGCTTCGGCTACGATCCCGGCCATTCAATTGTTAAGGCACGCCAGGCTGGATTGCATCCCAAAGCTCTGTTGTACAAGCCTTTTAAGATGGCTCAGTTGTTGACTGTGGTTGAGACCGTAATCGACGCTCAACAGCAAGCACTCTTGGCTAAGAACACCCCGCCCGAAGACTTGGGTGACGGGATGAATCGTTCAGCAGCGGTCTAGGTCTACGCTTGATGATTCATTTCCAACCAGGGATGGTCTTGCTGGGCATGCTAGTCGGAAACTGCGGTTTCTGGCTGTTTCTTTTTAACCGCCTCAATGGCGCTGGATTTCCGAGGCGATTTACCAAACGCACCGAGAAGTTGTTGGTTGCCCTTTGTTTTGTCCTACCTGCGCTGATCGGGCTCATGGAATGGCAAGAGTTGATTTCCTGGCTGAGTAGTTCTCGCTGGTGGCCTGCCGAATCGACGCTCATCAAATTCTGGGGCGCGTGGTGCCTGGCCAGTGGAGCAGTGTTGGGCAGCCTATGGGTTGAATCGCGGCGATGGCTGATCCCACCCAGAAATCTGTTGAATTCACAGGCGAATTATTTTCGCATCGGCCGAGAATTGACCCAAGGCTCCACACTTGACCCGCTTACGACTGCGCTCAGCCGCTTGCCCGGAAATCAAATTACTCATCTCGAGGTCACCCGTAAGACGCTTCAGATTCCGAGATTCGTCGAGGGTATAGAAGGATTCAAGATCGGACATCTCTCCGACATTCATTTCTCTGGCCAGTTTCGCATGGAGCACTACCAACGCGTCATCGACGAGTTCCTTCAGCTGGAACCCGATCTGATCGTCTTAACCGGCGACATCATTGATTACGATCGCTACTTGCCTTGGCTCGAGCCCGTGCTGGGACGATTGGCTGCGCCCTTGGGTTGTACATTCTTGCTCGGAAATCATGATCGTCGTTTAAATGACGTTCAAGCTTTGCTGGCGTCTTTGCGTGACCTAGGACACTTTGATATTGGATCTACCGATCAGATGATTGAACTAGGCTCAACCTCGCTTTGGTTGACCGCCAATGAACAACCGTGGTTTGAGCCATCAGGAAACAGGTTCGGCGCGAGATTCATCCGAGGGAACTGCGAATAGGTTTGAGTCACACGCCAGATCGAATTGACTGGGCCAGGCGACAAGGCTTGGACCTGCTTTTCGCAGGACACACGCACGGAGGCCAAGCGCGTCCCCCGGGCATAGGACCAGTCCTTGCGCCCAGTATGCATGGCAGCAAGTTCGCGTCGGGCGTGTTCTACTTGGCACCAACCCTGATGCACGTCTCACGCGGTGTAGCTGGCACTCACCCATTTCGCTGGTGGTGCCCACCAGAAGTTAGCCTTCTAACGCTTCGCAATCCGCCCCATGCGCCTAACGCTTTGTCTTATTGTGGCCGTTCACGGACTTGGATCAGACAGCAAAGGGCCGGGAGTGAGTTGGCACTGTCGGGTCGGGAGTCTTTTCAGCAGGCCCCATCTCCCATGTCATAACGCTGGTAGGAACATGTGGTTGCTGCTAGTGGGTTGAGCAACCTTAGGCTAAAAAGACTCCCGACCCGGTCACGCAATGACTAAATCATTCAAAATCTCGCAACAGATCGGGATGGAAGGCGATAACTCTATTGCGCCCTAACTTCTATTCAACTTTGCGAAGGAAAGGGAAAATGATCATTTCTCATCAGGTTCCGTTGGTTGGGCAGTGCAGCTCTATGACTTGCCACTACGCCTCTGCACAAATGCTCGTGCGGTGGTATAAGAGTCTGCCCGAATCTTCAGCTTATCGAAATGGCGAGTACAAAGGCACTGTCGATGAGGCAGGTGCGACTACGGAGATGTGTAGTGCCAACGCTGCTTTCAAACCGGACTTTATCAGTTCGTTGGCCCGAGCCTATAAGTTTCACCTGGGACAGTTCAGCACAACGAATGGCGAGTTGATTGAGCCCTGGTTGGCGGTGGCGACCACATTGATGTTGTCAGGGCCGTTGTGGTACGGTGGAAACTGCACCGGTTACCGGGGCAAGACCGGCGGCGGCCACGTGGTGGTGATCACCGGGATTGATACCCAGTCGGAGACACTCTATATCAACGATCCAGACCCGATTGGAACTGGAACCGCGTTGAGTTACGACTGTAGTACCTTTTTGCCGAACTCAGTCCGCCATCGCAACCCGCAAATTGTATGTTTGTCGCCAACAGCAACAAACCAACTCGAAGCTAGGTGCTAGCCGCGCGGTCACAATTGGTTACAAGGACGATTTAGTTGCCCGTCAGCTCTGGGAAAACTTCTTCGTCCAAGTTTTGACGGCCAATAAGACTCTTGGTACGACTCAGGAAATCAAACTTGAAGTTGGCGACTTGTTGTTCCGTGATGTTCAGCGCCTCAGCGGCTTCCTTATTGCCAACTCCGACTACAAACAGCAGTTCGATACATTTGAGTTTTGTCCAATCGCCGCGCTCCTGCCACTTTTCGATCTGAGTCTTGAGCGAGTCAACGATTGCGCCTTCCTCGAGTTGCTTACGTTCGCCGCTACGGGCAATGCTGCTGGCACCACGTGCGTGGGCCGAGACGATTTGCCAAGGCGACGATGAGTTGTCGGTCGAGCTTTGGGTGAGCGAGATTGCCGGACGGCGACCTTCGCGTCGCAAGTAGTCGGTTAGCTTGTAAGCACAGATGGAGAACAAATAGCTTTCCAACGGCCTTTTGGGATCGTAGTTGGGCAGGCTGTTGAGAAAACCCACAAACGTTTCTTGCACGATATCTTCGCTGGTAGCGCGATTGCGCAACCGGCTTTCGACGAAGGCTAGGAGCCGCCCTTCGTAACGTGCGATCAGATCTTCCCACGCATCGGCTTCGCCCAGGCTAATGCGATCCACCAACAGGCGATCGGCCGTTCCACTCATACACGTTTACTCACTGCGGATGATGATGACTTGATTTCCGCGTGTTAGTTTCACCTCTCGAGAGGATTCTCGCAACGCGGTAGGCACCGATTCCGGTCGAACTGGTTTGATTGGCGTGACCCCCGACATGCGACTCTCGGCAACTGAGTCTCCAGATACTCTCAGGGCGGGTGCCTCAATCGCTTGATTTTCAGTTCTGGCTAATCGAATGAATATCAAAATCCCAACAGTGATCGCCGCCAACATCGCCAAAGAGCCTAGCTTGGAACAACAACGACGTCGCATAGGTTGTGCAACGGGCAATTGCAGTCTAGGTTCGCCCCCAGTCATTGCCGTGAACTTGCCACTGCCTGTAAGCGAACTTGCCGATACGCGGCGTAGGACTAAGTGCATGACGCTTACGCCTGCCAGCAGGGCGAGTAAACCTACGGCAAGTGGAACCATGCGTTTGCGTTGCTGGGCGGCACGGTACCAACTTCTAAACTGCTGCTGTTGCGGCTGCGAAACCGAGACGGACACCCATTTTTGATACATCGGACCATTGCTGGTAGACAGTTCGGCCACGTATCCTGCGGGCTCGTTGATCAAGTTTCTACGAATATAGTCGACGGTAATTTGGGAACGCATATCGAAACTGGCATAGTCCTCGTGGACCAACTGGTGCTCAATATAATCTTCAACAGCGGCCAAGAGCGGCTCGTCCAGTGCCTCATCAACTTCATCCAGCGTACTCGTTGGCAGTGAGCTGACCACGAAGTAATGCGTTGAAGAGCTAAAATCTGGAGCAGCAGTGGTCCAAGCTGGCAAATCGTCGGGCAGTAGGGGGCGCGACCCGGGTTCGACAGACAATTCGCGAACCTGGGCGGTCGGTTCATCCAACAACTCGGTGACCTCGGCAACGCCCGGTGTTGACGGCGCAACGACAGGCTCTAGTTGATCATCTGAGGGAACTTCGGCGGGTGGCGCGTTGGCATGCGAGCCTTGCTGGTCGGAATCTAATACTGGAGCATCCTCAGCGGTGTTTTCCGCTGCAAACTGCTGCTGGGGCTCAACCTGCTCCAGTGGCATCGGCGGTGACCCGGCATCGGGATATTCGGCAATTAGGCGCGAATGGTCAGCGTTCTGCGCAATCGCAACTTGCATAACGCTGAGGCTGCACGAGGCAATGAGCCCAAACCACAACCATATTCGTAGATGACGTTGAACCATGTCTGATATTCCTTAGGCGATCGGTTGCAGGTTGCGGTCAAGGCTCAGCCGCTCGGCGGGGTTAACCCAAGGGCTGGCGAGCTGAATTGCCATCGAAGCGCCAGCGGCAATCAAGACACCCCAAGGTTGCGGAAAGGGGATCAGCAAATGCACCAAACCGGCTGCAATGGCGCTCCAAATCACGGCCCAGAAACTAAAACGAGTCCGGCGAAGTGGATCGACTTGCTTCCACCATTGGACCAGTCCCAAAACTAGCGGGAAGTAGGCCAGGTAAGCCGGGAGCAATGGGTTTTGATCGGTGTCAAAAAAGCCCTCCCAACGATGGGTCGGGATTTCACTGAAGCTCTCATTCGTAATGACTTCCCACGGCACGATCAAGAAGTCGGCCAGGAAATAGGCGAGAGCCCCGATAGCAAATCCACCCGTTAAGTGAATAAAACTGCGCAAGGCCCAGTCGCCCTCTTCGTTCTGCCAACGCTTACCCAAGGCTATGGCGAACCAAGCGGTAGCTAGGGCCACCAGCGCAACCCAAACCATGCCGACCACCGTTGGCTGCACAGCTTTTCCATTGCCAATCATGAATAGTACTGCCAGTGCGCTGAAGACCGAGACGACGGCTGAAGCCCCCAGCCAACTGCCTGTGACTTCGCGCCATACATTGCGTCGTGGTACTTGTGCCAAAGCCATGCGCTTGGCAACTTTCCATTGTTTAAAACTCAATGGACGATTGGCGGGGACTGGACGTGGTCTTGGCGGCTCTTTGACTGCGGGGCGACTCACATGGGGCGTAGCGGTCGGTTGCATAGCAACACTCTGTACGTGTGGTGGACCGTAGGCTTGACTTGGCTTGTTGGTGGGTTGTGGACTGGCGAATAGCCACCACAAGCAGTAGTAGGGAACGTAGATCATCAGCCCCATCAGCAAGAACGAGACGATGGTACCGACATTCATTGCGGCAATAATAATGGCTATAACCAGCAATCCCGTTTTCATACCGGGGTTCATCGCTAGCTCGGCCCACCAACGGTTGATGCCCATCCAGCCATCGCGCAGACTTCTGGCGATCGGTTCTTGATACTGAACGCCAGTCACTTCTGGCGCAGCTTGCGGACGGTGCGGTTGTCGTGGTGGCGTACCAGCAAAATGTTGACGCTGGGGCTTGGGGGTAGCGGCTGCGAAGACAGGTGGATCAATGACTGGGGGCTGCTGTTGGGACTGGGGGGCGGCGAACGGGTTGCCAGCGTTCTGAGTACGTACCAGCAGGTAACGGTCGTCAACTTCCATGCCTAGTGGGCGTACCATGTCGCGCACGTCTTTAAAGCGAGCGGCTGGATTCTTGGCCAGTGCCTGCGCGACGACTTCCCGAATTGGCGATTCAACCAGCGACATGTCAGGATCAGAGGTCAAATGCTTCATGATGATTTCTTGGCTACTTTCCCCGTCAAAAGGAACGACGCCAGTGGCTAATTCGTAAAGCATTACGCCCAGTGCATAGATATCGATCTCTTTGCCGTATTCGCCCTTGCCAATCTCCGGTGCCATGTAGTGGAACGTGCCAACGCTTTCGGTCTGTCCACCGCGGCGCGAACAGGAAATGAACTTGGATAGACCATAGTCGCCAATCTTGACGATGCCTTCGTCTTCGAAGATGTTACCTGGCTTCAAATCGCGATGAACGATTCCGTGATCATGCAAGTAAGCCACGCCGGCTGCGATTTGACCGAACCAGCGGTTTAATTCGTCGCGAGGCAAACCCTGCGGATGCGCTTCGAGGATGTCGCGCAAACTTGCGCCCGACACATACTCCATCACGATCCAGCCCTGATTTTCAGCATCAAAACGCACGTCAAACAGCGATATCAAGTTCGGGTGTTTTAGGTTCATGCATTGGCGAACGCCACGCACTTCCACGTCCAAGTTGCGTTGAATCTGCTTCAAAGCCACTTCTTTACCAGCGTCATTGAGCGCAAAGTAGACTTCACCGAATCCACCCACACCGACCCCGCGCTTGATGGTGAATCCGTCGAGCGGTTTGTCACCGTTTCCGAATCTGAATTTCATAGCAGGTGCCTGATTGGGATAATTGAGTGGCTGTGTACCCAAGTTGGGCGCGGGGGAATCGTGTTTAGGGCTTGCGAATTGGATCATGGCTCGATGCCCGTGCGTGGTAAACCGGAGGCTGTTCGAAAAAATGCTGCTGTGCAATAAACCGCAATACCGTTGGCTGAAAAACTGTAGCAAGTAGGCGCAATATCACTCGACGCTTAACGAAAAATCTTCTCCGCGCATTCTCATGCCTGCCACCAACGGGACTTGGCCGCGACAAGTTTCTCCGTTCACATCGACTTCATCGAGCGTTCGAAAATGCCATTGGTCCAGATGCTTGAAAAGCAGTAATTCCGTCTTCCAATCTGGGCAAACTACGTGGCTATTCGAGGCTGGCCCGAGTACGCAGGAATCGCGTAGTAGTAGGACGCCATCCACGTGCGGCTTAAAGCGATTGAGGCTCAACATATCCAACCGCGCAGTCGCACTCAACGGGTTGGGCTGTGTGAATTTCAGTTTGACTCGACGACCAAACTGCAGCTCGGCTCCGCTGCGCAACAACTGTGGACGTTCGACGACCCGTCCGTTCAAATGCATTTCCTGTAGGGGCTGCAGTAACGTGTCACCTTCCGCTTGGCGCAGTACACAAGCTTGCCGACTCAAGTCGCCCACGATTGCTACGTCGACCGGTGAGCCCGACGTCGCTTGGCCGAGTACAATCTCTGGGCGATCGACTAACAAGAATCCACCGATGCCGTCGATCCAGAGAATACGACGGCGGTTGCCGACCGAACTTTCCGCCAGCAATCTCCGAGTTTCGGAGGTTGCATCTGCGCCGGTGTCAACCGTACGTGGAGTATGTGCCTGGGTGCTATGCGTCAGGGCTGAGTGCTGCTGTTTCATGAAAACTCTCCAAGGTTGAATCATGTCCTGCAGCCCGCTGGTGCCAAAACCCATCTAACTCTAGCCTCTATTGTAACCGCCTGAGCACGTTTAGTTGTGGGCATCCAAGCACCGAGATGCGGTGATCCCGTCGACTCCGAACGGCAGCAGCCAGCCTGCGAGCAGACTGGCTGGACCAACTATCCTCTGCACTTACAGGTTGTCGGCGCTAACGAGCGACTCGATTTCCGAGCGTCCTTCGCCGAAGTAATCTGCGATTTCGTTCAGCAAGTCAGGCGAAGTCTGGTCTTCGAGTTGTATCGCTCCTTCGAGAACGCCTTCACTGGCCACCAAACGCTCAGCTATGTCAATGCGAGTGCTGATCTCATCGAGCAGCTTGCGTGTGTTGCTCAAATGGCTATCGTCCAGTGAAACAGGGCTTGTTGTTTGAGCAACTTCGACCATTGTCAAGCGTGCTTGCAGGTTCTCAACTTGAACTTCCAATTCCCGCTTGGCCATCAGCATACCGTCCAACTTACGCCGCGCTGCGTCCAAGTTCTTTTCCCGCTCAGACAAGACTTGCGAAAGCTTATTCGTGGTCTCTTCGTGAATTTGGAACTGCTTGAAGCGATTGGACAAATCTTCGCGAACCTGATCACCGGTGTAGGTGCGGCTAGCGTAAACAAAGTGCATTGAACCGCTCTCCAAATCACCTTTGAGGCGGAGGATCTCGTTGCGGCTCTTGGCAAGCAATTCTTCTTTGGCAGAGATCTGCTGGGCCAAGTTCTTGACCCCCACTTCCTCCCGAGCGACCACCTTTAGATTCTGTGCAATCTCAGGCTTCAGATCGGCGATCATCTGACGAGCACGCTTGATTTCCCATTCAATGGGCATGCTATCACGCATCGATTCGCTCGCGGTAGCTACGCCAGTCCTGACATAGCTCCACGTCCCCGTGGCTACGATTGCAGCGGCGGATACGGCTCCAACCAATCCGATCAATACGATTTTCTTCAACATCTCTGTTTCCTCCGACCCGATTTTGGGTTCAGTTTGACTGGCCGCCATATCCACGTTGGCAAGTCGTTCTGTGATTCGCTCTATGGGTCAGCATCCCGCACCCATATTCTCGAAGAACTTCGAGAACGACCGGTGCTGCCATAACATGGCATTGCTGTCTACAAAGAGTTGTTCGCAAGAGCTGCCCAAAGTCTTGGATGGCAGGAAAAAATTTTTTTGCGAAAACTGAAGAAACCCTGCCACGGACGCGGAATCGATCCGTTGTCAACGCGTATGCCAAGCAGCAGGCTCGCTGAAAATACTCCGTAGATTGCCCGCCGCCATTAGTGGGGTGAGTCTTGTGGTCTTTCTGGAGGCCGCCTCGCGGCACTTCTCGCTGATCTCCATCGTGGTTCGGGTTACTTACCCTCCCGCGCGTTAGTGTTCCAGGCAAAACCGATCATTTGCGGGAGGGTCTGAAAGTGAGCTCAGCGAGCCTTCCTGGGAGGAGAGACGCGGTGGCCCTTCCCGCTAGGTTTGTGGAGCTCACTTAGCGAACCTCCCGCGAAATAGTGCACTTTGACGGTCAGGTCTATGCGCGGGAGGGTGAGACAAAAACGTTGCACTGACGCTAAGCCGATTTGCAAGTGGCTGAGCTGTCGGCAAACTTGCAGATCTTGAACAAGAGGGCGTTGGAATACTCGTTCTCCGGAATCTCCTCGCCATTCTTCAGGCGCTCGGCGGTTTGGTAAGAATCAACGACGCTCAAGATGCCGATCACAATTCCTGGAAGAACGCACAGAATACTACCAATCAGAGTTGCCACGAGTGTGACTATCCACTTCTTGCTCTGCCCGTTAATGACCACGTGCCCAATGCCAAGAACGAACCAAGTCAACAGAGCTGCCGCAATAGGATTGGCGTCGGGTTTGCTGATCGTTGCCATGATAATTCTCCAGAAGAAAGTCCATAAGGGCGAAAAGTCACGTGGGAAAAAGCATGGCGTATTCTCAGCTGAATTGCAACTACAGTCGTTCAAAGGCGAGCAAATGATAGCGGAAGTGTCGACGATACAGTCCTAGAGCAATCGTAAAAGCGGAAGCGGTCAGATGTCTCCATTGCCAGGGAGTACTTTTTGAGGTCAAAGACAGCTTGATGAAATGAACGAGTGATAAGTGCGCTGCGTGCAACGCGGAAGGTCCAAGCCGCCATCCACATTCGAATTCATCGACTAGTTTTAGATTGCCGCCGCCCGTCCATTGTTTGGCAAGTTGAATTTGGTGAAACATAGGCACAGCCCAGTTGTGCGCAACGGCTTTGACGACGTAGCGAAATAGCGGACTGGTCCGGTCCAAAGGGCGTGTTAGGAAGCCATCCGTAAGAACCAATCGGGCCCCAGGTCGCAAGACCCGCGCCGCTTCAGCCAATGCGGCTTCGGGACGTGTGGAATGGCATAAGCTCTCCAAATAAAAAGCACCATCCAACGAAGCTGATTCCAGGGGCAGCGTATGATAATCCGCACAATAATACGCCACACGCTGATCACTATGTCGTCGTTGCGCCTCAGCGACTTGGCCAGGCGAAATCGTCACAGCATGGAAATCAAGCTGCGGATACTGTTGGCTGCCAAAGCGGGAAACGGCTCCCACGCCACAACCAAAATCCCCAACTGAACCCGTCGATAAGTTGTCGAGATGTAGATGGCGATAGATTAGGCGGTTCATTTCCTCTAACATCGGCCGCCGTCGAAACGGATTCAGCCACGGACGCCAGTAGCCGAAATGTAGATAGCCTTCTCTGCTCCACGCATCATAGTCGATCAAAGTGTCGTCGTAATAATCAGCAATCGGCGCGGTCACATTGCCCTTCAATTGCGAATCTGACGGCGGTTCCTGAGATTCGTGCCCTGCTTTTCCAGCATCCGATGCAGTCTTCAATGAAACGATACTCTCCTACTCATCAATCAACACCAGACGCGGATGAGGACTGCACCAGTATGGCAGACCCAAGCAAGAACAGCAAAAGCAAAACCTAGAATAGCCCTTGCCTGATTTTGCTTCAAGCAGACTACGCACGGGCCGTAACAGAGTTTGTAGCCAACTTCTACGAGCTTGCTGCAGCCGGCGTCTGCAGCCGGGGCGAGCAAAATTTTATTTATTATTGCTGCAAGAATTTGATTGCAGAAGGGTAAAAAGGGTGTTCCCCTCTGATGGGAGATCCCATTATGCTCGCGGCAGCCAGCCTTAGGGTGGCCCCTGATGTTCATGGAGGCACCGAGTTGGAGACACAGTCAATTGGTTTCGGCGCAGAACTTGCGCATAGGGATCCTTGCGCTCTGACAAACATAGCTACGGTCGCCAGACCTAGTCGATAGACGGTGGACACGCGATCACCAAACCGAACAGCATTGAGCTAGTGTTCCCATGAACGATGGCATGCTGCGCGAAGGAAGGCCGTATTTCGACCCGCCCCCCTGAGCTCAGCTTAATGCGCTGAATGCCAACTTGGTCCGAAAAAGCGGAGGTCTAGCGCTGGGGAAGCCGATGGTAACCTCTCAACAAGGCTGGAGACATCACGATGCACAATTGGCCGGTCGTGAAACCGACCGACTGGATCCCAGCCTTTGCGAACGAGCGCGTTGAGTGCTGCGTGTTACAATGGATGGTCAAGACTACTTCGAACCGATAAGACTGCCTATGTCCACAGCAAAGCCAACGCTAAAGTTTACGTACCAACACTATGTGTTGTTTCCGAACGATGGGAACCGGCATGAGATCATCGACGGAGATCACTACATGAATCCGGCCCCCAGCACCTATCACCAGACCGTTTCCAAACGACTCCAGTATTTTCTCTATTCGGAAATCGAACTTAACAATCGTGGTTTGGTGTTCAACGCCCCCGTGGATCTGCAGCTCGGACCTCACGATATCGTTCAACCGGATCTCGTCGTTGTCTTGAAAGAAAGTTCGGCCAAGGTCATGCCTTCCAAGATCATTGGGCCACCGGACTTGGTGGTAGAGATCTTGTCGCCGTCCACAGAAGCGAACGACACAACGCTAAAACGACAACTCTACGAACGAACGGGTGTGGCGGAGTACTGGATCTTTGATCCGCAGGCACAGAGTGTTGTTCAATTCGTTCTAGCCGACGGCGTCTACAGAACGATGCCGGTCCCAACCAAGGAGATTTCTATTCATGGCTCACCCGAAGTCATCATTCAGCTGGATAGAATTTGGTAGTAGGTATTCGAACATGACATCGGCAACTCGTACTGGCAAGACACTGTTGCGTTAATGTGTCGTTTTCTATGAGTCGAGATGTCTTGCTGGCGTCTCAGAGTCTATCTGTAGTCTGCGTTTCGCAGATGCGTCTAACGAAGACCAAGTCATCTCGCTGCACTCCTCTGGTAATGGTGATGGTGATTGATCGTTGGACATTGATACAGAAGAAGGGTGGCGGGACTGAATGGCACGGGATTTAGCTGTTACTTGTTTCTAGCCGAATTGTAGTCGGTTGGTTGGATTGAGCGGGCACAACGCAGCCCTACGTTGTTGAATCGCGTCGTTGGAAACGCTGAGCCCCGAGCGGAGGAGGTTGGATCCCCGGAAAAGGTCGCAACGCCGCCACCGCGATAGATTTTTCCCAGATTAGATGGTTCCCGTCGGACGGGATCTATTTCAGGTCTGTCTGGGAATTCGCAGAACCAATCCTCAGTCCATTCCCACACGTTGCCATGCATGTCGAACATTCCCCACGGGCTGGGCAACAGATGGCCGCAGGGATGGGTTTCGATCCGAACATTGTTCGACCATAGGCCATAGTTCTCTAAGAAGCGTCGGTCGCTTCCAAAAGAATATAGTCCACGAGTTCCGGCTCGAGCCGCATATTCCCATTCGGCTTCGGTGGGTAAACGGTAGCCATCCGCCGAGTCAAGGCGAACCCAGTTTTCGATCGTTTCTTCCTGACCCTCGCGAGTGAGCGTGACTTCTGGATCGAGTCGATAGCAGGGTTGCAGGCCAGACCGCACACTGAGCGCATTGCAAAACAGAACCGCGTCAAACCAACTCACCTGCTGCGCTGGATGCGCATTAGTGGGACTGATCACTGAGTCTGGCTCCCACTCGGCGGCCAGCCTTTGGCACTCAGGATCCTGGGACTCAAGTAGCACTTGCCGAAAGAAACCGACTGGCACTTCGCGATCCGCCAGAAGATAGCTCTTCGTAAGTTCGACCGGGTGAGCGATCCGCGAACCAAACAGAATCGTCCTATCGCTCTCTCCCATCGTGAACGAACCAGATTGGATGCGGACCATTCGGAACGGTATCCCATCGGTTGCATCTTCAGGAGGTTCAATCCATGGCCAGGTTGTTCCCAAGCACATTGCCGCTGACGCCAGTTGAGCTGGACAGGTTTTGTCGCTGATCAGCGAGTTTACTCCTTGGCGGACAGCGGCTCGCTGTTCGTCGCTGAGCAAGTGATCGTCCATCAATCCGAGGCCAAGCATGAAGCACGCTGCTAGATCAGGCTGTTGTTTGTCCAGCGATTGGACGATTGCTCGATTCAAGTCGGGGCACCAATCGGCCAATCCGTGAATGAATAGCGTGCGCGCATCGGCATTGCGACTTGCATCGGCGAGTGGCAGTAGTTTCGATGCATCGCCGAGGTACCACGCCAATGTCGCCATTTTGATTTGTTCAGAGGACGTAGCGCCATCGAAATTGACGAGAATTAGCTCTAGCGATTCTTGGGGTCTAACCGCTAAGGCTGCTGCTATCGCTCTGCATTGGCTGCTGGTGCGCGCGACAGAAGGCAGTAAACTCAAAATTTCTGACTGGGTGGGTTCGCCGAGGATAGCTAGTGCGCAGGCGGTGTTTAGTCGGGCTCTCGATCCACGGTGGTCGGACTGGAGTTGTCGTAGTTGTGCAAGAGGTTGCTGTGCGAAACTACGGAATTGTTCCACGGCCAGCAAGAGACTATCTGGATCCGCGCTAACGATACGGGCTTCGAGTGCCTGCTGCGCGCGCTCACGTTGCTCGGCAATCGCAAGGTTCTTTTGCCACAACACCGTGGCGACGGCAGTCGAGCCGATGCTTAGAACGCCGAGCAGAGCAAGAATTGAGGCTGCTGCCGCGGACAGAGCCTTGTGCCTTGTAGACCACCGCAGCAGACGCTGCGGTATTGAGAGCGGTCGAGCTACGGTGGGCTCGCCACGGAGAAAGCGTTTCAAGTCGTCAGCAAACTCGCGCGCCGTTTGATAGCGATTCGTGCGTTCAAAGGATAAAGCCTTGAGGCAGACACTATCGAGATCTGGATGAATGCGGTCGTCGAGTGCACGTGGCGGAGTTACCTGCGCACTCTTTTGCTTGATCAACATGTGCACCGCTCCGCGATATAGCGTCTTGCCGGTCAATGCCTCGTACAACGTGGCTCCCAGCGAGTAAACGTCCGTCGTCGGACCGATGCGAGCGCCGTCGGTGAATAGTTCGGGCGCCATGTACGAAGGAGTGCCCTCGAGACCGGTCGGAGTTGTTGGTAGTTCGTTGGTTTCGGTTTGTTGATTATGCGCAATACCGAAATCGATGATTTTAGCACGCCACGGAATTGATTGATCGTTGACGGGTGACAACAGAATGTTGCTGGGTTTGATGTCGCGATGCACGACGCCGCAGACGTGTGCTGCTTGAAGGCCTAATGCAACTTCGTAGCACAACTGTGCAGCAATGTTGGGTGCTACAGCGCCCTGCGCCTTGATTTGACTTCGCAGCGAAGGGCCATCAACCAGCTCCATGACCAGGTACGTGCAGCCTGTAGATTCTCCTACGTCAAAAATTTGAACGATATGATCGCTACGCACCTTCGCCAGATTGCGTGACTCACTCAGCAAACGGGATTTTTCACGTTCGAGTTGCTGTTGGTTCGCGGGTTCGCTGCCGCTCTCCTGTCGCCGCAGGATTTTAAGGGCTACGATGCGATGCAGCGACTTGTCCCAGACGCGGGCTACGACGCCGCCGGCTCCGCTGCCCAGGAATTCGCGAAATTCGTACAGTTCATTGAGCGATTCCAGCATCTGTTGCGCTTGAGCTTGGTCGCTAGCGTGGTTCACAATCCTGCTGCCATGCGGCTCTGCCACTGCGTTGAGTGTGGATGTTGCCTCAGGCGTTAACGGTTCGGTGTTGTTCGCGGTGTGGGATTGTGGACTTTGCAAGAGGCGCGCGGTCTCGCGCACGATCTGCTTGAGCCGCGTTTGCGTGTTGTCTTCGAGCGACAGCTCAGCTCCGCTGAAGTGATAGCGAAGTAGATCGTTAACTTGTTCGTAGATGTCCGGAGTATCGAGATGGACTCGTCTTAGATACTCGAGACGTTCAGATTCCGGCAGTTCGATGGCTTGGCAAAAGACTAGATTCATCTTTTGCCACTGTTCTGGATTCATATCGGTACCGCCACCAGAGGGTCTTTCTTGTTGGACTTGGGGCTTTCGACTATCCGCCTCGATAACATAAGGCGAATTTGGTGGCAGCCGAGGACCACCAAACTTTGACGTTCAGAAAACTAGCGCCGCTGGTTTCCAATTTAAGTGGCTCGGCCTAACTATCGAGTTGCTGCAGCAACCAAGCTCGGGCTATAGCCCATTCGCGTTTTACTGTGGTGGGGGACACGCTGAGCAGTTGTGCAATTGCGGCGATATCCTGGCCACCAAAAAACTTTAGTTCGACAATCTCGGCTTTGCGGGTATCGAGCTGCTGCAATTTGGTCAGGGCTTCTTCGAGTGCAAGGATGTCCAGCGAAGGAGGACCGTCCGCAACGTCCGTGAACTTTTCGGCTTCCGGGAATACCGTGATGCGAGCTGCATCGCGCTTCAGAGATCGCTTTGCCCGTGCGTAATCGATCAGCACCCGCCGCACCACGCCCACGGCAGCTCGGCGGACTTGGTTCTCATCATCCCACTGAATTTCGCGCACTTCGGCTAGTCGCAAATAGGCCTCGTGCACCAGCTCCGTTGTTTGAAAACTGTGATCGGGGGGTTCGTTACTGAGTGCACGTGAAGCTATGCCGCGCAGGTCGCGGTATACGTCAGGCAGTACTTCATCCAAGGAAATCTTGGGGTCAACGGGCATTTCCGACGGTACGCGCATGTTAAGTGGGGCTGGGGCAAATTCAAGAAAGTGTGCGAGTTTGGCTAAAGTTCATGGTCTTCGAGAGGGCCGGGCTACGCCTCTCATTTTACTACCTCTCTGCGGTTGTTACGAACTTAGTGCGTAGCCACCCGCAGAAGTGGGGTTTTCTTGAGCCCTAGCAGGCCGTTGGACTTGCCCCCAAAAACTTATACCGAAGTGCTCCCAATGAACCATAAAATTGCAAATTCCGCGATCAAGTGGCGCAAAAATCGTCGCAAGTCTGGTCGACTGCGAAAATCCCGAATTTCTCAGCTTGAACAACTCGAAGTCCGACGACTGCTAGCCCGTGAGGTGGCGGGTGTCTTTGGGCAGGACGATACCTGGTCGGGAACAATCCGTGTTACTGGCGACGTGCGATTTGATCCAGGTGCCAAGCTAACGATTGCGCCAGGAACGGTGGTCAAATTCGATTCTGGCCGGAGCCTGGATGTTCGCGGGCTGCTTAATGCTATTGCCACTGCGAGCGAACCGATTGTGTTTACAAGTTCGTTGGACGATAGCGTCGGTGAGGATCTGACGCCTGGCGAGGTTGGTGTTCCACTACGGGGCCATTGGGAAGCTCTGTACCTCAACAACGGAGACGCAGGCGTTAATCTCGCGCACGCTGAAGTCCGGTATGCGGGGCGAACCAATGGGCCGACTTCTGGCAGCTTTGTCGCCGCAGTGGGGCTGGCGAAAGGCACTTCGGCGCTCAACGATGTCTTGATCACCGATGTTGCGTCCACGGGTGTATACATCGCGGGAAGTGATCCTGCCCTGGACCGCGTTACCGTGCAGCGTGCGGGCGGTGTCGCCTTCCATCAAACCATCGGGGCAAACCCCAGTTACAGCCAATTGGCTGCATCGGGCACGGCCGGAAATCGCGTGCAGCATGACGGCGGAGGCATAGCAAGCGATCGTACCTGGGACTTTGGTGGACTGCCTGTGCATTTGGGTGGCACCATCGTCATCGGAGCATCTCAAGCTGGTCCGGCGACGCTTGCGATTGAGCCGGGTACTGTGGTGAAGTTCGACAAGGGCGATTACCTGCATGCGAACACCGGCACGCTCAAGGCGTTAGGCACAGCATCTGAACCGATCATTTTCACTGCGACCAGTGATGACACCGCAGGCGGCGACTCCAACGGCGATGGCACGGCAAGTGCGCCCTACGCGGGTTGGTGGGAATCGCTTTACTTGCAGGGACCAAGCAACGTGTTGGAGCACGTGGAGGTGCGTTACTCGGGAGATACCGATGGCAATGGAATTGGCGGTGGACAGACCCCATCGATTCAGATCTATCATGCTGGAACGGATCCAGAAGTTCAGACACGCTTGAGCAATGTGCGTATCAAGTCGGGCTATAGCAACGCAATCAACGTTTTGTCGGGCAACCCGACTCTAGAGAATGTTCATGCAGAATCCAACTTGGGTGCTGCGTATTATTTTCTGCTCAACACCGACCCCGTTGTAAGCGGCTTAACAGCCCGCGATAACCGCAGCGATGCGATCTACATCCAAGGTGGCGGATTAAGTGTAGATCGCACTTGGGACTATGGCGTCTTGCCAATTCATCCTACGGGCACCATCGTCATCGGAGCATCTCAAGCTGGTCCGGCGACGCTTGCGATTGAGCCGGGTACTGTGGTGAAGTTCGACAAGGGCGATTACCTGCATGCGAACACCGGCACGCTCAAGGCGTTAGGCACAGCATCTGAACCGATAATTTTCACTGCGACCAGTGATGACACCGCAGGCGGAGACTCCAATGGCGACGGTGCAGCGACAACGCCCTACGCGGGTTGGTGGGAATCGCTTTACTTGCAGGGACCAAGCAGCGTGTTGGAGCACGTGGAGGTGCGCTACTCTGGTGATACCGATGGCAATGGAGTTGGCGGCGGCCAGACCCCATCGATCCAGATCTATCATGCTGGAACGGATCCAGAAGTCCAGACACGCTTGAGCAATGTTCGTATCAAGTCGGGCTATAGCAACGCAATCAACGTTTTGTCGGGCAACCCGACACTAGAGAATGTTCATGCAGAATCCAACTTGGGTGCGGCCTATTATTTTCAACTGAACACTGACCCTGTAGTTAGCGGCTTAACAGCCCGCGATAACCGCAGCGACGCGATCTACATTCAAGGCGGTAACTTGACCTCGGATCGCGTTTGGGATTACGGTTCCTTACCGATTCACTTGACGGGCACGACAAGCGTTAACGCTTCGCAAGCGAGCCCAACGACTTTGTCGATAGCCGCCGGCACGGTGGTGAAGTTCGACAAGGGCGATTACCTGCATGCGAACACCGGCACGCTCAAGGCGTTAGGCACAGCATCTGAACCGATCATTTTCACTGCGACCAGTGATGACACCGCAGGCGGCGACTCCAACGGCGATGGCACGGCAAGTGCGCCCTACGCGGGTTGGTGGGAATCGCTTTACTTGCAGGGACCAAGCAACGTGTTGGAGCACGTGGAGGTGCGTTACTCGGGAGATACCGATGGCAATGGAATTGGCGGTGGACAGACCCCATCGATTCAGATCTATCATGCTGGAACGGATCCAGAAGTTCAGACACGCTTGAGCAATGTGCGCGTTAGGTCAGGCTACAGCAACGCAATCAATGTTCTTTCGGGCAAGCCCACACTGGAGAATGTTCACGCCGAAGACAACTTGGGTGGGGCCTATTATTTTCAATTGAACACAGCCCCTGTAGTTAGTGGCTTGACAGCCCGCGATAACCGCAGCGACGCGATCTACATTCAAGGCGGTAACTTGACCTCGGATCGCGTTTGGGATTACGGTTCCTTACCGATTCACTTGACGGGCACGACAAGCGTTAACGCTTCGCAAGCGAGCCCAACGACGTTGACGATAGCCGCCGGAACGGTCGTCAAGTTCGACAAGGGCGATTACCTGCATGCGAACACCGGCACGCTCAAAGCGTTAGGCTCGGCATCTGAACCGATTATTTTCACTGCGACCAGTGATGACACCGCAGGCGGCGACTCCAATGGCGATGGCACGGCAAGTGCGCCCTACGCGGGTTGGTGGGAATCGCTGTACTTAGATGGACCAGCCAACGTGCTTGAGAACGTGGAAGTACGCTACGTGGGGGACACTGATGGAAATGGGGTTGGTGGCGGCCAAACTTATGCTATTCGCGTTGGCGCCGACGCGGCGTTCACGAATGTTGATATTCAGTCGACTTATTCTGGCGGTATACGGATTGTCAGCGGAGCAACGCTGACGCTGACGGGTGGCCAGTTCGATAATACTTCGACGTCCTCAACGACCCAGGATGCAGCCATTTACGTTGATCGCGGATCGTTGGTGGCCACGAATCTGGATGTTATCGGCGGCGACTATGGGATCTTCTTGGATAGCGGTGAGTCGGCAACGGTCGCCGGGTCGACGTTTGCTGGACTCGGGCTCAACGCCGCGCAGAATCAGGGCAACAATCCGACGCTCGCAAACTTTCAAAACAACTGGTGGGGACATCCCGGAGGTCCACACGATCCTTCGAACGCGGATGGCGTGAGCAACGACAATCCAGCAGGACAGTCGGTCAGCAACTTTGTAGACTATGGCAATTGGTTGACCACGCCACCTGCTCGTGCGATCGGACCTAGAGTCATCGAGTTGCAGCGTTTGTCGACTGGTGCTCCAGTTGGTATCCACCATCGCTACGAGGCGAATGGCAATGCGTTGGATACGACAGGTGGTCGAAGCGGGATATTTTACGGCGACGTAAGTTATGCTGCGGGGCGGGCTGGAGGGCTGGCATTTGATTTAGACGGTGATGGCGATTATGTCGGGCTCGGCTCGTGGGCTCCGGTTCGCGACTGGACCGTAGCAGCTTGGGTTCAGCCAACGGTAGTCCCGGTAACGGGCTCCGTGGGTATTGCGGGTTCCCGGGCAGAGTTTCGCGATTGGGCGATCGAGATCCTTGATGGAAATTACGTTGCGGTAGTAAAAGGACAATTCGTGGATAGTGGCGTTGCAGCGTCCGTTGGAGTTTGGACGCACGTTGCTGCGACCCTGAACGGAACTAACCTGCAAATCTATACCGATGGTGTGCTGAGAAACAGTTTGGACATTGGGAGTCAATACATTCCTTCGAGCGCGGGAGTTAGAATCGGAAGTTCGACGTTCAATAGTGGCAATTTTTTCACAGGCTTGATTGACGAAGTTTCGATTGTCGAGCGTGGCATATCCGCTGCCGAGATTGTGCAGCTCAAGGACTCGGGCACTGTCGCTCCCGCGCCGAGTCGTCTGTTGGTGGTCTTTGATCGCCCCGTCGATGGAACGTCCTTCACGCTCGCCGACGAAACCTTGTCGGGGCCGGCCACGATTGCGGTAGCCAGGATCACGGCGCTGAGCGATCGCAGTTTTGAACTTACGCTCTCCGGTCCCCTCACTACTCCCGGCGACTACACATTAACGCTTGGGCCGAATGTCCAAAGTGTGGGTGGCATTGCGATGGATCAAGACGCCGATGGTGTGGCAGGCGAGACGACTCAGGATCAATTCACGGGTACGGTCAGCGTTGATCGACGAGGTCCGCGCATCGCTGCGCATGCTCCGAGCGGCACCATCAACACCGTTCTCAGTTCTATTGAGGTAACGTTCAACGAAGCGGTCGATCCCAAGAGTTTCACAGCTAGCGATGTGCGTCTGTGGACGCCGGGAGACATCGCTGCCCGCGACGCCTTCAACCCAACCGAACCCCAGCCCGGATTCCGAGTTCGCGCGGCCGCCTCGACAATTGCCTTTCAGGACCTCGCGCGGGCGGCGCAGATCATCGACGCTCCCAACTTCCAATCACGGTTCAAGAACGAGTCCGTAAGAGTCATTAACTATGGGCCAATCGCTGGCGATTTTGCGAACGACCAGCTCATTCCACTCGATCGCCCAAACGTCGATGACAATTACTTTGTGCTTGAAGCCACGGCCACGATTACGATTCCGGCGGCTGGAAAGTACACGTTTGCGGTAGGCAGCGATGATGGATTCGGTTTGGAGATAGGCGGGCAAAGTGCGGAGTTTGCTGCCGGTAGAAACTTTGCCAAAACGCTGGCTGTGTTTGATTTTGCCTCTGCAGGCACCTACCCTCTCAAGCTGCTCATGTTCGAATTGACGGGTAGTGCGGGCTTTGAGCTGTCCGCTGCACCAGGAGAGAGGGAGGCCTTTGGCGACGACTTTGTCTTGGTAGGTGATACAGCGGCTGGTGGCTTGGCCGTGGAACACCTGCCGGTTGCCCCCGAGCCCTCGGTGCAGGTCTTGAGCGTTGATTCCATTCAGCCGAACAACCGTCGCTATCGCATCACGTTCCCGCCTCAACCGTTCGATGGAGCGTACGAGATTGAAATCCTGCCTACGCTCAGTGATGCGTCGGGCAATTTGATGAATCAAGACAACGACGCGAATAACGGCGAGTTTCCTCAAGATCGCTACGTGGCGTCGGTAACCGTTGCGCGCGATCCGCTGCGCGTCGTTAGTCAGACCCCAGTGGGATCCGTCACGGAAGCTATCGAAGCGATCGAGGTGACGTTCAATGTGCCCATTGATCCGTCCAGCTTCTCAACGGCCGACGCGCGGCTGATCGGTCCCTCGGGCGAAGTGGCGGTGACGAGCATCGAGCGACTAACGGATACTCGATACCGCATTCGCACGGCGCGAGCTACTGCGGATGGAAACTATCAACTGTTGGTAGGTCCCGACATTACGGATCCAGCCGGTATCGCCATGGACAGCGACTCGGATGCCGTTGTGGGTGAGTTGGAAGATCGCTACGTCGGTAGTCTGCGACTCGATGGCGTCGGACCTCAATTGCAGTCGATGACGCCACGTAGTGAAGTGCGTGGGCCGATTGGCTTCGTGGACTTAACGTTTAGCGAAGCGTTGAACCTGAGCACCTTTACCGCTGTCGACGTCACCATTCAAGGACCGGAGGGCAGTATCGCAGTTACGCGGATCGAATCGATCGGTGGTAACGTCTACCGCGCGCACTTCGCGTCGCAAACCACTCCGGCGGAGTACACCGTTTCGGTAGGGCCTTTCATTGCGGACATCGGTGGCACGCTGATGGATCAGGATCAAGATGGTCGACCAGGCGAAGTGGCCGATGACATTTTTACGGAGTCCTTCTCGATCGATGCAGGCGGACCAAGGGTCGTCAGCGTGGTCCCGACGGGCGCCATTGACCAGCCCTTCGACTTCGTGGACGTTACGTTTAGTGAAGCGATTGATCCCGCTTCTGTGACCCCGTCCGACGCCCGACTCACCGGACCTAGAGGCAACATCAACATCAGCCAAGTCGTCGTGATGGACTCGAATGTAGTTCGTATTCGTTTTCCACGGCAGTCCGAGCCCGGGTTGTATGAGCTGGAGCTTGGGCCAAACGTACTGGACTTAGTTGGCAACGCCATGGACAACGATGGCGATGGCATCGACGGCGAGCCCGAGGATAAGTTTACGACGACCATTGCAATTGAGCTGGCTGATTTGGTGATCACGGATATTTCTGCGCCAGATACGGCGACGAATGGACAGCAAATCACAGTGACCTGGATGGTCCGGAACGAAAATACGAAGGCAGCCACCGCTCCGTGGACGGATCGTGTCGTCTTTTCCAGCGACCAATTTTATGGCAACAGCGATGATGTGTTGCTCGGCAACTTAATCGTAACCAGCGATTTCGAACGGCGGGATGCAACCTACACTGGAACCGTGACGGGAACCCTACCCTTTGGTGTGACTGGCGAGCATCGCATTTTTGTCGTGACCGATGTTGGTAATACGGTTCGTGAGAATGACGAGGTTAATAATCGAAGCCAACGGCCGATCACCGTGGATTTTGCACGTCCGCCCGCAGATCTCATCGTAGATGCGATCACGGTGCCGACGTCCATTGGCATTGGAGCTCCGGCCACGGTGACTTGGCGCGTTCGCAACGACGGGACGGCTGCCACGGATCAAGCGACTTGGGTTGACCGAGTCTACTTGAGCAGCAACAACACGCTGGGTGGCGATGTGTTGCTCGGCACCTTCGAACATAACGGAGTGCTTGCGGCTGACGCTTCCTACACACAAACTCAGACTGTGGTGGTGCCACCCAGTGTGTCGCCGGGCAACTACTTCATCCTTGTACAAACCGATGCGCTCAACAACCTGGAGGAGCCTGGAGCGGAAGGCAACAACGTCACGGCATCTGTGCGAACGCCAGTCACTGCTCAGCCGCTTCCCGATTTGGTGATTAACTCGGTCAATCTGGCTGCGGGACAAATTCCGACATCGGGTGAACCGCTGACTGTGAACTGGGTTGGCTCAAACGTGGGCTCCGCGAGCGTGGAGGAGGCTTGGACCGATCGCGTTTATTTGAGCAAGGATGCGACGCTGTCCGGTGACGATTTGCTGTGGGGCGAACGTGAGCATTCGAGCGTTTTGGCCGTCAACGCGACGTACAACGCTTCGGTCACGGCCGAGTTGCCGGATGGAATTTCGGGTGACTATTTCTTTATTGTCGTTCCCGATGCACTGAAGAACATTGCCGAAGGAGCTGGCGAGACGACGGGCACGCTGGCCAGTAATGCCGTTCCTGTTCAAAGTTTTCCCTACGCTGACTTGATTGTGTCCAGCGTCACAGCGCCGGAGCTCCTGATTGGCGATCCAGTAGATATCACCGTTTCATGGACCGTTGAGAATGTAGGCGCCGGCGCTGGTCGCGAATCGACTTGGATGGATCGTGTCGTTCTATCGCGCGACGCAATTTATGGGAACGGCGACGATCTGCAGATTGGACTGTTCGAGCATACCGGAGCAATGCCGACAGGAACGAACTACGAACGCTCAGAGATTATTCAGTTGCCGAACCGTACCAGCGGTCGATTCACACTGTTCGTCCATACGGATTCCACGGATGCAGTGTATGAGCTCGCGGGGCATCAAGTGAATCACACGGCGGTGGCGCATCCCGTGAACGTCACGCCAACTCCTTATGCGGACCTAGTTGTCGAGGCCGTGACCACGGCGGGCACTCCGCTTAGCGGACAAGCGATCGACGTGATATGGACGATCGCCAATCGCGGGATCTCGACGACAAACACATCGACTTGGACCGACTACATCTACATTTCGAGCGATCCCACGGGCAATACCGGCCTGCGACTGATCGGTAGCAGTGTCCACGGCGGTGCGCTGGGGATTGATCAAACGTACGAACGCACCTCGCCCGTGGTGATTCCGCGCGACGCCGATGGGGAGCACTACCTATTTGTGCGGACGAGTGGGCCCTACGAGTTTATCTACAACGATGCGGGCAACACCGGCCGCAGCGCAGCGATCGATGTCATCTATGTTCCTCCACCAGAACTGGACTTGCGAGTAACCGAAGTATCGCTCGGAGGACTCACGGAAGCTTTCGACAGCACCCAAGTCGAAGTGACCTGGACGGTTCGCAACGATGGACCGGAGACGACAGAAACCGGCTGGTCGGATCGCTTGTACTTGCAGTCCGTGGACAACCCGTCAGACATTCGGGAGTTCGGACGGTTTGCGGTCGCAAATCCGCTGGAAGCTGGCAAGACTTTAACTCGGACGGAACTGGTGACACTGCCGAGAACTTCTGGCGTCTTCCGCTTTGTCGTCGAAGTGGATTCGTTGAAGAAAGTTGTGGAGACCGATGAGGTCAACAACGAAACTGCGTCCGACAACTTGTTAATCAACTTGCGTCCTCGACCCGACCTGCGCGTCGTCGACTTGACCGCTCCATCTGAGGTCACAGCAGGCACGATCATTGACGTGCAGTTTACGGTTGCCAACGTGGGTTCCGCCGACACGCCTTCGGGCGGCAGTCGCTGGAACGATCGCGTTTGGCTGAGCAGCAGTGCCAATAGCTTGGCGGGTGCTATTCTACTTGGTGAATTGCAGAATCAATCCGCACTCGGCTACGCAGGCACTGAGACCGGGCAACCGAACGAGTATCGAAGTGAGGCTTCATTCTTGATTCCCCGGGCACTGGCGGGCAACTGGTTCGTTGTCGTTGACACCGATGCTCGCGGTCAAGTTGACGAGTATCCCTCGGAGGGCAACAACCGCGCGGCCAGTGCGATTGCCATTGATGCCAATCCAGTACCTCCACCAGACTTAGTCGTCCAGCAGATCACTGGCCCGGGCGATGTGTTCGACGATTCGACACTGACGGTGCGTTACAAAGTTGCGAACCTAGGTGCGGGTGAAACGGATCCAGGTTCGTGGAGCGATCAAATCTGGTTGACGCGTGGTAAAGATGGCCCGAAGCCCGCGCGCGGCGATCGCCTCATCGGCTCATTCGCTCACAGCGGAGTGCTGCAAGTCGGCGAATCGTATGAAGTAGAAACGACGGCGACAATTCCCAAAGGATTGACGGGACAGTACTTTCTGACCGTTTATGCTGATGGTTGGAATCGTGTTTACGAAGCGGCCTTCGAGTCCAATATCAATCCTGATGCTCCGAACGATATCGAAGGCAGCAACTATGGGAGTACGCCGATCAACGTCTTGCTGACCCCACCTGCGGACCTGCAAGTCACCAAGGTCACGGCGGATGCATCGGGCATCGGCGATACGCAGTTCACGGTTTCATGGGAGGTCACCAACAACGGCACGGGGCAAACGGATCGGGATGTATGGGCCGATGCAGTGTACGTTTCAACAGACGATGTGTTTGACAGTAGCGATCAACTGGTATTTGCCATTCCCCAGCCGGGACCGCTTGCGCCTGGACAATCGTACGAGCATTCCACCACGTTCACGCTGCCTCCCTCGGCGGCAGGTAGCCATATCTTTGTACGCACCAATGTCGATCCGCGAATCGCATTGACGGACGAGGCTAAATTCCTGTCGGAAGTGCGTGGTGTACTGACTCGCATTGAAGAAGCCACAGGCAAGCCGATTGGCGATGTGAAAGTCTCCGACTTGAAGCAGTTTGGCTATTCGGAACTGCGCGATATTCTGGCTGGACCAAGCAACACGCTGCAAACGGTTTACGAAGGACCCTATACCGATAACAACGTCGGTCAAACGACGACGGACATTATTTCAGCCGATGCGGATTTCAAGGTCAATCGTGTAACAGCTTCGCCGACAAGTTTCTCGGGCGAGCCGATTACGGTGTCGTGGGAAGTCGAAAACATCGGCGACTTTGCAACGTCCAGTGAAACCAACAGTATTGACCAGTTCGTGTTCTTATCGCGCGACAGCGTGTTCGACTACTCGCGGGCAATTCTCGCAAAACGAGTGCCGCATGTATTTAGCCAACCATTGGCACCAAATGAAAAATACACGCAGTCGATCGAAGTTGCCACGCCGCCGGGCAGCAGTGGCAAGTGGTATGCACACGTGTTCGTGAATGTGTCTCTTTCACGTTATGGCATTAACTTTAATGCCTGGGACAAGTCCGGGTTCCCGTTTTGGGTTCAAAGTTTTGCAACGCGCCAATGGGAAAACGGTGCCAAGCTCAATAACCAAGGTTCCTCGAACGAAATCAATGTCACGTACGCCGAAGCCGATTTGGAGATTAGTGGCCTGCAAGCGGTACCCGTGGATCCCAACAGCGGTAGCCTCTTGGACGTGCGGTTTACTGTAACGAACAATGGCAATCGCACCACACGCGTCGATTCGTGGAAGGATTCGGTTTATCTATCGACCGATCTCGCGCTCGACTCGTACGATATCTTCCTCGGTAGCGTTAGTCGCAGTGGAGAACTAGCTCCTGGTGAGTCCTATGAAGTGGTGACCCAAGTGCGTTTGCCGGACAATATCGGCAGCACTTTTTACCTGGCTGCCGTTACCGATGCGTTTTTGGGACCACAACAGTGGAGTCGACCGCTGCCCTATCCCATCGCGGAAGGTCCATCGCGACTATTCGGTAGCGGCTCAGGTGCGGTGCTCGAGTTTGCCAACGAAGACGACAACTTGGCCACGTTCGAGTTGGATGTGCAATTCGTGGCCGCGCCCGATCTGGTTGTCGACTCAGTCACCGCGCCCACGCGTCTGGAAGTCGGGCAGAGACTCAACGTTTCTTACACGGTGAGCAACGATGGCGGCGCAATTCCTCCGACTCAAGTTCCTTACTTGGATCGTATCTATCTATCGCGAGATACCACGCTCGACGTCGCCAGCGATCACTACGTGGGGCAGATTCGTCGCAATGAGGCTTTGGGACCTGGCGAATCGGAAACCGTGAATGGACAGTTTTGGTTGCCACGTGGATTGGTCGGGGATTACCACGTGTTCGTCGTGCTCGATGTGCCGAATGCATCGCGGCCTCGCGGCGAAGTGTATGAAACGAACGAAGAGAACAATCTCGGTCGCACGCTCACACCGCTGTTGATCGAAGTACCGCCGCCGAGCGATGTGCAAGTTACGGACGTATCGGGTCCAGCTTCTGCCGAAGTGGGCGATGTGGTGACAGTCAGCTGGACGGTTGAGAATCGCGGCGATGTGCCAGTCCGCGGCCGCTTGGCGGACGCTGTCTACTTGTCTGCCGATGGCGTGTGGGATATCGGGGATCGTTTTGTCGGTCGCCTCGATCCCGAAGGTGGGCGCAATCTACAACCCGGCGAAAGTTATAGCGCTTCGCTGGATTTCGAAGTGCCTATCACGCTGCCGGGCGAGTACCGTTTGCTGGTGCGGACGGATATTTTTGACGACGTGTTCGAAGGCGAAAACAATCGCAACAACACGGGCATTTCCACCGGCACGGTCAACGTGACAGTGCCCTTGCTGCGATTGGACATTCCGCTCGATGATCAAGTCGCGGCGGGATCTGCAAGGTTATTTCAGTTTGATGCTGAGCCGGGACAGACGATTCGCATAGATTTGGATAGTATCAACAACATCGGTTCGCATGAGTTGTTTGTGCGCTTCGAGGACTTGCCATCGCCTTATCAGTTCGATGCCAAGTACGAGGGCTATTTGCGTCCAGATCAATCCTTGGTCATTCCGGAGACGCAAGGCGGACGCTACTTTGTACTTGCTCGAGCCGGTGTGCGCGATGAGCAGCATGAAGACGGAACGATTCCTCCGCGCGCCGAGTATCCGGTGCAATTGAACGCTACTCGTATCCCTTTTGGTATTACGGGTGTTACTCCGGATGCGGGTGGAGATGATCGCTACGTTACCATGCGAGTCTTCGGAGCCGAGTTCCCAGAGCAAGCCACAGTAAGGTTGGTGCGACCGCAGTTCGCAGAGTTCGCTCCAGTTAGTCAGCGTCGCATCGACGCAACGCAGATGATCGCTGTGTTCGACCTGCGCGATGCACCGCACGGTTTGTACGATGTGCAGGTTTTACATCCCGATGGACGCGTGGCGGTCGATCCGTACCGATTCCAAGTCGAGTCGGCTGATCCACTGGAGGTCAATGTGGGTATCGGAGGTCCGAGCCTCATTGGTTTGGGCGAGACCGGCAACTATGGCATCCCTGTTCAGAGCCTGGCCAACATCGACACTCCGTACACGATCATCGAGTATGCCGTACCGAATGTCGAGAATGATGCTGGAATCATTCCCGGCCCAGCAATCACGATGCAAACTGGCATTCGCGGTGATGCCGGTACCATCGCGCCGCTGTTCGATTCGGTTTCGACATTTGATTTTGCGGATGTTGCGCCCGAGTTGAACTTCCGCGGCGCGCTAACGGGCCGCTCGATCGCAATTGACTTGCCTGCGCTGTCGACCACCGAGCTGAGCATGGCTGTCACTGTCTATCCTGAGCTGCGAGAGTTACTCGAGCAACAGCCCGATTTTATCTCGACGCTAAGGCCGGATGAACTTGAGGCACTTTCCTTCGATTTCTACGTGGTTGCGGCAGCTACACCGTTGAGCACGGCTCAGTACATCGACTACCAACTGGCCGAAGCGGCGAATCTACGAACGGCCATACTTGCGGACAACAACGCGGCGGCTGGTCTGCGCGGCATTGCCGGTGACACAGAACAGTTCAATGGATTGTACTTGCAAGGTCTCACCGACTTGGGGCTGCTGCGTCCGGAGGATATGCCGCCCTTTGCAGACGACCAGGCCGACCATGTGGCTGCGTTCTTCGTAGCCGTGGGAGGACTACTCGGAGGTGATGCGGGCCAAGGCATTGTGAGTGAAGCTGCGCAGAGTTTCGCGACGGCTGGGCAAACGCTTGGCCAGCTGATGGAGCAGTTGCGTGTGTATTACGGTCATACTGCCGACGTGAATAGTGGAGGTGCCGTCGCCGACTTTGCGAACTACGATCTCGGCGCCGCCAATCGCACTTCGTTTGTTACATTTACCATGCGCGCAGGTTTTCCTAGCGAGTTTGATTTAGGAGAAGTGCCCGACACGGTGATCTTCAATACAGGCGGACTTGGCACCCATGCGGACGCAGGCGTCGTGATCGACGGTCCCGATGGCTTTGGCGAACTGAACATGGTGCCCAAAGCCACTCCCCTGCCCTACAGCATCGCCTTAACGCATGATGCCGAGGCCGACTCGCCGGCTCGAGAGATCAGAATCATCGTACCGATGGACGATACGCTCGACGAACGTAGCTTCCAACTCAGCGACATTAACTTGGCCGGAACGGTCATCAGTATCCCTGGTGGACGTCCGTCGTTCGTTGGTGAGTTCGACTTGTTTGAATCGAATGGCTATGTCCTACAAGTGACCGCCGGTGTGGATGCGGTCACGCGAAATGCCTTGTGGTTGCTGCGGGCCGTGGATCCACGCGATGGACTACCGCCGCGCGATCCAACCATCGGCTTGTTGCGGGCTGGCGAGCAAGTTGAAGTGGGTTTCTGGGTGGAAGCCGAAACCGTCGCGGCGGCTGGCACCGGTGGCGACGTGCAAACTGGCGATGCCATTGAGTTGACCGCGCGGACGATCATCGATGAAGGCGAGCCGCGCGATTCGTTTATCAACGGAGCTACTCTGGATGCCGTCGCGCCCACCAGTTCTTGGACGGTGACGGCGCTGGGCTCCGATCGCTACCAAATTGACTGGAGTGCCGAAGACGATGTAGGTGGTTCGGGCACACAGACCTATTCGCTGTTGGTCAGCACCGATGGAGGCAATCGCTATCGGACCGTTCTGTACCATACGCAAGACACGAGCTACGTTTATCGCTCGGAGGCAGCCACGTTGCCAGTGTTCCTTGTGCGAGCCATTGACGCAGCGGGCAACGTAGAAGCCGCTCCCGCAGGCGTTCGGGTGCCGCGTCTGACGGCGCCAATCAACCTGGGATCGCCGCCTGCGGCGCCGTTGGTGCAAGCAGTCGACTTGCCAACAGCGGTTGCGGCACCATCCTCCGTGGCACAGCGATTGTTCGAGGAAGCTGCGTTGGGTGTGCCGTCGCGCACGAGTGCAACGCAACCTAGTATGTTTACACGCGTCATTCGCCCGCTAGCGGCCGAGCGCTTTGCCAATCTGTCGGGCGTCAGTGGGGCAGGTATCGGTTCGCTAGCGTTGGCGATTTCTCCGGATGACAAGTGGCTGTACGCGTCCGGTGGTGAGGGTCGCAACGAGCTCACGCGATTCTCGCTCACCGGCGCGTCGTCCACCTCTGAACAGTTAACTGCACTCGAGGCACCCGTCTACGAGTTGGTCTTCGATGAAGCAGGCCAATTGTGGGCGACCACCGGTGGCGAAGGACTACTGCAGCTCGATCCGAACACCGGCGCCGTCGTCGATTCGTTCGGAACTGGAATCGCACTGGGCATCGCCAACGTGCCCGGCGAAACAGCCCTCTACGTGGCAACTGCAGGTGGCGTGATCAAGTTCAATACGGCTCTGCGTACCTTTGAATCGTTCAGCGAAATCCGTGTGGACTCCTTGGCAGTTGCCGACGACGGAACCCTATACGGTACGCAGTGGCCGAGTGGCGGGCGCGTGCTAAGGTTTGATTTCCGCGGGCGCGCCACTGTCGTATCGGATATCACCGATGCGGAGTCGATCGCTTTTGGCGCAAGAGATACATTGCTCGAAGGCGTGTTGATCATCGGCCATCAGAACTCCGGGCAAGTTTCGCTGCTCGATCCAATGTCGCTCCAACGCACGATCATTGCTGCTGGCGGAGTTGGTCGAGTCGAAGGCATCGAGTCTTTGCCCGACGGTCGCTTGATGGTCACACAGGGCGAACAAATCGATGTGCTGTTCACTGTGGCTGCTCCAAGAGTCATCGAGACAAGGATTCTGGACGGCAACAACCGTGCCAGCATTGCCTTTGACGTATCCCTGCTGGCCGATGATCCGACCAATGTTGCCAGCGCGATCAATCCCGATAATTACACGCTAGTCAATACCGAGACTGGCGAGCAGATGGCCATCGGTGGCATTCGTTACGATGCGGCCAATCGCACGGCGAACCTGCTTTTTGAAACGCTGGCGCCCGCGCCGTACCGCCTTACCATTTCGCCGAAGGTTCAGAGCGAACAAGGCATTGAACTGGGAGGCGAAGGCGAATCGGTCGACTTCCGCGTGTTCGAGAATGTAACGGCCGTGATGCCGGTTCAGTTTAGGAACACGCGCATCAACCGCCACGATGGTACCGTGTTGGTCGACGTCCAAGTTACCAACAACGGTGGCTTTGACGTGGCTGGCCCAATTCAAATTGTCTTCAGCCAGCTAACCGGGGAAAACGTCTCGGTCATGATGGACGGCCTGGCTGCCACCGATCCCGTAATCCAAATCCTTCCAGTCGGCGTGCCATTGCCGGTCGGCGGCACTACTACTTTCCAAGCGGTGGTCGTTGCCAACCCAAATCTGCTGGACCTTGACTTTACGCCCACGGTACGAGCTGCCTTGCCGGCAAACCAACTTCCGCTATTCCTGTCTTCACCGCGCCTAAGCGCCAGCGAGGGAGAAGTCTACGACTACGCTGCCGATGCAAGTGACCCCGATGGTAGCACGGTGACATACGTTTTAGGTAAAGCTCCCGAAGGAGCCACCGTCAATGCAACCACCGGCGCACTCACGTGGACTCCAGGTCGTTGGACAGAACCCCGGGTTGAATTTGAACTGCGAGCCTACGATGCCCGTGGTGCCTACAAACGTCAGACTTGGACAGTTGATGTCAGCGGTGCCAATCGCGCTCCGATCATCTCGCCAATCGGCGATCAATTGCTGACCGAGGGCGATTTGCTGGAAGTCCCGGTGAGTGCGTTTGACCCTGACGGCGATGCGCTCTTCTACTTTGCTGACAATCTGCCTCCGGGCGCGGTGTTCGACCCGTATTCGCAAGCCCTACGTTGGCGTCCAGGTGGCGATGCAGCCGGAGCGTATGAGAATGTTACGCTCATCGTCAGCGACGGCTACTTTGAAACCAAAGCCACCTTTGAAATTGTTGTTACGAACAACAACACACCTCCCACACTCGCGCCGGTTAATGACTTGAGCCTGCGCGAAGGCGACGCGGTTTCGTTCCGACTATTCGGCAGTGATGAAGACGGCGATCGACTCCGGTACCTGTCGCCAAATTTGCCGCCGGGAGCCTTCTTGGATCCGAATACAGGATTGTTCGAGTGGACGCCGGGTTACGATCAGCACGGCGAGTTCAAAATCGATTTCTATGCCGACGATGGTACGGGTACAACAATTCAATCCGCAACGCTGAGCGTCGAGAATCTCAACGGTCAAGTTGCATTTGCCGCGTTAACGCCGTTCGAGATTTTTGAAGGGCAGACAATCACACTGCGCATCGCGGCCACCGATCCCGAGTATCCAGGTGCAACGAACGATCCCACGGCGGTATCCGAGGATTTCTTTGTCGATCAAGGTCTGTTGATTGCTCCACTCGATTACTCGCACGCGGCCCTGCCGACCGGGGCAAGTTACGATCCTGAAACACAATTGTTCACTTGGACACCGAGCTTTGATCAGTCGGGCCAATACGATTTGGTGTTTAGCGTGGCCGACGATGGCGATGGAACGGGCACGCCTACCACCGATTCAGTAACACTGTCGCTCAATATTCTCGACGCGAATGGTCGCCCAGAGATCGCTGAGTTTGAAAACCAAACGTTGGCCGTGGGCGAAACGCTCCAGATTCCTATCACGGCGACGGACCCAGAAGGTGGGTTACTCGCTCTCTCGGTGCAGATTGGTCAATCCACGGCACTGCCAAGTTGGGCCAGTTTCACGGACAATGGCGATGGTACTGGGCTATTGTCACTCAGTCCCCTCCCGGGCAACCGCGACGACTACTTGGTCACGGTGACCGCCATGGAAACCACCGGACCAAAGCCGCTCAAGGAGACTTCGCAGTTCATTTTGCAGGTCACGAGCGAAAATGAACCGCCGCGATTCACTCCGCTGTTCAGTCGCGTTGTGCTGGCGGATCAGGCGCTAAGTTTCCAGATCCGAGTCACCGACCTGGATCAAGATGCGCTTACGATTTCCGCCAGTGGATTGCCAAATGGCGCGACGATTACGCAATCGTCGATTTACGGCGAAGCCACTTTGAACTGGAGTCCGACGGCAGCTGATATTGGCGAACATACGATTACTTTCAACGTCACCGATTCGGGCAACGGCGATGCAGCACGAGCCCTCTCAGACTCGAGGACGATAAAGCTCAACGTGCGCGCTACCAACGCGCGTCCTAGCTTGGAACCCATCGGTGCGCAGACCGTTGCCGAGGGTGATACGCTGTCTCTGCAGATGCAAGCCACGGACGCGGACGGCGACGCGATTTACTATACAGCGGGCCTGGTTACGGGCACGACGGCTGGTAACTTGCCGCGCGGTGCGGACTTCGACGCCGCGACAGGTACGCTGGGATGGACGCCCGACTTTACGCAGTCGGGTACCTATCGTATTCGCATGACCGCGACCGACGGAGCTGGTAGCCGCAGTGAAGACGTGTTGGTAACAGTCACACAAACCAACCAAGCTCCAGAGTTCAGCTCGCTGCCGAAGTTGTATGGTCGCGAAGGCGATACGTTGTTCTTCGCCATTGGTGCTTCGGACGCCGATGGTCAGCCGCTGGTTTATCGTTTGGACGGTGTCGGTGGTGATTGGACAGGCGAAGATCTGCCTGATGGCTTGCGGTTTGATGCTACTCAGCGCGCGCTCGAGTGGCAGGCCGGCTACGATGTGACGGGCGATTACGTGTTGAACTTTAGCGTGACCGATCCCGAGGGTGGCGTGGATACGCTAGCGGTCAACGTGCGAGATTCTGCCCACCAATCGTGCTCCGCAATTGACAATGCCTTCGCTGCAATGCGGAGATTGGCCAGGAGTTGGCAATCGAAATATTGGCAGAAGATCCAGACGGTGACTCAGTGACTTTGACGGCCAGTGATTTGCCAGCCGGTGCAACGTTGGGAGCTGACGGTGTGCTGCGTTGGATTCCGCAGGGTTTCCAAGTCGGTCAAAGTACGGTGCGTATCACGGCTAGCGATGGCGAGTTGTCAACGCGGCGCAACATTACACTTGTCGCGAGTTTTGAACCTGCAGCTCCCGACTTGCGAATGGTTGTTACACCGAGCTTTCCGGCCGTACCAGGTCAAAAGATCGTCATTGAGCCGATTGCCGACAGCGATGTAGACGTTGGCAGAGCTACTGTTTCCATCGATGGACAAGTGCTCGAGCTGGATGAACTTGGGCGCGCCACCTTTGTTGCCGATGCACCCGGACGTTACGAAGTATTCACCGAGGTGACGGATGAGGAAGGACGCACATCGACGCTGACTCAAGCCATCTTTGTGCGAGATCCATCCGATCGCGATGCGCCGACAATCGTAATTGATGAAATTACTCCGCCGATCGTTACCGAGCCGCGAGTGTTGATGATCGATATCGGCGATGCGACGCTGGCTGAGTACTTTATCGAAGTGGTACCTCGCGGAGGAGGCAGCCCGGTTGGGATTGGTCGTGGGACCAACAATGTGTGCCATTCAGTGACGCTGGATCCTGGTCGCTTTATCAACGGCTTTTATACGCTGCGCATTACTGCTCGCGACCTTGGTGGGCTCGAAACTATTGCAACTGCAGAATTGGAAATCAACTCGGACACCAAGGTTGGTAGCTTCGAAGACGCGGCCAAGGATCTGTCGATCACTCTGGCTGGCATCGACGTGGACTTCACTCGCTACTACAGCTCGTTGGTCGCGGGCCAAGCAGCGGCCGTTGTGAATAATTCTGTTGATATTCGAGGCGTGTCTTTCGGTAGCGCTTGGTCGTTACCTCTGGTCAATCCCCAAGTCGCCTTGAATGCACCCACTGGCGATGGAAACTTTGGGGCCGAACCTCTGCGCGGCGGCGATCGACTGTACCTGTCGCTGCCCACCGGCCAGCGCGTCGGCTTTACGTTTTCACCGACCGTTCAGCAGCAGGATGGCATCACGGTGTATCGCCCCGCCTGGGTCGCCGATGACGGCGTCCAGTGGCAACTTGGTAGCTTTGATAAACAATTGCAGCAACCCGGTAGCGACGGTGCATTCTACATGGTTGGCGGTGGGCTGCCTTACAATCTAACTCTCGATCCTGGCAGTCGCCTTCCCGTTTCTACGTTGATGCTGACGTCGCCAGAGGGCGTGACCTACGGTTATCGTGTGGCTGGTGAATCGAGTCTCGGTCCTAGGTTTGTACTTGAACGCATCACTTCTGCCGATGGCGAGAGTTCGTTTCGTTGGACCGACAGTGGCTTGGTCGCCGCCGACGGTTCGCGTGTCACGGTCGTGCGCGATGCGAATGGCAACATCACCGAGCTGGTTGGCCCCGCAGGCGAGCATCACGTTTATCGCTACGATGATGCTGGGCAGATGACCATTGCCATCGACGCTACCACCGGCAACCGCACTTTCTATGACTACGATGCAGCGGGAAACTTGATCGTCGTTTCGCCGAACAACGCGACGACGTGGATTAATCAATACGACAGCAACAGCGGCGATTTTCTGCGTACGTTGAACGCTCGCGCGCATCGGGGTGGCACACGCCAGTTCTTAAATGCGCCGATCAACGATTCGTTGCAACAGAATGGTGTGCGACGCTATGCGTTTACCGTAACCGAAGGCGAATTGCGCAGCAGTCCTACAGGCTCGATCGCCATTGGTTTTGACATTACCAGCAGTGACTTTGACCCTGCTGCCGTGTTGTTCTACGGCGCCGAAGCGGGCTACAGTTTCGTAGACGCGGGTCGCAGCGTCACGCTGCTAACCATTCACGAGGCTGGAACCTACGCCTTTGCCATTACGCGTGCCGACGGCCAAGCCGCAGTTGGCAACTTCTCTGCCAGCATTTACCTCGCCGGAGACATCAACCAGGACTACGTCATTAACTCTGCCGATCAAAGCCTTTTCGACCGCCTTCGGCAGCACCAGTACAGACGCCAATTATTCACTACTCGCCGACACCAACCGCGACGGCACCATCGACGTCCAAGACAGCGCCGCGTTGCTATCCGCCTTTGGGTTCATTGCCAACCAAGAACCAATGCCGCTTCGTGATTCTTTGATAGCGCGTCAAGGCGAGACGATACAGATTCCACTTCAAGAATTTTTCGACGACAGTGACGGGTTGAGCTTCAGCATTTTCTCAAACGATTCGAAACTGCTGGCATATATTGATACCATCGAACAACAGTTAGTAATTGAGGCACCGCTTGATTTTTCTGACACAGCTACGCTTGTCCTGAAGGCTGACGACGGGGTTTTTGCGACTGATCCACTCTTAATCGACGTCCTGCCTTCAAGCACAGAACTAGTCAGACTGCGACCATCAATTGATCGCGGCTCTTTGCAACTGGGAGAAGCAATTGCAGTCAATGTGATCGCTGAATACAGCGATGGTACGACTTCGGAAATTGATGCGAATCGCGTATCTTTCACTTCGACCAATCCTGGCGTGCTACAGGTTGTAAACCGGTATGTTCAAGGGATTAGTGACGGGTTTGCAGCAGTTGTAGGCAGTGCCGAAGGCCACACTCTGGTGTCGACCTGGCTCGTAGGACAACCCGATAATCTAGAACTACTTTCGACGGCAATCTTGAATGTAAGTGTTTATCCTCATTCCGTCATCTTGCCACCAGCTGAATCCAGATCGCTCGTTCTCTCTCTTGCCGATGGCCGTTTGGAGTTGGATGGCGGCGCCAGCGGTTTTGCTCCTATGTTCATATCTCATGACGAACAAGTCGCAACTGTTGATTCTGCTGGAAATATTTTCGCTCAGAACCCTGGCAACACGGTTGTGTCGGTTATTTATGGCGCAGGCCTGAAGAATGTTTCGGTCCAAGTCTCAAACGCAATTTCCAGTGGTTCGCAGGTCGACCACCATGGAGGTGTCGTCGCCGGTACGACCGGAGGTTGGGTCAACATTGCCAACGGAATTCTAGAAACACCCACCAACGTCTCACTCGAGCCGGTAGATATCAGTTCTTTACCCGATGCTCCCCCTGATGCTTTGGTCGGCGCAGCATTTACCTTAGACCTTGGCACAGAGCGGCTGAGCGCGCCGGTTCAGTTGGCATATCCCGTCCAAGGTATTGCACCGGGCAGCACCGTGTATTTTCTCCGCGCTGAGAACATTCAAACGCCGACTGGTGAATCCATCTCTATCTGGAATCAAGCCGAATTTGGAGTGGTAGGTACAGACGGGATCGCACGCACCTCCTCGCCGCCTGCATACGGCATCGAAGAAAGTGGCAGTTACATCGTTTGGCTACCAAGCGAACCCGGCGAAGCTGTGGCTATCGACCTCACAATCCTCAGAGGTGATTTTAGCAATGCCGACTTTGGAATCGTTGCCACTCCCACATTTAGTCCAACCGCAGGTATTGCTGCTGGCTTCTTAGGAGCATTTGGAATCAATCAATATACGCTTTTTCTACCACCTCGAGAGACGCAGTTTGATGTATGGGTGAAGCACGACGGAATTGTCGAAAAACTGGCGTCATCCGTGTTCAATCCTGTCGGAAACCCGCGCGTCGAATTCGTGATCGACGGTGACCCAGAATTTCAATCTGTTGATCGGGGCGTACCAGTAATCACTGGTGTGAAACTCGAAACGGTCGAAGACTCCGTAAGGCCGCAAGTCGTGGTTACTGGCAATAACTTTTTTGTGCCAAGTAGCGATGGCTTTGCTGAAGTTTTCCCCCTCGACGTTGAAGTCAGAATTACTGCTGGACAATCGGACACACTTGGCAGCACAGAGACATTTACGAGCGGCATTCGCGACGTCGTCCTGACGGCGCATGACTTGACCATCGATTATGTCAACCGACCGAACGAGATTCGCTTCAAGTTGCCGGAGCATATGTTTGCTGGAAATTTGACGATTCGCGTCGCTCGTCCTGTACGCACTTTGAGCAACCCGAAAGCCTCGGATCCTCTAGCCCACCTTGAGTCGAAACCTTTCCTGCTGAGTTTGGAGAGCAACTATACGTTTGCAGCTGCGACGCAGGCAGGTCAACTACTAGTAGCACAGCGCGCCGTCGTTTCCGACGTAGAGGAAATAGCTGAGCTGCCAGTCAGTCCCTTAGGCAGCCGTCCTCTCACAACGATGGTCACGCCGGATCGAACACGCGTTTATGTCAGTCTCTCGAATCCAACCGGCCTGGCAGTTTTCGATGCTGTGGCTCTTTCACAATTGGATGCTGACGGGGATCCACTAGCCGATTCAGATCTTGATGGAGAGACCGGTCTCGACGTGATCACGTTGCCTGTCGGAAGTCGGATAGATCGTTTCACCATAGATCCCCGCGGTGAATATCTGTACGCGGGAGATCAGTTGCTTGAGTCGATCTACGTGATTGACATTCGCGATAATTCGCCCCACTACAACCAAGTGGTTTATACGATTTCTGTCGACGATGCGCCGTATGGCTTCCGCGGAATGGCCGTAACTGCGGATGGAAAAACTCTCGTTGCGGCGGCCCCCGGACATCCTTTGAACCAAACATACCAAGGCCCCGGACACATTTATCTGGTTGATTTGCAAATCAAAGAGTTTCCAGGTCTGCCCGACGCGCAGGGTAAGCCAACGAAAATCCTACGTCCCGCATGGCAGGTAGTAAGCATTGCGACAGTAGGACCCGAGCCCTACGCCGTCGTCGCGACCTCAGATCCGAACATCGTTCTGTTCACTGACCGGCGCACCGAGGGACTTGGCTACAACATTCTGCGCCGCGACATTCGAGGAAACTGGTCTGTCGATTCTTATCCAACGACCCTAGGCGAACGAAAAGCTCTTGGGCCGGAACTGAATTTTCTCGATCCACTTGATGTCGAAAACGTCAATGATATTGAGCTTATTCCAGGGCGTACGGACTATGCATTTGTGAGTGGTTTCAATGCCAAGTATGTAGGTGATCCGCTGGTTCGACCAGGAGGCAACATAGGTGTCCTCGCCGATCCGCTGGGACTAACTCCTGAAGGCCCGCACCTGATTGCTGCAACCGAACAGATTCTCGCATCCTTCCCCGACAACTTGGCTATCTCTCCCGATAGCCAAACACTCTTTGTAACATTCCAGGGTACCAAAGAGCTGAAAGCTTACGATGTCAACTCAATCTTTGAAGTCATTGAGCGAGCATCTCAAGTCGGATATTCACTCGACACGCGGCCGCTTGAGCTAGCGGCGCTAGAGCTATTTGAAACTCCTGCGGGTATCCTTGTGGATCGTGTTGAATCGACGCCCAAGGGCAGCATCCGCGGTGCTGATGCCTTGGGTGAGAGTTTGAGCCTTACTTCGCCGGTCAATGCATTTGTCAATGAATTGAATCCCACGTTGACGTGGAATACAGGTGTACCGAATTCGGTTAGCAAAGTGTACGTATCCACATTTGCTGCGGGGAACGGCCTTTTCCCCCAAGATCTTGGCATCACCGATCTCAATCCCTACCGAATCGTAAGTGGCGTAGAAGTTGTCGCCGATGCATTCGGCATCGCGAGTTACAAACTTCCAGCATCGTTGCGATTGACCGCTGGCCAAACCTATTATTGGGGTGTCGAAGCTAGTTCCGCGGGCGGTAGGCTGTCTCATAGAACAGCTGTATTCCATACTAACCCATTGGTGAAAAACTCCGATGATTCCTTCAATACCGTGACTCTAGTCACGCACGGATTTACACCGGATCCATATAGCTGGTTTACTGACAACGCGCTGGAGCGAGCACCTGATGCATTCATCGATATAGCCAAGCTCATTGCACTCAACGGAGGTGATGGCGTGGTGATGGTGTACAACCGACAATCAGGAAACTTTGTATCGCTCGATGGACGTACGCCCGCGCCTGGACGCCCACTCGTATTGGTCGCCGACTGGATCAAAGAGTCAACGATCAACGATTCGGGGTTCTCCGAGGCCGCAGCGGACGCGATGTTCGCATCGCTGGTGAAATTAGACCAAACCCTGGGAGGCAAAGTACTTAAGAGTCCGCTGCACTTTATCGGACATAGCCGAGGTACTGTCGTCAATAGCGAAATCATTCAACGATTAGGGACGTACTATCCGGAAATCAAGAACATCCAAATGACCACGCTTGATCCGCATGACGTCCCCCAGGCCTCACTGGACGTGCGGACATCATCGCTCCTGAAGGCCATTAGTGCCATAGCAGGAGAGGACCTCGGCGTCTGCGACGCAAGCGACCCAGGACGCTTCTCATGCTGGGCTCAGGGCTTGGTTCAGAAACTGACTGGCGCGAGTGTCGTGCAGGGGGCCTTGGATCAATTTCTTGAGCGAGTTCAGCTGAGTTGGCTTCACTACGCCGACTTTCGGGATCCGATAGTTCAGGTCTGGGAAAACGTTGCGTTCGCGGACAACTACTATCAACAGCTAGGAACTCTTGGACAATCCTTGACGCCCAATGGATATTCCATTCCCGGCGCTTCAATCAACCTCCTGCTGCATGATGAGGTACACACACAAGTCGTCAACGGTCGCGCCGGTTTCACTCAGGACGATTTGATCGGTACCTCCATTGCAACCACGACAGGTTTTGGAGGATTTGCGGGGCCACATAGCCGCGTTTGGAAATGGTATGCAGGCACCATTGATGTTTCGCTAGAGGAATTCGAGAACGAACGCATTTGGCGTCGGTTGTTTGACGCTGAGTATGAAAAGACTCTGAGTGACCAAGTTCTACCCGTCGATTACAACGAAACTCCCTGGTATCAAGCGCTCGAAGGTTCCAATTTCGTTGGACCTCTCGCACAAAAAGTTTCCGAGGGAATTGGAACCGGCTGGTTCTTCTCTGAAATTGGCGGTGGAAGGGACTACCGTTCTTCGGTCAAAGGCTCTGCGCCGGTTAGCTACGACAATACTCTGCCCGATGATTATGCGGACACAAGTGTTCGCGATGCGGTGCCCGGTCTGTTCAATGGTGACTTCGAGCTCGGAACCCTTTTTCTAGGGCGATACAATCACTCAGAAAGGAAATTCGTAGGGCCCGAGCAACGCTTCCCAGTTCTGAACTATGCCGTACCCGGTTGGTCTTTCCACAATGGCTCGCCCGATGCGACTCCCGATGAAGCCAAGTATTTGAGTTTTGATGAGAATTCGGGCAACTATAGTATTCGGCTGAATGGTGCGAACAGCAGGATCTCTCACAATCGCTTTTTCGCGACCGACAATGTGCTGCATTTTGATCTACAGCCAGTGCAGCAGGCAGGAACGCTGCTGGTAACGGCTAGAGCAAACAACAACACGTTTTGGAGCACGTCGATCGACCTGTCAAGTCTTGCCCTGGGCGCGACGACTGAGATTACTCGTGCCATTCCGTTGTCCGCTGACATACGCGTGATTGATTCGCTCGATTTCGAAATCACCGGCGGCGAAGTTCTCCTGGACAACGTTGGTTTTGGTAGTCATCTGGTTGTGACGGATTCGGATGGTCCGGCCGACGACGGATTGGTGTTCTTGGACACGGATGAATCCGCCGATGGTGCTGGAGAAGAGGTGACGGAAAAAGATTCTTTCTTAATTCGAGATGACTATCTTCAAGCGGATCAACGTTGGGATGGGCGCGCTATCGTTTTAAGAGAACCGCAGTTGCTGAAATCCATCAACATTCGGACGCTGGATGGGACTATTACGATCGATGTGCGGACGTATGACAGTCTGCTTGCATCTCGGGCTGCCCCCATCGTTCTGGTGACGAGTCAAACAGATGTGCAGGCGGTGCGCGCGCATTTGCCGAGCTTTAAGATCACGCCCCACATTGTGGTCTTGCCTGAAATTGGTCAGCGGATGAACGTAGAATCGAGTGGCTTCGTCCAGGTTAGAGCGACGATGGTCGCCGAAGCGCCGCTGTTAGCCTCACATGCGAATTCAATTTTGCCACAACTCGCAGTCGCCGAGTTGGCTGCAGCGACGATTGACCTAGTTTTTTTGAAGACGGATACATCCAGTCAGCCTGCGGGAAAGACCCAACAATTCTCTACGTCACGCGTTAGCTTCTTGAAGCTGTATGATCATGACAGCACGCCAGCCGATAATATTATCGAATTCCTGCCAGTCCAATATCGAAGTGGCCAAAGCTACGTTAGCAACATCATCGTAGGCATTCACCCGCTCTCTTCTCCAGTCCTCCGAGAATCTGGTATCTACGTTGGCTTTAGCGCAGAAACATCGCCTGGTTCCACCGCTGCGTCGGGACCATTCAAGAAAACCGCCAGTGGCGCTAACAACTCTCCCGACATTCTTTCGGATGATTTTCGCGGATACGCAACCTACAGTATCGACTACCAACCGACTTCTACGCTTGCCCGCGATGAGCAGATCATCCGGTTTTTCGTACGCAATCCCGTTAGTGGTGATTGGGAAGATATCGATACTTCTCAAGAAACGAAGCTGCGAGCAAAGGCCGCAGTCGATTCTACGCTCTACTGGGACAAAGCGGCCCTGCTCGCAACGATCGACGCAATCCGACTTAAGGGCAGCGACCTGTCGAGCAGACGCGCGATTGAGTTCTTCGATCATGCGGCCGATCCAGCATCAAATGATCCTTTGATCGGAAGACAGCAATTGCTGGACGGGATTGAAGAGGGTTTGAAACATACACAAAACCTATCAAAACTTGGATGGGTTTCAGGCTTTGACCCGTACAACGACGGTACTATCCGAATAGTTGATTCGTCCACTCTAGCCGCTTCGGGAATTAGCAGGTTAGTATCTTACAAACCAGACGCGTTCCAGGATCCAAGTGATACGACATACGCCCCTGATAAATTTAATGGTACGCTTGGAGTTGCAATCCCTGGAATCGACGCAAATAGCTATCTTCGCCTTGGTGGCTCACCAGGAACACCCTCAGATCCCTGGGACCTGGCTAAGAAGCATCCTTGGGAGCAAGTCTACGCGCTTTCGTCTGCGCTCGCTGCGAAAAACTCCAATTCGGTAGACATCGAAATATATCTAGGCGAGCTGCTGAATGCGTACTTCAAGAAGTACGCATTAAAGACGGTTGAACCTCCCTCTGTTCCCGATGCAACTTGGTACCAGTTTGGGATCAAGTTAGGAGAAATAATCATTCATGAGCATCTGCACACATTGGGGCTGCTGGACCGCTACACGGAATCGGTGTTAGACACGATCATTGCGGAAAACGGAGTTGCATCTCCGAGCAACGATACGCGTGCAAAATGGAGGGCTTCAGGGCAGTATGTATTTGGTAACACCCCTGTCGACTATGGCATCATGAACGGAAACAGTTCTATTGGTGAGAATGAACCACGGGTATTATTCGAGGAAGAAGCAGCCCTGTTGGCACTAAAACTAAGTAGTTCAACGAGCGTCATCGCCGATGCAATTGAGGCGCTAAATCCTCGGCGCATGGTCACTCAATCGGGCGCGGACGTTGCCAACATTTCTCCGGCTAGTTTCCTGACTGACTGGTACATGAATTCAGTCGAGTTTACCTCCTATGCGTATCCTGGATTTCAGAATATTACCACTGGTGTAGTAAGAACGATTGCCTCTTTCGCAGTGCCCGCTGGCTCAAACATTCGTGCTGCCACTGCCCCAAACCTAAATGGAATTGAGAATGCGGAATCTAGCACTGGTGTTACAGTAGACACTCGATCGGTATTCGCTTCTGCGGCAAATGCCTCTCCCAACACGAACATTCGTTATGAGTTCGGCTACGCTTCGGTTGAATCGGCGACGTTGGCAGGCACTCCGATCGATCCAGAACAAGGCATCCTCGCCGGCACGACTTCGCCACTGCTCATCAATTTTGCTTCGACTGGTCAAGCATCTGATTCAATACTGTTCCGAACAAGTGCACAAAACAAATGGCTACACAGCAAGCAGTCGCTGATTTCTGTGCCCGCCTCTCAGCTACAAGTCGGCGACAACGCCGTCACTGTTGCTGGGTTTTCCGATGGCGTCCGCGTCTCAACAGGATCGGTAAATATTCCTGTCTACGATGAAGTTAACCTGGCATTTTATCTGGAGAATCAAGCTGGGAATCGCGTGGACGCGTCGACCATGCGATTGTTGACGGACACAAGTCTGGCAGGCACACGATTCATCGTTGAAGCGTTGGGGGTACCCAACGAGGCTGCTTACTCGCAATTGATTGAGTTCAAGATCGAGGGTCGAAACGAAAACCTTTCACTCCAACCGATCCCGGGGAATCCTAATGATGGTGTCCTGCAATGGTCAATTAGCACACTACCGGATCTTGATGCGGGCGATCATTCATTTGCTCTCTACTTGGGCAACACACAAATTAGTGATTCCGAGGAAGTGAAATTCATTGACTTGCCATCCTGGATCGCCAGCAGTTCAACCACAGTTGGTTTCAATGCCAGTTTGCTGCAATACCAGTTCAGCACAACGATTCCGAGCCAAGCACAGTTTCAAGTAGGAAACGAGTCCTTGCCAGAAATCGTACGAGAGCTCTTCGGAAGCGATGCTGCATCCTATCTGGAATTCGGAATTCGCGCCGATGTGATTATTCCAGTTTCGCAATCGCTCTATCCAAGACTTACGCCGAATGAAGCACGCTTGGGACTGAAGGTCCTCGGATCCGAATTGGTGAATATTCGCGAACCGCTACAGTTGTCTGGCTTTGCTTCCAAGGTCGTGCTCGATGTCGAAACGTTGTTGCCGATTGGTGGGCAAATTAATGTCGGACCGTTCCAGTTTGATGAGCTCGAGCTGACGACCGACGCAGTCACCTTGATCGAGAATACTCAGATCATCAATGTTCTTGGTGCACCCATTCCAATTTCTAGCGAGCTCGTGGCCGAACTCAAGGTATTGCTCAACGGTGAGTGGTCGGCTGGTATGGAGCTTATTGCCATCGATAACCGTGTGGAGCTATTGCCTTCGGGAACCTACCTGCGTATCAAGGCCAACAATACCGGACTAGCTCGTATTCAAGCTGAAGCGGGTATTCCAATCGTTGCTTCATTGCAAGCCGGATTCCAAATCGACGCCCAACAACTGATGGACTTCGACGTGCATTTTGGTGCAGCCCTCTCGAATGGAAATGTCGAACAGGTCTCCATTGACGCTGGAACGTCTTGGTCCTCCTTCGAAATGTGCGGAACGTTTGCTGCTGGTGCACGCATTGTTTTCTTCAAGAACTCGGCAGATGACATTCGCTTGGGCCCGTATGCCCTACATCCCGATGGCGAGAAGTTGACGCTCTTTGGAACTGTACCTGGTAGTCAGCTTGCAGCAACCTGCAGTTTCGTGAACCCCGGTTTTCTTGCACCACCCAAAATCGAAGTCGCTGAGGGCTCGACTGCAGAGGTGATTGAGGTACTACTTTCGCAGCGACTTGGACTGAGCGCTGAGGAAGCAGCAAATGCACGCATTCTGGTCGAAACAGTTGAAAAAGTTGGACGCTTTGTTCAAAACCCTGCACAGATTTCTAAGGATTTTGTCGCCCGGAACACACCCGAAATCATTCAGGACATTCAGAACATCAGTCAGCCGGTGCTCAAGTTGGAGCCAGGCTTATACATCATCGACGACAATGAATACGAACCACAACCAGAATCTTTCGTTATTCGGGTTTCGATCGAGGGCATTCCGGAACGCTTGCGTCCCGATCCATTCGAAATAGAGATCGTCATAATCGACAACGACCCAGCACCGGAAGGCGAGTTTGTTGGTCCACTTCTTCCAAGAGTATCAACGTCACAACCCGATGGGGAACAACAGAGTCAGCCACGCGCATTGACAAGTGAGATTGTGCAGCAAATGACACAACAAGCAATTTTGCATTGGCAAGGCGTGGCGCAGATCGGACGAGTCCCCAACATTACTACCACGGTCGATGATCTCCCTGGAAGTATTCTAGCGCAAGCTTTCATCTCGGGTGGTCCAAGCCTCACGGATGGTGCCAGCATAGTCATTGATGGCGACGCAGCCGGCGGCAATTGGTTCGTCGATTCAACTCCAAGAAGAAACGAGGAATTTATGCAAGGTGAGCGACCTTGGATCTATGAGCTTATGCCACCGTATTCAGCTGCGAATACCTATGACCTTTGGACAGTTTTACTTCACGAAGTCGGCCACGTTCTCGGGTTAAGTGCGCAAAATACTGACCTACTTTCCCTCGTGAGCTATCAGGAAGGTCTGCCAGTGCTTGTCACCGACGAACAGTCTTTTACCCTTGATGAAGATCTGGACCATCTAAGCTCCACATCACATCCATACGCGCTCCTCGCTGGCAGTCTTTCTCCGGGTGTCCGAAACACGGTTAGCCCCGATGAGGCTAAATTGTTTGGTTGGCTGCAAGTACAGTGGGCTTCACCATTGGCAGATACGTCTACCTCGAATTCGTCCAATATCGAAGGAAATGCAGAAATCGGATTTGTTCCAATCCTGGAGCGTGCCCGAAACAATCCCCCATCTCCAGGCGCCCCTCTCAGGAATAGAGACTTCTCCAATACTGATATCAACTCTGTGGGATTTGCCTGGAATTCGACCGGTGGACTAAACTTACTCGCGAAAACAGCCATTCTGAGTGAGACGGAATTGATGATTTCCGATCTATCTCAGACGTTTACCGTACCGACTGATACGCGGCGACTGGGCTTTACACTGAGTCAAGTCGATTTGGGCGATAATCGTGGCCTTTTCCCAGGCGATGCGTTTGAAGTAGCCTTGCTGAACTCAACAAGTACGACGAGTCTGGTTGGCGAAATGCAAGGTCTGACTGGCAGTGATGCTTTACTGAGTGTCCAAGCGGATGGACGCGTGTTCTTTGCACCAGAGGTGGTGATTGAGGGAGTAAACAGTGGCGATATTGTCGACCTCTCGAAACCACTTGACGTGACGATCGACTTTGCAAATGTCGAACCGGAGACGATGGCGACGCTGTACTTTGATCTCATCGGTTTTGGGGATGATTCCAGCGCAGTGACGGTGTCGAACCTGGTGATCGAATCAACGCTGAGTTGGCACAATCGAGAGTTTCCGGAAGATACCAGTGGCAATGGGATCGTTACGCCAATTGATGTGCTGCTCGCTATCAATGAACTCAACGGACGCAAGATTCTACGGGAAGAATCCAATGTTCTGCCCAAGATCAACGACTCCGTTGGGCCGCCGCCATACTACGATGTAAACGACGATGGGTTTCTAACGCCGATCGATGTTCTGCTCGTAGTGAACTACATCAACTCTGCTGGCGAGGGCGAGGTCGCCAATTCGAGCTTGTCGAATTCCCTGCAAGCCATAGACGTGATCAACGAACTCAACCGAATTGCTATGGATGACTGGGGAGTTACTCAAGATTCCGCTGGCGAAATCCGTGCTCGCGATGTCGCCTTTGAAACCGAGTATTTCGATGAATTTGATACTGGTCCATTCGAGTTCGAAAACGCGTGGATGGAGGACGATTCGTTTCTTGAGCAGGTTGCTGGCAATCAGCAAACTCCTGCGGTGGATGCGCTGTGGGAGTCAGCGGCATGGGAGGACTAGCTTTCCGACCCGTGTCTGCCGCTGCGCTTACGGTTGATACGCTGTTTCCAAGATCAGCCATCGACAAACGCAATCAATGGCGAAGTTGAAGGCGAACTTACAATAGCTGGGAAGAGCCGAGTCTGAGGCGCTCGCCGTTCGGTTGGCACTATTGCTTGGCGGGAAGAATGGTGAGGCCTTTTACCTTGAGATCGAGCCGAAATAGTCCGCCACCGGCATCGCCGCCTAGGCCACCGGTGACAAAAAGTTGATCACTTTGGGGGCCCCCGAAGGCTACATTGCTTGTGGTGATGTTGCCACCATCGTAGCGGGCAATCAGTTTTCCATTCGGATCGAGTACTTGTACTTGCCGCATTCCATAATGGGCCACGTATAGATTGCCGGCTGCATCCAGACACATGCCGTCTGGTTGATTGTCGATTTGCCCTTGAGATTCATCTTTCTTAGGGAGTTCTGCGAATACCGTGCGCAGGCCGACTTTGCCGGGCGATTTGACTTCGTACGATAACACGCGGTTCTTCTGACTTTCTGCAACCAGCAGCTTTTTCCCACCGGGCAGTAGCACAATGCCATTCGGGAAAGCTAGTCCATCATCGATCAAATGTGTTTTGCCTTGGGCATCAACGTAGTGGATCGTACCAATCAAGTTGTCGATTCCGCTTTCACCAGGATCGGTAAAGTAGAAGCCACCATTGGCGGTGTCGAGTGAAAGGTCGTTGGGGCCCCGTAGGGGGTTTCCATCACATTCTTTGGAAGCTGGATCGAGTAGTTTTCCTTCGCTGCTCAATCGAAGCACGGCATGCTGACTAGCGTCGCACACTAGATGCGTCCCATCCGCTAAGATCTTGTGTCCATTGGGGGCACCAGTTTCCGCCCAGGTATTGTGTTGGCCGTCCAGTGAAAATTTGGTGATGGTCTTCAAATGCGAAATGTAGCCATTGCCATCGTGATCAAAGACTACGCCTTCGCAGTAATCTGGAACCGTAAACAGCTTGACCGCATGAACGTTCTCCGCCTTTGGCAATTCTTGCGCGAGAAGGTGCGTGGCGATTGCCACCATGAAAAGAGTCGACAACGTAAGTCTTGATGTGCTGGGGATGTGCATGACGGATCCTTTGGAAAAATGTGTGGCGATGTTGTGAGTTATGATCCGTCCACCATTGTACTAATCTTGTAGCTTGCCAAAGTTGATCTACCCCAAATGCCTATGGCAAACCACGAAACTTTTGGGTAGGTTTCAGGCTTGGAGAACAAATTTGGGGGCTGTAACGGTGGGCAACCGTAGGACGCCGTCGCGATCAGCGCAGAAGATTGGAAAGCGATTCCCATGCCGATGGCGATGGAAGGCTAACGCGATTTCAGGTGAGTTGTTTTCGGCAGACAAATGGCCAAGGCATGCCCACTGAAGCTGGTCTTTGCCACAGCACTCTAGCAGTGTGGCAGCATCCTCATTCGAGAGGTGTCCACGTTTTCCGCTGATGCGGTCTTTCAGACGCTGGGGATAGTGTCCACAGTGCAGCATGTGGTCATCGTAATTGCTCTCGATGAGTACCGCGTCTACTCCTTGGATCACTCTGCAGAGATCTTTAAAGACGTGGCCTAAATCGGTGAGCAAACCGAATCGTTGCCCGTCGACAGTATCTTCGATTATGAAGCACACGCCTTCCACGGCATCATGGGGAGTACGCAACGTCTCGATTCGCAACGAGCCGATTTGCAGGCTTTCACCTGCTTTGAAATGGTTGGGATGTCCGATTGGGCCTGTCGCAGGTTTCGCGCGGGCTGCATTCCACGTGCGCAGAGTTGCAAAGACAGGCAGGCCGAACTTGCGATGAAAGGCCCCCAAGCCGCAAATATGGTCGCTGTGTTCGTGTGAGAGGATAACGGCGTCGCAATCGCGGATATCATATCCACACGAAGCCAGTCGGGCTTCAGCTTTTCGCCCGCTGATGCCAGCGTCAAACAGCAACCGCGTTTCGCCACTACGAACGAAAACACAATTTCCAGAGCTTCCCGACTGCAATGAGATGACTTCCATTCCAAGAGTCTAGCAATGGAAAGGACGCAACGGAAGAACCTATGCGTTGTCGGACACCGAGTCGACTCGGTTGCCCGACTTGAATTTATTGAGTTTCATGCCAGCCGGGATAGGCTGGGCGCGCGGGAGGAAAGAGTGGCTTGATACCAGGGTCACAATTTTCCCCGACTGTACACATTCGCCACGCTGGTTGACTAGCTTGCGAAACCAGACGACTTCGCCACTTCGGCGACCGCGAGGCGTAACCGATTCGACTTGGGTAACGACGTGAATGGTGTCACCAATATAAATCGGCCTTTGGAACTGCCAATCGGAAACTCGAACGAGGGCCAACGTTCTCACGCGCGGGCAGGTGCTGCTGAGTCCAGCCATTAGCGAAAGGCCAAGTAGCCCGTGGGCAATCGGCTTGCCATAGGGTGTTTCGGCAGCAAACTCGTGATCGACGTGCAGGGGATCAAAATCACCAGTCATGCCAGCGAAGGAAACAATATCCGTTTCCGTCAGCGTTCTGGCTTGACTTGTCCAAGAAGAACCTGGCTCAAGGTCTTCGAGATACAAGCTTTCTGACATCAATTGTTTCCTTCCAATGCACTCACCCTAGAATTTGAGCGAATGTGTCATCGGCTGCTATAGGGACTCAGGAATAATGCCAGAAGAATAGCGGTTTCCTTGAGATGACTCAAGCAATCTTTGAATCGATTTCCCGTGATTTGTAAGAAGATAGCCGCAAATCTTGCCCAGTTGTTGTTTTTTGGTATCGAATTGCCGCAGATCAGAGAGCGGATGACCAAACTGCGCTTGGCCACCCGCCTGTCATTTTGCCTTTGTCATTTGCCTCTTAGCTGGCCTGAGCGAGGTTTAGCTTGTTAACAGCTTCGACATAATCACGAGCGACGTTGAGTACCTCGGTCGTATAGTAATCTTTCCTAAAGACTTCCTTCTTGGGGACTTGCGACTCGAGCATTTGTTCCTCTTGCTCGCGTTGCGCGTCGAGCTCCTCGCGGCGTTTCAAGAATTGCTCGCGATTGAGAGACACGTAGTCTTCTTCTTTTTGGGACTGGAACAACTCAATGCGTTTGAGCAGCCTCGCGAATCCCTCGGACTCTTGGATGCGTTCCAGGCTTTTAGTTCGCAGATCGGATAGCAATGTACTATCGACCATTTTGTAGTTCGCATGTCGAGCTTCCGTGACTTGATCGTTGGGCAACGCGTAGTCTAGGTCAGCTTCCGAGTTATCAAAGCTGGCTGTAATCGCTGGCAAGACCAAGTCAGAAAGAACCCCTGTACGTTGAGTGCTTTGTCCGCCGGGTAGATAGAATTGCTGAATCGTGATCTTCAGTGCGCCCGTGTCGGGCAAGGCGGTCAAGCGTTCCAACTCCACCAAACTCTGCACGGTACCTTTACCGTGAGTTGTGGGGTCACCGATGATTAGACCGCGATGGTAATCCTGAATGGCACCCGCTAGGATCTCGCTGGCACTGGCACTTTCCTTGCTCGTCATTACGACGAGTGGACCATTCCAGAGTACGCCGCTGTTGGTATCGTCGTAGACTTGGACGTTACCGGACAAATCTTTTACTTGCACAACGGGGCCCTGGTCGATAAACAGACCTGTCAGATTGATGGCTTCTGTCAAGCTGCCGCCACCGTTGCGACTCAGGTCCAAGACAACCACATCGACTTTTTCGTCCTTGAATTCGCCGAGGATACGACTAACATCACGGGTGGTGCTCCGGTAGCCGCCCGATTGTTCACGGGCTGCTTCCATGTCCATGTAGAAGCTTGGCAAATCGATATAGCCAACGCGGAGAGGTGTGCCGTCTGGCTTTTGACCATGTTCGACAACTTCGCTGCGAGCGGCACTATCTTCGAGGGCAATTTTGGCTCGCGTGATTTCGTAGATCTGAGATTCACCCCCGGCGGCAGGTTGCACGGCTAGTCGTACGAGCGTGCCTGCAGGGCCACGAATTTGTGCGACGACGTCATCTAATTTCATATCGATAACATCGACTAATTCTCCTTTTTCACCTTGCGCAACTCCCACGATCTTGTCACCTGGCTTAAGGCGACCATCTTTATCGGCCGCACCACCAGGCACAATGCTTGTCAATTTGGTATAGCCATCTTCGCTGGTCAGCGTCGCTCCAATGCCGTCCAGGTTTAGGCTCATCACGATGCGGAAATTTTCCAAGCTATCGGGTGACATGTACGAAGTATGCGGGTCAAAGCTGGTAGTCATGGCTGAGACGTACAGCTCTAACAGCTCATCTGCGTCCGTTTGATGCCAGCGCTTCTGCAGGGTGCGGTAGCTCCGATGCAAACGTTCGCGGGGGTCTTCGTTAGGGTCACCGTTCAAAACGTTGGCGGCTTCGCTGCGCTCTCTTCCTGCTTCCTTATCCCGGTCCGCACGGATCTTTTCGCTTTCGAATACGAGCATACGGTATTTGATCTGCCGACGCATGCGATCTCGTGCTTCGGCGTCATCTTTAGGGTAGGAGATCACATCGCGATCAATGGCCAATTGTTCGTCAATGTTAAAATCATGCTCTTGATCGATGAGTTCATGGGCCATGGCTACGCGTTCGTCCAGACGTTGCAAATAAGTCTTAAACACACGAATGGCGAAATCCATGTTGCCAGTCAAAACATAATCGTCCAACTTGTTGCGGGAAGCGGAGAAACTGTCGATGTCGCTTTGGAGGAAATATAGCTTGAGTGGATCGAGTGATCGCAGCAGTTGTTCAAAGGTACGCTGCGAAATCTCGTCGTCCAGCTTATGCTTCGAGAGGTGGTCTTTGTCCATGATCATGGCCACTCTTCTAACGATCTGCCGATCGATGGCCCGTGCGGACGTCATTTCTTCCACCCGTGGATTTTCGCGGTCTGCGGCCAAAGCAAACAATGGCAGCGCGCAAAACAACCCAACGGCAATCGTTTTGCAAATCGCTAGTCTAACTCGCATAAGACGACTCTCACTTTCACAGAAAAATTTGGTTTGTGCAGAGGCCGTAGATTCTACTCAACTTCTGCAGATTATGGTGTGTCTGGCGGTAGGCATCGACCCGACATTCAGCAGTTTTCCAGCCGGGATCCGCCGATATATTTTAGGTGGATACCAAGGCTGACGAGCCATTTTACAGCTAGGATCCTAGAAAATTCTCAGTCCCGAGACAACAGGAAACTTCCCGACGCCGCCGCGCCCCTGGTCGAGTAGCTACAAAAACTACAATTCTTGACACTTCTCGCTGAGCACCACCACGTAGGCCAGCCTCTCCGAGGCTGGCACCACCGTGCTTACAACTGCATACGGGTAAACAGTTTAGGCGAGCGGCAGATAAGTTCTTACCTGCCGTAGTGGATTTCGCCAAGAATCCGCGGAGAAAAAGGAATTCTGGCGAATTCCACTAGGTTAACTTTTCACCTGCTGCTCGCCTTGTGACTATGATCACTAATGATCAGCGAGAAGTGTCCAATTTTTGGCCGTCTTGGGCTGCAATTTTCGACCGTTACTGGGGCGGCACCGCTGAAACTGGCTGGCTGCGTTGCGCCATAGATGCTTGATGAACGAAATCGAAACCCACGTCGGCGATCCAGGCGTCCAGGAGTTGACGAAACACAGGATGGTGGCTGGGGCTTACGAATTCTGTTGTGTCAAAACGCGATGCGGACCACAGACAGCCAGTGGTGCCACACAGAATGATTGCGTCGGCTGCCTTTGCCCTGTTCGGTGGAACATTCGCCTGTACAACCTCCAATCCTGTCTCTGCGGCAAGACGCAGCGTGCGCTGCAGACTTACCCCCCACAAAATATCCTCCGCGTGAGGCGAAATGATCCGCTGTCCTTCGACCAACAGCAGGTTGGCAGCGGATGTTTCTGTCAAATTGCCTTCGAGCGTCTGCAATACCGCCGCTGCGTTTCCGTCGCCCGTGGTAGCCTGAGTTTGGCGATCGGCTAAGAAATAGTTTAGGCGATTCCGTGTTTTAATGCTCGGCGACCAACAGGCGGCAGGCACGCTGCGGGACGTGGCCGTCGTCAGTGCTTGTCCAACCGTGTACCAAGCATGCAATTGTGGCCAACGAATTTCAAGTGGATGGACAATTAATGTTAAAGGCCTGGGAGCGCCAACCCGCCCCGGTGTGGCCAACACGACCAGCGAAAAGTCTCGCGTAAAGTGCTTTCCACGATTCTCGCTCAAGCATCGCTGGATGATCGCTAGCAGTTCGCCAGCCGGCGGTGGCGTGATGCCAATCGCATGGCAACTCCGCAGAAAACGATCGACATGCGGCTGCGCATCCAACACGCGATGATCCAACGTCCGCAGCCGGTCGACGACCACAACGCCTTGCAATAGCCCGATATCGTCCATGGAAAGATGCACATCCGCCGTGGGCAGCCAGCAACCGTTGGAATATGCGAGTGAGTTTTTCATGTCTCCATTGTAAAACAACAAGCCGAATTTGTCCGGGCAGGGCGTCTCGACCGAAAATCGGTTACATTGGGGCGAGCGGAGCTGAGCGATATCTTCCTGAAGGATCGAATTGGTTTCTCAAAGTTTTTAAGAAGGTCAATGTTGATGATACGAGATTGTGAATCAGCGTCCGAGCCGGAGCAGCCTCAAGTTTCTATTCAGCCCAAATTCGGGGACAAGACCAGTCAACGGTTGCGACAACGATTCCTAGTGTGGAGCGTGGCTATTGCCAGTTCACTGACCACCACAGCAGCCGTTACACTCGTCCCCAGTCCCGCGTGGGCTCAAGAAGAGCCAGCCACAACTGAAAAGTCTGCGGAAGAGCAAAAGAAAGAGAAACGAGCGGAGCAGGAGCGTTTCGCTAAAGAATTCAATGCGCTACTGCAAAAGAAAGATTTCAAACAGGCTGGTGAGATGTTGGACGCCGCCATTGCGGACGATCCGCATGAAGCGAGATTTGTCAGTATGAACTTATCGCTGGCTGTCAATCAAATTCGAGTCGATAAGAGCGCCGGTCTGGCTCGCTTGAAAGCTCTCAAGGAAGACCTGCTGGCACGCGACAAGCTTGACACGCAATCGGCCATGGCCCTTTCCTCAATCGCCATGTACTTGACCAATTCTTCGGATGCACCCTTGGACGAAAACTTGGAGATGCTTTCAACGATTGAAGCCAAGCTCGAGGAGGCTAGCGACCTTCCGGGAGTGACTCAAGCGAAGCGAACAGTACTGACTTCCAAAGTACGTTTATTGACGTCAGCGGGCAAGCCGGAAGATGCTAAGTCGCTATTCGACAGATTGATCGAAGAAAGTCGCCAGGCAATCGATCCAGAAAAGTCAGCGACGATCAGCCAACTGGTTTCCAACGTGACCCTGTTCGAAAGCCTATTGGGGGCAGAGTACCCTGCCGAAGCTGAAGAACTGCGAGCAGAAGCGCAGGCGTTGGCCTTGAATGCACTGAGCAAAGACGACGCTGGCTACATTGACTACATAACTTATTACAACCTACATGCTCCATTGGCATCGCGACTGGCATCATCGGATCCCATGCAGGCTGCGCAGGTCTACGATGACTTGGAAGCAAAGCTGGATGATCTGAAGGAGCGCGTCGACGAAGCTACCGGCAAACAACTTGCGCGATATGTTGGTACGATCAAGTCATCGCGCGATCGACTGCAGGCAGCTTTGGAACGCGAGAAGCTAGTGGGTACCAACGCCCCGCCGCTCGACGCGACCCACTTTATCGGCATGCCCAAGACTTCAATGGAAGATCTGAAGGGTAAAGTTGTGTTGCTGGACTTTTGGGCCGTATGGTGCGGGCCGTGTATCGCAACCTTTCCACACTTAACTGAATGGCACGAAAAATACTCCAGCAAGGGGCTGACCATCGTCGGCATTACAAAGTTCTACAACTACCAGTGGGATGACGAAGCAGGCAGAGCGACGAGCGTTCGAGGCGAGTCGGTGGCAGAAGAGGACGAGCTCGCCATGCTAGAGAAGTTTCGCGAGGCTTACGGCCTCCATCACGGATTTGCCGTCTTGCCTAAGACGAGTGAATATTCGCAAGCGTTTCACGTTACGGGGATTCCAACCGCGGTTCTGCTAGACAAAGAAGGCAAGATCCGCATGATCAAAGTGGGCTCGGGCGAAGCGAATGCGCAGGCGCTCCAAGCTGAAATTGAAGCGCTCCTGGGGCAGTAGGCGCACTGGGCTCCAAGAAGCACGGAGCTCCGTCCAGGCAGGGATGGTCGCCTTTCGCGAAGATGCGGTATGATTAAGAAGATGCGGTAGGATTAAGGTGATGCGGTATGATGCGGTACTTTCGCGGGAGCGAAAGGCGACCTTAGTGAACGCCAAATATTGCGTCGAGTATTTCCAGCTCGAGGTTAGGATTGTTTAGCAATTCTTCCTCGGGCAATTCGGCTTCGTGGATTAACCATTCGCGCAGTGAGGACGCATAGTTACCCGAACTGAGTATAAAGGCTTGATCACCATGCTGCGGCTGTCCATCTGTAGGCGAGGCTAGATCTTGACCAGTCAACCATGACGTGGGTTCTTGTGCGACGGCTTGAGTGGCCAAAGTGTGCGGTTGGCCAGCAGCAAACGTCTCCACGTTCTCGAACCCGCGCGCCTCGCGATGCCATTGTTGTTCTTTGAAACTCACGAAATCGCTGCCACGCTGCCAATTTGTATGTTGGTCCGAGCCATACATACTCGCCACATCTTGACCGCCGGCGGCGGCATGGGCATGAACCAACTCGAACGATTTTGTGTAGCTGGAAAATCCAGGCCCCACGATCGAGGCCGAAGCTCCATTGGTCAAGAACCGATCGTTGCCAGCCGAGTCGTAGAGGTCGGCTTCGTCAAATCCACCCGCATTGGCATAGGCGTAGACACGCTCGAAACCGCGAACGTAGTTGAAAAATCCGTCACCCGAAAGACTGGTAAACTGCGGGCGGACGCTCAACCGATCGTCGCCAATCGAGTCGTATAGGTAAGCGTAGTCCTGTCCGCCACCCGTGGCGTGCATAAACATGCGATCGACGTCGCTGACGGAAAAGCGATAGCCGACTCCGACCAATTCTGCCTCCCGTGGCCGCGCGGTCAACGTATCGTCGGAATCCGAGTCGTATAAGTACACGCGATCTGGGCCACCGCCGCCCACGAAGTCGATATTCTCGACGGAGGCGATCACCAGCCGTACTTCGCTGCTTTCAATCGTCGAACCACTCGGCGACAACTCCACGATATCAGATCGGGCTGATCCCAGGACGGCCAGGTCATCGTTGCTGGCATAACTATCGATGTGTACTTCGTCAATCTCGCCATTAGCGAATACGTATTCGATGGCTTCGAACCGCAGTTTCAAACCCGACTGTAGATCAACGCTCAGGCTATCGCTGGCAAGTGTGCCGTAGACATTTAGTTCGCCACCGCTGTGTGCGACTATATTGGCGATGGCCAATTCGCCTGTATCTGAAGTCGTACCGGGCAACGACACGTTCAACCATTGACCTGCTTGGACTTGCATGTCGAGCCGCAATTGTCCATGTTCCCAAGTAGCGTCACTGGCCAACACTCCACTACTTGCACCGTAATTATCTTCATGCACCAACAAGCTGCCCCCTGCAGCATCCGGGTTGTTCCATTGAACGGTAAACACGCCATCGTGTGCAGCTTGTACGCGGTAGGTCGTACCGGCGGCTGCGGTGTTGTTTCCATAGTAGTCGACTTGGCCTAAATCTTGTTTGGACGCTAACCCACCTTCGCCGCCACCGGCATTCGTGGTGAAATCAACATCCATGGTAAAGCTACCAATTCGCCCACTGGCCGAGACGACTAATTCGTAGGTCTGACCTGCGAGTACCTGGACCGACTGTGGATCTAAGTCACCGCTGTTCAATGTTTGTCCACCACTAAGCAGCGACCACTGCAACGTGCTGGCCCAGTCGCTGTCCGCATCCAGCGCTAACGTCCCAGTGGCGTCTGCTGTAAAGCGATAGACGTCTCGATCGCCGAGACTATTGATCCAGCCAGAGATCTCGGTTTGCTGTAAGCTAATTTGGGTGGCCGCGCCCGATGTGTCGCCCACAGTATCGTCAGGGATGATTGTGTCGATCGCTGACTGCAGATTCAAACGGTCGTAGAAGGCACCGGTGGCAGCGTCGTAAATGGAATCTGCCGTGTCGTGCAAGTGTTGTGAAATCGTTGAGAGATTTATGGCGTCCCATCCAACCATCTCCATTGCTTGACGGACTAACACACTGGCTCCGGCAACGTAGGGAGCCGCCATACTGGTTCCACTTGCAGTACTAAAATCGTTGACGATTCCATCTCGACCTAGTACGTAGTCCGGCACTGTACTCATGATCCTTTCGCCGGGGGCGGCCAGGACACGCGAGGCGCGTTGGCTGAAGTCGCTTAGTTCTCCGTCGTCCCCCACACTGGCCACGGGCAACACATTCGGACTGGCCGCTGGATAGCTTAGGCCAGGTGCGTTGTATTGAGCAAAAGAGTTTCCGGCAGATGCAACGACTGTAATACCGTCATTGGCAAGTTGTTGGAGCTCTTCCTCCAACGTCGCCCAGTTCGGAATGATGTCAGCATTCCACGTCGTACCTAGCGACAAATTCACGGTGGTGATGGGATTCTCAAAACTGTTGCGATTCGTATGCACCCATTGCAGAGCATTTTCCACCCATGACAGTTGTCCTTGCCCAGCGTCATTGAAAACACGTAGGGCAACAAGATCAGCGTTGGGCGCAACACCGCGATGCTGCGTGTCGCTACTACCGATAATGCCTGCCACATGGGTTCCATGAAACCCCGCCGGACCATCGTCGTAAGGCCGATTGTCATTCTCTTCGGTGAAATCCCAGCCGCCGACGACACGATAGCCTGGCCCGTAGCCACTCCCCAAGGCCAAGTGATCCCAGGCGATGCCGCTGTCGATTACAGCAACGGTCTGTCCCGATCCGGTCAGCCCGAACTCTTGTTGCACCTGGTACCAGCCGCTGGCTGTATGGGCCTCGCGCAGATGTTGCTCGAGTGGCTGTTTAGGATATGCCGGGACTTCGACTTGAGGAGTGTTATGCAGTTCGATAGGCGGTGGGTCGCTCGACAATTGGCCATGTAGGTCAATCGAATTTGAATCAAGCACGTCGAGCAGAAGTTGAGCCGAGAGTACTAACCTTCGCTCACAGATTTCAAACGCACTTTCATATCCGCCGAACAGATTTCTAGCGACGTACTGATCCGTGCATTGTTCGGTGGAAGTGTTTTTAGCTTGCATTATGATTCGCTGTAAGGCGTGTCTCAATCATGGAAAACGCGGAGTAAGCTGGCTTGCAGTCGCTTGCGGCCTAACTTTAGAACCCGCATAGTTGGCAGCTCAATACGTGAGTTCTAGGTGGAAATGCAGGCACATCCCGCTGAAAAGATAGCTCAGCAATATTCTTCCCCTTAGCAATAGCGACACGTCTAGCAAAGTGCGCAACAACGCGCTTCTGCCGATGGTAGCTTGTAACGGTTGTAACGGTTGGGAAGCGGTGGGCAACTTGCGCGAAACAGTGATTCTGTATCCAGACAGCATTCCGACTTTGCCGAATAGTCATGTGCAACACCTACTCGCTAACGCGAAGGATTCGCCAAAATGTCGCGAGTTGTGGTGCTGGTGAGTGCAAGGATGCGCTCAAGGACCGGCGTAAAGCTGGTAATGCCGATCCGATCTTGGGGCAGGGAAGCCACTTAGATCGGAGATGGCCGCCGAGTCGAGAGAACCAGGACGCTTCTCTCCGGCGTTTTGAAGTGGAAGCCAACGAATTGGATGTAAGCCATGGGCCGGCCGAGCTGGTTGCAGAGGGTGTATTGGACGCGATTCAGCAAACCAACATCGGAACGCGAGCTTTTCCGAATCTTGCTCACTCGACCTCTGTCTTCCATTTTGGAAATTGGCGTCGGTGACGGGTCGCGCATGCAGCGCATCGCCAAGCTAGTACAATTGCCGACGGGTAGTCAGCAACTGCGTTACATTGGCATCGATGAGTTCGAGTCGGCAAAGAGCGGGCGACATCTAAGCCTGAAGCAAGCTCACCAGTTGGCAGGTCAATTGGGGTTTAAAGCTTCATTGATCCCCGGAGATCATAACAGCGCTATCCCGAGAGTGGCCCACAAGATGGGTGCTTCGGACTTGGTGATTGTCGACGGAGGGCTCAACCCGCAAGAGCCCTTAGTCGGCATCATCGGCACTTGGCTCAATCGCTTGGCACACAATCAATCCACCGTGGTCGCTTGCGAGCAGCATGGGGGCGATTTGGTGGTTGTTGATTCGACTAAACTCGATTTGCCAATCCGCATCGCCGCATAGGCAATACCCATCTGCCTCGGCTGAAGTCCAACCTCGTAATGGTTTTCGCTAAGCGAGACGAAAGTGCTCGCGAACTTGCAATTCCCATTTCGCTTGCAGGTCTAGCTTCTCGCATTGCGCATCGTCGACGAATCTACTCACGTCCACGCCCTGACTGATTCGGATCGACTTGCGCAGTCGGTTCCAATTTCGTTGCAGATAGCTGGTTGGATTCTCACCTTCATCCTCGCGGAAATCATATCCAACGATTCGCCGAAAGGCCTGCCAAGCCTCCGTGCTCACAGCTTCATCCTCGTTTTGTATGTATACGAGCAACAGCGGCAGCAATTCAGGGCTTCCGAATTTAGCGACCAGGCGCAGACGCTGTGGCCCCAGGCTCTCATCTGAGGCAATTGTATGAATGCGAGGCAGATCTTCGACCTCGCCGATGATGGCCAGGCAATCGTAGAATGGCATGTGCGCTTGACAAATATGGATGCAGCGTGCACGACAGTGAGGCAACAACCACTCTTGCCGACTCCACATTGCCGCTTCAAGCGCAGTGGTCACGATCCGTGGATCGACATCCGCAAACGCTTTTTCGAAGTCGGCTAGAGTGATTTCTCGCCCTTGGTCCTCGCGGCTACTGTGCCCCAAGCCAAGCGGAGCGTCTGGTATTGGCAACTCTTCGAAAACTACCGTCCACTGCGTTCGGCCTGCAACAATTGTATCGCCATCTTCCAACCGGGCAAACGTGGCGGTTGAGTGGTTGATCTGCGTGCCACTTGTGCTTCCCAAGTCACGTAGATAGGCACCATCGGGTTCGACCGAAACTTCGAAATGGACTTCCGACAATTCTGCGTCATAGGGGACGACTACGTCCGCCCTCGCTCCCCGCCCGATTGTAACCCGGACGCTTGCTCGCAACGGAAGTTTCCGACCTGCGTAATCGCCATTGTTGGTTTCCAGTGTCAGTTTCATCGATTGATTGGTTTATGAGTTACACCCCAGCGCGTCGAAAAAAACGTAACCGTTCACGACGTGTCGGCTTGTGTGACAGGGGCGGGAGTCTTTTCAGCCTAAATCGTTCGCCAATTAGAAACCACGTGTTCCTACCAGCGGCATCTCATCGGTGGCGGGCGCTACTGAAAAGACTCCCGACCCTTTCCTGTCGACGCCAAGTTCGTGAACGCTTACAAAAAAACTTCCCTGCGCAAGCAGCCTGCCGCTTCGTCGAGTGGTCATTTCCCATTTTCCATTTCCATTTCTTAGTTCTTTAAATGCAATTCTAAGAACTGAGTCATCATGCGATACATGTGATAGCGCTGGTCCGAGTCAACGACGCCGTGTCGGTTCTTGGGATAGACCATCATGTCAAACTGTTTGTTGGCTTTCTGCAGTGCATAGGCCAACTGCAGCGAGTTGCTTAGATGGACATTGTCATCTCGCTCGCCGTGAATGATCAACAACCGTCCGTGTAGATCGTGTGCCGCTTCCACGGTCGAACTGGACTGGTAGCCGGCGGCGTTCGCTTGCGGCAGGTCCATATAGCGTTCGGTGTAGATCGCATCATAATTGCGCCAATCTGTTACCGGCGCGCCAGCAATACCGGCTTTGAAAAGATGGCTATGGGTCATAGCGTAACTCGTAAAATAGCCGCCGTAGCTCCATCCCCATACGCCAACACGTTGCGGGTCGGCCCACGGTTGCTCGGCGACCCAAGCGACTGCGTCTTCTAAGTCTTGCAGTTCCACGCGGCCCATATCACCGCGAATCGTCCATGTGTCCTTGACGCCACGGCCCGCAGAGGCTCGATTGTCACACAGCACAACTGCGAAACCATGCTGGCAAAGCAGTTGGTGCCACCAGTAGTTTCCCGCTTGCCAACGATTACGGATGGTCGGTGCCTGAGGACCACCGTACACATGAAATAGTACGGGCAGCTGTCGCTCTGGCTTGCTCAGGTCGATGTCGGTGGGCAACAGCACCATCCCTTGCAGCTCCAGGCCGTCCCGAACTGGGATATTAACTAGTTGTGGAGAGCGGATGTTCAGGAATTCATGTCGATCGGTCACGGGCGCATCAACGACCCGTAACAATCCGCCATCGATCGAATAGACAGCCGCGAACGGTGGCGTGTCGATATTGCTGAACACATCGATATAGTAATTGCCCGAATGATCCACGCTCGGCTGATGCGTGCCGGGAGCTGCGGTAATCTGTTCGACGACTCCAGATTCCACATCGATGGCCATCAACTGCTGCTCGATGGCACTAGACGTGTTCCCTGTCACGAATGCTCGCTTATGATCTGCGGCTACTCCCAGCAGACTGCTGACATCCCATTCGCCACTCGTCAACTGGGATTTCTGACCCGACGCGAGTGACACGCGGTACAGGTGAGTTCGACCTGTTGGCAAGTCGCTAAGCCATAGAAAGTCTCCGTTGGGCAGGAACTCGGGTGTTCCTCGGACTTCGATCCACCCCGAACTGACCTCGGTAAACAGAGTCGCAGCGCTACCGTTCGTGGCATCGACGCGCACGAGGTCCTGTCGATTCTGCACGCGATTAAAGACTTGCAGCCACAATTCACCCGCAGGAGACCAGGTAACGCGCGCCACCAAGCGATCGGCGGCGGGAAACTTCGATAAATCTGCTTCGACCAGTTCTCCCGTAGCAACGTCGACAATCCACACTCTTGCCGTTGGCAACGGCTCACCCGCTTTCGGATAACGCGTGGCTTCGAGCGACTGTCCATAGTTAATGCTGTCAGCGACTTGGTAGGTAGGCACAGGAGTTTGGTCTAGCTGCAAGAAGGCGATGCGCTGGCCATCCGGACTCCACCAAAACGCTTTGAAATTACCACGTCCGTAGAGCTCTTCTTGATAGACCCAATCGAGGATGCCATTGAGCAATTCTGGGCTCCCATCGTGTGTCAGTTGCTTTAGCTCCGTTGTAGCGCAGTTGACCGTCCACAGATTGTTAGATCGCACAAAAGCGACGTGTGTTCCCTGCGGGCTGAGCGTAGCCAACTGTTCGTCTTCATCCGGCGAATGCGTCAGTTGTCGCGCGACCTGCTCGACGGCATCAAAAAAGTAGAGATCGCGGCGATGCGGCACGAGCGCGTGTTGCCAGTCGTCTGAAAATGCTTGGGGGGTGGCTGCGTCCGTCGCTTGCTGATTGGAAAACGCTTGCAGGCTAGCCAATTTGTTGCGCAGATCACGCAATTCGGTCATAGGTCGCATGGCTCCGGTTTGCGCATCGACCGCATAGGCTGAATCGTTCTTGGACAGGACGTATGCGGAACTGTCTTTTAACCATTTCGGTGCACTGACTGCGTCGCTATAGTTTGCTGTTCTGCCAGGGCGCATCAGATTTTCCAACGTCAATTGCTCCGACGGCTGAATCGTCTCGACGGCTTGCAGAGTCTCAGCAGCTGGCAATTCCAACAGCCGTTTGACCGGATAAACCTCGCCAGCCGCAAGGTCAGGATCAAAAAAGTTCCATCGTGCCAGGCCATCGTCAGACTCAGGTTCAAGAAGATGAGCGATCAGCATGCCCAGTGGCTGTCGCGTAGGGACGACAAATGTCCCTGCTGGTAGCTCGGCCTCGATTGGCAACGCGGAGGTCGTGAGTTGAAGAGGTTTATGTCGCTGGAATTCGGGTAAACGCTCTAGTTGATCAACGGTTATTTGCTCGGCAGGCAAGCTAGTCGGTGCTGTTAGTTGAGTTATTTCGGCGCCATGCCGACGTAAGCGATCTACTGCCCAAGCGTATTGTGGGGCAATCGCATACGCAGCCGGCAGCTTAACAATCTTGGTGCCTTCGGTACGATTCCAGAGTGTGACGCTGTAGTCTTTGTCGATGTGTTGCGCCGCAGAAGCCTGGTTGAATGGGCTGGTCGGAGGCGAACCGTCGGGACGCTGGTAGCCCTTGACCAACACCTCGTCGGCAGTCTTGGCCAACTTGGCTTGTAGGGCGATGGTCAGCTCGATATCGCTATCCGGCTGCGGTTGAGAGCCGTCGATAGCCGCGCGAATCTGCTCGCTATCCTCCGCCACTTTCCTCAGTACTTCGCGGATAAATGCATAAGACGCTAGTACCCGCGTTTGATAGGAGGCATAAGAATACGATTCCACTAGAATTCCGATGCGACCGCGCAGTCCCATATACTCCGTGCTGTAACGCGGCTCGTGCCCATACGTTTCCCAACGGCGATGTGCTTGGTCGAAATTGCCGTAATAGAAAGTTGAGAATCCATCGTTGGCAACGCGTTTGGTGACCGCCGGAATCAGTTCACGCCGCAAGTAGGCGTCGATGGCGGGAGGAGTGGCTGGGTTATGCGGAATGTCGTAGGTTAATTGGTAGCGATGCAGCGAACCATTTGTCGTGTGGGTATCTATCAATACGTCGACGTCGTAAGCGTGCAAGGCGGCCACTAGGCTGCGCACCTCAGGTGAATCGAGCTTCATGAAGTCTCGATTGAGATCGAGACCTTGAGCTGTTTCGCGGACGCCCATGCCCTCCTCCGGTCCCGCTTGACCAGGACGGTGCAACACGCCGCGTCGTTCGTTGCCGTCGGCGTTGAAGTTCGGTACGAAAATCAAACGTAGTGAATTCCACCATGGCTCTGCATCGTCGTCGACGCGCTCTTCGGCCATGTCCGCCGCCAAGGCTAGCAGGGCTTCTTTGCCATCACATTCACCGGAGTGAATACCACCGAGCATCAACACGGTGATGGGGTTAGGCGGCTGAGATTCCCCTTGGGGCTCTACGACCAAAGCCCACAGCGGACGGCCCTCAACCGTATTACCAATGGTCGTCAGTTCCGCACCGTCCCACTGCGTCGCCAAACGCCGCAAGTAGCTTGCCACCTCGGCTTCCGAAGCCGTATCACGGAACTCTGAAAGTTCAGCGATCGTTTGCCAAGCAGATTCCGGTGCTTCCTGCGCTACGTCCTGAGCCCACGCGGTGGGGATAGACAATTCTAAAAAGCCAATCAGCCAGGCAATCAGGCTACCCAAAACTACTGGTTTCGTCATAGTTGCGTTTCTCTTGGTTGCTATTCGGATTATTGGCTGTGAACCATGCAAGTTCATGCGTTTCCGCATGCTGTTCGATTCGTCAATTCACTTCGTCTCGTCAATCCACATCGACCTTGCATTACATGCAACTTAGCCACTAGGCTCTGATGGTCACCGTCTGATGGTCACCCTGTGCCCCAAATATTGGAATCAATCTATGATACACGCCCGTCCAGCTAGCGTACCCATTCCGGACGAACATCAGTTGGGGCAGTATATCCCGCTGCACTACCACTACAATATGCTGCTCGATTCTGACCGAGTGGGCGCTTTTCAACTGGCGATTGAAAAGACGGTGTCACCAGACATGCATGTCGTCGAGTTAGGCGGGGGAACGGGGATTTTATCCTCGTTTGCAGCCCGCCGAGGTGCTTCGGTGACCTGTGTCGAGCGCAATCCGGTCTTGGCCGAACGAGCAGCAGAGCTATTGCGAGACAATGGACTGTCTTATCAGACGGAAGTCTTAAACGAGGACGCGATGACGTTCATTCCCAATCGGCCGGTGGATGTCGTAATTTGCGAAATGCTACACGTCGGATTGCTGCGCGAAAAACAACTGCAAGTTATCGATGCATTCAAGCACAACTACCGCCGCGCCTTTGGAGCAACCGTTTCGCTACCGACATTTATCCCCGAAGCATCCGTCCTGATGTGGCAGCCAATCAATCAAAGTTTTGATTTCGCGGGCTACTGGGCGCCCGTTCCCATGTTCCAAGCTCCGAGGCTGGCTGATCCGCGGACTACCGAAGTTGGTCCGCTGGATCCTTATGCGTCAATTGACTATGCCGATGATTTTTCGTTGCAGTTTCATTGTCGACAATCGGTTGCTGCCACAGTTGACTTGCAAGTGAACGCTGTGCGCATGATAACGCAGAACGTATTGGCGATTGACGAACCGAATCAAACTGCAGTGACGTGGCCCAATCAATGCTTGATTTTGCCGTTGCACGCCCCTATTCAGCCGCTGTTTGGCCAGCAAGTCAAAATTGCATTTGATTATCAGGCCGGCGACCCACTCGAAATATTGAGTCAATCACTGAGTTTAGAACTAACCTAAGTCTCGTCGGCTTCCCCCAGATAATCTGCTGGCCTCCTGACGATACCGCCGACCACTTCCAACTCGAACTTGCAATTGGCCCGGAGGCTTCCAGCGATTCAGGGAAGGAGTTAGCGGACTGCAAGTTTCCTAGTTGGACACTTGCGCGACTTTACAAAGGCTCGACGACAGCCCGATTGCGTCCCAGCTGCTTGGCGCGATAAAGAAATTGATCGGCGCGTTCATACCAACTTCGATGGTCATCGGCACTGCGCAATTTGGCCAGGCCGATCGAGAATTTGACGACACCAATTACTTCCTGAGTTTGTGTGTCACACAGTTGCCGAGTTGCGAAATAACTTCGCAAATCGTCGGCGAATTGGACGACTTCGTCGCGATCCTTCACGCGAATCAGTGCGGCAAATTCATCACCGCCGAGGCGCGCCAATGAAATACTGGGATGTAGGGCAGTGATTTCCGTTGCGATATACTGGAGGAGTTGATCTCCGGCTTGGTGCCCAAAAACATCGTTCACTTGCTTAAAATTATCCAAGTCAAACAGGGCAAGATAATTGCTCTCCCCCGGAACCGCGCGGTCGCGCAGAACTTGCTTGACCAGCGTGTCAAAGTACCGTCGATTGCCGATTCCTGTCAGATGGTCCGTCATGAGACCTCGTTGTGAATAGGCGAGCGTTTCCTGCAATGCGGCAACTTTCTGTTCAGATTCGGAGAGTTTTTCTAACGTCTCGTTCAATTGTCGACGCATGGCCAAAGTAGATTCTGATAGATCGACTAAACACGTGGCTTGGTTTGCGTTCTTCGTAACCAGGTTCACCAGTTTTTCATTGGCACCGTGAAGTGAACCTTCGAATTCCACGTTCGCTTGCTGCTGCGATGCCACGAGGGACTGGACTTGGCTGATTTCTACGGCCAAGGACTGGCTGATTTCTGCCTCGTCGTCCATTGCTGCGCAGCAGAATTGCTCATGGAGAGATCGCAGCAATTCGACAGTAACCGCGCCTGAAGACTCAATCACATGCTGGAGTGCACTGCGAAGTTCGCTGTCGTTGCCTTGGACATATCGAAACCATACTTCATAGACGTCCGGCGTAGGAGGTGTCTTGAATTCTCCAACCAATCTCAGCGTTTCCCGCGCAATATCAAAAGCATTCCCGCTTGGCTCCACCATGAAAGTTCCTCGAGATTTGACCTGCGGCTGTATGGGTCCAAATTAACACCAACTATTTCACGCGGAGTAAAGCAAAGCTTTTTTTCCCGGCACGCAATACGATAACCGATTCGCTGGCAAGGTCATTGCTCGTTAGTACATAATCGACGGAATCTACGCGGCGGTTATTGATGTAGCCGCCGCCACCTTGGATCGTGCGACGAGCGTCGCTCTTGTTCTTGGACAACTGTGTACGAACCAAAGCGTCAATCGCTGGAAGCCCAGTCGACAACTCCTCTGAACTAACTTCGGCACTGGGTACATCGTGGAAAATTTCATCAAGTTGTTGGTCATTTAAATCGCTAATCTCAGCGCCAAAAAAAATCTGCGTGGCGCGCTCAGCTGCTGCCAACCCTTCAGCGCCATGGATAAAGCCAGTCAGCCAGCTTGCCAGCCGCTTCTGCGCGGCGCGGCGGTGCGGTTCGTCAACTACCGCCTTCTCGAGTTCCCCGTACTCTTCTTCGTCAATCTCAGTCAAGAATCGCAAGCATAGCAAGACGTCGTCATCGGACGTATTCACCCAGTACTGGTAAAAAGCATAGGGAGATGTGCGTTCCGCGTCGAGCCAGATGGCACCCTTTTCTGTTTTGCCCATTTTCCGACCATCGCTAGTCAGTAACAGGGGGCAGGTCATAGCAAAAAGATGTACCCCGTACAGGCGTCTGGCCAAGTCGATGCCTGCCGTGATGTTGCCCCATTGATCACTGCCGCCAATCTGCAAAGTGCAGCCGTGGGTTTGGCTCAAGTGGGCAAAGTCGTAAGCTTGTAGCAGCATGTAACTGAATTCGGTGTAACTCAAACCGGTGTCTTCGCGTTCCAATCGACTCTTGACCGAGTCCTTGGCGAGCATTACCCCAACAGGAAAGTTCTTGCCAACATCTCTAAGGAACTGAATGTAAGACCAGCCACCCATCCAATCAAAATTGTTTACAAGCATCGCACCATGGGAGCCATCAAAATCGAGATACCGACCCATCTGCGCCTTGATGCCTTCAACATTGGCTTGTAAAGCTTCCTCTGACAGCAAGACGCGTTCATCACTCTTGCCGCTCGGATCGCCAATCATGCCTGTTGCACCACCGACCAGCGCGATAGGACGATGTCCCGCACGCTGGAAACGCCGCAATGTCATGAGTGGCAACAGGCTGCCGCAGTGCAGACTGGTCGCCGTCGGATCAAAACCGGCGTAGACGCTGCGTGGTTGCGACAAGTGGTCGCGCAAGGCGGCCTCGTCTGTGCTCTGGTGGATAAGGCCGCGCCAGCTCAATTCGTCCAGGATGTGAGTCATAGGGTTCACAGGAGTAAGTGGATCACGTGCCGGTCTCTCTAGGAGACGCGATGCTTTCTAAACGTGATTCTTTCGAGAAGTAAGTTTGGGAAGCTGCCCATCCTAGCGAGTCTGGGACCGACACGTCTACGTGATTGCGAAGCGTAAGTTGTATCGGACGGCGCGCGCTATTGCGGAGAAATTAATTGAAAGTTCACCAGTCGTCGATCACCGCGCACATACAGACATCCGTCAGCAACCACAGGCGCGGCCCAGCAGGGTGATTCAAGCAACGGTCGACCGTCGGTCTGGTCAGCGATCTCGCTCAAATCGCACTTGGCGACAACCTCTAATTTTTTCGGGTTGGGCTTGATCAATTCCAAGCGCCCATACTCGCCCAGCACGATCAAATAGCCGTCGATCAAGGTAACGCTACTACGCTCATGCTGCCGCTGTTGCCATTGGACTTCGCCATCGCTCAATCGGACACAACGAAAATCGCTATCGGGCTGATTGCGGCCGTTGCAGCCGTACAAGAAGCCATCGACAACAATGGGTGTCGACCAGTGGGCGCGAAACTTGCAACTGTTGCGTGGGCCACTGTCCTGCCAAACCACCTTGGGCTGCGAGTCCTTGACTTCCAGCAGCACGCTACCGACCTCGTATGCCTCGGAAAGCAGGATTCGATTGCCCAGGGTCACCGGTACGGCAGCGTTAACACTCTCCAGCATCGGAGCCCGCCACGGAAAGTCGAACAACTGCTCACCGCTATCAGGGTCCCAAGCGATCAAGCCACCGCGCAAGAAGGCTAGCCCGGTGGGGCGCCCCTCGATTTGGCGGACGGTTAGGGCGGAATAGCTGGCCAGTTCATCGCCCAGTCGATAGACTTCCTTGCCGGTCTGTTTATCAACAGCAACGATGGCTGACCCATCAGGCTTGGCTAATTCCAGCCTACCTGGAGGGACGGGTTTGTCGGGCGGACTGCCGCCGACCATGACAAGCAGTTTGTCACCATAGACGTATGGCGTACTTGCTACTCCGAAGAAATTCGGAACGACCGAATACTCGGCTAGGGTGTCCTTGGACCAAAGTAATTTGCCGCTTTCAAGCTCCAGGCAAGAAAGACGTCCGCTGACTCCGTAGATGAAGACTAGCCCATCATCTACGACGGGCGAACAACGCGGACCGTTGTTGTAGTTAAACATGTCCGAGTAAACGACTGGCGCTTGCCATCGCCACAGTTCCTGCCGAGTTTCTTTGTCATAACAAGTGATGCGTTCTTCGTCGCCGAAACGATCGAATTGCAGCAGGCGGCGGCCAACAATCGCGGGACCACCGTAGCTGATGCCCAGGGGCATCGTCCACACAATTGGCGGATGGGGATTCCAGCGGTCAGGGTCAACGCCGGTTTCTGCCGACGTTCCGTCGCCGCGTGGTCCCAAGAATGCAGCCCAGTCCTCGGCGCGAGTAGCGCGGCCCACAGTCAAAATCATCGCAAGAACGGCAAGAAGACAAACGACTCTTAGTTGAACAGCGATAGGCAACGGTCCCAGTCTTCTGTGCATATTCACAATCCATAGGTGCAATTGTGTGAAACCTAAAGGCTATTGATCGGAATCATCCATTCGACTCCCAACTCCCGGTCCAGGCTTTCATACCACTCGGCAAAGAGTCTTTGGCTCTCGACACGACCGATGCTCAACGGTCCACTTTTCTGTGGGTCGGCGTTAAAGCGATCGCGTAAATCCTCTTCGGTCGGCCCTTTTTCCACAACTCGAAATGCGTAGTAGATGCCTTTGGCAGCGTTAGGTGCTACCCCGGTTTGACCGACTGGAGTGTCAAAAACCGCTTTCATAAAGTCTTCGCCAATATTATCCAGCTTAGGGACGACGGTCACGTCCGGCTGATTGCCCAAGCGACTCATCCAGGGAAACGGATCAGTTTCGACCAGCAAAGCTTGTTCGGTAGCCGAGAGAGTCGATTGCCAAGGCTCACTGCCAGCGGTCGACACTTTCTTGGCAATTGCCTCGGCCGCCTGTTTAGCAAGATCACGAGCCTGGACGCGCTTCCACGCTTCGATAACTTCCTCGCGAACTTCGGTTAGATCAGGAATGTAAGCTGGTCGCTCAGCCGTCTTCCAGAATACCCACTGCGAGAATATGGCTCGGCCCGACATCTGCGAAGCGGCTTGATCAAAGTAGTTGCTTTGTAATGGAATGAAGGGTGCTACCTGCGGCTCCATCATCGTGCTGGCAACCATCCCCGAAAACGCTTGGGCATCGCGTGGCATTTGGCTTAGCCCGAACGGCGTACGCGACAACTGCATCGCATCGACCATACCCGTTTCGCCATAAATCAAATTGTTTGCTTCTGCATACTTCTTGAGGTCAGGTCGCGGCGGCAGCTCACCAGCTTCTGAGGCATCAACGCCCGACTGCTGAAATGCCTGGTACTCGCGGAACGCGTGATAGTAAGGTGTCATCTCCTCTTGGATAGCCTGAGTCAATACCTCTTCAAATTTTGGAACCGCCGCTGTACGCGCCAATTGCTCAGTGATTTCGTCCTTGGCCTCTTCGAAGGTTCTGGTACGCATCGTTGGCACCGCTTGGGCCAGCGATTCACCGGTCGCTGCGGGTGGTGTTGCATCCGACTCGCCTAGTTGTGGTGGCTGGACGACCGGCGGAGGTGTATTGCTCGTAGCGGCTTGGGCGGACTCGCCTTCTAGCTCGGTCGATTCAGCGGGAGGTTGTGCGCCAACTGATTCTGATTCACCAGCCGGCGAGCCGGCTTGTGTTTCGGCATCTTGCACCAAGGCGACCAAGCGCACATTGGTCGAGTTGAGGTTCTGCGACTGATCGCCACTAGCCGGACCAGCGGGTTCAGTTGCAGGTGATTCGGTCGCAGGTGATTCAGTTGCAGGTGATTCAGTTGCAGGCGTTTGGGGGGCAGTAGTCTCGGTCGGTGTTGTCTCAGTTGCAGGAGTCTCAGTCGCTGGAGTCTCAGTTGCAGGAGTCTCAGTTGCTGGAGTCTCGGTTGCAGGAGTCTCGGTTGCAGGAGTCTCGGTTGCTGGAGTTTCAGTCGCTGGAGTTTCAGTCGCTGGAGTTTCAGTCGCTGGAGTTTCAGTCGCTGGAGTTTCCGAGGAGGGTGTCTCAGCGGGGACTTCCATCATTTTGAGTTCTACGAGGCGATCGTACTCAGCTCGAGCTTGCTCTTCGGTCACATTCGCTTTTTCACGTTCCACCCAATCTTGAAAATTGGCTTGCAAATATTCCAAGTTGGATTGGTAGCGGCGTACAAAGCCGGGCTCTGAAGAGTTTGGATTGGGAGCTCGTTTAATACCGTCTTCATAGATGGCTTGAATCTCCGTCTCGGTCGGTGATCCCTCGACTTTGGCGACATATTCATCGACAAAAACTGGAAATGCAGTGACTTTGGCTGTCTGATTCAACTTCAAGAAATCTCGCCACATTTTGCCCGGAGTTGTCTGTTCCAAGGCCGAGCGTCCCATCTCAAAGGCGATGTTCGTCGCAATTTCTGTTTTCAGTATCTCGCGGATTTCGAACTCGCTCAACTGTCCGCTGGTCGTTTCCGTCAGCGTCTTTTCGTAATCTTCAGCAGAGATTTTCCCGTCACAAAAGGCCTCCAAGAAATCATCCGCGGTTTGATCGGTTAACTGGACACCCATTTTCTTGGCATGCGTGGCCAAGATGCGACTGCGACAAATCATTTCCTCGTCGCTGACCATGTTGATGCCAATGGAGTAGTAGGGTTGGCCGGTTTGCGGGTCGAAGTTCATGCCCGCGCCTGGCACATCGGGCTCTCCACCCGCCTCGCGCACTTTGTCGCCCAAGGCTCTTAGAAAGCGAACCAAGCGGCCATGCTGGGCCGTCGCATGCTGGACTTCTGCCATCGTCATCTTGCCGCCATCCCAGCGAACGACGACCGCATTTTCTCCGCCACCACCTGTGCGATAGGCTTGAGAGAGTTGCTCGATAGCTGGTGCGACCACAAAGGCCATAATGGCCAAAATCACCAAGCCAGCCATCCAATAGTTGCGGTTTTTGCGAAATACTGCTAACGGGTTCGACATCCTGCGGGTTTCCTACGATCAGCTTCGACGAAGTGTTGGTTGTAGCTCGGCGACAGGCCAGTTACACCTTGCCTGTTTCGTGTGGGCGGGTTATGTACAGTTAGTTCAATCCAGTGTGGGTCTAGCAAATTGGCCACATATTGGCCACCCAACCCATCCTGCTCGCGTATGCGAAAATGCAATCAAAGGCATTTTTGCATATTGGGGCAGTTTTGCGGAGCCCTATTTGCCCAGATGTGACCTGTGAGACAAGGATAACCCGGAAATTCAGTTTTGAAGATACCTGCTTGGGTCCCAAAACGATCTGACACTGGTACCCCAGCCATCCTGCCTGGGTGCCAATCCCTGTTCCAAACAAAGCCTATTTGCCCATTTTGACTTTCTGTCTCGGCTAGCCGCTACCGAAACAGAACATAACAGCGTCGGCGGCGACAGTTTTGCCCTGGGAAACCAAGACAACCGACATAAATCACAGTGAGAAATCCTAGCGTCTGGTCCCGCTTGAGTACCCACCCACTTGTATTGCTAGTGTTTTCAGTCCCTAATTCGAACCATTGATCACGGTTGGACCTTCAAACAGAGATGGCGATGAGCAAAGATAAGTCGTTGGTAATAGTGGAATCCCCGGCCAAAGCCCGCACGATCTCCAAGTTCTTAGGCAAGGACTTTGAGGTTGAAGCCAGCATTGGCCACATCCGCGACTTGCCGCAGGGTGCCAAGGAGCTGCCGGAGCAGTACAAGAAGGAAAAATGGGCCTATTTGGGGGTTAACACGGACGATGAATTTCAACCGGTTTACATCGTACCCCCAGACAAGAAGAAGCATGTCGCCAAGTTAAAAAGCCTGCTCAAAGACTGTAAAGAACTGTATCTGGCGACGGACGAAGACCGCGAAGGGGAGGCCATCTCGTGGCATTTGCAGGAGGTGCTCAAGCCCAAGGTGCCCGTGCATCGCCTGGTCTTCCATGAAATTACGAAGGAAGCCATCCAAAACGCGCTCAAAACGCCGCGCAGCATCGATGAAGCCATGGTCCGCGCCCAGGAGACTCGACGTATCCTCGATCGGCTCTACGGTTTCGATGTCTCGCAACTTTTATGGCGCAAGGTCGGTCCCAAGCTGTCCGCTGGAAGAGTCCAAAGTGTGGCGGTGCGCCTGATTGTTGACCGCGAGCGCGAGCGGATGGCGTTCCACAGCGCCACCTACGCCAGTTTGATCGGAACCTTTTCTCCGGGTTCGAGTGCATTTGACGCCTCGATGGTCAGCTACCAAGGTCGTCGTATTCCCAGCGGCAAGGACTTTGATCCAGCCACGGGCCAAATCAAAGACGAAAATTTGTTGGTCATGAATGAACAGCAAGCTGGCGAGCTAGCCGATCGCCTGCGCAGCGCTGCTTTTACAGTAACCAAGATCGAATCCAAGAATTTCAAGGAGAAGCCCAAGGCTCCTTTTACCACGAGTACGTTGCAACAAGAGGCCAACCGCAAGCTGGGCTTTACAGCTCGTCGCACCATGCAAGTTGCCCAGTACTTGTACGAAAACGGTTATATCACTTATATGCGAACCGACTCGACGACACTTTCCAAGGAAGCCGTCGACGCCGCGCGGGCCTTGGTGAAACAGGAGTACGGTGAGAAGTTCTTGCATCCCACCGAGCGGACTTACGCCAACAAAGTAAAAAATGCCCAAGAAGCTCACGAAGCGATTCGCCCTGCCGGACATCCATTCGAACTGCCTAAGAACCTGGAAGGCAAACTGAACTCTGAACAATTTCGATTGTTCGATATGATTTGGAAGCGCACGATCGCCTGTCAGATGGCCGATGCGGATAAGAAACGCGTTACCGTTACGATCGAAGCCGAGGGCGCGGTCTTCCAAGCTTCTGGAACGACGATCGAATTCGAAGGCTTTTTGCGAGCCTACGTCGAAGGTAGCGACAATCCCGAGGAAGCGCTCGCTCAGCAAGAAGTTCTCTTGCCGCCCATGCAAGAAACGCAAGCGATCGATTGCAAAGAATTGATCGCCAAGTCGCATACGACGCAGCCGCCAGCGCGATACACCGAAGCTTCGTTGACCCGCACACTCGAAGAACGCGGAATTGGGCGTCCGAGTACTTACGCGTCGATCATCGACACGATTCAGAATCGCGATTATGTGTTCAAAAAGGGGAACGCACTGGTTCCTAGCTGGACCGCTTTCTCGGTCATTCGCTTGTTAGAAGAGCACCTCGGCTCAATCGTCGATTACGACTTTACGGCTCAAATGGAAGACTACTTGGATGAGATAAGTCGCAACGAAAAAGGATTTCTAGATTACCTGCAGCGTTTCTATTTCGGCACCAACGGCGGCGTTGGCTTGAAACCATTGCTGGAAACCAAGATCCAAGAGATCGATCCACGCACCACTAGTCGCTTCTCCCTGGGCTTCCCCGAGGGGACCGAAAGCAACGAAGAGATTTTTGTGCGAGTGGGTCGCTACGGACCATTTATTGAACAAGGCGAGCGCAAGGCGGGTATTCCCGATATGTTGCCGCCCGACGAAATCTCGATGGCGAAAGCACTGGAGCTGTTGGAAACGGCATCCAAAGGCGAAGAACCGCTCGGGCATTGCCCGGATACTGGCAAGCCGATTTATGTGCGAGTCGGTCGTTTTGGGCCCTTCGTGCAACTGGGCGATGCCGATGACGAGGACAAAAAGAACGCTGGACTGCTGAAAGGCATGTCGGTCGAAGACGTCAACCTGGATGTGGCACTGAAGCTCCTCCAGCTGCCACGCGATCTGGGCCAGCACCCAGAGATGAACGAGACGATCATGGCCAGCAATGGTCGCTACGGCCCCTACATCAAGTGCGGTAGTGAAACACGCAGCTTGCCCGCCGATTTATCACCCATTGATGTCACTTTTGATCAAGCCATCGAGCTGCTGAAGCAGCCGAAACAACACGGACGCGGGCGGGCAGCCAAGAAGGAGCCGCTCAAGAAATTTGAAGTTTCACCAGTAACGGGCTCTGAAGTTCAGCTACTCGATGGCCGCTATGGTCCCTACGTTACCGATGGCGAAACCAACGCCAGCCTGCCACGCGACGCGAACGCCGATGAACTGACCTTCAACGAAGCGCTGGATCTTCTGGCTGCCCGGGCCGCCATGGGCGGCACCAAGAAAAAGAAGAAGGCGGCAAAAAAGAAAGCCGCGAAATCCACCTCGGATACGGCTAAGAAGGCTAAGAAGAAGGCTGCCAAGAAGAAAACGGCAAAGAAGAAAGCCCCCTAAGTCGTAGCTTGCAGAAGTTGGCTTGGACCGCATGCTTTCGGCAGAACGATGGGCAGAATGTCATGAACTTAGTCGCTTCTGGAAGCGAAAGACACTCAGCGCAAGCACTACGATTCCACTGATCGTCAGCCCAACCACCCAGGGAACGAGATCGCCTAGATCCGCTCCGCGCAGCACGACGCCGCGCAGTATCTCAATGTAGTAAGTGGCTGGGATGGCAAACGTGACTAAGTAGATCGGCAGTGGCATTTCGGCTCGTGGAAACACAAATCCGGACAGCAAGACGCTGGGCAACATAATCACAAACGCAAATTGCACGGCCTCTAATTGGGTTTTGGCAATAGTTGAGACCAGCAAGCCGAGTCCGAGTGAGCAGACCATGAACAGCATGGAAAGTGATAGAAGTAGTGAGATACTGCCGCGAATCTCCACACCAAACACATAGATCATTACGGCTAGCACCGTCAATAACGTCACAAATCCTACCAGCGCATACGGCAGCAGCTTGCCTAGCAGCAGCCCTGTTCGACCGACAGGCGTGACAAACAACTGCTCTAACGTACCAAGCTCTCGCTCCCGGACGACCGCAAACGAAGTTAGGAACAGCGTGACTAGTTGCAAGATGATGCCGACCAGGCCAGGTACGAAGAAATGTGAGCTGTCTAGGTCTGGGTTATACAGCATTCGAGTTCGAACTTCGATTGGCAGTGCTCCCATCCCTGCTGCATTCCGAGCCGGAGCCAACTGCAGCGAATCTCCTTTGCGCATGGCCAATTGAATCGACAGGTTCATTCCGAGCAATTGAGCCGTGCTCTGCGCGGTCGAAGCAACTTGAGAATCACTGCCATCAATCAGTACCTGCAGTTGCGTTTGCTCGCCGCGCAAGAGTTGATCGACATAGCTTGGCGGAATTCGTATTCCGACTTTGGCTTGGCCAGATGAAAGGGCACGTTGAAAGGCTGCTTCACTTGCAACGTGGCCGACGATGCGAAAACGCCGCGTATTAGCAAATGCCTCTGTCAATTCTTGGGATGGCTGACGTCCATCAAGGTTGAAAACCACGGTCGGTATATTTTCGATCTGCGTGTCGATTGCGTAACCGAAAATAATAGTCTGCATCACGGGTACAACCAACATGAAGAATAGCGTGGTTGGTTGTCGCCGGATATGCACAAACTCTTTGATCAAGACCGCCCACAGGCCAGCCAACGTACTCTGCGAATTCTGCGTGACGCCCGTTACGGCATTCTTGCTGAGTGTGCCAGTCTCAGGTTTCTGGTTAGCAGTATTTTCCGGAGACAAATCAACATTTTCCGGAGCGATATCATCGGGTACGGCAGCGGCAGGAGACGTGACGGTTGACTGCCATGGGATAGATCCTGGCGCACTTTCCTTATCCGCATGGCTTGTCAAGGTAACAAACACGTCTTCTAAGCTAGGTGGGATCTCGCGTGCCTCGATCGCATCGATGGCTAGCCCAGAACCTTGCAAGACGCTTGCGGGCGTTTGGGAATCGGGCAGCAGCAAGTGGATCGTCTCGCCAAATAGTGTCGCATCGAGGACATCGGACGATTGCCGCAATCGGCTGAGATGCTGTGCTGGTTCAGCTATTCGCACTTCATATCTTCGCGTGCCAGCAGGGTTTACCGCTGGCAGTTGTTTGAGCTGTTCAGGTTTACCAAGTACGAGCAAACGTGACTGGTAGATATAGCCTACGTCGGTACAACGTTCAGCTTCGTCCATATAATGTGTCGTAACGAACAGCGTGACACCCTGACCAGATAATTCGAACAGCAGGTCCCACAGGTGCCGTCGCGCCACTGGGTCGATGCCCGCTGTTGGCTCATCGAGAAACAATACATCGGGTTCATGGATGAGCGAGCAAGCGAGCGCCAGGCGTTGTTTCCAACCTCCAGACAAGGTATCAGCGAGCTGCTCTAAGCGATTAGAAAGTCCCGTCAGCTTGAGGACCTCCGCCCGGCGTTGATCGAGCCGCTGCCGATCGAGGCCATAGATTCGGCCATAGAAGTCGATATTTTCTTGAACAGTAAGATCGCCGTACAAGCTAAACTGCTGGGACATGTAGCCCACGCGGGGCTTGATTTGTTCAGCCTCAAAGCGAACGTCCATGCCCAGCACGCTCGCCTCGCCATCGGTGGGAGGCAGGATACCGAGCAACATCCGGATGATGGTCGATTTTCCACTGCCGTTGGGTCCCAACAGACCGAAAATTGCTCCGCGATACACTTTGAAGCTCACATCTTCAACCGCGACCAGTGAACCAAACGATCGCGAAAGCGAGCGCACATCAATGATCGTCGTCTCATTCATGGTGGCTGCCGATCTGATCGAGCCAAACATCGGCCATCATGCCTGGCCGCAGTCTGTCGCCTTCATTCTTGACGGCGATTTTGATTCGATAGACTTGTTTAGATCGCTCATCCAGCGTCTGAACGTTGCTCGGCGTAAACTCAGCTTGGCGTGCCACAAAGGAGATCATGCCCTCGAATGGTTCTTCTGGCAGACTGTCGACCGTTAAGCGTATCGTTTGACCAACTTTAATTCCCACTCGACTTTGTGGCACATAAGCTCGGACCCACATGGCTTGGCGATCGAGCATGGACAGGACCGGTGCGCCGGGCGCAACCATATCACCAGGTTGCAAATCAAGCGCCTCGATGGAACCTGCGATGGGGCTACGAATGCTCAGCTCTTCCATTTGTCGTTCAACGGCTGCCACCCGTGCTTGGGCAGCATCTCGCGCAGCAGCAGCTTGTTGGATTTCCTCTTGGCGATAGCCGCTTTCCATCAACTGCAAGGCTTGTTTGGCCTCTTCGACCCGCCCAGCAGCTTGACGAATCTCTTGTTCGCGAGCACCGCTTTCCAGCAAATCCAATTCCTGTTGGCGGACGATGAGTCCGGCAGCGGCCGCCTGCAGTGATTCTTGCGCTGTATCCAATTCCTGTTGCGACACCGCGTTGGAGGTTGCCAGTTGTTTGGCGCGTTGCAGCCCCTGTTCGGCAAGTTTTAACTCAGCCTTGGCCAAAGCTAATCGCCCCCGCGCGGCTTCAATCTCCTGCGTCCTTGGTCCGGCCTGCAAGAGTTCCAGGGCTGCAGTGAGCTGCTCGAGTTTGGCCTTGGCCTGCAGCTTCTCTTCTTCGCGAAACCCGGTTAGAAATCGCTGATATTCCGCTTCACGCGCTGCCAGCAACAACTCGAGCTCAGTCTTGCGCTCCAGCAAATCAAACGGCTCCAACTCAACCAGAACCGTGCCTTTGTCAACGTGTTGACCTTCGCTAACCAAGACTTTGGCCACGCGTCCGCCAACGCGCGATCCCAACCGTATCTCATCCGCTTCGATAAAGCCTGTGATCCGATTAGGCTCCGGAAACCATTTGCTGTACAAGACCAATGCCAGTAGTGCAATGACCACTCCACCGACAATTAGGAATCGTATTCTCATGTTTTCCTAAGCCAAATAAGTTATTGTAAACCACTTGGGCACTTGATGTCTCGTTACTTCGAAAAGTACACGTATCATGTTTAAAGATTCTAATGACAAATCCACCCGCTCCGTCAATCCCGAGGATGCGCATGCCACTTCCGTTGTCGATCGGCGTACGCTATTCGTTTCGGCTGCGGGAATGTGCGCTGTGCCGCTTTTTTCGAAAGTTGGTCAAGCCGCTTCGCCAGGACCAAACCTGGAGGCGGTCCAGTCCGACGCGAAGAGCTTAATTGGTAACTACGGTTCGTGGGCGTCGCAATTGGCCCCCAATCCGCCCGAATTGTCGTTTCGCCGTGACAAGTGGGACGACATTGATGTATGGCGCGACTTGGCTCGAGCGAAGGCCGCCGAATTGATCGCATCGCCAGTGTTGGACGATCCTGTCGAAGTTCGCGAGCTGGGTGAGCAGCGAGTCGACGATTTGGACATCACACACTTGAGCTGGCAGTTGCCCTACGGACGAGAAACGCAGGCGATACTATTGAAGCCAGCCGGAGCCACAGGGCCACTGCCCGGCGTATTGGGGCTTCATGATCATGGTGGGAACAAGTACTTTGGCAAGCGCAAGATCACATCGACCGGCTCTGACGTGCATCCGCTGATTCAAGAACACCAGCGAGAGTACTATGGGGGCCGCGCGTGGGCAAACGAATTGGCCAAACGCGGCTACGCGGTGTTGGTCCACGACACGTTTACCTTCGCCAGTCGCCGCGTGTTGTTTGATGACATGGCAACCATCCCCTGGGGCGCTTGCAAGACCGAAGGCAAGTCAGACGAAGATCCAGAGGATGCGTCGAACATCGCCGCCTACAACGCTTGGGCCTCCGAACACGAGCACATCATGGCCAAATCGTTGTTCAGCGCTGGCACAACTTGGCCAGGTGTTTTTCTTGCAGAGGATCGTATCGCACTCGGGGTACTTGGATCTCGTCCCAATGTCGACGCCGCGCGTTTGGGATGCGCGGGCTTGTCCGGTGGCGGCTTGAGAACAGTTTATCTCGGCGGGCTGGATCCTCGCGTGCGATGTGCGGTTTGTGTGGGGTTCATGTCAACCTGGAACGATTTCGTATTGCATAAATCGTATACGCATACATGGATGACCTATACGCCACTTATCGCACGCTACCTAGACTTTCCAGAGATCCTCGGTATGCGAGTTCCCCTGCCGACCATGACCATGAGCTGCAGAGAAGACTCGCTTTACACTTTGCCAGAAATGGAAAAAGCGGACAGAATCCTGCAAGATATATTTGCTAAGGCCGGATTTAGAGACCACTATTCAGGGCGATTCTACGCAGGCGGACACAAGTTTGACCAGTCAATGCACTTGGATGCATTTCATTGGTTTGATCGTTGGCTGAAAACTTAGAACCTCGCCGAAAACCTAGCTGTGAGCTCTGTGAGCTTTCCGCGAGGGGGATCACTTTAACGAAGATAGGTAGGCTACCAAGTCCCGCAATTCGCGTGGCTTGAGAAGCTTGATGAGGTCGGCGGGCATCGCCGACTTGCCTTTGCGCCGTGAGACGACTTCCAGCGGATCAATCTCGATGACTTTACCATCGGCGTTGATTAGCTCAACCACCGTCGGCGTTTCCTTCCGCAGAATACCAGTCAGGATTTCATTGTCTTCGGTGAGCAGTACTGCCGTTTCGAAATTCTCCGCAATTTTGGCATCTGGATGAACAATAGATTCGAGCAGATAGCGGTTATCGCGTTGCTTTCCGATCTGTGTCAGAACGGGCCCTACTTCTCCGCCGGTGTCCGCTATTTTATGGCAGCGCACACACGACAGCTCGGTCTTATTGAAGAACAGGTCTTTACCGGCCGCAGCATCGCCGCCGAAGGTCGACGTGCGATAGGCTTCCAGCGCATTGTTGGCGACCGCTTGCTCTTCAAATTCAGTCAATCTGCCACGTATTGTTTCAGAGCTTCGCGTCTTGGCAGCTTCGACCACATTGAGCCACACATCGGGCGGCAGTCCACCCGCCATATAACGCTGCGCTCCTTCGTCGATTAGTCCAACGGCCGCAGGCGTGTCGACGCTGGCCAAAGCGTCCCAGGCGGCTTGACGCACTGCGATGGAAGTTGATTCCGTGGCAGCTTGCAGAACGGGCACCGCTCGCTCAGGTGCAAGCTGGGCCAACAGGCCAATGGCACGCGCACGCACAACGGGTTGATCGTCATTTACCAACTCCGATACCAATTCCAGCGCTGCTTCAGGTTCCATCTTGGCAAACCCGGCCAGGGCGGAACTGCGGAGTTTACCGTCTTGCGAGGCGTCTAGCGCCAGGCTGATTAGTGTCTCGCCGGCTTGTTCGATGCCGAGTGCCGTCGCCGCTTCAATCGTCGCTTGGATGACTGCGTCCGTCCCCACAAACAGCTGTGGTAGGTGTGTCAAACAAGCAGTGCGGGCTTTGTCTCCATCGCGATCTTCCAATGGCTGAAAGCGATTCATGACTCGATCCAACTTGCCAGGCTGCGCCCAAGTACCCAACATTTGAATAGCTTCGATACGCATGGCCTCGGAGCGCCCCGAATCTGCAGCAAACTGAGCGATGAGTTCGGCGGCTTCCTCGCCAGCCAAACGGAAATTTGCATTCAGCCAGCGATGCGCTAGTGGATCGGCGGCAGCGGGAGTCAGCTTCAGTGACGCCAAGGCTGGGAGTGCGCCGTGCAGTTCAGGCACGTCATGCACCGCTCGGGCTGCTTCCAACCGCACCACTGGATCAATGTCCGACAGAAACTCAGCAATATCGGTATCTTGCAACTTGCGCAGCGCGACCACCGCAGCGACTCGTACCGAACGAGATGGATGGTTCTTGAGTCCCACGACGCGATGTCGCTGCGGCATGCCTTTAAGAGCCATGATGCCCGCGTGGCGCAATCCCGGATCGCTGTCTGCATTGGCTTCCAAGAGAGTGGTCACTGCATTAAATGCTGCGTCCAATTGTAACTGTCCAGCGGCCAGACAAGCTGCATACTGAACGCGTGGTTCGGAGTCGCCGATCAGTCCAACGATCGTGTCGGCAAAGGCTGGCAAGCGCAGATCGCCAACGACGTTGGCCGCAGCCGCGCGCACATCGAGATTATTGTCAGCCAAGGCGGCTTTCAGGCCAACGGAGACCTCCGCACCCAGGTCGGGGTTCAAACGGGCCGCGTGTCCCAAGCCCCAGACGGCATGCATCCGAGGTAACGTGCTGGCACTCGAATCCATAGCCAATTGGGTAAATTCGGAGATCCTGCCGCGCGTGGATAACTCCCACTGCGCCTCCAGACGGACTCTACGATCGACATGCTTGAGCAATTCGCCCAGGCGCTCAGGCGATAGTTGGCTGAAGCCAGCCGCTAGCAACTCCTGAACTTCGCCGACAAGCTGCTGCTGCTGAGCCGTTGAGTCGGCAAAGCGATAGACCCGTCCTTTGCCTTCGCCGACCCAACCATCCACCCAATCGCAGACCCAAATCCCGCCGTCTGGACCAAAGGTGACGTCTGTCGCCAAGATATTCCACAGCAACTCTTCGCTGCGTTCTACTTGCCAAAAAGCTCCTTGGGGTTGAGTGCGAATCAGACGCACACCGCTGTTGCTCGCTCCTCCACGAAAATCAACCATTAAGAAGCAATTGTCAAAATCGCCCGTTAGTCCACTACCAGGATAACAAGCCAACCCCGACGGGCCATCGCCAATGTTAGCGATTGGTGGCACGATATAAGCAGGCGTGTCCTCGGAGAACGGATGCCAGAGCTTTTCGCGGTTGAACGGCCCACGATCGGAAATGTACTGGTACATCATTCGCCAGCCCGAATCGCCACCCTGCATTACGCCCACCCACCGCGCTTTATCACCCGAGTCGGAATTATTGTCGCCAGTAAACAAATAGCCATAGTCGTCAAAGGCTAATTCCTGAGGGTTACGCAGACCGGTTGCAAACACTTCCAACCGCGAGCCGTCCAGCTCGCATCGAAATACCGCGCCGCTTTCCGGATCCTTCAGGCGTCCAGCGGGGGTTTCGAGATTGTAACCACGGTCACCAATGCTAAAGTACAGCCGACCGTCGGGACCAATAATCAATCCATGCGAATCGTGTCCGCGAAAGGCGACGCGTACTCCATAGCCGTCGTGCAATATCTGGCGATCCTCGGCGACACCATCGCCGTCGGCATCCGTCAACTGCCATAACTTGGGGATGCATGTGTAGTAAGCAGAATGGCCGCGCACCAAAATGCCAGCGCCAGTTCCGTCCTCGAGTTGATTGAAACCATCGGCGAAGACGGTATCGCGATCGACTTGGCCATCACCGTCGGTATCCTCCAGGAGACGAATACGATCGTCATGCGCTGTGTACACTGGCAACTCGGAACCCAACAAACGCTTGTGATAGTCGATGCGATCCTGGACGGATTGAGCTGCTAAATCAGCCATTAGCCACTCTTGGTCATGGCCGCGATTATCAGTTACGCCACGATCCTGTCTGAACGACTCGCACACAAACACGCGACCTTGGTTATCGATGGTCATCGCGACAGGATTCGCCAGCGCCGGCTCAGCGGCGAATAATGACACCGACCATCCTGTAGGTTTGCGGAAGCCCCCCATCGCTTGTTTGCCCTCGTCCGAGGCTGGAAGCGGCGCGTCAACAGTCGGCTTTGACTTGCCACCCCCCTCCGGTTCATCCTCGTCCGCGCGGCTGGTCGCGGAACCAAACGCGAGTACGCTAACAAGCACTAGGAAAAGACAATGGGCTGCGAATGGAAATCGAGTCTTCAAGCGATGGCTCTTTAATTTCGGTAGAATCGTTTTGTGTTCAGTTTTCTTGATTTCGGTAAGTTACGCTTGGCTCGCCAACCCAACCGTTTTGCATGGCAGGTCCAACGCGGTTGTCATCGAGGCGATTAGCGAGAAGCATCGATCTCTAGTTTAATTCGCCGACCGAAAAAATGCTGCCCTAGTTTCATGCTTGGAAACGACCGCCAATGAGCCGATCGTCAAGGATTCCGCCGATGAACTCCCGATCAAGCAAGAGCCAACCACCGCAACGCCCCCGAACGGCGACAGGCACGCCGGGTTTGCAGTGGGTAACGACTGACGACGGAAGTCTGACGCTGTGGAGCGATGTGATTGGTGAGACGTACCATAGTGGTTGTGGCGCGATGGCGGAATCGTTGATTGTGTATATCAAACACAGCGGCGTGATCGAACGATTGCTAGCAGGCAAACCGACGCGCGTCTTGGAAGTCGGATTTGGCACGGCGACCGACTTTCTATTAACTGCGGCGATCGCCACGGCTTGTCGTTGTAAACTGCAGTACACTGGACTCGAAAATATGCTGCTACCGGTCCGTTTGCTTGCGGAGCTGCATCGGGGGCGCTTGGCGGAACACGCGCGGCTGGCTTGCCAAATAAATAAACTCGAGTTGCCTGCGGGCACTTTCGAACAGCTCGAACCCATATTGGAATTACTGCTGGCAAACCTATCGATAACTTCGCTAGCCAGCGCGCCGGCTGACGCAACTACTGGCTCGCAGACCGTACAAGTTGGCGACTATGTCGAACTGCGATTAGAGCTTGGCGATGCCTGCGAGTACCTAGCGCATGAGCCGTGCGAGACCTTTGATGGGATTTATTTTGATCCCTTCAGTCCCGAGAGCGCTCCAGAGTTGTGGACGAGCGAGGTGTTAAGAAGCACCTACGCGTGGCTGCAGCCCGCTGGTACACTGACCACCTACTGCGTGAAAAGCGATATTCGCCGCAAACTGACAGCGGCCGGTTTTCAACTCTCTAAACTCGCCGGGCCCGTGGGTGGAAAACGCGAAGTGCTTCGCGCGACCAAATAAGATTCCATACCATGCGCATTCTCAAATTGTTACTACTCAATCGATCGCGACATTCATCGCCAATCTGGCAATCGGCATAATCTGGACGAGTAAGGCGCACTCTGGACTGGGATTCAGCTCTCGAGTCCTCGCGCTAGATGTTCAATCAGGTCTGTCGGTAATACTACGTGCGATTGCAGCTTGTGCTGCGCATGCTCAGCCGCTTTGCCATGAGCGTAGACGCCGAGATGCGCAGCGTCGCGTGGCTCGAGACCTTGGCAGATCAGCGCAGCAATCACTCCAGTCAGCACGTCGCCAGAACCGCCCGTCGCCATGGCCGGAGTTCCTGTGGTGTTGATGGTGGTCGACCTGCCGTCAGTGATCACTGTGTGATGCCCTTTGAGGACGACAACGACGTGGTGCTGCTTCGCAAATGATATGGCCGCCGCGATTTGTTCGTCGCGGCGATTCGCGGGAACCCCACTCAACCGCGACCATTCACCAGGATGCGGCGTCACGACGACGGGGCATTGGCAATACTGGTGCCAGTTTTCGATGTGTGCCAAGTTGTTGAGGCCGTCGGCGTCGACTATGAGCGGGCAGGGTGCGCGCTGCAACAATTCTTGTAAGAGGACTTGCAATTCGCGCGTGACGCCCAATCCGGGCCCAATTGCGATACAGGTTGCTTTATCTACCACCGAGTGGAATGCATCGACGCGGGTAGCGATACGTCCTAACAAATCTTCGTGCAGGGGGATCGTCATCAAACACGGCGAGTAGGACGCCACGGTCTCAAGGCAACGATCGGGTACCGCTAACCGTACAAGCCCCGCACCTGTGCGCGCAGCAGCCATGCCTGACAAAGCAATGGAACCCGCCATTCCACGACTGCCGCCAATCAAAAGCGCGGTCCCATAGGTGCCTTTGTGGCCATCGACTGCCCGTGGGGGCAGGGCTGGAAGCTGTGGGTGATTCAATGGAAGGTCCTCCATTTCGAATGCAGCACGGTTGGCTAACTTATAGACCGATCGGAAAAAATGTCCCTTGTAACCCACTGCGTCAGCGAGGGACACCGCGCTTTGCCCGTTGCAAACGCAGTCCCTCGCTGACGCAGCGGGTTACGATAGGTCCAGTCGCATTCTATTCTCGACATTTGGTACTCATAGGGGATAACGGTGGGATACATATGCCGCAAGTCTCTTGAGTAGAAGCCTGACGCAGTCGCTCGCTGACGCAGCGGGTTACGATAGGACCAGTCGCATTCTATTCTCGACATTTGGTACTCATAGGGGATAATGGTGGAATACATATGCCGCAAGTCTCTTGAGTAGAAGCCTGACGCAGTCCCTCGCTGACGCAGCGGGTTACGATATGTCCAGTCGCATTCTATTCTCGACATTTGGCACTCATAGGGGATAATGGTGGGATACACATGCCGCAAGTCTTTTGAGTGGAAGCCGGACGAAGATGCCGAGATTTATCCTAGTTTTGGTCTGGAGCTGCGCTTTGGGCGGCTTGGTTGCGCCGCCTTCAGCACGCGGTGACGAGTCCACGGCGACGGCGGAACAGCTCGATTTTTTCGAAAAACAGGTGCGACCACTACTGATCGAGCACTGTTATTCTTGTCACAGCGTTCGTGCAAAACGGCTTGAGGCCAAGCTGTTGCTCGATAGTCGCCAAGGGCATGTGTTGGGTGGGGAGTCGGGGGCAGCCATCGTTCCCGGCGATGCGGATGGGAGCCTGCTCATTGAAGCCGTGCGCTATGAGTCGTACGAGATGCCACCGAAAGGGAAGCTGCCCAACAGCGATATCGAGACGTTGGTCCGCTGGGTCAATATGGGAGCTCCGTGGCCGGAGGAGGCTCCGCCAACGACTGATAAGAATCGCGAAGACTTTGACCTGGAACAGCGGAAGTCTGAATTCTGGGTCTGGCAGCCTATCGCCAATGTCAATTCACCTGAGATCAAGAGCACAGCTTGGCCGCGCAATGAGATCGATCGGCACATCCTGGCTGAGCTCGAGCCAGCGGGCTTGACTCCCGCCCAGGATGCCGACCCAACGGCGTTGCTGCGGCGGCTCTACTTTGACTTGATCGGATTGCCGCCAACCCCCGAAGAGGTGCAAGCCTTCATCGCAAACAATGGTCCAAACGCAGTCGAAGATGTGGTCGACCGGTTACTGGAATCGCCGCACTTTGGAGAACGCTGGGGAAGACACTGGCTCGATCTCGTGCGGTACGCCGAGTCGCGAGGGCACGAGTTCGACAACGACACCCCGAATGCGTTTCAGTATCGAGACTATGTGATTCGAGCTTTGAATGCCGACGTTCCGTACGACCAGTTCGTTCGTGAACATATCGCTGGAGACCTATTGCCCGAACCGCGACTACATCCAACAGAACATTTCAATGAATCGGTGCTGGGCACTGGCTTCTGGTTCCTCGGCGAATGGGTCCACTCACCGGTCGATATTCGCAAGGACGAATCGGATCGGTTCGACAACATGCTCGACGTGATGTCGAAGACGTTTCTCGGAGTAACCGTGGCCTGTGCCCGTTGTCACGATCACAAGTTCGATGCCATTTCGACTGCCGACTATTACTCTCTGTCCGGTTTCCTGCAAAGCAGCGACTATCGGCAGGTGCGTTTTGAATCGATGGATCAGAATCGTCGCGTCGCTGAACGACTGGCAAGCATTGATGCCAAGTATCAGCGACAGATTCTTGAGTTGCTGGAGAGTCAGGGACTGCGGCTACCATCGCAAACAAGCTATCTCAGCGACGAAGCGATCGTGGTTGACTATGGGCGAATTCCGCAGAGCCAATTCTTGCAGGATGGTTTCGTCTTTGGGCGATCGCCTAGACGCGAGGGCTTGCCCTACTTGGAGATGGCTAATCCACCGGATTGGCCCAAGGTGACTGTCGCGCGGTATGGTGCTGCCGCTAGTGATCCCGTCTGGTCTGGACTAGAGTCGATTACCAAAGGTGCAGTCCAGAACCGCAGCGAAGTTGCCAATATTGCCCAAAGCGGTCGTACACTTCGCTCACCGACATTTACTCTCAAACACGGTAAACTCACCTGTCTGGTCGAGGGTACGGGCCACATAATCGCTTGCGTCGATTCGCACCGGTTGATCGCTGGTCCGCTTCACAAAGAGACGATTCGAGAAATCAAATCCGGTGAACGATGGGTGACGCTAGACCTGGATCGTTACGTCGGGCACCGTTTGCATCTTGAGTTCATTCCGAATGAGAGCACGCAACTTTCTATCCGTCTGATAACCCAAGGACTAGACGCCCAGGGACTTACTGATCTGGATCGCCGACTGTCGGCACAAGACAAGCAGTATGTGGAATACGCTGAACGCGCCGAGGCAATTCTCAACAGCGGTAACAACCTTGAGATCGTAGAACGCGTTTTCGCCGACTTCGAGTCTGGGACGTACGCGGGCTGGACCGTAACTGGCGAAGCGTTCGGGGAGATGCCACAAACGCTGGAGACCATTGCTCCCTACCAAGGGCGTATCAATGGTCGCGGGAAATTCTTTGTCAACTCTCACAACATCCGCCCGCAACAGCGCGACCAAGGGCAGGATGTTGGCAAAGGCGACGCCCTGACTGGAACGCTGACATCAAAGGAGTTCTTGATTGATTTCGATTCGATCGAGTTTCTCGTCGGCGGCGGCATGCACGAGGGTACAACATGCGTCAATCTGATCGTCGACGGTGAAGCGGTGCTTTCGGCCACAGGCAAGGCGAATAATCAGATGTCGCTCAGCACCTGGGATGTGCGGCGTTTCGCAGGGAAGACTGCCAAGATCGAAATCGTCGACAATCATACATCCGGGTGGGGTAATATAGGTGTTGATCATATTGTTTTTCAAAACCACGTTCCTTCATCTTTATTGAAAGACGACGCGCAGGTTGCTGCGATTGAGCAGCCAACCGCCGATGCACGCGAGAGGGCCAGCAGACTAATCCGCGCCTGGCAGCAAGAACGTGAACAGGCGGCTTCGCAGATCGTCCGCAAGTCACATGTCGCGCCGGCCATGCTGGACGGAACCGGCGAAGACGATCACATTCTGCTTCGTGGCAATTCTTCGAAACCTGGCGAGCTTGAACCTCGGCACTTCTTGACTGCGATCTCTGGCAATGCACCGATGCCGATTACGACGGGCAGTGGACGATTGGAATTGGCGGAGCAGATCAACGATCCGAATAATCCCCTGACATCGCGTGTCATCGTGAATCGCATTTGGCATCATCTGATGGGCCGTGGAATTGTCCCAACTGTTGACGATTTCGGGTACCTCGGTCAGCGACCGACGCACCCGCAACTGCTCGATCACTTGGCAACTCGCTTTGTAGCAGACGGTCGCAGCATCAAACGCATGATCAAATATATCGTGCTGTCGCGCACCTATCAGATGTCGAGCCATGCGAGTCCCCGAGCGATTGAAAGCGACCCGAACAATCTGCTCTGGCATTATCAACCGCCTCGACGTTTGGAAGGCGAGGTGATTCGTGATTCCCTGCTGGCGTTGTCAGGTCGGCTCGACCGCACCGCATTTGGGCCGCCGGTGCCAATTCACCTGACACCGTTTATGGATGGCCGCGGGCGACCGGATCACAGCGGTCCGCTGGATGGTGACGGACGGCGTTCGATTTACATCGCCGTGCGTCGAAACTTTATTTCGCCGTTCATGTTGACGTTTGACACTCCGGTACCGTTCAGCTCCATGGGCCGCCGCAATGTGTCCAACGTTCCAGCCCAAGCGCTGATCCTCTTAAATGATCCCCTAGTCGTTGAGCTATCGCGCGAGTGGGGCGAACTTGCGTTGCACAGCGTGGCAGGTGAAGGTGACTCGGCGACCATCGAGCGGATTCAGTGGATGTACCTCGCCGCCTTCGGTCGACATCCGACTCCTCAGGAAAGCCAAGTGGCCGTTGCCTTCCTGGAGACGCAGGCTGCACAGCAAGGAGTTACAACCGAAGATTCCAAGTTGTGGGCAAGTTTCGCGCACGCCCTGGTAAATACCAAGGAATTTATTTTTCTGCGTTAACCAAGTCGTCCAGCGGCAAGCCACAGGCGTTAGCTCCTAAATTCGTTTAACGGCAAGCCGCAGGCGTCGGTTATGCGAAATCGTTCAGCCGCAAGCCGCAGGCGTCGGTTCTGCCGCAATCGTTTAACGGCAAGCCGCAGGCGTCGGTTCTGCCGCAAAGAATGAAGAGAGACAAAGCTCACGTACGATTTGCAAATCAGTACGCTAGATTCAGTACAATATATAAAAAGAATAAAGAAGAGCAGTCGCCTGCGGCTTGCCGTTAAACCAACAACCAACAACCAACAACCAACAACGAACAACCAACAACGAACAACGAACAACCATGCCTCCCTATCCTTGCCGTAGAATCCAGTCTCAACCGACAACCCGACGTGGGATGCTAATGAGATGCGCTGGTGGGTTTGGCGCCTTGGCGTTTACTGCGCTCCAGTCAGATCTGGCGTTTGCGGATGTAGTTACCAAGTCCGCCGATCCAGTGCAGGCTGGGCATGGACCGCATCATGCAGTCCGCGCCAAGAACGTTATCTTCCTTTACATGGACGGCGGACCGTCGCAGGTCGATACGTTCGATCCCAAGCCAATGCTCGACAGGTTCAATGGCAAGGATCCGGGCCAGTTGTTCGATGTGGAACCGACGCAGTTCAATAACAACGGAACGGTCCTGGCGAGTCCGTGGAAGTTCAAACAGTACGGTGAGTCTGGCATTCCTGTCAGCGAGTTGTTTCCACATGTCGCCGAGTGTGTCGACGAACTGGCGGTGGTTCGCTCCATGACCTCCGGGTTTCCCGAACACACGTTTGCCAACTATTTTCTGCATACTGGCAGCGGCTTGCAGGGGCGTCCCAGCATGGGCGCGTGGGTAAACTACGGCTTGGGCAGTGCGTCCCAAAATTTGCCTGGGTTCGTAGTGCTCAACGGCGGACTCATTCCTCCTGGTGGACTCGATTGTTTCGGAAGTGGATTCTTGCCCGCCAGTTATCAAGGTTCGGTATTCAAACCGTCCGGCACAGGCGTGGCCAATATCACTCCGACCGAGGCGACTCCACAGCTGCAGCGTGAAAAGCTGGACTTGATCAACCAACTGGACAGTTTAGCCACGCAGCAGTTTGGACAACATGACAGCCTCGAATCGGCCATCAAGAATTACGAACTGGCTTATACCATGCAAATGGCGGTACCAGAAGTCATGTCATTGTCTGATGAGCCGGAGTATCTCCAGAACCAGTACGGGATGGATTCCAAGTACGAGCCGACGCGTATTTATGCCGCCCAGTGTCTGATCGCGCGACGCATGATTGAGCAAGGAGTTCGCTTCATTGAGCTGACGTGCCCGAAAGTTGGCGGAGACCGCTGGGACCAGCACTCGAACCTCAAGCAGGGCCATGAGAACAATGCCCTGGCCGTCGATCAACCCATCGCCGCCTTACTCAAAGACCTCCGACAGCGCGGCTTGCTGGATGACACGCTTGTCGTTTGGGCCGGTGAGTTCGGACGTACTCCTTTTGCACAGGGCAATGACGGACGCGACCACAATCAATTCGGCTTCACGGTTTGGTTGGCGGGTGGTGGCGTGAAGCCCGGCATGATTTATGGTGCCACCGATGAGTGGGGGTACAAAGCGGTTGAGAATCGGGTCGAAATGCATGATCTGCACGCGACGATGCTGCATCTGCTGGGCGTCGATCACACGCGCAGCACGTTCCGATTCAGTGGTCGCGACATGCGTCTAACCGATGTTCACGGCCACGTGATCCAGGACATTATCGGCTGATCTCCCGTGGAATAGTGCACTCTTGATGGTCAGATCTATTGCGCGATAGCGTGAGATACCATATCGTGGTGGCGTTCAGCGAGAAGTCGCTGCTTATCCTCTTTTTTTTGCATAGGCGCGAGGTGTGTTTTTTGTTACTGGCGGAAACGGTGTCTTTCGGTTTGCCGTTAACGCCGTTAAACGAAAGCAGTCGCCTTCGGCTTGTCGTTAAACGAAAGCAGTCGCCTGCGGCTTGTCGTTAAACGAAAGCAGTCGCCTTCGGCTTGCGGTTAAACGAAAGCAGTCGCCTGCGGCTTGTCGTTAGACGAAAGCAGTCGCCTGCGGCTTGCGGTTAAACGAAAGCAGTCGCCTTCGGCTTGCCGTTAGACGAAAGCAGTCGCCTGCGGCTTGCGGTTAAACGAAAGCAGTCGCCTGCGGCTTGCGGTTAAACGAAAGCAGTCGCCTTCGGCTTGTCGTTAAACGAAAGCAGTCGCCTGCGGCTTGTCGTTAAACGAAAGCAGTCGCCTTCGGCTTGTCGTTAAACGAAAGCAGTCGCCTGCGGCTTGTCGTTAAACGAAAGCAGTCGCCTTCGGCTTGCCGTTAAACGAAAGCAGTCGCCTGCGGCTTGCCGTTAAACGAAAGCAGTCGCCTTCGGCTTGCGGCTTGCCGTTAAACGCTGCTGCCAATCTTTCGAAATCCGCGCGAATTTGGCGTTGGGTGTTGCGTTCCATGCCAAATCCATCTTGTTCCAGGTGCAGGCTTCCAGTAATTACAAACTTGACCCGCTGCCCCTTGGAGATTTTTCGCATGCAAAGCAACCTGGTATCACGGCTCGGCACATGCCGGCCGCGATGTGGCGCGTTCGCCTTTAGTCTAATGCTAGTGTTCGCGCACGTCTCCGCTGCCCAAGGTCCCGGTGGTCCAGGCGGCCAGCCTGGCGCACCCGCTTTTTCAGATCCGAATTTCCGTGATCGTATGTGGGAATCTGGCGGTCCGCGATTGAGCGAGCTGCACCAAGGTAAATTGGTTCTGGACGTCAAAATCCAAGGCAATCAGGCGGTCAGCGAGCACAAGGTCCTCTCGCACATGCAGACGCGCAAGGATCGCTATTACGATGAAAAACAACTGCAATTGGACATCCACGAACTGTATCGTACGGATCTCTTTTCCTTGATCAAAGCTGACTTCGTTGAATATTCCGAAGGCGTCGTGCTTATGCTCGAGGTGACGGAGCGTCCGACGGTTACAGATGTCGTTTTTCATGGCAATACGCGCATCGAAAACCGCATGCTGGAAAAGCACTGTGGTATATCAAAGGGCGATCCCGTAAATCCCTTCTCTGTGGATATGGCTCGCCAGCGATTATTAGACCTCTATCACGACAAGGGGATGAACCAGGCAGCCATTGAAGTAGTCGAAGGCAATACAGCCGGCGATCGGCGCGTCTACTTTGAGATATCCGAAGGTCCGGTAGAACGCGTTTGGTCGATCAATTTCGTGGGGAACGTGCTTTTTACCGATGCAGAGCTAAAGACAAAAATTTCGTCGCGTGACGCCCGCTACGGGTTAACCACTTATCTAGGCAACGTTGCCAGCAAAATCAAAATCGAAGACGATGCGCGGGCGCTGGTAGCCGTCTATCGTTCGCTCGGCTACTTTAACGCCCGAGCCGACTATCGTCTGTCTTATTACCCTGGCGGCGATTTCCTGGATATCACGTACGTGATCGACGAAGGGCAACAGTTCATTGTCCGCAATGTATCGGTGGTTGGGAATCGTTATCAGCCATTCACGACTGAGGTACTGCTTTCGGCCATGGAGATGAAACCTGGCGAGCCATTCAATTTGGGAAAAATGAATCGCGATACGCGCCGCATGCGGAACGACTTTTATGGTCGCGAAGGCTTTGTATTCGTCGAGATTGTTCCGCAACCAGTGTTCCTTGAGGAGCCTGGAATGCTGGACCTGGTTTATAAGATCAACGAAGGAGATCGTTATCGGGCTGGAGAAATCAACATTCATATCGATGGCGATTCTAGCCACACGCGACATCGCGTAATCCGCAACATGATGGGAATTCGCGAAGGGCAATATATTGACTTGCGCGAGTTAGAGAATTCCGAGCGTCGGCTGAGATTCTCGCAGCTATTTGAAACCAATCCGAGTATGGGGGAACCACCGAGTATTCAGGTGCGTCGCCCAGACGAATACGACGAAACAGGAAGCTACTAGCTACCTGCATCCCGTGTACTTAACGGCAGGTAGCGACAGCGGCAAAGTCCATACCCTATTTGAGCGACTATGAGATTGAATTGTTTACCATTGGGTCCGGCCCTTTTCACGCCACGTTCTTAGGACTAACGATGAGACAGGACGTCCCCATCCGATCACGATCCTCCAACTTTGCTCGTTGCCTATCGATTAGTAGCGTGTGGCTCTTGTGCGTTGGCATGGTGGGCTGTCAGCTCACGCCACCGCCAGCCCGGACTGCCAATCATCAGCTTGGCAGCCGATTCAGCGCTGAGCCATCGCCGAGCGACGGGGCGGTCGGTCGTGGAGCGAACGGCAGCAACGCGACGTACAAGCCAGCTGACGAAAGCGCAAGTGCAGCTCCGATTACGCCAGCTAGTCAAGCGAGCGGGCCGCCTGTGCTATCGGCGGGCGCCCAGATCCGTGGGCAATCCGGTTCAGGCGATTATTACAACGGCTGGAATAGCGGCACAGCGGGGGGCAGTGATTCCTACCGACAGCCAATGGTAGCCACCGAGGCCAATCGCTATGTTCAGCCCGGGTATCCCGTCGCTACCACTCCATCACAACTTCCGCAGACTGCGGGCACTCTCCCGCCGCCGCCAGGTACGGCTGCTCCCAACACTGTGTTACAACCACCCGTTGGGCAAATTCCTTCGGCTCAGCCATACGGCTATGGAGCGCCCAGCCGCAACGGTCACGCCACCGCCACAAGGTTACGGTGTGCCTGGCACCTACGCAACTCCTGATCCCGGCTACGGCTATGCAGCTCCGAACAGTTATGGATCAACACTTGCCCCAGGAGTGGCTGGTCCACTGTTGGATGGAAATTCGTCGATCGCGCCTGGAGTATTCCCAGGGTACGATCCGCTGGATGTAGGTGGCTACCAACCACGCGAGCGCATAACGCCCCTCGATGTCTATGCCCAAGAGGCGCGGACGGGACGTGTCATTGTGGGCGGTTCAGTTAATAGCGATTTAGGTGTGGCGGGACAGATTGTTATTGAAGAACGCAATTTCGACTTTCGTCGCGTGCCCCGCAACTGGAACGACTTATGGAGCGGCGAAGCATTCCGAGGCGATGGTCAGAACTTACGCGTTGAACTGATGCCGGGCAATCAAGTTGAACGATACACGGCCAACTGGTCTACACGCAATCTGTTCGGTTATTTGCCATACAGTCTTTCAGTGGGTGGTTTTTATTACACACGACAATTCCGTGACTGGACCGAGCAACGTTTGGGCGGCCGCGTTGCACTTGGCCGAGAAGTAACGAAGGATCTATCGATTAGTACCGAGTTGCGGATGGAAGACGTCAAGTTGTTTGATCCGCGACTGAGTGGTGTTTCTGAATTGGATGATGCCTTGGGTAGCAACGATTTGTATACGGCCCGCTTCCGCGTTGCTCGCGATACACGCGACAGCCCTTTCATGTCCACCGAGGGTTCGTTGCTTGAGTTAGTTTACGATCAGGTATTCGGTGAATACGACTACCCGCGCGGACAAGTCAACTACTCGAGGTATTTCCAAGTTCGTGAGCGGCCTGGCGGCGGCGGACGGCACATTTTAGCCAGTACGTTTCGCGTTGGAATTTCTGGCGCGCAGACGCCGATTTTTGAGAACTATTTTGCTGGGGGCTATAGCACCCTACGTGGTTTCAGCTTCCGAGGCGCCAGTCCCAAGGTGGGTGATATCCAAGTTGGTGGTGAATTGATGTTACTCGGCAGTCTCGAGTACGTTTTCCCCCTAACCGCGGACGAAATGCTGCGCGGCGTGGCGTTTGTCGACTATGGAACCGTTGAGCGAGATTTGAAAATCAACAGCGAAGATTTTCGCGTCGCGCCCGGTCTGGGGCTACGCGTAACGGTGCCAGCGCTTGGCCCGGCTCCGTTGGCATTTGATTTTGCTTACCCCATCAACCACGCCGACAGCGATGATCGCCAGATCTTCAGCTTCAACATGGGCTTTACCCGCTAGCCAACTGCGTCACGCTGCGCTCGATGTTTTCGGACTAGACGTGGACTCCTAATTGCGACCCGCCGCAGCCCGCGGCTAGTGTAAAAAGCCACGGCTAGCGCCCTTGTCATTACCCACATCTTTGAAGCAATTCTATTCCAAAACCAAGGATTCCTTATTTCGAGATAGCCAGACCCGCCGGTGTTTTTGCACAGGTGCAGCGCCAGGCTATGCTAGCTAAATCGGTTCAGTATGGAAAACGTTGGTGAGACGTGCATTTGATATCAAAATAAATGTGGGTAATGACAAGGCTAGCGCCTGAGGTTCAGTAAGAGGCCGCGGCTAGTGCTAAAAAGCCCACGGCTAGCGCCTGAGGTTCAGTAAGAGGCCACGACTAGTGCTAAAAAGCCCACGGCTAGCGCCTGAGGTTCAGTAAGAGGCCCGCGGCTAGTGCTAAAAAGCCCACGGCTAGCGCCTGAGGTTCACTAAGAGGCCCACGGCTAGCGCTAAGAAGCCCACGGCTAGTGCTGGGAGCTCTGACTGGCTTTGCCACTGGTGCATTGCTGGCATTTTGTGCGAAAACGGACGGGTCATACCATTTCTGACGGCGGCTTTTCTCCAAGTTTTGCCGTTGCGCGGCGATTTGTTGAAGTTGCCTGTTGAGCGACGACCAGTTCTGGATAAAGTCGAACGTGTTGGCGCTGGCTGATCGTCCCGGCAGTGGGTCGGATTTCATTGCCTCAGCAGCCCTTTGTCCTTGGGCCAAGACGACCAGGGACCTGCCCAGGCAGGTCTCACGAGCACGGAATTGGTTTTTCCTCTGCAGCCATTTACCTGTTGGTACGCGTGTACCAACAGGTGGTCAGAGCCGTGGTCCGCATAACTTAGAAGAGCACATGTCAAACGCTACTGACGAAGTTGAATTGCTGCTACGCAATGCACGTTTGCGCGACGAGCTGGAGCCCTATATCGATGAATCGGTGTCGCTCGTGCACTTTCGGCAAATGAATCTCTCCGAGGAGAATTCATTCTTGGAATCGATGCTGGCCTGGGAACGCGCCCCTGCGTTGCCGATCAGCAGTTGGTTTGATCCCGAACTCATCTTGCCAAACCCTTCGACGCTCGACGCCGACGTGCTGTACGAACTGTTGCACGATACCATCGATCGCTTGTACTCAGTCCGGGTCGTACTCGAAATGACCGAGCATCTTTCGGATCGCGAGTTATATACGCTGGTTATTCGCGACATTCTGCCCGCCTGCGAAAAAAAGGTCGACTTGCCTGGCAACTACCTATGCTGGCGTTGCGTAGACGAAGCGGATACCGAAACCTGGCTGAAATATTACGCCACCGAAAGCGATCGCCTGCAATGGTTGGAATCTAACGACGGACCGCTGCCGGATCCCGAAGACCTGCCATATCCACGCAAACTGCCGCGTGGGAGCGAACTGTGAACGAAGCTGGCGATCAGCGAGAAGCTGAGGGCGTTTATCAATGAGGATTCAATGACGACGGTTGGCGATATTTCGAGATGGATGAACAACATCGCACCGTTAGCATTAAGCGAATCGTGGGACAACACCGGATTGCTCTTGGGTGATCCGGCTCAGGTGGTCACCAAGTTGATGACTTGTTTGACGCTGACACCGGAGAGTGTTTCCGAAGCGGTAGCGGAGCAAGCGAGCCTGGTTATCGCTCATCATCCCCTGCCGTTCAAACCGCTCAGCCGCATCACGACGGACTCACTGGCAGGCAAGCTATTGTGGAAGCTAGCTTCAGCCGGCATCGCTGTTTACTCGCCACATACCGCCTGGGACTCCGCAGACGAAGGCATCAACGCGCTGCTGGCGAATTATCTGCAGCTCCAGAACGTGCAGCCGCTTGTACCGTGTGAAGTGCCAGAGTTTATCGGAAAAATCTCGGGGCGGGACGGGTCGGGAACTTGCCAGAACCATGTTCGATGAGCGAATTATCCCGTCGGCTGTGCGAGCTGATTCCGGACTGTCGACCACGAGGCGTGGAGGGCGGAGGCGAAGAGATTTGCCGCGTCGCGATCGCCTGCGGCAGTGGCGGCAGTTTGCTATCGGCTGGCGCACGAGCGGGCTGCGATCTGTTCCTGACTGGGGAATCGACCTTCCACAGTTGCCTGGAAGCTCAAGCACTGGGGCTATCGTTGTTACTGATTGGACACTTTGCCAGCGAGCGATTTTCCATGGATCATTTGGCTAAAATCTTGGCTGAGGCACACGTGGACGTGCAAACCTGGGCCAGTCGCCTCGAAAAGGACCCAATTGTTATTCTTCATTGACGCTACGATCCTCGCTTCTAGAATTGCCTTGTTGCGATAATCAGGAACAAGTTCTGAAGTGCCCCGAAGTAAGTCTAGTGCTGGAAAGTCTACTATGAAATGGATTGCTGCGCTGCCGGTATATAACGAAGAGCAGTATGTCGATGGCGTACTGGCGGAAGTGTCCAAGTATGCAGAAAACATCTTGGTAATTAACGATGGCTCGAGCGATGCTACCGGTGCGAGGCTCATGGACTGGCCGAAGGTGCGGGTTGTTAGCCACTCGACCAACCTTGGTTACGGAGCGGCGTTGAAGAGTGCGTTTCGATATGCGATCGATCATGGTTTCGATTGCCTTGTGACACTCGATTGCGACGGGCAACATCAGCCCAAACGCATTCCTGAGTTTGTGGACGCGTGCCAACGAGCCGATATCGTTTCGGGGAGCCGCTATCTGAAGAAATACGCCGGGGATAGCGAGCCGCCGTCGCAGCGGATGCACATCAACCGCCAGATCACCGAGCAGTTGAATGATCTGCTGTGCCTGAATTTGACCGACGCCTTCTGCGGCTTCAAAGCCTATCGTGTCGACGCGCTAAAGTTGCTCGATATCGAAGACGAAGGCTATGCCATGCCGCTAGAATTGTGGGTACAAGCAGCCATGCAAGGCTTGCGAATCGTCGAAGTTCCAGTACCTTTGATTTACTTGGACCTGAGTCGTTCGTTCGGTGGCTCGTTGGATGAAGCCGAGCGACGACTACAATACTACAACGATTGCATCGACAAGAGTGTCCACGCTATGAAAGACCGTGGCTTTGAGCTGCCGACGCAACCACCTGCCTCCGCGAAAGTCTCCTGAATGAAGTCCGCACCAACCGCTACGGGCGCAGACCCAAATTCCCACGAGCGCGGCACGCTACCGGAAGAATTTCAGCAGTACAAAGTGCCGCGTGAGGACCGTTCTGCGCTCATCGATCCAGCGGTGGACATCCTAATTGATCAGTTGCAAACGCCATTCGATTTCGCCGGCATGCAAGCGCTCGAGTTTTGCGGCAAAGCACTCAACGAGGCTCGCCAGCACGCTCGCGATGAAGTTATCGAGTTAGCTCGCAGTTTCACCGCAAAATATCGTAACATCAACGGCACCGGCGACCCATTCGCTCCGATCGTAATGTCTGGGCATCAGCCGGAATTGTTTCATCCAGGCGTTTGGTACAAGAATTTCTTACTCAGCCATTTGTCACAGCGTACCGGCGCCATTGCTATTAATTTCTTGGTTGACAATGACGTCTGTCGGAAGACCGCTATTCGCGTACCAAGCTTGGCAGCCAACAATTCGATCGTTACACAAACAGTTGCCTTTGATTCGCAGCGCGAGGGCGTTCCATGGGAGCAACGACGACTAAACTCGTGGGAGACCTGGCATGCGTTTCCTGAGGCAGTTAAGGCCGCCCTGATTCCTGGCGATTGGGAACCACTGGTCGACGAATTGTGGCCGGATGCGACCGAGTCCTTGCAGCGCACCAATCGGCTCGGTTTGGCGATTGCCGAAGCACGCCATAAATTGGAAGCGCGTCTTGGTCTGAATACGCTCGAAGTCCCCTTGAGTGACCTGGTCGGCACACGCGCCTTCGCTCGATTTAGCATTCAATTGTTAAGCGAACTACCCAGATTCCAAGACGTCTATAATTTGCAGTTGCAGCGTTATCGCGAAGCCCATCATATACGCAATCATGCTCATCCCGTACCAGCCTTGGATCAAGACGCAGGCTGGTTGGAAGCACCCTGGTGGATCTATCGTGCATCGGCACCCCAGCGCAAGAAGATGTGGGTGCGCTTGCTCAATGATCAATTGATATTGAGCGATCGCGCGGGATGGCAAGCCGTAATCGAAGGACGTTTGGACTGCGACAATGCCGCGACGCAATGGCTGGAACTGCTGTCCGATGGCATTTGTATTCGGCCTCGAGCACTGCTAACGACGATGTATCTGCGGATCATGGTCAGTGATTTGTTTATCCACGGCATCGGAGGCGGAAAATACGACCAGCTCACCAACGCCATCATGCGTGAGTTCTTTGCGATCACACCGCCGCCGATGGCGGTGGCCACAGCGACACTCCGCTTACCGTTGTCGACTGACATTGCCAATGATTGGAAAACCGCTTCCGCCGCCGACACGGCTGATCGGATACGCACCGAAAGGCAACAGATTTGGCAATTGAAGTTTAACGCCGACAAGTTTTCCGACGTGGTTGACGAGCGGTTGGACAACGAGGTTACACAACTAACCGAACGCAAAGCACAGTTACTTGCCAATATTCCCGAGCGAGGCAATAAATGGGAATGGCATAATGAGATTACCGCCATTAACGGGCGGCTACGCGAGTTGTCAACGTCTTACATAGGCGATTCGCGGCAAACGATCGACAAGCTGAATCAACTGCAGCGACAACAGAAGATTCTGGAGTCGCGAGAATTCAGCTTCTGTCTCTTCCCCAAAGACTACATCGCTGACGCACTGGAAGTAATCTAGCACCAATTAGTCAATTAAGGCGCATGCGATTTATTCCAGAGTCCATCCGTCTCGTGGCTTGCGCGATATCAACTTTTCCGCGTCCGGATAGTCGGTTTGCATATCGGCGGCGTGCCAAGCGATTCGTCGGCCCGCGCGATAGGCGACGTTGCCCAAGTGATTCGCTTCGGTCAACGGACCTGCGTAACTAAATGGACTGGCGGTAGGCGAACCAGTGCGACAAGCGGCCAACCACTCTTGGTGTTGTCCCGGTGAATCAGGCACAAACGGTTCGGGCGGTGTAAAGTCCTTAAATCGCTCGGTATCCGCCGGATCGAGCGGCAACAATTCGTATTTGCCATAGTCGGAAATCAGCATCCCAGTCTCGCCGACAAACAACACACCACTGCCCCACTGTGGTATCGCGCCATCGGTCCATAGTCTAGGTTTATGCGTACCTTGATACCAAGTCAATTGACAAGCGGGTTTGTCGCCACGCGCTGGGTAGTCATAAACAGCTGTCATCGATGCCGGCGCTATTTCGAGATGTGGTGGCGGACCTGATGCTTCGATGCTCGTCGGCGCAGTCAGCTCCAGTGCCCAGTACGGCAAGTCGTTCCAGTGGCTGCCCAAATCACTCATGGTTCCATTTCCGAAATCCCACCAGCGATACCACTTGGGGCCAGGCAGGTAGACTTCGTGGTAAGGTCGATAGGGCGCGGGGCCAATCCACAGGTCCCAGTCAATATATTCGGGCGGTTCCATCGCTTCCGCTGGCCGCTCGGTCACATACACGATGTCCTTGTTCGCTTCCGCTTCCGCTTGGCTTTGCAATCCCCAAGCACGACCGACCCATACGTGTGCCTCGGAGACCTTGCCAATCGCGCCCGATTGAATCAATTCCACGACCCGATGATAATTGTTGCCAGCGTGAATCTGAGTTCCCATCTGCGTGGCTACTTTGGCTTCGGCGGCCGCTTGCGTAATGGCCCGCGCTTCGCCAATGTTGTAGGTCAGCGGTTTTTCGCAATAGACATGTTTGCCCATTTTCAGAGCCGGCATTGTCGCATAGGCGTGCGTGTGTTCGGCGGTGCTAACCACGACACCGTCAATGTCGTCAGCCTGTTCATACAGTTTGCGAAAATCTGCGAAAATTCGCGCATCAGGGAACTGCTTGTTGGCTGCCTCCAAACTTCGTGCGTTGACATCGCACAACGCGACGACCTCGACATCTGGATCTTGAGCGATCGTATTTAGATTTCCTCCTCCACGACCACCGACACCGATGAATGCGAGTTTCAGTTTGCTATGTGCGCTCGCATGAATGGGTCTTGCGCAAGTACTGGCTACCGTCACAGCTGCGGTTGCAGTGACGAATTGGCGACGCGACCATTGAGCGAATGAGCGGGTGGATGGCATCAAAGACTCCTAAATGAAACCGGCGGGGTATGGCGGGATGGTCGAGGATAACGCTTTTGACTTGCTATTGCAACAAACTGCCAGCTCAGATCTCCCCACAAGCTCTATGAATGACGGGGATGTTAGACTAACGCTCTTACCGCAGCTCAAACACCAGGCGTTTTAGGTATGAACTTGAGTTTTCCCCAGTACGATGAGGTTCGCTTGTACATCGTCGACTTGCGCGTCGATGCGAGTGATTATTTGCGACTGAGGAATTCACTGTCGACGGACGAGACGCATCGTGCAGATCGATTTCTAATTGAAGATGTTCGCCGACGGTTTGTGGTTTGCCGCGGCGTATTGCGCGAGATCTTAGCTGGGATGACGGACTCCCAGGCGGGCAAAATCCGTTTTCGCTATGAACAGTGGGGAAAACCGCAATTGGCATCGGCGGCGCAGCCTCCGCGTGTTCCAGTTGAGCAGGTCGCATTGCATTTTAACGTTAGTCATTCGGCGGACACCGCACTGATCGCGGTGGCCACATCCCCAGTTGGTGTAGACCTGGAAGTGCTGGACGCTCGCGCGCCGATCAATTTTCGAGCAATTGCTTCGCAGGTGGTGTCGCCAATCGAAGAAGCGAGTTGGCAAGTTCTCAAAGCGTCTGAACGGGATGAACAATTGATGCGGCTTTGGGTTTGCAAAGAGGCTCTGCTGAAAGCCATGGGCCTGGGAATCGCCGAAGGCCTGAAACAAGTTAGCTTTCCCCTGCCGATCACGTCTTCACAGCGTTTTATGCCACGGCACATCGACGCGGCATTGCAGTTGCATGTGGACGACGACGGAACATGTTCGACCAACAGTTGGACCGATGCCCTTACGTGGCGTATGCAAGTATTAGAAATTGCGCCAAACACAGTTGCGGCCACGGCCACACAGCGAGGAGTTAACAAACTAACCCAGTACGAGATCGATCTCCCATTCCTACTACGTTGAATCGGAGTATATCGGCGGAAGTGTTTGGCGGTATGAGTGTGCGAGCAACAACTGAATTTGTGGCGATCATAGGACTCGATCATCGGAGAACTTGTACCGTACCGCTGGGAGCGTAGGGAACAGGTGCCTGTTGCCAAACGGCAGCTTGCGCCTCTGTTGTAGTGGGAGTCGCCGCCTGGCGCTGTCGCTCAAGTGCTGCAAGACGCTGCGCGACACGGTACTCGGACTGCACTGCTTCCAAGTGTTCGAGCAGAATGCGGCGTACCTCTAAGATGGCTTTGGGATGTCGGTGAATCAACTGGTGTTCCGAATCAACGGTCACTTCGCTGACTACATCATCCATGTGAGAACTGGTGTAATCGACGACGCCATCGCCTGTCAGTTTCTCCTTGCCGTACCAATTCTTCGTGGGCGTCATTCCAATGATATTGTGATACGTTGTCCAGGGTGCCCGCGGAGCCCGCAACATCACTTGAAAAACGGGTGAATCTGGACTCAATGAATCGATGCTGGTGCTGGTCGTTAGCAGTTCGGTGTCGCTGAAGGCACCTGGGTTCTGCATGATCAGTTTTTGCCCGGTGGCGACCATCATGGTCGGCAGTTTGATCAACTTGCGTCCAATCCAACGTGTCGTGTCGTTAGCGTAGTCACTGCCGCGATGTGGGGTGCCGATGGTAATCACTCGACGAATGTCTTGGTTGGCGTTGAAGTAGGCCGCTTGGCGCAGCTTGGCAATATCTTCCGGATCGCCTTGAATGTTCTCAAATGGTTCATCGCTGAGTAGACTCCAGAACTGATCTTGGCTTTCGATCGTCTGCATGCGGCAGACTAATCCTCCCATACTGTGTCCAACCAGCACCGTCTGATTGAGCGAGTCATACTGTCGATCGGGGTCCAGCTTATTGCGCAGCGTATTGATGTCTTCGCGCATCTGCGTCGCACTCATCCAGAACGGCTGGCCAGTTGGGTATTGGTAGAACCAGAATTGGTAGTTTTTGCGAAGCTGTTGAAAACTGCGCAAGTCGTTGAACATGGGCATCCACGTTACGGGGCTCGACCATAATCCGTGGACCATGACGACCGGGATACGGTGCGGATCAAAAGGCTCGAGCATGAACAAGCCACGATGTTCCTGGGACTTGTTGGGATTGATCAGCCCGAGTGTGGCCTGATCGGTTTCACGGAATTGAGGGCTATCCAGGAAGTAGGCTAGAGAGGTACTTAGGTCTGATTGCAGCGGCACCAGACGCCCGGCCATGTTCAGGTCCGATGACGCCAATGGGTCGTGGATTTCTAATACACATTGATGGCGGTGTTCCGCGCTCTTCCCAGGCATACTGCCTGGTCGGACCACACGCAGTAGGGCCGTGACTGGAAAGCTCAAGCCGTCAGGATAGTAGGCTTCGCGTGGATCTTGCGGATCCCCCTTGCGACGTACTGCGATCAGCGGCACTCCCAAACCGTAGGTCAGACCTGACGCCGGTAGGCCGTCCAGTTCAAAGTCGCTGACAAATTCAAAGCGTTCAAAGTCATCCGGCGACCAATTGCCGCGAAGCAGCGTGTTGACTTCGTAAGTCTGCCGTCCCGTTGTAACTTCGTAGCTCTTTCCAGGCTTCAGTTGACCTTTGGCATTGACCAAACGCAGCGTCGATTCAAGGGATTCGTTGTATAGGTCACAAGCCCCGCGAAACTGTGGATCGTACGGATTGCGAACTGCGTCGAACTCGGTCGAGAATAAATACATGTAAGCGTTGCTGACCGACACGCCGTACATGTCCAAGGCAAGAGCGACATCGCGTTCTTTTTCTGCGCGCTTGCCCAAAATGTAGGCCACCTCGGAAATGCTGTACACCAACTCTCCGTCCATCTCGTGATCGACCAGCGTCTGCAGGGCTTCCAGGCAGTCATGGGGATTGGTTGCGAATAGATCGGATAATGCATACCGCCGCAGGACAGAATCGGTCCGCGGGCCAACATCGGGTCCGCTGCGGGACGTGAGATTCAATTGCATGGCCAACGGATTGGCTGGCGTATCTCGTCGAACTAAATAACGCTGCGACGAGCAACCGCTCGCCAGCAGCAACGCGATACAAACCAGCGCAATTGGCTTTAAGCGCATTCCCCCCGCCAGCGGCGGTGGCGCATCCTTTCGAGGCAGGCTTGGTACAGCGTTGAGCATTGACAAAAAGCAGCGAAGGGACCGAATTAGGTTGAGACGAGCGGGTGAATGCTGCAGAGAGTAGGAAAATCGTCGACCCGCGGTCAACGTCGGTTCCGGAACTTAAATTGCCCATTTCACCCAGAGTTCCGCCTCTGGTCGTCCAAACAATGACCTTGAACCGCTGCCCGTCCAAGTCTTGGACTTCGAAGGCTAGTTCTTGGAGGGGTGCCGAGTCACCTGAGTCACCGCCGGATAATTGCTCCTAGAAATCGCATGACTCGCGATCTCGTCCACTTTTTTCGCAGACCCTTTCTTGGGGGCTGAACAACCTGTAGAGTCGGCACAGGTGCGAATTGTGGAAAAAGGTGCCTAGGCTGAGCCTTTTCTGCAAATTGTCCAAGTAGAAAGCTCAACAGGATTTTACTAAAAGGCGAGCGTGTGGTATCTCTTAGCGGCACTAAGGCTGATTGTGTGACACCCTACTGATTGGGGGCGCGCCGTTGAGTAGAGTTCATGTTGGACTCGAGTGCCCACCAGCTCACAGGTTAGCCCCACCTATGCTGCAAACGGTCACGGTCGAATCTCGGAGTTTATTTCGCTATGTTACTAGCTAGCATAATCTTGCTTTTTGTGGTGGGCTACATCGTAATTGCCTTGGAACACCCCTTGCATATCGACAAGGCGGCGACGGCCCTATTCATCGGGGCAGCCTGTTGGGCGTTGTATGTCCTTGGCCTGGACGTGTTGCTTCCGGTCGAACGCGTCATGGAATTGAACCCGGAATTTGTGGCTGCCGAGTCGGGACATTTGCACGGGCATGAGCTGGCCTTGCATTATGCCATTGAACATCAGTTCCTGCCTTTGATCGGGGAAATTGCCTATATCCTGTTCTTCTTGATGGGAGCCATGACGATCGTTGAATTGGTGGATGCCTACGAAGGTTTTTCGCTGATCACGGACCGCATCAAGACGCTCAACAAAGTGAAACTACTATGGACCGTTGCTCTATTGACATTCTTCCTATCTGCAGTGCTTGATAACTTGACGACCACGATTGTCATGGTCTCGTTGATGAAGAAGTTGATCAACGATCGGGAAACGCGACTATTCTTCTGTGGAATGATCGTTGTCTCTGCAAATGCGGGTGGAGCTTGGACGGTCATCGGTGACGTCACGACCACCATGTTATGGATTGGCGACAAGATTTCGACGGTCGAAGTCATGAAGGCGCTGATTCTGCCGAGCTTGGCATGCGTCCTCATACCACTGATTGTTGCCTCGCTGTTGCTCAAAGGCGATGTCGAGCGTCCGGCAGTTGCAGCAGATACGCATGACAAGTCTTTGAAGCCCTGGCACTCGAACTTGTTCTTGGCCTTAGGCTTTGCTGGACTGATCTTTGTACCGATCTTCAAGTCGGTAACACACTTGCCTCCATTCATGGGCATGATGTTCAGTCTCAGTGTGATTTGGATTATTTCCGAGTTCGTCAAACACGATTTGGACGAAGCGACTCGTTCCAGTACAAATGTTGTCGGTGTGTTGAAGAAGATCGATACCGCCAGCATCCTGTTCTTCTTGGGCATCCTGTTAGCTGTTGGTACGCTTCAATCGTCCGGTGTTCTGATCGTGGTTGCGGATTGGTTGCAAACCAACGTTGGCAACATGCAGGTTGTCGCATTAGTGATCGGCTTGCTGTCAGCGGTAGTCGACAACGTGCCGTTGGTGGCCGCTGGCATTGGTATGTACGACTATCCGAAAGATGATACTTTTTGGTTGTTCTTGGCCTATTGCGCGGGAACAGGCGGAAGCTGTTTGATCATTGGATCGGCAGCAGGCGTCGCTGCTATGGGACTCGAGAAGATTGACTTCCTATGGTATATCAAACGGGTTTCACTATGGGCGCTGATCGGTTACCTAGGCGGAGCTGGTGTGTTCGTGGTCCAAGAGAAGTTCTTCCCACACGGCCAGCAAGTCCAAGACGAGAATATTGAAAAGGCCGAACATAGTGGCCATGTCCAACTGCCGACAACTGCTGAACAGCATCATCAAGGTTAGGCAGATAAGAAATGTCTGACCAACGGTAGTAGTGAGTAGTAGACCCTAGTCGCCTGCCGCTCGCTGTTAGAAGATTGTTCAACGCACTCTTGCTCTCAAGAGTGCGTTTTTTGCATTCAGCTCTCGCGAATCTGATCAAGTTAGTTTGCTACCAATAGCGTTCGACGACGATTTGTCCAGGACTTTTGGATTTGTGGCGTTTCAAGCCCCTTTCGCCCAGCAACGATTCGGTCTCGTCAAGCATATCGGGGTTCCCGCACAGCATCACGCAGGAATCTTCGCTAAATGGCGTATTCGCAGCTTCTTCCAGGCTTCCGTTTTGGATACAGGTAGTTATGCGGCCTGACAGCGCGCCGGATATCTCCTCGCGCGAAACGACAGGAATGTAATGGAACGCTTGGCAATGTTCACTCTGTAGCTGATTAAATTCTGGTTGGTACGCCAGGTCGCGACCGTAACGTGAGCCGTGTACAACGACGATGCGTTCATATTTCTGCCAGGGTTCTTCGGTACGCAGCATCGCAATGTAAGGTGCCAGACCGGTTCCGGTCGCCATCAGCCACAGCGTTTTTGCGGCAGGACAATGGCTGAGGGTAAAGCTGCCTGCCGCCTTTTGGCTGACATCAATTGGTTGGCCGGGCTCAAGCTGCCACAGGCGCGGAGTGAGTTTGCCGTCTTCCACCAGAACAATAAAGAAGTCGAGTAGTTCACCGTGTGGCGACGCAACACTGTAGGGTCGGTGCAGGTGACCATCGTCGAGTTCCATTCCAAGTTGCAGAAACTGTCCTGGTTCGAAGGGCATCACGCCCGGCGCTCGGATGACCAAAGTAAACAAGCCTTCGTCCCACACAATTTTGCGTTCGATCACTCCGGGAGTCCATTTCATGGATCAAGCACCTGGCAAGAAATTACTTGGTGGATTTTTGGGGGGAGCCGACAACATAGCCTCTGGAACAACCGCTGTCTACTAAATGGCTTTTCAAATCGGCGCAATATGGTAGGCTCGGCGGGGAAATTCATGGCGCGTTACTCGTCGCCATGCCACCGGCTTAATCAACACGTAGACTCCCCGACCAACCATGAGTAACGAAAACGTTTTTAGCGGTTGTATTCCTGCTTTGATGACGCCCTGTTCGGCGGATGGTAAACCAGATTTTGGCGCATTGGTCCGTAAAGGCCAAGAGTTGATCGAGCTGGGGATGCGGGCCGTCGTCTATTGTGGATCGATGGGGGATTGGCCATTGCTCAGCGAATCACAGCGACAACAAGGTGTTGCTGAATTGACAGCGGCGGGCGTGCCGGTCGTGGTTGGAACCGGGGCGCAAAATACCAAGTTTGCCGCTGCGCATGCAGCTCATGCCCAGGCGATCGGTGCTGCTGGATTAATGGTTATTCCCCGCGTACTTTCGCGCGGCACTTCCCCTGCGGCCCAGCGCGACCACTTTGCACAAATCTTGCAAGCTGGCGGCAACCTGCCGGCGGTAATTTACAACAGCCCATACTACGGATTTGAAACGAAGGCCGATTTGTTTTTTGATTTGCGTCGTGATCACAAGAATTTGGTCGGCTTCAAAGAATTCGGTGGTGCGGAATCGCTGAGCTACGCCGCTGAGCATATCACCAGCGGTGATGACAGTCTAACATTGATGGTTGGTGTCGATACTCAAGTCTTTCATGGATTCGTACGCTGTGGCGCGGGTGGCGCGATCACGGGCGTAGGCAACGCTCTGCCACGCAGAAATTCTGCGGCTGGTTGAGCTGTGTCAGCGAGCTGCTGCGGGGGATGTTCAAGCGCGGCGACGGCCCAAGAGCTCGATGCAGCGGCTCGCCGTGCTTTCAAAGTTCGATGACGGCCCGGACTTGGTGTTGTATTACAAGCGGTTAATGGTGCTCGAGGGAAACCACGAATATCAGCACCATTTCAATGCCAGTGATCGATTATCCAACAGCCAACTTGCATTTCTCGAACACCACTGGCAGCTCTTCCGAACTTGGTGGAGCAATTGGCCTGGTCGGTCGGATTGAGTTTTCAAGAATAGCCATTTCCCGAGGGATCCTGCGAATCTGACCGTATAGGTATAAGAATATTCGCTTGGTGGAAACTTGGCCCGGCAAAACGGTCAGAAGAAATCGGTTACGTATTGGCTAATGGCGGCTTTCTGGCAATAATCTAAGTATCATTGGCTTCGATCTTTCAGCAGCCATTATTAACCCACCTTCCCGAAGCAGCCGGACCCCAAAGACTTGGCGGGTTTTCAGGCAGCCATTTTCGATCGAATTCTATGCAGAACTACGCACGCATTGGCATTTTTGGCATTCTGGCACTGGTCTTACTCCGTGTGGGCATTGGCTGGCATTTCTACATGGAAGGTGTCGCCAAAGTTCGCGGAAACGATTTCACGTCCGAGGGTTTCTTGACGGCAGCTCGCGGTCCATTGGCCGACCAATACCAAAATCTCATCTGGGACAAGGACGGGACCCTACGTTTGGACCAGAAGCGTATCGAGGGACTTTTTCAAGACTACTCAGATCGTGCGGCGTCCCATTTTGCACTAACCGCCGAACAAGAGAAGAACTTGGCACGCCTTACCAAGCTCTACCGCACTAAGCTTAGCGATGTCTACGGAGAAGCGGATGAAGCGATCTTCAAGTATTCGCAGAGCGTCGATCGGCTGAAAGCGATGAAGGATTCGCCGATGTGGAACAAAGTTGCCAGTCTGCGTGGTCAACGCGAGTCCATCGAAAAGGAACGCATGGCGGCTGTGCAGCCGACGATAAGCGCCGTCGACGCTATATGGCGGCAGTTTGAAGGCCGCGTAAACAACTTTATCGCAACGACCGAGCAGCGACAGAGCAGCAGGTATTTTTACTTCAAGCGTCCAGGCGAAGGCCTGATGACTACTCGAGTCGTCGATCAGATTATTCCAATTTTTGACATGTCCGTCGGCATTTTACTGATGCTTGGTCTGCTGACGCCCTTGGCGGCCTGGGCTGCGGCTCTATTTCTCATCAGTGTCGTCCTTTCGCAAATGCCTGGTTATCCTGGAACCCAGCCGACGTACTTCCAAGCTGTCGAGCGCTGGCCCTCATCGTATTGGCTACCACGGATGCTGGACGCTACGCGGGACTGGACTTTATCCCATGGGCGTGGTGGCAGAAAAGAAAAAGGCCAAGGCGGCTTTGGCCACGTAGAATAAAAGAGCAAAGCGTGGTGGGGATCATTACCTCAACACGCAACGACTGCAAGACACTCACCAAACTCAAACAAACACCAATAGTTAGATATATCGGGGATTCGCATGTTGGCACTGACCGCTGAAGAGAAGCAAATCGGACAGGACAATTACTACGAGTCGGTGGGCGTCACACGCCGCGACTTTATCAAAGGCGTCGCTGCCGCTGGTGTTGTTTCCGGAGCTGGTCTGGGTGCCATGTATTTTGGATACGGCAAGGTGTCTGACCCGGTGCGTGTGGGAGTTATTGGAGTCGGCGACGAGGGCAATGTGCTGCTCGGTGGCTGTACCCCGGAATACGTTCAAGTCACAGCCATTGCCGATATTCGACCGAGCAGTATCCATCGCGCCTTCCACGGAGACTGGGCTAGCGAAGCCGCACTGGATGCGCGTCCCGGCTTGATCAAGCAGTACGGGTACAGCGGGTATGAGGAAGCGCGAAAGAACATCAAAGTCTACGATCAAACCAATGGAGGCATGGAAGCGCTTTTGGATGACGAAAGCATCGAAGCCGTCATCATTGCACTGCCATTGTTTTTGCACGCGCCCATTGCCATTCAAGCAATGTTGCGCGGCAAGCACGTCCTGACCGAAAAGCTGATGGCGCATAACGTGGCGCAGTGCAAGGCCATGGCTCGCGCGGCCCTAGAACTGAAGTCAACCGACGGACATGACCTACACTTGGCAACGGGACATCAGCGACATTACAGTGTTCTTTACGATAATGCCGTTCACTTGCTCCGCTTCGGTTTGCTGGGGCAATTGCACCATATTCGCGCTCAGTGGCATCGTGGTAATTTGCCAGGCAACGATAGTTGGCAGATGCCATTGCCGGGTGGGAGCGGAGGAACTGACCCAATCAGGGACAAACTCAAGAGCCTGCAGGCGGCGCTCGACAAGGCATCGGATCCGCTGGATATCCTTAAGATTGGCAACCAAGTCGCCCAGTGGACAGCCTGGGATGCAGACAAGGAAATTGAAGCTGCCAAACATGGCTACGAGGATACCACGCTCGCCAATGGCCGCGAGCGGAGCGCCATGGAAGAGCTGTGCCGCTGGCGTCTTTGGGAGCGAACGGGTGGTGGATTAATGGCCGAGTTGGGGAGTCACCAATTGGATGCGGCCACCATCTTCTGTTCCGCGTTGCGTCAAGACGGTAAGAAAGCCCATCCTCTGACTGTACATGCGGTCGGCGGGCGTCATATTTTCCCACTCGATCGACAGGTCGAAGACCACGTCTACTGCATGTTCGAGTTTCCCGGCCCCGACTACGATCCAAGTTTTGATGTCGGTTATTACAACAAGGCCGAGGACTATCCGCCGAAGAAATCAGGTATCCCCGCCTACGATGAAGACCCGAACAAGAAAATCGTGGTTTCCTATTCTACGATTAATGGCAACGGATTTGGTGGCTATGGTGAAACAGTCATGGGTACCAAGGGGACAATGGTCCTGGATCGTGAAAAGGAAATCATGGTTTACAAAGACTCGAATACATCTGCCAAAGTCAGTGTCAAAGGCGACAAGGGTTCGTATTCGTTGGACACGCAGGCCAGCGGCAACTACGCCGCAGCGAGTACTGCCAAGGCTGCTGCGGGTGCCGATGTGAGCCGCGGCTACACCGAAGAAATTGAGCACTGGGCATGGTGTATCCGCAATCCAGCCCCAGAGAATAAGCCCAGATGCTACCCGGAAGTTGCGATGGCTGACGCGGTGATTGCGTTAACAACGAACGTGGCGATGAATAAGCAAGCCAAGGGTGAAGCTGGGTTTGTGAAATTCAGTGAAAGCTGGTTCGATCGTGACTCAGATGAAACACCAGACGGAAGCGACGTCGAAAAAGAAATGAAGTCGCTCAAGGAATGGAAAATCGTCTGAGTTGGATACTTGGCATCTCGGCCTTCTATCATGACGCATCGGTAACACTCTTGCGTGACGGTGAAATCTTGTTTGCGGCCAGCGAAGAGATATTCTCGCGCCGCAAACATGACGCAGGTTTTCCCAAACAGGCCCTGGCTGCAGCCTTCGACTTCGCTGGTATCACCGCCGCTGACCTAAGCTACGTCGGTTTCTACGAAAAGCCATTGCTTAAGTTCGAACGCCTACTGGAGACTTACCTGACGTTTGCTCCCGCCGGTTACCGTTCCTACGCAGCCGCCTTGCCAAGTTGGCTGCGGACCAAGTTGCATATCAAACGGGAGATTCGCAAGCACCTACCAGGCTACGATAAACGTATTATCTTCTGCGAACATCACGAATCGCATGCCGCCAGCGCATTTTTCCCAAGCCCATATCGCGAGGCAGCCATCTTAACGGTCGATGGCGTCGGTGAGTGGGCCTCAACGGCTTGGGGAATTGGCCGAGAAAACAAGATTGAATTACGCGGCGAACAGCGTTTTCCGCATTCGCTCGGTTTGCTCTACTCGGCGTTTACCAGCTACTGCGGCTTTCGCGTTAATTCTGGCGAGTACAAGCTGATGGGCTTGGCACCATACGGCAAACCTGTTTTCTACGATCTACTGTGTCGAGAGCTGCTGAGGCTGCGGGACGACGGCAGTTTTCAACTCAACATGCAGTACTTTGGATACTGTCAGACGCTGCGGATGACAACGCCACGCATGGTGGAGCTGCTGGGATTCGCCCCGCGCCGACCAGATGAACCGTTGCGGGACTGCGATCGAGATTTAGCTGCCAGCGTACAACGTTTGGCAGAAGAAATCTTGCTAAGAATGGTCACGTATGTCCAATCCGCATGTGGATTGCGAAATCTGGTCATGGCTGGAGGTGTGGCCTTGAATTGTGCCGCTAATAGTCGGCTGCTGCGCGACGCGCCGGTTGATGCGATATGGGTGCAGCCTGCGGCGGGCGACGCCGGCGGGAGCCTGGGAGTTGCCATGTTCATCTGGCATCAATTGCTGGGCATGCCTCGGGTGCCCAAGGGTACGGATGCGATGCAACAGGCACTGCTGGGACCAGCCGTGGACGCCGCCAGCGAAATGCCTCAGTTGCTCGAACGCGGGGCCGTTGCGCGGCGCATGCAAGACCCCGATGAACTTAATCAATACGTCGCGACCTTGCTCGCAGAAGGGGCTGTCGTGGGATGGGTTCAGGGGCGACAAGAGTTCGGGCCAAGGGCTTTAGGCAATCGAAGTATCCTCGCCGATCCGCGCAGAGCCGATATGCAGCGCTTGCTGAATTTGAAGATTAAGAATCGAGAGTCGTTCAGGCCATTTGCGCCAGCCGTGCTTGAGATACGAGCTGGCGATTATTTCGAATTAGAGCGACGACGGTCGAGCCCTTATATGTTATTTACTGCGCGTTGCCTCACCGACGACTTGCCAGCCGTAACTCACGTGGATCATTCCTCGCGCGTGCAGACCGTTTGCCCTATACTTGCGAGTCGATTCCACGACCTGATTCGGGCTTTTGATGAACTGACGGGTTGTCCTGTGCTGATTAACACCAGCTTTAACGTGCGTGGCGAGCCAATTGTGTGTACAGCCGAGCAAGCGTATCGCTGTTTCTTGGCGACGGATATGGACGCGCTCGTCATAGACGACTTCTTGATGATCAACCGTGAACAACCAGAAGACTTGCGCGAGACAAGTCGCCGATATCTGCTAGAACTGGAGTCCGACTAATGGCTTTAGTTGAATGGCAGGGCGAAATCTCACCTAGTATGCGACGTTGGTTTGGGCTGTCTTTGGGGGCAGTCATCGCCGTGATAAGCGCGATTTTCAGGAATAGCAATGGCTGGGTACTGCCGGTCGGTTTGGGCGTTGCTTGTACCCTGGCGGTCGCTTACTATCTGACCAGGAGCTGGCAAACGACCTGGATTCGCGTCTGGCAGACATTCACCTTTCCGTTTGCCTGGCTTATGGGGCACGTGCTATTGTTAATTGTGTTCTTGGCAGTCGTCACCCCGATCGCATTGATATTGAGATGTGCCAAGTATGATCCACTTCGCCTGCGAAATAAAGCGTCGAGCATGTGGTGCCAGCGATCATCGCGCGACTTGTCAAGTTACTTTAAACAGCATTGATTCCGATGGAAGACGAACGACAAACAGATGCCCAACCTAGCGAAACGAACCAACTGGATCAGTGGGCAGAGGCCGATGACATCGGTTTCGTGCAAGAGTTTTGGTATTTTCTACGCGAAAACAAGAAGTGGTGGCTACTACCGTTAATTGCTTCTGTTCTGTTGCTTGGCTTAGTCAGTTTTTTTGCTTCCACCGCCGCAGCGCCATTCATCTACACGGTGTTCTAGTCAAGTTCTTACTACCAATGTCTCGCAATAATGCGCAGACTACAAACGCATCAATAAAGATCGCCTCAAGACCTATGATCTATTGTAGCCGTTCACGAACTTGGAGCAGACAGGAAAGGGTTGCAAGCCGATACATCGTGAACTGTTGGATCTATTTAGCGGATGCAAGAGATTGAGCAGCCTGGCGCTTGAACCAAAAACAGCCACATCCGTAGCGTTGCTGCAATGCGAAGGTACGAGCCGGATTCTCCCGCAGACCTTGGCTGATGTCGTCTGGTAGCATCGCCCAACTTTGCAGTTGCAGCTCTGGCAAATAGTCTTCGATCATCTGTGGATCGTAAATGCGGTGAGCATTGAATTGAATCCTTGGCCGGCCAACTGGCACGACGATCAGCAGCGAGCCACCGTCGGCGACGACTCGTTGCAACTCCTGCAACGCTCGACAATCACCATGTGCGTCCAGTGGATCGCCGTAGCGTCCTAGGCCGATATGTTCGATCGTATGCATGCACGAGAGGCTCTCGATGCTACGGTCCTTAAATTCGAGATGACACAGATCTGCAGCGCCACACACCAAATTGTTAAGTTGGATATCTGCGGGGCGATAGTCGTAGAACTCAACCGGCAAGAATGCGGAGACCAGTGTAGCGAAGTAAGTGTATGAGCTGATGTCGATGTGTTTGGCGGGTCTTAGTTCGGCAACGACACGAGCCGCCCAGGCGGTGTGATAGACGTAGTGTGCGTCGAAAGGCAAGTGTCCCGTGTCATCATCCAGACGCGGCCAGCGATCGCTCCACAACGCAGTCAACTCTGGTCTCGCCGCATTGTTCAGGCCCGCAAACTGCCGAAAATGACTGCGAAACCCTAGCTTGCGTCCAGCTCTAGCAACTAGTTTGTTAATGCCCATACCTGCGTATCCTTCCATCGAATCCAGCCGCCCATTATGGTCGCCTTTCGCTCCGCGAAAGGGTGTAGATGGTGGACTTTCGCGGGAGCGAAAGGCGACACTTATTTTCGCTCCAACCTAAGTAACATACTCGAACGGCAAATGTGTGGTTGCATTGAAGCATTGCAACTGCCAGTGATTTTCTGCCCATGCCAATCGTGTTACGCCTGTGTTATGGAGTGGTCCGATGCTTGGCATGATCCGCGATGCATTCTCAGCGAACAAAGCAGCGAGCAGTAAGCGTTTGAAATCGGCATGGATGACCAACGCGTGAATGCCCCCTTGGGGCAATAATTGTTCGTGAAGCCAACGTACGACACACTCGGCGCGTTGCGTGGCTTGCGCTAGTAATTCGTAGGGCTGGCCCCACCAGCCGGAATGTCCGATCCGCTGGTCAACTTGCCATTGAGGATATCGCTGGATCAACTCCGATCGCGACATTCCGGCTTCGCCACGTTCTTCGCCTGGTAGGTGACCCGAGTAGCAACCGCCTTGTTCGAACAGGTCGGCCCGGATAGAGACGGACATTTGCACGGCTTCAGCCAGAGGGCGCATCGTCTCGAGCGAGCGCAGAAACGGACTACAGTACAGACCGCTGAATGGGACGTTACGCAGGGCCGCCGCCGTCAAAGCGGCTTGTTGGACACCAAGATCGGTCAGCCCTGGATCGCACACCCGCTGGTGCTCGGGCAATGCGTTGTTGGCCGATTGCCCGTGACGAATGAGTAGCAGTTGGATCACGCTGCCGAATCCGTCGAGTTTGTCGCAGGATAGTGCACGGTAATCACCGAACTGATACCACCCCGTGGCCCCCATCGGCTAATCAAGGTAGCGCGTCGCGGCTGGCAGGCAGCGACAAATTCATCCAAAATGCGATTGGTCACGTTTTCGTAGAAGATGCCCTCGTTGCGGAACTTCTGCAAGTAGAGTTTCAAACTCTTCAGTTCGACGCACAGCTGGTTAGGTACGTAACGAAATATCAAAGTGCCAAAATCGGGCTGCCCAGTCTTCGGACACATTGACGTAAATTCGGGGCACTCAATCTCGATTTCATACTCTCGGTTCGGAAAACTATTGTCGAAAACTTCCAGCAGTTCTTGAAAGGGGGTACTCACTAGCCAAAATTCTCCTATGTTCACGGCTAAATTCGTCGGACCGCTGTCTAGCATACCCTTCCGTTGCGAAAGGGGGAGGACGTTCACGACCCGGCACAGGCTCGTTTCATTTCTTACCGTTAGGACACGATGAATTCTGCAAGTATGCAATCCGATGGCGTAGATCGAAAGGGGGCCGTGCTGCGCATCAGTGAAATCTATGAGAGTATTCAGGGTGAAGGGCTCTTGACGGGAACACCAAGTGTCTTTTTGCGCACCAGCGGCTGCAATTTGAGGTGTTGGTTTTGCGACACACCATTCGCCTCTTGGCACCCCGAAGGGGAAACCCTGTCGATCGACACGATCATCGCCCGGGTGGCAGAATACCCGGTGGACCATGTTGTGCTCACCGGTGGCGAGCCGATGATCTACAAATCGGTGGTTGAACTGTGTGACCGTCTTAAGTATGCCGGACATCACGTGACGATCGAGACGGCAGGGACAATCTACCATCGCGTCGCGTGCGATCTGATGTCGATTAGTCCCAAACTGTCCGGCTCCGCGCCCGCTGCTGCATTAGGCACGTGGCGCGAGCGGCATCATCAGCGCCGCGAGCGGCTGGATTTGGTGCGACAGTTGATGCAGCACCCGTACCAACTCAAATTCGTCGTAGACAGCCCGGCAGACGCAGAAGAAGTGCTGGAATACCTCGGTCGTCTGGGCGATTACGAAGGCCAAAGGGTGTTGTTAATGCCCCAAGGTACCGATCCTCGCGCGCTCGACCACCAGGCAGAGTGGCTAATACCCTGGTGTACCCACCACAATGTTCGTTTCTGTCCCCGTTCGCATATCCATTGGTTTGGGAATCGTCGCGGCACCTAGGGAACCGATCGTTGGCATGGCGCGTCTAGCCTGCTATGGTAAGACCAGCGGGTCTGCCGACTACCGATTCTGCTTAGTAGGGAGTATTCCAATGTGTTGTTTTGCTGGTCCAGTTCAATCGGTCACCAACACTCGAATTTTCGCGAGTCTCTCCGGCACCGGAACTCAGTTCGTCGCCTATCAAATGCGATACAAATCCGAGGTTCCCAATGCGATGATTTTGCCAATACCTGCCGAGCGTGGAGCAACGGAGGCCTCCATCCGGTTTGTCGATTTGTCGGAGTACGATCGCTTTTTTCCTGATTTGAACAGGGGCTTCCCCGAGATTTCGAGACCTCCACTCAACTCCCGCGCTCGACCGACCGCGGCTGCAGAAAACGCAATTGAAGTGCATGAAGTGGGTGACTTCGTAGCCTCGTTTGTACCCATGATGAAGGATTTTGAACGACTCGATCCGCAGTTTGTAATCGACCAGGAAGTGTGGGCGAAAATTCCAGAGTACGCCGACTACAGCTTTGTCGTGTTCCAGTTGAAGAACTTGGCTGGTGAGCCTCATCCGATGGCCTTCGAGTTTTCAACGCGCATGCCCAATACCGTCTTTTTCCCCACCGTACATATTCACGATGGCGAAGTGCATGACGTGGAAGAATTCGACCATGAGTTGTATTTGCAGCACGTTGCCTACGACAAGCTGGCTAGCTCCACATATTCCGCGAAGGTTGATCGAGCCACAAAATGCGAACGCTCAAAGTTCAAGGCTTCAGTATTTATGAACGTCGAGAAAGCAAAGGGACTTATTGATCCAGACCTATTGGTACATCGAAAGAAGCTGGTTGGTAGGCTCAATAACCGTGATACGCTGTTGGCAACCGAAGGCGATTTAACTCGTGGGTCCGCCTATTTCTTCAATCCCAAAGTGCTTTTGCCAGTGGCTGCTGCCTTGCTCCCGTTAGGCTGGATTATCCACCGCCGCAACCGATTGTCTTACCAGCAGCGACAAACCGCGAGATAGACTCGCAAATTTGAGCTCTTAGGCGGCGTTGCCAGACTCCTTCGAATGCAGTGTCGTCGCTTCATCCTCATGGTCGACCGGAGTTAAACTGGGCGGCATCAATTGCCCCCAGCGTCGCAGGCGATAGCTGCGGATGGCCAGCAGGGAAACGTAGTAACTCAGCACACCTGCGACCGAAGCAACGATGAGGCATCCCAGGCCCAGCGGTCCCATGAACTCAAGCAAGCCCTGCCACCAGAAGCCAACTTTGTTTCCGAAGGTCACATTGGGATCATTTTGCAACGTCTGCCAATTCCTCACCAATTTGGACCATTCATCGTCAATGGCCGCCATGCCCAACAGTTTGCAGCCGAGGACGTAGCAAGGGTAGTAGATCGGCCCCATCGTGAGTGGGTTTGAAATCCAAACCAAAGGGACTCCGACGAGCTTATTCGCTCGTAGCAGCCATGCCAGGAAAACCGAAAGGACCATCTGCACGCCGATCAGAGGCAAAAAAGTCACAAACATGCCAATTGCGATCCCTAGGGCCAGCCGATGCGGCGGATCGTCAGCGTGCAGGATCTTGTAGACGCAAAAATCCTTCGCCTGCTTCCAATAATGGTTCAATTTGTCGCTGACGAACTTCATATTTGCTCGGCGTAAATCTACCTAGAACAGCTTAGTTTATTGTGCGAGCCCAATTTAACCAGTCGTAATACTTTATTGCGTTGGTTCTATACCTTTAGATGCCGATCATTGGCCGACAGAGCGCTAAATGCTAGCATCGGCGCGCGAGTCTTGTTGGCTGCAGGCTACGGCAAACAATTACTACAGCCAGCATTTCTTATCATTGAAGCAGAGATTCTAGACGAGGACGAGTCTTCTCGCGGGCACGCGCTATTACCGCCCCCCCCGTGATCGCTCTCTTGTGGTTCATCAGACCACCCACTGATCCGCCCGTTCGCGCGTCTTGATAATCGCATTGCTGCAAGCATGGCCGTTTACTAGAATCCGCTTGATTGAACCGCCGCCCAGGTCACGGAGGCCCATCGATGGCAGCACAAGCACGGAGAGCTACCCCTCTGATAGGGAGTGATGATGCCCAGACCCTTCGTCGTGGGCGAGAGATACTGCTGCGCGAAGTAGCGGCCATCGAACAGCTCAGCGGCCAACTCGATCACACCTTCTGTAAGGCGGTGTCTGAAGTGCTGGGCTGTATGGGGCACGTTGTCGTTACAGGCATGGGAAAAGCTGGAATCGTAGGGCAGAAGCTCGCCGCTTCCCTGTCTTCGACGGGGACTCCGAGCCATTTTCTCCACCCTGCCGAAGCAGTCCATGGTGATTTGGGTTGCGTCCGCCCTGGCGATTTGGTGATTGTGCTGTCCTATAGTGGAGAGACCGAAGAGGTCACTCGATTGCTGCCAGTCTTGCGTACAAATGCCAGGATTGTTGCGATCACTGCCCGAGTAGATAGCACGCTAGGTAAAGCTGCAGACATCACGTTAACCTTGGGTGAACACAACGAAGCTTGTGCATTGGGGCTTGCACCAACGACGACCACCACGGCCATGCTTGCTTTGGGGGATGCCTTGGCGATGGTTGTCAGCGAAAAACGAGGCTTCACGCGTGAACAGTTTGCACGTTTTCATCCCGCTGGCAATCTTGGGCGTCAATTGGCAACTGTGTGCGAGGTGATGCGACCATTGACAGCCTGTCGCGTGGCTCAGGACAGCCTCAGCTTGCGTGAGGTACTTGTGCAAGTCAGCCGACCGGGGCGCCGTACCGGTGCCGTGATGTTGATCGATGCGACTGGGATACTAACCGGCATTTTCACGGACAGCGATTTGGCAAGGCTGCTCGAACGTTCACAAGAAGCAAAGTTGAACGGCTGTGTTGCCGATGTCATGACGCGTTCGTTTACTACGGTTGCCGCCAATCGACTAGTATCGGAGGCAGTGCATATTCTCGCACAAAGTAAACTCAGCGAGTTACCGGTTGTTGACGCGACAGGTCGACCACTGGGCATTCTGGATATAACCGATTTGGTAGCTGTCGCTTCACATGGTTTGCTAACCGAGGAAAAAGCGATCGACGAAAAACACTCAACTCCAGCCGTGACTGGGTTACGCGTACTAAGAATCGACAACGATGGTTAACAAAGACATAGAAGTCGCGCGGTCCATCCGTTTGATTCTCTCAGACGTCGACGGTGTATTGACGGACGGCTCCATTACGATTGACAACGCTGGCGTCGAAAGCAAGTCGTTTTATGTGCGTGATGGATTGGGCATCAAGCTCTGGCAGCGAGCTGGTTTTAAGTTCGGGCTTCTAACGGCTCGAAATTCGCAAATCGTAAAACTGCGAGCAACCGAATTAGGGATCGATATCGTGAGGCAAGGATTTGAAGAGAAACTGCCGATTGCCCGTGAAGTATTTGTTCAAGTAGGTGTCGAACCGCACGAGGTGTGTTACATCGGCGACGATTTGCAGGACTTGCCAGTGCTCTGGGAGGTTGGCTTGCCTGTAGCCGTTGCCGATGCGGCACATGAAGTCCAAACGGCGGCCAAATGGGTGACTCAAGCTAGAGGCGGACGTGGAGCGGTGCGCGAAGTTGTCGAGCGATTGTTAAGAGCAAAGGATTGCTGGGAACAATGCATTCCCGCCAATCCAATGACACCACTGAGATGAGCCGTCCATGAAGCAGTTCGCAAAAAGCTATATTAGCGCCTTGCTCGTGGTGCTGCTGGCGATGGCAGCGTATCAATTGATCGTAGTGCCAGCGATTGAGCCGTCAGTAATTCGTTCCGTCGCGAGGCCGATTTACGAGCCTGTGTTAGGGGATGAGCGTTGGTGGCAAGGTCTATTTCCGCAGGGACAATGGCAAGTCGACAACCCTACGATCGTCCAAAATTCGCGAGGTGTGTTGCTCGCCAATTCATGGGAGCAAGTTGGTCCAAAATCCTGGAAACTTCAGCCGCTAACGATGATCCTCCCCCAGTCGGATCACGGTAAACCGAGCTCGATACCGCTAGTACACGGTCAAGGGTTCGAAGAACAGGACGTGTGGATTGTCAACGCGGAAGAAGGGGCCCTCATTCACTTCGAAGAGCCCTTTGACCTGCGCGCCAGCCAGGCTCCGTCGATCGAACGAGGGCAATTGAGCGGTGCAATTACCATTACTCGTCGGTCCGTGAAGCCTACCAACGAAAAACCGTGGAGCCTAGCGACTAGCGATTTGTCGATTGACCGCCGTCGGATTTCAACTAGCGGTGCAGTAGAGATACGTTGGGCTGATAGCATAGTACGCGGTCGCGACTTGCGCGTGATGCTTCGCCGTGACGTGCTGGGTGGGGGTGGTTCTGACGCAAGTTCGCCTTGGGGGCCACTCGACGAGCTTGAACTCTATCATGTTGACGAGATTGACGTCGGCTTGCCCGCTGGTGGATTGTGGGCAGGCGTTAGCCCCAGCATGTTAGCCGTTAACATGCCAGTACAGAATCTGCCAGCGCGATTGTCGGCGCAGTGCGGTGGCCGGTTCGCGTTTGATTTCAAGAATTCGACCGCTTCATTCCTCGGCGGCGTTCAACTGCGTCATCAGCTTGGTCAGCTACCACCGGATGAATTCTTCAGCCACCGCGTGTCAGTCACGGTGGAACCGCCATCCAAAGATGACCGCACGCCTGCAAGCGGAAAAGCAACGTTGGGTGGAATCCAAATCAAGGAAGTTGTCGCACTGGGCATTGATTCGCTGCAGGACTTTTTTGGCGAACAGTGGGTTGATTTAAAGTCCCCCACGCTAGGTGCGGAGGCACGTGCAAAAAAACTACGCATCAATTTGGATCAGCAACGCGTGGAACTGGCTGGCAAGTTGGACCAACCGGGGGCGACGCAGTCCGTGGCTTGGCTTGACTACCAAGGTTACGAATTCCGAGCGCCTGCGATTGAGTATCAGGCGGCACCGGCAGACCCTCAAGGCAAGGCGCTGCATCCGGGCTGGATGTTCGCGTCCGGTCCTGGTGAAATGCTGACATCGGCTGCGTCGGAAAATGGGCAGTCGCAAATTCGCTGGCAGCAATCTCTCAAGATGGCCCCAGCAGAGTTGCCCGGCGAGCAGTGGTTGGAGCTGGCTGGCAATACGTTGGTAGAGAATCAACGTCAAGGGTTCATGACCGCCGAACGATTGCAGATCTGGCTGAAGAAGAACACAAACACGTCAGCCAGTTCATCGGACAGTCAACACAGCGATTTAAAAAACGCAAGATACCTGCCAGATCGTGTCCTTGCTACCGGCGACACGACACTAGCGGCGGCAGACATCAAAGCACATGTTGGGACGCTGCACTTACAAATGGTCTACGCACCTGCCAAGAATGATTTAACGCAAATTACCGAGCCCAAAGGAATACCGTTGAGCGACTCGATGGGCAATCCCATGTATCGTTTCGCATCGCCGCCACCCCGTGCGGCCGACGCAGGGCAGGTCGGCCAAGGAGCGGGCCAAGCCGCGATCGTGCCAACTATTGGTACCCACCATCATGTTTCTCCCCCACGACATTCCACGCCGGCTACGATTTATGGCAGCTCACTAAATACGACTATCGTCTCGGCAGGCGAGGAAAGCTGGGTTGACGCACTAACGATCGATGGACCGTTGCAAATCGAAAGCGGCGAGCCGATGGAAGCCGATGCGTTGCCATGGGCGATTGCTGGACAGCAGCTGGTTCTCGCTACCAATCCAGCGGGTCAAGTCGACATGCAGATCACTGGTTCGCCGGCACGTATTATCGTTGCCGATGGCGCGCTGGAAGGTCCAGTAATTCGCTTTGATCAAATCAACAACTTGATTTGGATGGACCAGCCTGGGAATTCACGTTGCCGCCGAGTGTGCTGGGTGGTGGTCGTGGTCAGGGACAAATGTCAAATCTGCAGTGGGTCAAGCCGCCTCACTGCCAGTGGGCTGGCCGACTGATATTCGATGGGGCCGTAGCGCGTATCGAAGGCGACATTCGGTTCGACGGTGTTGCAAGACAGCTGGAAGAGATCTGGAGACTAGAAGGCTACTGTCAACGACTCGATCTGGCGTTGGCCGAACCGATCGACTTGCGACAAGCCCGTGGTTCACTCACAAGGGACAATCCAACAGCTCGCCGAGCGACACCATCGGCGTCCGTGGAACGCATCATACTTCAAGAGAATGTCGATCTGCGAATTCAGCAACTGGATCTACTCGGCAATGCCAAGAGTCTCGAGCGAATCGTCGTTCCGGTGCTGACTTTTCATGTTGTCGAACAGCAGTTAGTCGGTGGAGGTGAAGGCTGGATCAACTCAAAATTCCTTTCACAAAGTAGCGGGCTTGGTCAGCTTGCCTCGCGCGAAACGGCTGCTGCGAAACAACCTACGTTGCAAGGTGCACATCTGATATTTAGAGACAGCATGGTAGCATTTCTAGACCGCAATGAAATTGTCTTTGACGGTAAGGTTCGACTAGCGGCTGGACCGCTCCGCAATTGGGACGATGCGATTGACCTAAACAAGATGACGCAACTCACGGTCGAGCAAATGCTATTGAACTGCGATCAACTGAAGGTAGTGGATACAAGTGGCTTAAGCACGACCGTTGCTCTGCAGTCGAACACGACACAGGCCCTCGAATTCCAGGCTACAGGCAATGTGAGTTTCGAAGGAAAAGCGGACACGGGCACGTACCTAGGCAGCGCTCATCAAACAACCTACGTTCAGCTCAAAGATCAGTTGATTCTACGCGGCGATGGTAGGACGCCGGCGATGCTGAAGAAAGTGCCCGCCAATTCCCAAGTCGAGGCCACTTGGCAGGGATATGTCAATGAAGCCACCATCAATATTAAGACCCTGGGCATAACCAATTTTCAGCTCGCCCAGGCCCAAGTGGAACTTCCGGGTGCCGGGGCTTCAGCAAATGCTCCTGCCGCCCCCGATCCTCGTTCCGGGGTGACTGATTTTCTGCAGCCGCGGCCATGATCAGTAATGTTTGAGACGAGCTTTAATACGCTGCGTCTTGCTTGAAGACCACGAACAAGGTTCGGACGAGGATCTTGGCATCTAGCCAGAGCGACCACTGCTGAATGTAGCGGTGGTCGAATTCAACTCGCTTCTGCATCTTGTCGAGCGTTTCCGTCTCGCCGCGGTAGCCTTCGACTTGGGCTAGTCCTGTGATGCCAGGTTTGACCTTATGACGTAGCATGTAGCCGCGAATCAGCTTGCGATAGTGTTCATTATGAGCATTGGCATGTGGCCGTGGGCCGACCAGCGACATCGAGCCATCCAGGACGTTGAACAATTGCGGCAATTCATCCAGCGATGTGCGGCGCAGGATCTTTCCAATGGGCGTGACTCGCGGGTCATCTTTCGTGGCTTGAATTACTTTGGTCCCGTTGTCGCAGGTACGCATAGAGCGGAATTTCCATACCCAAATCTCGCGTCCGTCCAGACCGTAGCGGCGTTGCCGGAAGAATACTGGCCCAGCCGAGGATGTTTTTACCAGGAGAGCACATGCCAGCATGACTGGCGACAGGAGGACTAGCGCAACTGTCGCCGCTGTGAAATCAAAGCAGCGTTTCAGCCAGCCATCGACGCCGTATAAAGGGGTTTCAAAAACGGAAACCGCTGGCAATCCACCAATCGAACTCCACCGCGAATGCAAGAGCTCGAATACGAAAAAATCCGGCACAATATAGGCGCTGGCCGTGGTATCCGCCAATTCGTCAAGCAGCCATCGAATTCGAGACTCGGCGCGCATCGGCAGGGTCACAAATACCGTATCAACTGCGCCCGCCTTGGCAGACGCAACCAACGCCTCTAGGTTTCCCAGTAGCTGGGATTCCTCTCGAACGGCCTCGACCCAACGCTCTTTGGATCGATCGTCGTAAAGCCAACCACCTGTAGGCCACACTCTGGATTGGATTTGGCGTTGAGCAGTAACTGAATTCCCAGCGGATTCAATCCCGCAATTGCACACCTTCGGCTCGCCCACCCTCCGGACACAAATGCTTCCACGACGATGCGAAACAGCATGCGTTCTAGCGCGAGGCAAGCGCCGGTCAACACGATCCAACCCAGGATACTACTTCGCGCGAAATAGTCGCCGTGCCTAGAAAAGAACGCGATGCAGGCCAGTAGCAAAACGGTTCCAATCCAGCTGGAAATCGCCAACGCAAAGTCGGTATTCGCGGAACGAGGTTCGACGTGGCGGTAAAGGCTGCTTACTTCGCCAACAATGAAGAAGATGATAACGGCCGTTGCGATTGCGAGTAGCGTTCTATCGCTTGGATATTGTCCCGCCAGCCATTGGCTTAAGTACAACGTACTCCCTATGGTCACGACGTCACATACTCGCTGAATAGCGAAGAGTGGTGACCGCGAATGTTTAATTGGAATGCTAGTCATTGTCGAGGCATGAAATCTTGTCGGAAGACGTGGCTGCAAGCGGGAGGCATTGCTCTAATCATCGTCGTTAGTTTCAGCGGACTGCTCGGCCTGTGCCACTTGGTTTACGCGTGCACCGACTTCATAACACTCAGCTGCGATTCGACGGCATCGCACGGCAGTTGCGTGAATCAGACGGCCTTGGAATGTGACTTGGAATTCTTCGGTGGGGAAAATCTGTTCGTGAATTAGGATACCTATCCCCGTCCGTGACAGATCCTTGATCAACACTCGGACCTTTGGGTCTGAGTGCAACATCGTCACCGCCCGTAGAGCATTCGGAATATGGATGAACTCCAATTCCGCGTCCCGCCGGATACGAAGTCGCGCATTGGTGCGATGCTCAATCGGTGTGCTCGACTGGTAGCCCGACTCTTCGTAGAACGCTTTCAGGTCTTCGGGCAGCTTGACTAAGAGTTCCAAGCTCATGAGTGGTCATCCTTTCGCTGGATCAGCTTGTGCCAGCAGTCGACCAACTCAACATCGAATTCTGTCGCCTTGCCTTTCTCCAGAACCGCCAATGCTGTCTTATGCGTCATCGGCAGGCGATATGGCCGCTGCGAAGTAAGAGCCTCATAGACATCGACCACCGCACAAATCTTTGCCCAAGGGTGTATTTCGTTGCCCAGACACCCGACGGGGTAGCCCGTGCCGTTCAGGCGTTCGTGATGCTGGTAAGCCATCATCAACTGGCCTTCGCTCAAGTCGTCACGGTTGACTAATTCGGCAAAGCCCGTAACTGGATGTTTCTGGATCTCGCGAAACTCAAATTCGTCCAAACGTCCTGGCTTCGTCAGGATGCGTTCATCGATCTGCAGCTTACCCAGGTCATGTAGCAGGCCACCGACTGCGATTTGCTGCAGTTCCTCGCCACCGTAGCCCAATTCTCGCGCCAGCAGTACACAATACAGCGAGACATTTGTGCAGTGTGTAAAGGTTGCGTAGTCGTGATGGAGAACGCTGCAAAGCTGCCGTGCAACAATGTTCTGATCTTCAAGGAGTTGGCATGTTCCCTTGCCGATTTGCTGTGACGCCAGCACGATATCAGCGGTATCGCCCTGCTGAAACTCCTCGCTAAGTACGTCTCGCATCACCTCGCTCATCACAGCGACGCGATTCGTGATCGGTTGGGATTCATCGGAAAGCAGTTCTTTCCAATTCTCCCGCAGGTACTCTTGATAGCGTCCGCGATCAGTGCGATCGATGAACAGTTTGTTCATGCCCTGCGTAATTAAAGGTACCAAGCGCTCAAAGTCTGGTAGCTCGTCACTAGCGCAAAACAGCACTGGCTGCGCTTCGGCATTGGGTTTAAGGTAGATATCGATACCCAAAAGCGCTTTAGGCGACAGAGTCGCCATGCTGATGGGTATTAGGCCTTCGATGCAGGTACGCATGATATTTGTGCTCGGGCAAACACGAATTTTGTTTTGTCTTTCGCTTCCCTCGCGTCCGACTCGGTAAAAACAATTGCTCCATAACCGTAGGTCGTCAATGTTACGAGGGCCCGTAGTTCGATTGAGAATCCACGTGCCAGCCAGTCTCGTGGTCAACAGAAACGTTATAATTGCTACAACCGCAGTAGTGAGCGCTTTCCCAGCCCCTTCTTGTCTTTAACGAAACGATATCCATGGTTAAAATCCCCTCCCGGCTAGAAGATCTACTGCACACCGCGGCCATGGAGAAGGTGATGGAGGTATTGCACCAACCAGATATCTCCAGTTCGGTTCGTGAGGCCCTCAATAAAGTGGGCCTAAAGGATGCTAACCCACTAGGGCAAGTACAGAACGCGTGGCGTCAAGCACGCGGTTGGATCGAATCGTTGGCTGAGCAAATCGGCGGTAGCGCGAGAAACCAGGCTACGATCAATGCCACTGGTTGCCTGTTCTTGCCAGAATTTGGAGGCGTGCCGATGTCTTCTGCGGTGGCGCTGGGCTATGCCAAAGCGGCGACTACCTTCCACGGCTCAGCCGCTCACAACGCTATGGCAGACCAAGTTGCCCGCAGCATTCTGGGCCAACCCGTTGTCTGGATAGCTAGTCCGCTGGCCACTCTCCAGTTGTTACGTATCGCAGCGATTTCACCCGGCGGTATCGTGATCGCGCGCGCCGACGCCGTGCGTGTGCCTGGTTTGGGCGATGTGCGCAGCATGTTAACTTCGACCGCGCAGGGTGGAGGTTTGGTAGAGCTCGGCGCAGCCAACGGTGCCAGCGAAGCTGATTGGAGTGCTGCCGTTACCTCAAGCCAACAAATTGTCTTGCTCGTTAGTCCCAATGGACTGACCGCCGAGTCCGCCACGGAACAGAGAAAGCTAGCGATTGCCGCGGCTGAAAAAGTTGGTGCTACCGTGATCGAGTTGTTGGCAGATGGGGTCGTTGATCCGGCTCTCAGCGAGCGCCTTGGTTTGCCAAATATCAAGCATCGTTTGGCTAGCGGTGTTGACCTGGTGCTGGTGCCAACGCATTGTTTATTAGCGGGGCCAAGTGGGATGCTAGTCGCAGGCAACGAGAAATTGGTCGCGGCCTTAAAAACCAACGCGCTGGCTTGGGGGGCTATCTGTGATGGTCCACAATTGGTTGCATCGGCCATCGCGCTCGAAATGGGCGGAAGCGACAAGCCTGAGGCTGGGGTGGTTAGCCAGCTCACAACGAATCCTGAAAACTTGAAGAACCGTGCGAGTCGAATTGCAATCCAGCTGAACGATAGTGAAAAGATTTTGTCAGCCGTAGAGGTGCCCCGGACGTGTCCATTGGGTGCCACACCCTGGGACCGCTATCGATTGGATAACTGGGCCGTTCGGGTTAGCCCGCGTGAGCAGAAAAACGGGGCGGCCGACCTGCATGAAGAATTGTTGCGCGGTTGCCAAGAGACACAGCGTATGAGTATCGCAACTACACTAGATAGGAATGATCTGTTGGTTGATTTGCGCTTCGTGTCGCCCGAGGATGATCATGAGATCGTCGAAGCATTCCTCGGCCCGCGGGGCGAGACTCTGTGACTGTAGTGGAATTCGCCAGAATTCCCGCCGCACAAGGAATTCTGGCGAATTCCACTACGGATGCACAAGGAATTCTGGCGAATTCCACTACGGCGAATTCCACTACGGATGCACACGGAATTCTGGCGAATTCCACTACGGATGTTATTTCGGGACAGTTCCTTAGCTTAGGGCGCCGTCGCTGTCGTTCTTATCGCATGCCAACTTGCACCCAGCCGCCGTCGATTTTGATCGAATTGATGACTAACTCGGGAGCATTGGGAAATTGTTGCTTGAGGTCCAACCGTTTCGTTGCAACCTGTTCCTTAAAAGTCTCTTCCAGTTTGCGTTTCAGAAAAGCTCGCAGCGCAGTTGCTCGGGTGCCACGACCGCTAATGTCGATGTCACCGACGCGCGTCATGGTGAGCACGCCGTCACGATAGCTCGGTTGATAGGTAACTGTAATCGTCAATGAGTCATTCAGCACCTGAGCCCGACGAGTCATTTTGGTGACACGCAGAATGAGTTTCACTTGGTCGTTGTCCAACTCGACTTCGATGGGCCGGAATGAAGCAAAAGTTAGCGTCCACGGCTCGCCTGCGGCTTCACGCTTAACCTCCTCAGAAACTTGGCCAGTGATTTGCTGAACATATTCATCGATATTTTCGCTGCGAATTGTCCGGCCACCCATTAAGATGTCCAGTGCGTTGATGGCGGCCGACTGGTGCGCTTCGACGACAATTTCCGATGATGCGGGTTGGCTGATTGTGCACTGACTCGTGGTAGTTAATTGATGCGCGGCTGCCTGCACAACTTGGCCATTCACGGTTGAATCGGTAGAGTGAATTGCCAGCGTTGGGCGTGGAAGGCCGATGCGTCGAATCTCGGGACGCTGGCCTGCTGCTTGCAGCGTGCTGAGTTGTCCACTGGCTTGGGCGAGTTGTTCGTTGACTTGCTGGTCATATTGGGTTTGGACCTTGGACTGCAACCGCCCCTGTGCGATCAGGTCAGCTTGTGGCTTTTGCTGAGCGGCTTTCTTCTTGGCGATGCGACGGACGATGCGCAGGCGATGTTCGATCGACTGAATTTCCGATTGAAGGTTGGTCGATGCAGAGGCTGGTGCCGAAGAAATGCCGCTGGGCGTAATGAAGATCTGTTTAGTCGCAAAAACGGGCGAAGTGCCGGTCGTATTGAAAACAACGCCGCGGTTGTAGCCCTTGTTCTGGCTGGTCATCGTTCCAGACAGATTCAGTCGCATCGAAACGCCATTGAGCATAGGCACGACATCGGCTGATACGACTCCGGCCATACACGCTCGGCCAAGAATTCTGGTTCCCAAAATGCACTCGTCGACCGGGTTTGGCTCGGCAACTTGACGCATGAGCAGACGATTCAACAGCGTTTCACGCGCGTAAACTTGAATGTTGGGGGTGTTGTAGTGGCTGCGGACTTGGGAAATTGCCCAGGGCGTTTGGCCACTTTCATGGAGATAGTTGGTCACCACGCCGATGTTGTTGCTGCGGGCTAAGCCGGAACCTTCCTCGGGTTCATTCAAATCGACTACCACCGCATCGATTTTCTTTTCCAGGAAAGTAAAGAATTTTTCGGGATCGGAGCCATAGCGCAATGCGCGGATATACTGATTCAACTTGTCGCGTAGTTTGATGAACTGCTGGTACTCGAGGCCAAGATAGTTCTGCCTCATGTTCATTTCCAGGTCCATCAACAGATTTACGTCTGGACGTTCTTCTTCGAGTTCCTCACGCAGCTCGTCCAGTCGCAGGAAGGTATTCCAAGCTTGCCCATTGGATGTGCCGAGTCCAACGAAGTTCTCCAATTCGTAGATTGCAAATTGCAGCTCGCTTTTGGACACATCGACCTTTGGTAGCGTGTTTGGATTCAATTCATTCTTTGCGCGGAGCAAGATGGATTGAATACTGCGCGCCGTTGGCTCCGTTGCTGAGGCAGTGACGACAGGAGCAGCGTCGCCGTTTTCAGTCGGCCGGATTGGGGGGGGAACTGGAGCGGGTATGGGGCCGGTCGCCAGTGGTGAAGCTGGGCTGGTAATACGCGGTGGCGGCTGCTGGCCGATTGCCCAGGCAGCAAACCCGCCGGTAAACCACAAGATCGCTAGGGACTTTTTCATCCAAGAACTTGGCGCCGTCATGCCCACTCCACATCATTTCACTTAAAAATTCTGCTGCTGCAGCTTGCCAGGGCCGGTCTCGTTTGCTTGCCCAATTAGTAAAGCTCACACTAGCAACTCAAATTAACATAAAGCTGCTCAAATTGAAGTGGCAGCACCTGGGAAAAATAGGGGAGTTTGATCCGCCGGCAATCGCCAGGGCACTGGATGGCGAACGTCCTAGGCTGCGTTTTTCACAGGGTTGTTAGCTTCTCTTGAGTAGTGCTGTGCGGCGTCAAACCAACTGGTTATTCTTGTAAACCGAAAGCGAGCTCAAGATGTCAGAGGCTGGAACAAACGCCGACCGTAGTAACCGCACGTCGCCACCGAACGCAGAACTACCTCCGCTGCTGGATTCCAGCCTATGCGCCCGCTGTTGTCATCATCGCGTTATACGTAGCGGTACGGGGTCGATCTTCTTAATGTGCGAGCTGGGGCTCGGGCACAGCAATTGGCCGAAGTATCCGCCACAGCCGGTAGGACAGTGTCAGCAGTTTGCGACTCAGTGAGAAACTTCCGTGCGAAATTCAGGTCGGCCTGAAAAGGACGGCCTGCGGGAGCCTTCCTAAGGTGGTTCTACGCAATTTCTGGCGGAAGTTGAACGCCTTCGGTGGCTAACTCAGCGGCGGTGAGCTGTTGGTGTTGAAGTGCAAGCCAAATCAGGAGCCCTTTTTGCGCGTGCATACGATTTCCTGCTTGCTCAACGACGACGCTATTGGGATGATCCATCACTTCATCGGTAATTTCCTCGCCGCGTCGGGCTGGCAAGCAGTGCAGTACTTTGCAATTGCCTGACGCATGGCCCATCATCGTGGCATTGAGCTGATAGGGCGAGAAATCTTTGACACGCTTGGCTGACTCGGCTTCTTGTCCCATACTGGTCCAGACATCTGTGTAGACAAAATCTGCGTCTTGCAAAGCCGTCCTCGCATCGCCACTCATCTTTATATCTGCGTTGGGGTAGCGCTGAGAAATCTGTTCGACTGCACACTCGGGCATGAAATACTCTTCTGGTCCGAGCAAGCGAAATCGCATGCCCACCATGGCACAGGCGAGGGCCAAAGAGCGCGCGACATTATTGCCGTCGCCCACGAACGTAATCGTGCGGCCAGCTAGCGAACCCGCCGTGGCTCGCATCGTCATCAAGTCTGCTAGAGCTTGGCAGGGATGGGCGACGTCGGTTAATCCATTGATGATCGGTACGACGTTGTAGCTGGCCAACTCTAGCACAGATGCATGCGATTTGGCGCGACAAACGACGTAATCAGCATACTGAGCGAGTACACGGACAAAGTCGGCAGTGCTTTCACGATTCTGCCAACCAACATCTTGACCCAGAAACATGGCCGTGCCGCCCAGTTGGCTGATTCCAGCTTCAAAACTGACACGCGTGCGTAGACTTGGCTTCTCGAACAGCAAGGCGAGAATGCTACGTGGCATCCAGGCTGGGCGACGTCCCGTTCGCAGTAGGGATTTCACCTGTTCGCCTAATGAAAGTATGGCCTGTAACTCTTGCTGGCTAACATCGAAGAGTGAAATTAAATGTCGCATGCTATCCCCGTCAGTTATTCATCGATATCGCTCTGAACCTCAGACATCGTCCTGTAAGAATCTATGGTTGGACAACCAGATTTTGTTTTGGATTAAGTACTCGTCGCCTCGGCAGTTAAGCTCGCTGCGACATCCAGTACTGCGTCGCTTAGGGTCTTCATGCCTTGGTCGACCTGTTCAATACTCATATTCATTGCCGGTAACAGACGCAGCACATTGCCTTGAGTGCAGTTGATCAACAGGCCTTGCTCCAAGCAACGTTGTACGACTGCGGCGCCGTCGAATTCCAGTTCAACACCGATCATTAGACCGGCTTGCCGAATCTCACGAATGTGGGTACAGCGTTCTTGAAGGTTCTGTAGATGTTCAGCGAAACGTTGGGCCAACTCTTGTGCGCGCGCCAGCAGCCCTTCCTGTTCGATGGTTTCGATCATCGCGATGCCTGCTACCGCTGCGATGGGGTTGCCACCAAAGGTGCTGGCGTGCATGCCCGGACGCAGGGTATGGGCGATTGCGCGGCGAGCGATCAATGCGCCGCCCGCAATCCCTCCACACAAACTCTTTGCCAGCGTCATCATGTCCGGCTCGACGCCAAAATACTGATGGCCAAACCAGTGTCCGGTACGCCCGCAGCCTGACTGAACTTCGTCAAAGATCAATAAGAGTTTGTGCGTATCGGCCAAATCCCGAAGGCCTTGGAGGAATTCGGTAGTGGGCACACGCACGCCGCCTTCACCTTGGATTGGCTCGATCATGATGGCTGCCGTAGACGAATCGATTCGCTTTTCGACCTCCTTTAGATCCCCCAACGGAGCATAGGTGAAGCCAGCTAACATCGGCCCCAGCCCAGCGTGATACTTGGGTTGTGCCGTGGCCGCCAGTGCTCCATAAGTTCTGCCGTGAAAGCCACCTTGGAAGGTAATGATTTTGTAACGCTCGGAGCTCTCGAGGCTTGAAGACTGGTATAGTCGCGCAAGTTTGATAGCCGCCTCGTTGGCTTCAGCACCGCTGTTGCAGAAGAAGGCTTGTCCATCAAAGGAACGTTCGACCAACATTTGAGCCCAAATGCCTTGGGCGTGCATGTGCCAAGTATTAGGTACGTGGATTAGAGTTGCCACTTGTTTTGTCACCGCTTCGACGATGCGCGGCGGACAGTGGCCCAGGAGATTGCAGCCCCAACCGGGGAAAAAGTCTAAATATTCGCGATCTTCGCTGTCCCACACCACAGAGCCTTCACCGCGTACCAAGTTCACTGGGTAGCGAGTGTAGTTTGGGATGACATAGCGATCAAAGACCGCTTGGGTCTGTTGAGACGAAAGTACGTCTTGGGAAGGTTGGGCTTGCGTGGTAGCCATCATCGTTCACCTGATTTTCTGCCACAGGTCTGCTCGTCAACAATAGATTGATCGAGGCGTCACCATGGACTTCAAACTGGTTCTGTACAAAAAAATAGAGGCAGCGAAAACGCTGCCTTGGCGAATCGTCGAGGCAACGTCAAACAGCGGGTCGCGCGAGTGAAAGCTCGGTACCGACGCCGCTCGTCGTGTAAATCTCTAACAATAACGAGTGCCGCAAGCGTCCGTCGATGATATGCACTTTACGTACACCCCGCGACAATGTTGACAAACAGGCTTCGATCTTCGGAATCATACCTGCATCGATAACCCGATCTGCTATCAGCTGTCTCGCTTCGTCGGCGGTCAAGGAATGGATGATGGTGGTTGGGTCTGTTTTGTCACGGCGCACTCCATTTACGTCGCTCAGAAACACCAACTTTTCGGCTCCCAACGCTTCCGCAACCGCCATGGCGGCCGTATCTGCGTTGACGTTGTACTTCTGACCGTTTGCGTCAATGCACATGGATGGTATCACGGGCACTTGATTGGCGTACGCCAGGTTTTCAATCACGGTTCGATCCACTTGGGTGACATGCCCTACGAAGCCCAGGTCATGGGAGCCGTCCTCGTCCTCGAGCAGGAGCTTTTCGCCATGCAGGACATTCGAATCTCCGGCAAAGTTCAGGTTAACGGCTCGTCCACCCAAACGTTCGATCTCGTCGGTTAAGAACTGCGTGACTTCGCCGGCCAGCGTCTTTTCCACGATTGCCAGCGTGGCTGAATCTGTGACCCGACGCCCCTTGATCCACTGGGGCGAAATCTTGGCATCATCCATTGCGCGGTTGATGCTGGGTCCACCGCCATGCACGATAACCGGTTTCATGCCCACCGTTTCCATGAAAATCACGTCGAGCAGCAAATGGTGGATAGCGTCGCGATCTTCCAAAAGGCTGCCGCCGAGTTTGATGACCGTGATTTTGCCTCGGAATCGGCGGATCCAGCCCATGGCCTCAATTAGCGTGTCAGCCTTTGCAATCGCGTCTTGCACTTTGCTGGAAATTCCTTTGCGAAAGAAGCTCTGGTGGTCGGATAAACCCCGAGGGCCGAAGTTGGAAAACGCGTAATGCTAATCCAGCAGCCTCCGAAAAGTCAATCTGGAGTTTCTGGAGATTCGATGAAATTCAGCCAGTAATTGCGATTTGGCGTGCCTTTGCGCGTCAAAGTCCCGTCTTCCACGCGCATTGGAGACGGCAACACGCGGATATCTCGCGGGATGGCGTAACTTGGCAAGTCGTTAAATCGCGAGCAGTAGTTGACGATGGCAGTTAGCCAACGTGCGGTTTCCAGATTTCGTAACTCGCGGGGCTCCTCCCTCGTTTCGGCGCGAAAGAAATCCGCTGGAATGGCATGGAGCCTAGGCCAAACTAACGCCGAAATGTGTTTTCGCTTGTCTCCCACCACAACTGCTTGTTCGATCCATGGATGTGTCCGCAGCTTCGCTTCGACCGCTTCTGGGCAGACCTTGTAACCTGTACTCAAGACGATTTGCTGTGAAACTCTGCCAAGTACACGCATGCCATGGCCTGTCGGCTCGACTAAATCGCCCGTACACAGCCAACCATCACGGATTGCACCTTCCGTCAGCTCAGGAGATCGCCAGTACTCCAACATGACATGCGGGCCACGTGTCCATAATACGCCGTCTTCGTCGATTCGCAATTCAACATCTTGCACTGCCGGACCAATCACGCCCGGGCGCTGACTACCAGTACGATTCGAGCAGACGACGGGCGAAGCTTCCGTTAGCCCGTATCCCTGCAGCGGCGGCAGCCCCTGAGCAGACAACTGCTGCCAAAGTTCATCGGACAGGGCCGCACCGCCGACTTGCAACAAACGCAGTTTACCACCAAGTGCTTTTGGCGCGTCGGCTGCGAGTGCGTCAGTCGCTAATTCGGCGAGGTATGGCACGAGATTGACAAGCGTCGGCCGCAACTCCCCAGCCTGCTCAAGCCAATCGTCCCAATTGCCAGCGATCGCGAGTCGGCTGCGACTGAGTATCCACGTCGATAGCTCACACGTCCGTGCGTATGCATGAGCAAAAGGCAGGATGTTTAATCGCAAGTCAGAGGGGTATTGCGGGGCCGCATCGAGCTTCGCGATTGCATTGCTTAACAAGTTAGTGTGGCTAAGAACGACCAGTTTCGACGAGCCAGCGGTGCCAGATGTGGCTAGCATTTGGGCTGGGGAACGTGGATGGACACTTTGAGCTTTGCATAACCATTCGGCCGCGTTAAGCGGGCTAACAGTTGGCTCGACTACCGGTTCACTAATGAAGATCGCTGAATTAGCGAGGGTTGCCAGCTCACGAGCCCGTATCAGCGGCTCACGTCGATCGAGTGCTACATGCACGATACCCAGTGTTTGGCAGGCAAGGTCAATCGCGATCCAGTGCAAAGAGTTTTCCAGCCAAGTCGTGATGTTCGCGGACTGGACGGCCCCAGGGATTTCGGCGCGGAAGAACTGTAACCAACGATGTACGAGTGAACCGATTTCATGCCAAGTGCGGTAAGTAAGAGCTTTTCCAGGTTCACACAGCGCAAATGCTGGCTGATCAGGAATTTCGAGGACGTTCGACCAGAAGCGGGCCGCCAAGGTGCCAGCGGACATGGGGTGATGCATTGTCCCAGTGTGGTTTGCTAGGCCGAGAGGTTGGAATTGATAGCGGAAGGGTACGAGTCGGTGTCAGCCCTGCGGTTTGTTAGTATCGAACGTCTTGGACCGTTCCGCTACAACGGTAACACATTATTTTGAAATGCTACTAATCGCGGGGTGGGGAATCACTTCCTGGACTGGGGGCGTTAGCACGCTGCTCGGTGGCGGGCTTATGTAGGTGGGGTGCAGGAATGCTGGTCTCGCGCGGCTTGGCAGGCACTTCGTAATCCGAGTTTTCATAGGCATCGTCATACCTCGAAACGTATCCAGGCAATTTGGCTCGCTCAAGTTCCAGTACATACTCTTCGACCACATGGGTTTGGATAAGATCGCGACAGGTTTGGTTAATCGGGTGTGCGACATCAGCGTAAAGCTTGTTGGGCGCGTCTTCGTCGCGTGAATCACGCAAGTCACGAATTTTTGAACCACAGTTGTTGCAATAGTTGCTGCGAATGTGATTCTTATTGCCGCAGCGACCGCAGCGATTGGTTAACTTGCGACTGGGCATGGCGACGAACGGACCTTGACTGCCCTCGATGATCTTCAAGTCTCGAACGACGAAGCAGTTGTCAAAGGTAATGGAGCAAAATGCTCGCAGTCGGTCCTCCGACTCTTCCATGAGCTTGATCCGTACCTCAGTAATATCCACAGCTTGACCTCCCGTGCTGAAAATCTTCATCCGGCTGACCACTGCGTTTGTGCTTCGATCGAAGGTGTATACCAGGCTTGTGAGCGGTAAACTCGTGTTATTCCGCTCAAGCCTGCTACGGTTCGAACTTGCTCTTCGAAATCGTGTCCATCTTCAATCAATGCAAAACAGCTTGAACCGCTGCCCGACATCAAGGCATAACGTGCGCCACATTGTGAGAAAAGAAGTAGTTGTTTGTCGATCCACTCCGTCACTTCTGCTGCAGATGATTGTAGGGCATTGAACAGCGCTGCGCCAATCTTTGAGACTTGCCCAGTTTCACAACCGGCAATAATTTCTCGAGAGTTGCGAGTTCTACCCATTTTGACAAAGCGTTGGTAAATGGTCTGCGTTGCGCAGCCTTCTGGCGGATGGGTAACGACGAGTTCGAACGCGGGCCGAGCATCGATCAACTCACATTTCTCTCCTCGGCCAGTGGCAATTGCCATTCCAACTCCAGCCTTGTCACCCAGAAAGAAGGGAATATCTGAACCTAATTCTGCGCAGACATTCGTTGCAAGCTTGCGATCCCATCGATGCCAAGCTAGCAAACAGGCTGTTACTACAGCCGCCGCATCACTACTTCCTCCCCCCAATCCAGCACCAGCTGGAATTGCTTTTTCCAACCGAATATGGCCCCCTAGCCGTCTCACCGGGCCGGGACACAGCACTCCTTCGGGAACCTCGCCAGCCCCACGAGCTCCACGGGGACACAGCATTCCGTCAGGCCGCGAGTCCTCGCCATCGAAGTGCTGTGTCCCCGAGCGGTCCGTCCCCCCATGGAAGTGCTGTGTCCGCAAGTGGTCTCCCCGTGGGGGTGCTGTGTCCTCAAGCGGTCGCGTCCTCAAGCGGTCGCGTACGAGATGAGCAGCTCGCAGGACGAGATTGCCAGCGCCACCGGGGATGTCCCAGGCTGGGTCCGTCGACCTTGAAGGATGCGGGCTGCGGGATTCCGCAGGTAAATCGAGTTGAAAGGTAATTTCGTCCGTATCGGCGGGCTCAAAGGTCAAACGGTCGCAGAGACTAATGGGACACATCACCGTCTCGACTTCGTGATAACCGTCAGGTCGCCGCCCTAGAACTTCCAAGAACAGATTCACTTTGGCTGGAGCCAGGATTTCGATGCCGGTGGAAGTGCGCGCAATCCTCATGTGAGCTCCAGGACGCAGAACCGGGTAACATATTACCGAACGTTGTCTTACGCTTCGTCCGCAGCGCGGAGGGCTGGTGTGACGAGCAACTCGTGGTCACAAAAGTCGCTATCTGCAAAATACAGCTTCAATTCGCGCTGCGCGCTCTCTGGGCTGTCGGATGCATGCACCAAGTTCATCTGTCGTGAACTGGAGTAATCGCCTCGAATGGTGCCAGGTGCAGCATTCAGGCCATTGGTCGCGCCCAGCATTTCACGAATCAAGCGGATGACGTCCAAGCCTTCCACTGCCAAGGCGACAATCGGCGCGGATGTGATGAACTCTTCTAAGCTGGGGTAAAATGGCTTGGAAACGTGTTCAGCGTAGTGCTGTTTCGACAGTTCAGGCGTCACTCGCAGCATTTTCATCGCTACGATATTCAGGCCTTTGGCTTCGAAACGAGCAATGATCTGCCCCATGAGACGACGCTCGATACAATCGGGCTTCAAGAGCACCAAACTACGCTGCAACATCAACAATTCCTACCATATCAATTGAGAGTCTGACAAAATGCAGGCTCAGCGATCTGAATCGTCGCAGAAACCTGCACTGTAAACCCCGAATTGTGGCTTTAAGTCGACGATGCGCGAAGGCGGACCCGCGATTTTCTTGTGCAGATGTCCAACAAGCGAACGGTCAGCTAACCCATGGTGAGCTAACGATAGCGATTGTAGCGCGGCGCAAAGCTGGACCGCCCGGCAGGTGCTTGCAAGTTAAACGTGGCGGAGTCTAGCAAGAGAAGATCGTCTTCGGTGCGATCGCTGGGGCTGATTTCTACCTCTGCGTCTGGTTCCGTACTGATTTCGGTACCTGGCGGTGTTTGAATCGTCTCAAGCCCCGGGGGGGGTGCCTCCTGATCTTTCAGGAAGGGCTCCAGCCATGTGGGTGGTGGGCCCACGGGCTTTTCGGGAACCGTTTTTTGGGGCGTGGGGATCTTGGGAACGCGCGGCCGAAGCGATTCGACGGGCGCAGTTCCTTGCGATCCTGAAGATTCTGTGGTTCCTGGCAGCAGCATTGGCATTGCCAGTGGTTGCGGGTACCCGTACCCATTCTGATTGCTGACGTTTGGATAGACGGCAGCGTGGTATGGGGCAAGCAGACGAGTGCTGGGGTAGTCTGCTGCAGGATGCATCTGACGGACGATGTTCAACCGTCCAGGGGCAGTTTGATAGCCTTGGTGCGAGTAGCCGTATCCCCAAAATCGCCCCAGGGCATTGAGCGCGGGATGCCCGTTTTCGCCTGCTGAGCTGAACGACGCACTGGCGAAGCAACTGCCGCAAATTGCCCCCACCCAAGCACCACGTTGCAACAGCTTCAACATCACGTCTCTCCCTGACTTAACGCACATAGGTTCTGTACCGGTTCCACCGATATGCCCTCCATCGACGCCTCTGCTGCTCGAGCTACAACAAAGCAACGCTCTCTAAACGGCTTGTTGCGTGAGTAATCGTGGTTGTACTGCCTAGCGAATTGGGTCGAGTTCTCCGTGAGGCACACGATTGCGACGAGAATAGCGATTGGGCGGGCAATCCTGGGGACTACGCTGCGGAATTCGTTCTTTCCTGGCATCTCAGGCCGATTCCATACCAACTGCAATCTACGTTTTTTCGCAGATTGGCCCCCGCTCGATGCGCATCAGCGCTCGCGAGTGAGTCCGCAAATTCCAAGAATTCTTTTTGACAAAAAGCTACCCATGAACGCCCCCAAAATTAAACGTCGTCGTTTTCTGGTTGATCGCCAAGTTCAATGCGCACTTGGCTTGCGCATCGCTACGCATTGGTTGATCTTCTTGTTGGCTAGCTTGGTAATCACGACGGTCCTGCGAACGATGGGCAGCCTGGATCAGGCAAATCTGTGGAGCAACATTGGTTCCGCATTGGCTGAGCAGACAATCATGATCACCGTCGCCCTGGCGCTGTTGCCGTGGTTTGTTCACGATAGCCTGTCGTTGAGTAATCGATTTGCGGGGCCAATGGTACGTCTGCGGTCGGCGATCAAGGCCTTGCGGCAAGCGGATGGTACCGATCCGATCAAGTTCCGCAACGGTGACTTCTGGTTCGATGTCGCTGAAGAATTCAACGATCTGCGCAAACAAGTAATGTTGGATCGTGCTGAACTAGGAGAGTTCCGACAATTGCAAGCAACAACACAAGCTAGCAATTCGGAGATGGCTACGCAGAAGCCAGCCAACCCGGAACTGGAATCAACTGTTGTCATTCCAGAACTGAGCGGCACAACGGATTGGGTCGAACCGAATCCGGTCTAGCTTCGGCTCGTACGGTTCTTCTATAGTCGGGTTTGGCGTGGTCAGCATGCCAACCGTGTAGAACCGTTCCAAGGAGTCGATACGATGCGCTCATTAGCAGTAATCAATCAAAAAGGTGGCGTGGGCAAGACAACCACCGCCGTCAATCTCGCCGCTTCGCTTGCCGACCAAGGCCAGCGAGTATGCGTTATCGACCTTGACCCCCAGGCGCACGCTTCCTTGCATCTGGGTATGTCCGTCATGAACGATCAGACCAGTATTTATGACGTTCTGTGTGGCGACGCAAGTATTTCCGATGCCCGATATTGGGTTCATGAAAGACTGGCCATTATTCCGTCGAACTTGGATCTAGCCGCCGCCGAGTTAGAGTTAGCTGGCGAAGTGGGACGCGAGGTCATCCTGCGAGACAAGCTGGATTTGGATGACGAACCATTCGACTTTCTGGTCCTGGATTGCCCGCCGTCACTCGGTGTACTAACGCTTAACGCCTTGACGGCAGTTGATGAAGTTTTCCTGCCGCTGCAACCACATTTCTTGGCTCTGCACGGTCTGAGTAAACTCCTGCGTACGATCGAAATCGTAGCCAAGCGGCTCAACCCAACCTTGCATCTCTCGGGCATCGTATTGTGTATGTACGAAAGTGGTACCCGATTAGCCGCCGAAGTTTCGCGTGACGTTGACGAATTCTTGGATTTGCAGTCCAAAGATCAAGGTGTGTGGGCTGGTGCCAGATTCTTCCAAACTCGCATTCGCCGCAACATTCGTTTAGCGGAGGCGCCGAGCTTCGGTCAATCGATTTTCCAGTACGCACCTCAGTCAAACGGGGCCGAAGACTATCGACAGCTTGCCCATGAAGTTCTGGGACTCGAGGTAGCTACCGTCACGCCGGAATTGACCAAAGCTGCATAGCATGTTGCATCGACGCCTGGTTGCCAATCATCGCTGGCCAAGTGCTCTCGGCTGGCGTTTCGTATTCATCCACCTGGTTGTCCTATTGCTACTTTCCAGCGGTTGCCACCGATTCACGATGTTTGGCAATAGTGCAGCTAACCGTCCACCACCGCCCGTTTCTGTTCCACTGACGAACCCCCACCATATTCCGGCCGCCGATCCGGACTTTCTATGGAATCAAGTCGTCGATTCGGTCGACACCTATTTTCGCATTAAGAGTGAGCAGCCCGTTCGGCGCAGCAATACCAATTGGATTGAGGGGCGACTATCGACTTATCCCGAAGTTAGCGGGACAACTCTTGAGCCTTGGAGGCGCGATGCAGCGCGCGGTTTCGAAAGATTGCAAAGTACTTTTCAGACGATTCGCCGAACTGCCACCGTGCGCGTTATCCCCGAGGATGCGGGCTACTCGATTGAAGTTCAAGTATTGAAGGAGCAGGAGGATGTGGATCAGTCCCAGGTCGCTTCGGCTGGCTCAGCTGCTCAACGTCACGATGGGACGATCATTCGCAACGAGAATCAACTGCGACAATTACCGCTGACTTTGGGGTGGTTCGAGATCGGTCGTGATCGTGAACTCGAACAACGCATCATGTCTGAGATCATTGGTAAGCTAACCCATGTCGGTCCGCCGCGAAAAGGGCTGCTGCACTAGGTTGTCCCTCGCCGGATGCCGCATATAACAGGCTCATTCTTTCTCGGAGACCGGATCGGGTGTGCTGATGCGGAGGCGGGTAGTGCGGTCGTCGGCCACCTCCAATACTTTGGCTTGGGCGACGCCACCTAGGTCAATAATATCACCAGCATTTACGATGCGCTGCGAGAAGTGCATGATGAGCCCGGCCATCGTATCGACGTCTTTATCTCCAAATTCGAGCCCCAGTTTGTGCTCCACATCGTCGACCGATGCGTTACCCGCGACGATGTAAGCGCCTGGACCATCGGGTACTACATCCGGATCTTCCACGTCGAATTCGTCGGCTACGTTGCCGATAATCTCTTCCAGAACGTTTTCCAGGGTGACCATACCGATGACGGTTCCATATTCGTCCAAGACAAAGGCCATCAGTTGGTGGGTACCCTGGAAGTGCCGGAGCAGTTTACTGATCGGCATATTCTCAGGGACTTTTTTCGGCGGCCGCATAATGCTCTGAAACGAAAAGTTCTCGTCGATCGTCCGGCCAACTAAATCTTTGACATGCAATACGCCGAGCACTTCGTCTAGCGAGCCATCGCAGACCGGATAACGGGTATGTTTGGTGCGCCGCAACATGGCCACCACTTCCAGCGGCGGTTCATTGATGTCGACATACTCGATTTCGCCTCGCGCGCACATGATGCGGCGGCAAATAATGTCGTCGAATTCGAAGACGGCATCCAGCAAACGGTGTTCGGAACGCGTCAAATTGCCGTGAATATGCGCCTCGCGAAGCAGCGCGCGAATTTCTTCTTCCGTATAAGGTACTTCGTGCTCGCCCGCACCACGCAGCCCTACAAATGTCAGCAGCCAAGCTGTAGCAGCGTTGAGGGCAGCCATCAGCGGATAGGTCAGTAAGTAAAAGATCTTGAGTGGGACCGCACACCATAGCAGCATGGATTCCGGCTTGCGAATCGCGAAGATTTTTGGCGCTTGCTCTCCGACCACCAAGTGCAAGGCTGTGATGGTTGTGAAGCCGACGATGAAAGCGATTGTATGAACCGCGTATTCGGAGCGAATGCCGATCGCTTTCAAAACGGGTTCTAGCAAGGCCGCAAAAGCTGGCTCGCCGACCCAACCCAGCGCCAGTGACGCCATGGTGATCCCCAATTGGCAGGCCGAGAGGGCTTTCTCCAGCCGCAGCGCCAGCCACAGGGCTGTTTTCGAAAAGAACCGCCGCGCCACCACCATTTGTTCTACGCGACCTACACGCACCTTGACCAACGCGAATTCCGCCGCGACAAAGAATCCATTGGCGATCAGCAGCACGATAGCCAGGACGAGATTGATCCAAGGAGGCATTTGTTCCCAAAATCCGATGAATGTGCGATAGTTACAACTGTCCGCGAATTTCGCGAGCCGACATTGTAGGGTTTTTTCCGCGGGGCGTTTAGCCATCACCTAGGAGAGCTGCCAAGACTCACGCGAACTCTGAACTTACGCCTCGCAAGCTTTGGAGCGACACCCCGCCGGCTAGGCTCAGTTCCAAGATGTCTGCCAGGTTCCTTTTCGTCCGTGCCTAGCCGAAATCGGCTGGGTGAATACACTACAAAATATGTCAACTAGTAGCAGTTCCTCAAAACAACATATTCTCGACAAACTCCGGCGACAGATCGTTGACCAAGTCAGCTTGCCCGAAGTTGTCGATGGCGATTGGATTCGCTTTGACGATCCGATCGGCAAATTTGCTGAGATGGTGCAGTTTGCCGGTGGAAGTTGTGTTGAACTGGCGGACGAGTCTGAATTGGCTGAACGGCTGAGCCATTTTGAACAATGGCGGGAAGCGAAACGCATCTTTTCGGCGGTTGCGTCGGTCAAGGGGAATGTCGCGCTGGAGGCCACAGCCGATCCCCACGAACTAGAGAACTTAGATTTTGTTGTCTACCCTGGAGAGTTTGCGGTTGCAGAGAATGGAGCCGTGTGGCTCACCGATCGCGACCTAAGACACCGCGTCGTGTTCTTTATCACGCAATTCTTAGTGCTGGTTGTCCGCCGAGATTCAATAGTACACAACATGCACGAAGCTTATCCGCGGACCAACTGCCCCGTGCCCGGATTTGGACTATTCTTGTCCGGCCCGAGTAAAACGGCTGATATCGAACAATCGCTCGTCATTGGCGCGCACGGCTGCCGCGAATTGCAGGTATACATCATTTGAAGACTCCGGATTTGAAAACTCAGACTACAACCCTCAGGTTGGAAGCCTTGGACAAGAGTGGACAGCGAGTGCGGGACATGTTCGCGCAAATCGCACCCCGCTACGACTTGATGAACCACGTGCTGTCGCTCGGGATCGACATCCGCTGGCGGAAAAAAGTCTTGAAGAACTTGCGGCTTGACCAAGACCTACCGATCCTGGATTGCTGTACCGGCACAGGTGACTTGGCACTTGCCCTGGCCCGCCATGTCGCGAATCGCCGCCAACCTGGTATCGAAGTGGTTGGCACGGACTTCTGTGCCCCGATGCTAAAACTGGCTGAGTCGAAGCATCGCCAGCGTTACTCCGAACTGCCAGTTCGCTTCCTAGAAGCCGACTCGCAAGAGTTGCCTTTTGCTGACGGGACCTTCCAAGCCGTCACGGTTGCATTCGGCCTGCGGAACGTGCAGGATACCGATCGCGGCATCGCCGAGATGTTGCGAGTCTGTGCGCCGGGTGGGCAAGTAGCCGTCTTAGAGTTTTCGCAGCCAACTCTGCCCGTATTCAAACAGGTATACCAAGCATACTTCCGACACATTCTGCCACGTGTTGGTCAGCGACTGGCTAAGAATGACAAACAGGCTTATGAGTACTTGCCGAACAGTGTGATTGAATTCCCCAGCGGACAAGCTTTGGTCGATCGATTATCTAGCGCTGGATTGAAAGCTGTCAAAGTTAATCCGTTTACTTTCGGAGTCGCATCTTTGTATATCGGCGACCGTTGAGCGACTGTTTCTAGAACCAACGGTTGAACGTGGGATGGGTAACTCGTGAACAATGTAAATCGACCCATTGTGCTGGCAATTACTGGAGCCAGTGGAGCGACTTACGCAGCTCGGCTGCTGCAGTTGCTAATGTTGAGTCACCGCGAGGTGCATGTGGTCGTCAGCGCTTCCGGTGCTGCCGTTATCCAGCAAGAACTTGGCGTTCCGATGCAGCTTGCGAGAATCCCGCGAACGGCATTGCGAGTTGTCGTGCACGTTGATCAGGAAGCCAACGATGCCTTTCTTTCGACGGGAATTGGCATAGACGCCGTTGACGCGGGCATTGGCAATGGCAACTTGCATGTACATCACGTGAGGATGACTACTTTACGCCAATTGCCAGCGGCTCTGTTGACCGGTGGAATGGTGATCTGCCCGTGTTCGGGCGAGGTACGCTCAATGGCGTGGCGCGTGCTGCCAGCGCAAAGCTTGATTCAACGCAGCCGAAGTGCACTTAAAAGGCATCGCAAGCTGATTATCGTCCCTCGGGAAACACCGCTGAGCGTACTACAGTTGGAAAATATGCACCGTTTGGCTTCGGCTGGGGTGGTCGTTCTGCCCGCAGCTCCGGGGTGGTATCACGGTGTCACTAACTTACTCAATTTGGTGGATTTTGTGGTTGCACGTATCTTGGACCAACTCGACATCGACAATGCAATCATGCGCCGTTGGACAAAGTGAGCCACATTTAGGACTTTTCAAATTCATATAGTATTTTCACATAGCGCGATACGACCAGAGACAGGCATGGCGGAACAAGTGGACTCAACATCGATGGCTTCGGCCATGCCGTCTCTGGGTATTTCGCAAGATTCGAGCTTGGTGCGGCGATTACTAGAGTTGATTCGCTTTAGCCACACAATTTTCGCATTGCCCTTTGCGGCGCTCGCTTGCGTTTTTGCTCTAACGCATCCTGTTCAGCCAACGGACATCACCACACGAACGATCGTTTGGCGACTGCTGGGCGTGTTGATCTGCATGGTCAGTGCGCGTTCGGCTGCCATGGCTCTGAATCGCTTGGCTGATGCTCGTATCGATGCTGCCAACCCACGTACGGCCAACCGGCATATTCCCGCGGGGCTATTAACGGTTCGCCAGGTGCAAGCGTTCTTTGTGGTTTCGTCGGCGGTGTTTATTAGTGCGTGTTTGCTTTTCTTGCCCAATTGGCTACCGCTGGTGTTTTCCGTTCCCGTATTGCTCTGGCTGTGTGGATACAGCTATGCCAAGCGATTTACGTCCGCGGCCCATTTGTGGCTGGGCGTCGCTCTGGCATTGTCTCCGGCCTGTGCTTGGGTCGCGATTCGCGGCGAAGTGGTCTTGCAGAGTCCGGTGGATCTCCTGCCTGCCTGGGGATTGGCGGTGGCGATTACCTGCTGGGTAACCGGCTTCGATATCATCTACGCTTGTCAAGATGCGGATTTTGATCGTGGGGCTGGTTTGAAAAGCATCCCCGCGCGATTGGGCATCGCTGGAGCTTTACGCACGGCCGCTGCTCTGCACGCGGTGATGTTGGTCGTTTTGGCTTTGCTACCGAGTTTTTTTCCACAGCTTTCGCTAGGCTGGTTGTACGCTCTAGCACTGGTCGTCGTCGGTGGGCTCGTTGTCTGGCAACATTGGCTGGTAAGGCCAGACGATTTGCGTCGTGTCAACCTGGCGTTCTTTCAGGTCAATGCCACCATCAGCTTTGGCCTGTGTCTGGCGGCAGCTATCGACGCTTGGTTGCGCTAGAATTGAAGTGGTGTAGAATTTTGGTAGCCGTTCACGAACTTGAATCAGACCGGAGTGGGGCGGGAGTCTTTTCAGCAGCGCCAGCCTCCGATGTGATTCCGCCAGTAGGAACATGTAGTCGCTAGTGGGTTGAGCAATCTTGGCTGAAAAGACTCCCGACCCTGTCACGGTTCTTGGTCTTCGTCGTTTGTTGTGAGTCTTTCTGCTGTTATGCGTTTGAAAATTTGCCAAATCATTCCGACGCTTGTTGAGGGCGGTGCCGAAAAGCAGATGGCACTTTTAGCAACGCATTTGGACCGAGAGCAGTTTGAGTCCCACGTCATTGTCTTGACTCACTCTGGACCGCTGGAGGAGTCATTGCGGTCGGCGGGAGTCCATGTGCACTTGATTGGCAAATGCGGCAAAGTCGATCCACGCGCTCATTGGCGGCTAAAGCGAACCATCCGCAGGATCGCTAACGTCGTGCATACGTGGCTGTTTGCTGCCAACAGCTACGGACGCTATGCCGCGCATCGCTGCGGGGTACCCGTGATCATCGCAGGTGAACGGTGCGTTGACCCCTGGAAGTCGCGATGGCATTTCATGGTCGATCGCTACCTGCAGAAATTCACGACGCGGATTGCGACCAATACTGGTGCCATAACTCAGTTCTACAGTCAGCACGGCTTGGATTCAGCGAAATTCGCAGTGATCCCTAATGCGGTCTTGCCCAGTCAAGAAGCTGCACTGAGCAAAGAAGAATTGTTCGAAAGACTGCGCATTCCACCTCGGGGACGCGTGGTGGGGGCGATCGGTCGTCTATGGCCCCAGAAAGGCTATCGTGATCTCGTGTGGGCATCGGAACTATTGCGAGTTGCTTACGAAGATGTATGGACCATTGTGGTCGGGGACGGCCCCGAGTTGCAGCGGTTGCAGCAATTGCGGGACAAGTATCACGCCCACGAAGCATTGCGTTTTGTGGGACATCGTTCGGACGCCAAACAGTTGCTGTCTGCGTTTGATACGTTATGGAATGGAAGTTTGTACGAAGGGCAAAGCAATACGATCTTGGAAGCCATGTCGCTCGGCGTTCCGGTGGTTGCCAGTGATATTCCCGGCAATCGCGACTTAGTTATTAACGACGAAACGGGCTACCTGTTTCCACTGGGAGATACAGGAATGTTGACCAAGACGACCAATAACTTGTTGCGTGATCCTGAACGCATGCAACGCTTGGGCGCTGCGGCGCGTCACCGCGTCGTGGAGAACTTCTCGCTACAAGGGATGATCAGCGCTTACGAGCGTCTGTACACGCAGTGCTTGTGAACCTCAGGCCTTAGCCGTGGGCTCCTAATGACCGACTTCGCCAGGGCCCACGGCTGGCGCTGAGGTTGACTACAAGGCCCACGGCTAGCGCCCGAGGTTGACTACAAGGCCCACGGCTAGCGCCTGAGGTTGACTACAAGGCCCACGGCTAGCGCCTGAGGTTGACTACAAGGCCCACGGCTAGCGCCTGAGGTTGACTACAGGGCCCACGGCTAGCGCCTGAGGTTGACTACAAGGCCCACGGCTAGCGCCTGAGGTTGACTACAGGGCCCACGGCTAGTGCCTGAGGTTACGCCAGGCCCGCGCGCTCTTTGGGATCTTTCAGGCCATTGGCGAGCTTGGCAAGTGCTTCGGTTTCGATTTGGCGCACGCGTTCGCGCGTCAATCCTAGTTCGGCCCCGATTTCCTTGAGCGTATGGGATTGCGTATCGCCAAGTCCGAATCGCAGACGTAGTACAGTGGCTTCCCGCGCGTCTAAGTTCTCGAGTAGTTCGAGCACGGTGCTGAGTACATCGTGATCCAGCAATTCTTCGTCCGGGGCCTTTAGCCGCTCGTCCATCACCATTTCGCCCAAGGACCAGCCGGCGTCGGTTTGATCGCTTTGCGGCGTGCTATGGTAGATCTGAATTGCCTTCTTGATGATTGGCAACTTTTTGCGCGGTAGCCCCAGGATTCGCCCGACTTCTTCTTGCGTTGGCGAGCGTCCGAGTTCTTCGGTGAGCCGGGCCGATGCGCGGCGCCACTTGCTCAATAGCTCAACCATGTACGCGGGAATGCGAATCGTTTTCGCAGAGTTGATCAGGGCTCGTTTGATCGACTGCTTAATCCAGTAGCTGGCATACGTACTGAATCGCGTCCCCATATCCGGGTCGAATCCTTCCACGGCGCGGAGCAGACCGAGGTTGCCCTCCTCGATCAAGTCCTGCAAACCTAAGCCTTTGCCGACATAACCTCGCGCAATGTTGACGACGAGCCGCAGGTTGGCGCGGACCATGTGGTCTCGTGCTCGTACGTCGCCTTCTGCAATGCCTCGCGCCAACTCGCGCTCTTCCTTCGCAGACAACAAGGCTGTTTCGTTGATTTCCCGCAAGTAAGTCTCAAGCGGCGATTGCGCAGCCGAACCGACTTCACGATTTTCACGCTTGCGAGCACTTAGGCGTAGCTCTTCCTGAGCCTCAGTTGCGTCGTCCAAGGGGTCGTTGAATTCGGTCATGGCTTCTCAGCTTACGGATTGAGGGTTCAAACGGCAGAATCTTTAGCGCAACATGCCTCGCGCGTCGACCTAAGGACTGAAACTCTTAGAGTCGAAGTGGAGCCGAATCATGCCGCTTGGCCGATAGCGCAGTTGCTAGCTATGGCTTAGATAACACAGGTATCGTCGACCGATTGGGGAAGACTAGAAGGTTTGCAAAAGATGATCGGTTAAAGCGACTTTTCAGGCTCCGCCGATTAATGGGAATCTCCTTGCCCTAATCTATGTGCTGGGCGCTTTCCGGCTGGCAGATTCTGCGCGTGGGGCGGCTTCCGTGGAATAGTCCTGATTCGTAGAATGGGCGACTTGTTGGTTCTTTCGACCGCTAAGCTAGGGATTTTAGGTTATGACTACCCACGTCGCCCAGGAACGTATCTACAATTTTTCCGCTGGGCCCGCCGTGTTGCCAGTGCCCGTTTTGGAACAAGTGCGGGACGAAATGTTGTGCCTGCCCGGCGCAGGGGCTTCGATCTTGGAAATCTCGCATCGCAGCGAGGAATTTATTGCTATCCAGGCTCAAGCGAAATCGCGACTTCAACGTTTGCTGGGCGTTGGTGACGACCACGAAGTGTTGTTTCTGCAGGGCGGTGCGCGATTGCAGTTCTCGATGATTCCGATGAACTTGTTGCGCGGGCAATCCACGCCAGCTCAGTACGTGCTCACCGGTACCTGGGGCAAGAGCGCCTTGGAGGAAGCGCGGCGCGAGGGCCCAGTCGATGTGATTTTCGATGCGAAAGCTTCCAATTACGACCGTCTGCCGACGACCGGCGAGCTGCAGGTAAATCCACAAGCTGCCTACGTTCATATCACAAGCAATGAGACGATCCAGGGCGTCCAGTTTCCTGCCGATTTGGACTTTGGCACCGCTCCCTTGGTGTGCGACTCGTCGAGCGATTTCCTATACCGACCCTATGATATCAGCCGCTACGGATTGTTGTACGCTTGCGCGCAAAAGAACGCCGGACCCGCGGGTGTGACGGTGGTTGTCATCCGCAAAGAATTGTTGGAGCGATCCAACGATGACTTGCCTGGCTACCTGAATTACAAGAATCAAGCCGCCTCGGATTCGATGTGGAATACTCCCCCCACGTTCGCAATCTACGTTCTTGGATTGGTTGCTCAATGGGTGGAAGAGACGATTGGCGGGCTGGAAAAGATGCACCAACACAATCAAGCTAAAGCCAAATTACTCTACCACGTCCTGGATGAGTTTCCTGAAACCTACATTGGCCACGCGCTGAAGAGTGATCGGTCGCTGATGAACGTGACCTTCCGGTTCGCTGACGAGCAGGCCGAGAAGGCGTTCTTGGCTGGAGCGGCAGATCATGGCATGGATAACCTGAAAGGTCATCGCAGCGTGGGTGGCATTCGCGCGAGTATTTACAATGCGATGCCCATCGAAGGCGTGCAAGCCCTGGCGAGCTACATGACCGACTTTGCACAAAAGCGATAGACATTCGATTTGCCGCTGTCGACCGGTTCCATAGTCGACCTTTCTAGTTGAATTACCTTCATCCACGTCCTCAGGCATTACGAATTTACTCTCAGGGTTCCAGTTCTATGGCTAAGTTTCGCATTGGTGTGCTCGATCCTATCGCCGCTGAAGGACTTGATTTGCTCAAGTCTGCCAGCAACTTCGAATTTGAAGAGCGACATGGACTCAAAGGCGAAGAACTCAAGCTGGCTCTCAACGAGTTCGACGGCGTCATTATTCGCAGTGGTGTCAAAATCACACCTGAATCCCTCGTCGGCAATCGACGGTTGAAAGCAATTGTCCGGGCTGGTGTCGGCACCGACAATATTGACAAAGAAGCCGCCACGCGACTTGGAATCGTGGTCATGAATACGCCGGCTGGCAATACACTCTCAACGGCTGAACATGCGTTCGCGTTGATGCTGGCACTGTCGCGGAGCGTCGCGCCGGCGTACCAAAGTCTGTGCGCTGGCAAATGGGATCGCAAATCATATATGGGCTCGCAACTTGCAGACAAGACGCTAGGTGTCGTCGGTTTTGGGCGCATTGGGCGCGAAGTTGCCTTGCGAGGGTTGGCGTTTCGCATGCGAGTTTTGGCATACGACCCGTTCCTGACCGATGAACAGGCGATCAAGTTGGGCGTTGAACGTGTGGAAACGGTTGCAGAAATGTTGCCCAAAGTCGACTACTTGACCGTGCATACGCCGCTGACCAGCGAGACCAAGCATTTGGTCAGCTCCAAAGATCTAGATACGTTGAAGCCCGGTGTGCGTCTGATCAATTGCGCTCGTGGAGGCATTTACGATGAAGCAGCTTTGGTCGAAGGCTTGAACAGCGGCAAGATCGCGGGGGTGGCGCTGGATGTCTTTGAAGAAGAACCATGCACCACCAGTCCCCTGTTCGGCATGCCCGGTGTTGTCTGCACACCACACCTGGGAGCTAGCACGGAAGAAGCCCAAACTCAGGTTGCTGTAGAAGGCATCCACCTGTTGATGAACTTCTTCAATACTGGTGAGATTCGACACGCCGTCAACGTTGCCGCCTTGGATCCGAAAACGCTTGAAGCCTTGCGCAGCTATCTGGATGTCGCTTACCGCTTGGGGTTGTTGATGAGTCAATGGCACGGTGGAGCCGTTTCCGCTGTGGCTTTAACTTATCGCGGTGAAGTCGTCGACCGCGATACCAAATTATTGACCAATGCCTTTTGCGCCGGCCTGATGGAACGCGCTCTGGTGGAAGACGTGAATATCGTGAACTCCGAACTGTTGCTCCGCGAACGGGGAATTGAGTTGACGGAAAACCGCAGTCGAGAAATGGGTGCGTTCAGTTCATCCATCACTGTTGAGGTTGCTGGTGGCGAGCGGACCGTGAAGGCGTCGGGGACCGTGTTTGGCCACAACATGCCGCGGTTGGTGATGCTGGATGACTATCGCCTGGAAGCCTACATCGATGGACGCTTGCTGATCTTCACGCACCAAGACGTGCCGGGCATCATTGGCAAAGTCGGTACGGCGTTCGGCAAACACAATGTCAATATCGCGCAAATGTCTGTCGGTCGCGCAGGCGACCAACCCGGAGGACACGCCATCGGTGTCCTCAATCTCGATAGCATGCCCACCCCCGCTGCCTTGGATGAAATGATGGCCATCGAAGCTATCGATAAAATTCAAGTCATCGAACTACCCGCCGCTGGGCAACTTCCTACCTGGCTGCAGTAAGCAGGAAGTTAACAGAAGGCACTCGAAGAAAGACGTAAGCGGCGATGAATCGCCGCAGTCCAAGTGGGTTACTTGCGCATCGCGACGCGAAGTTTGGCGCTGCGAGCTCGGGGATTCCGCGCTACCTCTTCGTCGCTGGCTTGCACGGGGCGGCGTGTCACGATGTGAAGTCTCTCGTCGCCGCGAAAAGCGTATTTCACTAGCCGATCTTCGAGCGAATGGAAGCTGATGATCAACAGCTTGCCCCCTGCGGCGAGACAGTCGGGCAAACGCTGCAAGGCGCGCTCGAGGATGCTCAGTTCGTCATTAACGGCGATTCGCAGCGCCTGAAAGGTACGTGTGGCTGGATCGACGCGTCCGTGTCGACGGCCATGTTGGGTCGGACGACCGGCAGGTACGCTGCGCGTGATCAACTCACGTAATTGGCTGGCCGTACGGATTGGCTGACTCTTGCGCGTGTCGACGACGCGCTTCGCAATTCTGCGACTGAACCGCTCTTCGCCAAAGCGATAGATGGTGTCGGCCAACGTTTTCTCGTCAACGCGATTGAGCCATTCCCACGCAGGTTCGCCGGACGTTGTGTCGAAACGCATATCCAGTTCTCCGTCGGTTTGGAAGCTGAACCCGCGCTGCCGATCGGCAAGTTGGTCCGAGCTCAGGCCCAGGTCGAGCAGAATGCCGGCTGGAGCTGGCCATTGAAGTTCCCGTAGCAGTTCCGCGGTCGCGTCATAGGATCCATGCCGCACGACCGTCTGGGGCCCACCCAAGAGTGCAGCAAGTCGCTGGGTCGCGGCGGGATCGCGATCAATGGCTAACAGTCTTCCTGTCGTGCCCAGATGTTGGCGAAGCAGTAGGCAGTGCCCACCGCCTCCGGCAGTACCATCTACCCAGGTCTCATTCGCTGATGGCTGTCCAAGCTCCAAGATTTCGGCCGGTAAGACAGGGACATGGACCGTCGTGGTTGTCATACAGGTTCCGAACTGATGGTTGCTTCATCAAACACTCGCCTGGTTTCAGACGCCGAATCAATCGTCATCGTCTTCGGCCATATCGCGATTCTTGTATTTGTCTTCGTCATCGCGACGTGACAAACCAGCGCGATCGAGCAGGCCGCGGCGCAAGACTTGTTCGATTTGATCATCGTCTGGCGGGGGGGGACCAAATGCACCCAACTCTTCTGGCGAGTACTCGATGGTGTAGACGTGTTTAGCTATCGAGATTTTTGCACCGGGGTCCAGACGCTTGCGGCTAATGCGAAAGCCATCCACCTTGGTTCCGTTGCGGCTACCCAAGTCTTTCATGAACCAATAGCCGCTCTCGAGCGTCATGCGCGCATGCTGGCCGGAAACGTTCGAAAATCGCAGGACAATATCACAGGATTCTCTACGCCCAATCAGGAGCTTTTCCTTTTTGAGGTAGATGGTGTCACCACCACCGGTTGGGACAAGTTGACCGTATTCGGCCATTTCAGCGTCTCCTGGAAAACGGTTGCCTAGAGGATATACCAGGCGAAATCCCACTGCGATTATCCTAAGCGGCTTGCCACTTTGGCACTGGGAACTTATCTTCCAATCTATGCGGAATGCGCTTCCACGTCAATTTTCCACCTGCAAAATCGTAGTGAGACCGAGTTTGTGACGTTTTCGAGGCCAATCACGGGAATTACGAAGACGTCCGAGACAGGCAGAAAGATGAGAACATGGAATCGATACAGGGGCGGGCACTGGTCGCGTCGCCATACTTAACGGACTCAAACTTCCTGCGCGCGGTCGTCTATATCCTCAAGCATGATGAAGACGGCGCGATTGGTCTTATTCTAAATCGTCCGATGCAAACAACGGTCGGTGCGCTGCTCGAACAATGCACTGAGAACAAGATCAGCAACGACCAGCCCGTATATTGTGGTGGGCCAGTCGACGGACCGTTGATGGTCTTGCAGTGCGTTCGCGGCGACGGCGGCGAAGTGGTGCTCGTCGGGTCAGAGCAAGATCAGATCGTGGAGGTTTGTTCGCGCCCCAACGATGATCCCACACTGCAGTACCGAGTGTTTGATGGATATTCGGGATGGGGCGATGGGCAATTGGACGCTGAGTTGAGAGCGGGTGGCTGGCTGTTATGGGACATTGAGCCGTCACAAATTTTTGGCGATTGCAATGACCTTTGGAAAACTGCTGTGCGTGAAATTGGCCGAGACATTTTAGCCAGTGGCATCGATCCAGAGAGAATGCCAGTGGATCCAGCGTATAACTGACCGTATGCGGACAATTGCCATTGGAGATATCCACGGTTGCGTCAAGGCGTTGCAGAGCTTGGTGGACGTCGTTGCACCTGATGCGGACGACCAACTAGTATTCCTGGGGGACTATGTAGACCGAGGCCCAGATAGTAAAGGTGTCATCGACCTCTTACTTGATTTGAAAACTCGGTGTCGCACGGTATTCTTACTTGGCAACCACGAAATTATGTTTCGTGGAGTATTGGCGGGGTTTCCCATCGCTCCCTGGCTAGCCTCTGGCGGAAGTCAGACTGTCACCAGCTACGGCGGGCGGCTGTCCGGTGTCGCTACCGAGCATATCGACTTCCTGCATGCTTGCTTGCCATATTACGAAACGCAACAGCATATTTACCTCCATGCCAATTACTTGGCGGAGTTGCCATTAAGCGAACAGCCAGAGCAGACCTTGTACTGGGAGCACTTGGGCGACCGTGTGCCGCAGCCACACATTTCGGGAAAGCACGTGTTTTGCGGGCATACACCGCAGCCTCGAGGCGAAATTGGGTACTATGGCTACTTCACTTGTCTGGACACCTGCTGTTTTGGGGGGTATTGGCTATCCGCCATCGATGTTGATACTGGAGAGACTTGGCAAGTATCCAAGGAGGGGCACTTACGGGAGAATGGGAGATTCATGCTGAGGTTGTGGCGAAAATGGCGAGGCATCCATAAACGCTATCAATAAAAAATCGGGGTTGGCGATGACTTTTCGGCTGGCAAACTGGCTTTTGTGGACCGGCCTCAACTTTACGGACGCCCTACAAGACATAAAGTGACGATAACCCAAGTGCGGGACTTTCATGTCAGAACGAGAACTATTTCATCCTTCGGCTGTTTGATAAGCGTCAGGATCATTCGAAACGGTTCTGGCTCAATTCCTACTACGACCAAGATTTGGTCAGGTTACTCAATCGATGCACCAACCTACTGCGATCGCCACTTCATCAGGTGTGCGTGACTCGGATTTAAAGCGATTCATGGGGGACGACGCTCCGCCACGCAGTGATTTGGTTAGCGTGCTCCAACACTGGGCGCGAATTCGTAGCGACGAACCGGCCTTCTACTTTACCGACGGAGAAAATCCGCAGGACGATCAGTGCTTGAGTTTCGCCCAGCTCGACGCCGCGGCCCGCAATGTGGCTGGGCATCTGCAGAAGCACAATGCACGTGGACAGCGGGTACTACTGGTCTATCCGCCCGTACTGGATTTCGTGATTGGTCTGTTCGGGTGTATGTACGCCGGTGCCACTGCCGTCCCCGCCTTTCCGCCCAGACGCAATCGGAAAGGACAGCGCATCCATGGAATCGCTCGAGATTGCCAAGCCCAATTAGCCTTAACCAACCAGCATGTGCGTCAACAGATCGAAGCGGATGAGAATTGGACCGAGTGGGAGTCGATCGTTATCGTCGCCACTGACTCGCTAGCGCAAGACTACTCGGCCAATTGGAAAGATCCCCAAATATCGCCAGACGATTTGGCGGTTCTGCAATACACCTCGGGTTCGACGGGGCAGCCCAAGGGCGTGATGCTCTCGCATGGGAACCTGGTGCGTAACACCGAGTTAATTATGATGGCGTTTGAAACGCGGCAGAACTGCATCGGATGTAGTTGGTTGCCAACCTACCATGACATGGGGTTGGTAGGTGGTGTCCTGACGCCGCTGTTCATCGGCCGGCCAGCGGTCTTGATGAGCCCGATGGCCTTTTTGCAAAAGCCGATTCGGTGGTTGCAGACGATTACCCGTTACCGTGCTACTACCTGCGGCGGTCCAAATTTCTCGTATCAACTGTGTGTTGACAAGATCACAGACGAAGAGTTGGAAGGGGTCGACTTGAGTAGCTGGGAAACAGCATTCAACGGTGCGGAGCCGGTGCGAGCGAGCACTTTGAAGCAGTTTACGGAACGATTTGCGTCCGTCGGATTTAGTAGCACCAGCTTCTTGCCTTGCTACGGTATGGCTGAGACGACTTTGATTGTAACGGGTGGGCCCAGTCTAGCACCGCCCGTCATACGCTCGTTTGATTCACAGCAATTAGATTTGCAACGCGTCGTGCCTTGTGCCTCCGATGCTCCCAATGCTCGTGAGCTGGTAGGCAGTGGTCAAGTTTTGCCAGGTGAACAACTGCTCGTAGTCGATCCGGAGACGGGGACCCCGTTGGCTGATGATCGAATCGGTGAAGTTTGGGTCAGCAGCCCCAGCGTGGGTTTGGGATATTGGGAGCGCGAGGAAACAACGCAAGAAATCTTCGGCGCAGTCACGTCTGACGGCCAGGGGCCGTTCCTGCGCACGGGCGACTTGGGGTTCATCTTCGAAGGCCAACTTTTTGTCGCAGGCCGTCTGAAGGATATGATCATTGTTCGGGGCGTAAACCGCTATCCGCAAGACATCGAGCAGACTGTCGAACAGGCCCACGACATTATGCAAAGCGGACTTGTCGCCGCGTTTGCCGACAACAGTGATGACCGCGAGCGGTTGATCGTCTGTGCTGAAGTGCAAAAACGGCTCGAAGGTACCGATTGGGACGAAGTGATCAAGTCGATACGCCGCGAGGTTGCGCATCAACATGAATTGCCACCGGACGCAGTCGTGCTGGTGCGTTTTGGAACTTTGCCACGCACGTCTAGTGGAAAAATCCAACGGCATGCCACACGCCGCGACTTCGGTTTGGGTTCGCTCAAAGTCGTCGCGCAGTGGAAGAGTTGGGAAATCGATCTACCAGCGGGCGAGCCCATGATTGCGGCGTCCTCATTTAAGCCGACCGGCGGCCATGACAGCGGCAATGGCAGCTTGCTGGCCCCAACCAGCGTCGGCAGTGCAGCTCAGCCTGACCATGAGATCGTAGATATCGTCATGGATGCGATTCGAGCCGTTGCCCAAGAACGAGCCAAACAACTGGATCTGGACACTAATATTGTTCTCGACCTCGGCTTGGATAGTTTGGAGCGCATGCAGATCGCGCACTCCCTGGAACAGACTTTTGATGGCCGATTTCCAGAGCACGTCTTGCAGGAAATTGAGACGGTTCGCGAAGTGGCCGAGGCGATCAATCGCTATCTGGGTAAGAAACGTATCCGTCGCGACATGGTGCCTACGGAGACAGGCCTCAAGCCAGCCGATAGTCGCCAAGTTAAAGATGAAGACTACAAGTTTGAACAATTGCCTGAATACCGGCGACTCAAGCGAACCATGTCCCAGTTTGAAATGACTGGCGTGCCCAATCCCTATTTTTCTGTCCACGAAGGCATTGTCCGCGATACAACTTGCATCGCCGGAAAAAAGCTGGTTAGTTTTGCCTCGTACAACTACCTTGGCATGTCTGGTGACCCCGCCGTGACGGCCGCTGTCGTCGATGCTGCTCAGCGATATGGCACCAGTGTCAGCGCGTCGCGTTTGGTCAGTGGCGAAAAACCCTTGCACCGCGAGCTAGAGCAGTCTTTGGCCGAATGGATAGACACGGAAGATGCCGTGGTGATGGTCGGTGGGCATGCGACCAACGAAACGACTATCGGTCACCTCGTCGGTCCTGGCGACTTGATTCTGCATGACGCCCTCTCCCACAATAGTATTGTCCAAGGTGCTGTCTTGTCCGGCGCTCGCCGCCGACCTTTTCCACATAATGACTGGGAATCGCTGGAAAGCATCTTGGCAGAAGTTCGCGCAAGCTACCGTCGTATCTTGGTCGTCATCGAAGGCGTCTATAGCATGGACGGGGATTACCCGGACTTGCCAAGATTTATTGAGATTAAGGAGAAATATCAGTCTTGGCTGATGGTCGACGAAGCCCACTCGATCGGTACGATGGGCAAGACAGGTCGAGGTATCGCCGAGCATTTCGGCGTTGATGCACGGCAAGTTGACATTTGGATGGGCACGCTGAGCAAGTCATTTGGTAGTTGCGGCGGCTACATCGCTGGCAGTCGTGCGTTGGTCGAATTGCTGAAGTATACGGCACCTGGCTTCGTATTTAGCGTCGGTCTTTCACCCACCAATACCGCCGCTGCCATCGCATCGCTGAAAACGCTCAAGGCGCATCCCGAACGCGTACAGACCCTTCACGAGCGTAGCGATTTGTTCTTGAGGGAAGCTCAGGCTCACGGCTTGAACACCGGCGATTCCATGGACACGCCCGTGATTCCTGTCATCACGGGCAATTCGCTGCATGCGTTACTGCTGTCGCGCAAGATGTTCGAAGCTGGCGTCAATGTGCAACCAATTCTCTATCCCGCCGTAGAAGAGTCTGCCGCACGGCTGCGATTCTTTATCAACTGCACTCACACGGAACAGCAGATCAGGCATGCGGTTGCGACGGCTGCTGAGGCGCTGCGTGAAATTCATCCGGCATATTTCGAGTCGCCAGTTTGAGTTTAGTCGCCGGTTTGAGTTTAACTGGCAAGCGATCTTAGTCCGGGTGCAGCGACTGCTGTGCGTTTCGCAGAGACATGCCAGACACTATCGTCTACGCAACGTTTCGCTTTATTAAAAGTAGCAGGCACACTCCGTGTGCCGTCCGCTGATTCGGAAAAGCACTGTGTTTTTCGTTGATCATGGCAGTGCCCGCGGACTTAAACAAATCCTGCTACTCTACTTGCGATCCAACACGAGTGACGTGATGTTACAAGAACCGGGCTTGAGCCCCTACGACCTGCAATTCAACTTGTTGGGATTTCCAGTCCGAGTCGCTTGGGGATTTTGGATCGTGGCTGCTGTTTTCGGTTGGGGCACGAGTGATACATTAGATTTTGTCTACGCAAGTCAGAATCTCGATTCGCCCGGTGCGCCGATACTGCTAATGGTTTGGATCTCCGTGATGTTCGTGTCGATCCTGGTACATGAACTGGGGCACAGTTTGGCAATGCGCTACTACGGAATCCACAGTCGGATTGTGCTCTATCATTTTGGAGGTCTGGCAATTCCAGATTCCTTCGCGAGCTGGGGTGGCGCGCGACAAAGACGCGTTGGTCCCAAAGAGCAAATCGTGATCTCGGCCGCTGGTCCGCTCCTGCAATTGTTGCTGGGGCTGGGTGCACTGGGGATTGCGGTCAGGTCTGGATTCCTGCTGCCGGAGACGCGGTTATTCGATGCGATCTTGGGTACGGATATGTCTGCCGGATTGAAATGGGCTGGGTCGGCATCGGTGACCATGCTGCTTAGCGCCCTGGTGTTTACCAGTGTATTTTGGGCCATTCTCAATTTGGCACCCATCCTGCCGCTGGACGGTGGGAACATAACGCGCAGTGCGTTGCAACTGAGTCAAGTCTCGCAACCGATCCGCGCAGCACACATGGTGTCCGTGGTAGCTGGAGGATTAATCGGCCTGTATTTTTTGTCTCGCGGCAGCCCTATGGCTGGAATCATGTTTCTCATATTTGCCGTCAACAATTGGCAGGCGATGCAAAGCGGTTGGGGTGGCTACTGAGAATTCAAGTCTTCGTAACCTTTTCTGCATTGCAAACTGCTAACACCATTCAAAGTTTTTTGCACGTGAAAATGTAAGACATCATCATTGAAAACTTCAATGAGCTTCTTTGAAACATGTTTTTGCATTCGAAAGAAATGGCTGTGGAAAAAATGTCAGAAATATGTTTAAAAAATGTCAAAAAGCTATTGCATTGATCGTAGAGTTTCGTACAAATAGCACTCAAGGACATAGGTGATTGTCATTTCATCGATCTAACTATGTGGTGGCCACCACAAGATCAATGATGAGGTGATAGTTTTCTAGATTTCGGAATCGAAGCGACGATAACATGTGGCTGTTGTCGTCAACGTGTTTCGATTCCATGTTTCCGTTTTAGCGGAGGAGAAAAACGTGGCTAAGAAGAAAGCTGCTACCAAGAAGAAGGTAGCTAAGAAGGCAGCACCAAAGAAGAAGGCTGCTCCAAAGAAGAAGGCAGCCAAGAAAAAGGTTGCTAAGAAAAAGACTGCGAAGAAGAAGTAGTCTAACTTCTAACTCACCGCATACGCTTGCAAAAGCAGAATTGGCCGCTGTCGACCCGAAGGTTGACAGCGGTTTTTTCGTGCGCAATCGGAGAATTGCGGCGCAGCATCGTAATCCGACGCTTAAGCTAGAAAACATGACTCGCCAGCAAGAGAGATAGTTTACGTTTTGGCTCGGAGTCGAAAAGTCGAATGAATTTCACATTAAACGCCCTGCTCACGCTGCTGCTTGGCGATCTCGCCTGTGCTTCAAAAGGCAGTTTAAAGTATCAGAAATGACATGGACTGCTAAGTTTTAAAAGCAGAATGTTTTGCTAGCGAAAGTATGTGTCATCCGATTTTTTTCTAAGATCGGTTTGTCTGCGGCAAGTAGGTGTCTCGCGAAGGTGTTAGGCATTGCTGGTTGCAGTTGTGGTACCGCCTACCGCATTGCCCGGTGCCTTACGGCCCACGGCTCACCCATGCATTCCCAATTGCGACTGAATCGACAGTCTCAGTCTCGAGGCAAAGCTAGCTTTGAAATCAGTGTGGGAATCGGAGAGCCGCTTTGGTAAAAGCCAGTTAGCTGTCCTCAAGCGAGATTCCTCCCACTTCAGATTCCATTCGAGATGGCTTACCAGCGATCGTCATTGTTTAAAACGTCCACACATGTGCATGTGATTCCAAAATGCCTCCACGGGTTGCCGTGGTTGGTGTTCGGATCTCTCGTGTTCTGGATCACGTGCAGCTGGGACCAGGGCCAATGTTACGCTCAACAGTTCGGCGCTTTGGGGCAGGACTCGTCTTTGGTCGAACCCGCGCTACTTGAGTCGGTTAATAATCCTGATAATACCGTTGAGTGCGAGCTGCGGATCGTTTGGGGAGGGCCCGTGGCGCGTCCATTCGAGGGTTTAATAGGAATTGACGGCGGCACGCTCTACGCTCTACGCAACCTTAGCCTTCAAGCTGATTCGATTGGAACCATTCGTCCAGAGGGCCGCTCGAAGATCACCATCCTGCGCCACAGCCCAAGCCTATTTGGTGGTGTCGACCTGCTAGTTCGGGGCGAACTGGACAGTAAATTGTCACTACAATTCATGGACCCGTTTACCAATCAGACCAAGCAGTTGCAGGTGGCCCTCCGAGATGTCATGCAGGGCAATTGGCTTGAGCCGCTGGACGATCGCGGGACGCGGTGTGCCATCGAGCGACAAACGCATGATCGGCTACGAGTCGAATCGCAACAGTCAGCCATGGTTAATATCGGCGAAGCATGGCAAGCCCGCGTGACTGGCTATCGCACTGGTCTGCCCGCGGGTCCTTATACGCTTACAACCAATATACTACGCGACGGCATCCGCGCCGGCGAAGAGCGGTCGCAGCAGGTAGTCATCGACCAGGAGGGCTCGTTTCCCACTATTGAATGCGAGTTTGTACCGGCGGACGAAGCGGCCTACTTAATTGAGTTTTCTTTAAGGCGCAAGCGACTGGGGGGGCTGGTCAACTCGCAAGTTTCTCTGACGCGACGTACCGAGTTGATCGCCTTAGACCCAGCTGGCTCGACGAAACATATTATCGATTGGAAGCCTGTGCTGTCGTACGAAATGCACGAAGCCGCATCGGGTAGCGGTAGGGATTGGTTTTCTTCGTTGTCAGAATTGCAAAGGGTCGCAAGCATAGGTGCTGCGGCTCGCGGTCCTAGCGCTGAAATACAGGCCGCAATTCATCATGGCGAACTTGGTACACGGGAACTTGATATCACCCCCGCAGTCGATGATCCTTTGCCGCAGAAGTGCTTAACTGTGGGCGCGGACAGTTGGATCGCCCTACCGCTAACAGGTCTGCAAGAAGGAGTGCCACATCGTCTGCAAGTTCGAGTGCCAACCGATCAGCCGTTGCATCTGGCGATTAGCATTCGCACACCTGGCAGTGACGGCGAACTGCCCGCGCTCAGTCCTGACTGGGGCTTTGTGATTGACGCTCGCGAATGCGCTAATGATGGACGCATGGCGACCCATGAAATTATGTTTTGGCCCGGCCAATTCCAAACTTACTTGTTGTTTGCCAATATGGATCACGATCAACCCGCTTCGATCGTTTCGTTGGCTCTTGAAGCGGCGGAAGTAGGGCGTTTTTCTGCAGAATCTACACCATCCATCAGCGAGATGCTCGGCCAGCAGCGGATGGTGGGGCTGTATCTCGACAAGCCGCTGATAGCTGAGGGATTTTCGACAGCCGGTGTCAATGATCCGGTGAACGGGCGGCCGCTGTGTAGCCTGAGCACTTGGTTTGACGCCACTGAGCGGTTGGGGCAATACATGCACTGGGCTGCAGCGGACACGCTGGTGCTCAAAGTGTATGCCGATGGCGGGGCGATTTTTCCAAGCCAGCGTCTAGATCCCTCGCGTCGCTTCGACAATGGGACATTCTTTACCGATGGACGAAGTCCAGATATTAAGGACTGTGTTGAACTATTGCTGCGGCGATTTGACCGGGATGGCCAGCGACTCATACTCGCGATCGACTTTGACTCCGCCCTACCCGCATTAGCGCGGTGGGACAATCAGCCAGGGCTTCTGAAGCGCGACATACAGGGAAACGCTTGGCCACCAGCATCACCGCACGACCGCACGCGGCATGTTCGCTACAACCCGCTGGATTCACGGGTCCAGGCAGAGATCGGTTTGGTCATTGGCGAAATCTCGCAGCGTTATGCCGGGCATCGATCTTTCGCCGGTATCGCGTTGCAATTAGATCAAGATTCGCACATGGTATTCGCGGGCGATAAGTGGTGCGTCGATCCACAGATTTTGCAGCAGTTTGCAAGTGCAGTAGGAGTACATCCGCCCAAGGAAGATCAACTCCAGCAGTGGTTGGGGAGCGCGGCGAGATTAGCGTTCTTGAATTGGCGAGCGCAGGAGATGACGAAGTTTTATTCTGCGTTGGCATCGACACTGGCCACGCATCAGCCAGGGGCAAAGCTCTACTTGAACGCCGTTCGCCTTTGGGAGCGTCTGCCTGACTCTCGAGCGTTTATCGACCCCGAAGCTATCCTGCGAAGTCCCAGCGAGTATCTAATGGCCTACGGCATCGATGTCGAAGGCTTAGCAACAGCTGAGCACGTCGTTCTGATGAATGGCAGCTTGAATAGATTCCGCGAACATACCGATTCGCAGGACTGGATGCTGAAGCTTTCCAGTGTGCGCGCGCTGCAGAACCGTCCTGGCGGACTAGCGGCATCTGTCGTGGTCCAGCAACCTGTCGGCTCTCAGTTGCTCGAGCTTGAACGTTTGGCGAGTACGAGTCGCAATTCGACGTCGAATTGGATCTTTCCGCATGCCTCTGGTTGGGGTGACTATGCTCGGAAAGAGTTAATTAGCCAGCTCTACTATAACGATTCGCAACTGCTTGTTAGCGGTGGTTGGCTTCCCGTAGCAGGTCAGGAACCAGCCACCCGATCGTTGTATCAGGCCTTGCGTCAATTCCCACCGATCACGCTTGACGATGTCCAGCTCTCGGATCCGCAGTCCAACGTGCGAGTCCGGCAGGGGGTTTACCATGGCAAGATGTATGTACAGATTGTGAATAATGCGCCGTGGAGCGAGACCATCAAGCTACGAGTGCAAGGCAACTCCGCTGCCAACGTGCGACAACTTGGCTCCGCTGATCCATTGCAGTCGACCATCGCCGAATCACAACTCATGCGCAGCGGAGAACAGTGGGAGTGGACGGTGCCGCCGCTAAGTCTGAGAGGCTTGGAAGTTGACGATCCAACAGCAAAGGTCATGGAGGTTGGGCATGGGACGAATGCAAAAACAATCACACGACTCGCTAAAGAGTTACAAACGCTTGAGGAGATCATCGTAGGAGCTGGCGACCCCGCCCAGCGGTCAGTTCTCTCCGATTTGAATGGAGACTTTGAAGACGCTGGTGATGCGCTCAAGCCTCGGGGTTGGAGTTTATCCATGCTGCCTGGGGTCAAGATTTACCGTACCAACGAACTACCGCACTCTGGTCGTTCGTCGTTAGTAATTGAAAATGAGTCCGAAGCATCGGCGTGGATTCAGTCACAATCCATTACGCCGCCTGCATCGGGTCGCTTAGCGGTCCATGCTTGGCTGCGTGCCCCCACAGCTGCCAAGTCGACGCGGGTACGTTTGAGTGTCATTGGACGACTCAAGAATGGCGAGCGTTACGAGCGTTGGCAATTCTTCGGAGAGGACGGCACGGATCGCGCACTGGCCAACGATTGGGGGCGTCGGCCCGCAGTCTTGGTGGTAGCTGATGTGCCCACACAAGAGCTAACCGATATACAAGTTGCAATCGACCTCGTTGGTCCAGGTAAGATCTGGGTAGACGATGTCGAGATTTTTGAACTGCGGCTTCACCCAGACGAACGCATCTATCTACGTGGTCAAGTCTTGGTGGCAAAAGAAAAATTAGCGGCTGCCAATCCTTACCCAGCAGAACTGTTATTGGACAGCCATTGGGGGCACTATTTGTCCAAGTATCAATCTTTGCAATCGCAAGGTAACGGTGAGTCACCAGGCCGTATGGCCGAGTCGCCGCCGCATCCGCTGCAACCCCAATCTCAGAACGACACCAAGCCCGTTATCCAACAATGGCGCGACGGCCTCCGCGGCCGCTGGCGCCGATAGTCTTTTGCTGAAACGTCTGATTCCTTCCAAAGCAGAGTTTCTCGCTGATCGCTACGGTGGTTCTTGTTACTTACCCTCCTGCGTAATAGTGCACTCTTGATTGTCAGGTTTATTGCGAGGGAGGGTGAGATGCCACTTTGGCGATCACAGGTGTGCAGGCCGCTTACGGTTGATTGCGTTGCTTGACTGGAGCATCGATGGGAATCAGCGGAAACTCGGTCGAAGGCACACGGACTTCTTGCATCAAGTCGGCAAGCTCTCGGACCTTGTCCGGGTGGACTGCGGCAATGTCTTGGGACTCGCTTATATCGTCCGCTAGGTTATACAGCTCGATTTCCAAGTTTCCGCGCGTCATGCCTTGCCGAATCGCCTTCCAGTCACCAACCCGAATCGACTGCTGCCCACCGTAGCTGGGGAATTCACGATAGAGATAAGGTCGTGGCTCCTGTGGCATTCCCATCAGAGTCGGGGCAAGGCTAATACCGTCGATGTCTTTCGGAATAGACGAAGTATGTCCGGTCAATTCCAGCAGCGTCGGCATCCAGTCCTCGAAGCCGCTCACTCGATCGCTTTGCGAGCCACCGGCCACATGTCCTGGCCAGCGAACGATCGTGGGTACACGCACTCCACCTTCGTAGAGCGATCCTTTCAAGCCACGTAGCTCGCCGACGCTTTTGAAAAATTCGTAGTCGACTTCCTCGCCCAAGTGCGTAGTGCCGTTGTCGCTGCTGAAGACGACGATGGTATCGTCAGCCAACTCCAGTTCATCCAGCAGGCGCAGTAATTTGCCGACGTAATGGTCCAGCCGTGTAATCATAGCTGCGTAGGCCGCGCGGGGTGTGAAGTGCGGTGTGTAACCGAAGCCGGCTGATTTGGTAAACGGCGGGTCCCGCCACCCCAAGTCCAAATAGGGCTTCAAATCTTCATCAGGTATGTGTAGTGCTACGTGTGGAATCACGCTGGGGTAATACAGAAAGAAGGGCTCCTGTCGGTGGTCGCGTACAAACTGCAATGCTTGTTCGTTGATTCGGTCCGGAGCGTAATCCTGGCCTTTAAAGACACTGTAGCTGGCGGGATCGTTGACATCGACACCTTCCTGAAACGTAGCATGCCCAGAGACTGCGGGCGAGTTTTTCAGGGCGGTATGCTGGGCATTGTCCCAGAGATAGGCTGGATAGTAACTATGTGCATGCGCCTGGCATAGGTAGCCGTAAAAGCGATCAACACCTTGACGCAAGGGTTCGCCAGTCGAATCGGGACCGCCCAGCCCCCACTTGCCAAACGCACCGGTCGAATAGCCGCCCTGTTTGAACAGCTCTGGCAAGGTCACTTCGCTGCTGGGAATCGGCCACTGTCCTTCGGGCGGCGTCGAACGATTGTCGCGGACGTATGCATGGCCAGGATGCTTGCCCGTGAGCAGCACGCATCGAGATGGAGCGCAGACCGCGTTTCCCGAGTAGTGTTGTGTCAGCCGCATTCCTTGCTTGGCCAATGCGTCTATGTTGGGTGTCTTGATTAACTCTTGCCCAAAACAGCCCAATTCGCGATAGCCCAAATCATCGGCCAAAATGAATACAACATTCGGCGGCCGGTCTTGCGCAGCGGAGAAACTCGGAACCACTTCAACGAGCAATGTAAGCACGCAAATGGCGATGACAGAACGCATGGGGAAACTCCACGGATAGGGTGAATCGAACGCTAACTATCATCCATGCTGTCGAGCTGAGGTTCAATAGGTAGGCTGCCGGCTCGGTCTAGTAGGTCCGCAAATCGTTGCATTCAGGTTAAAATCATTTTCTGCGTTTGTGTGTCAGATGCCTCAAATGTCGGTGTATAGAATTCTGGAGACCTGGAGCTTCGCCCTCACTTGATTGAGATACCTTTTTTGATTCGGATCTGTGTTTGATGCCTCTTGGTGCGCAATGTGACGCGTTTGAGCTCGATCGCTATTTGACGGCGGACGGAACACACGAGGAACGCCTGGCCTTTGAGCAGCACTTGGATGCTTGCCAGGCATGTCGTCGAAAACTGGAGGGCGCTGCCGCAGATGACGGTTTCTGGGAAGCCGCGAGCGAGAATCTGGACACCCGCAAGGATCCCGTGTCGTCCACGATGTCGACACAGCAATTGCTCTCTGTTATCGAAAAAGCAATGTTGGGTGATGGGCTCGAAGGCAACGAAGCCAGCAGCCAGTCAGCGTACAAATCGACGAGCTTCGCAACCCGTAGTTATTTGCAGCATTGGTTGACAGAATCGAAGCTCGACGTTGAGCCTGGTACCAAACAACAGCATGGCTCAGGCACCGCCAGCCTAGGTTGGCTAGATAAATACGAAGTCCTGCAAGTTCTCGATAGCGGCGGCATGGGCCTGGTGCTTAAGGCATACGATCCTGGGCTGAAACGGATGGTTGCGATCAAGACCCTGCGGCAGCATCTAGCGGATAACCCGGCAGCCCTCAAGCGATTTGCGCGCGAAGCTCAGTTAGCTGCTTCTCTGCGTCATCCCTCAATCATCAACATCTACGCTGTCGATGTGTGGCGCGACGTTCCATATCTGGTCATGCCATTCCTAGAAGAAGGCAATTTGAATGACTATGCACATGGCGTGAGCCAGCCATTTCGAATCGACGAAATCTTGGCTGTGGCAGAGCAGATTGCCGCAGGATTGTGTGAAGCTCATTCCCAAGCGATGGTGCATCGTGATCTCAAACCTTCGAATATCTTGCTGGAAAACGGGCTGCAAATTGTCGTTCTGACCGATTTCGGGTTAGCGCGGGCTATGGATGATAACGGTCTCACGTACACAGGTTTTGTGGCCGGCACTCCACAGTTCATGTCGCCTGAGCAAGCCCGCGGTTCCAAAGTCGATATGCGTTCAGACATCTTCAGCTTCGGTAGTTTGCTATTCTGGCTGGCCACACGCCATTCCCCATTCGCGGCGGAATCAAGCTATGGCACGTTGACCAAGATTATCCATGATCCGCACCCGCCAGTGGCGAACTGGCGCGACGACTTACCACGCTGGTTCCAGCGTTTGGTCGATTTACTGCTTGCTAAAGATCCGGACCAGCGGTCGTTGGATGCTGAGCAATTGGTGCAGGTACTACATCAATGCCGCCAGCATGTTGCGGATCCGGCAATTCACGCGTTACCCGCCCAACTGCAAGTTTCTGGTCAGCGTGGATACCAGCGGCACTGGCCCTGGATAGCCTCGGCGATTGGCCTAGTCGCAACCACCGTCGTTGCCATGAATCTAGGTTGGCTGGACTTTACTCGCACTAGCCTCGCCGGTCTCCACGACGTTGCCCAAGCCTCAACTGCTCCAGCCTCGAATGCAACTAACCAACAGCCCCCACCGCCGAGCGTCGCTATGCCTTCAACGCCAGCAACCACAGTTGAACAGCCAAGAAGCGAGTCGAGCATAGTAGCTGCATCGCGGGAGGGCGAACTGACGCGGCGTGGTCCGCTGGATTCCCTCGATGAAGCTAATTTGCTCTCCGACTTGGGCAACGCGCAGCGAACCGTCTATTGGTTAACTCGCTTGGCGGAATTGCCTGTCGAAGATATTTCACCGGCGGCGTTGTCAGCCGTAGAGCCATACGCTCTTAGTAATAACCCACAGCTTCGCGAATTGGCAGCGGCTGTGCTCAACAAAAACCCGTTTCAGGAACTCAAGAAATGAAACTACGTAAAGTGCGTGGCACAATATTACAGCCTATTGCTGCGCGGGGGCTTATGGCTCTGACTTTGGCTTGCATGGGGGGCTCGAGCCTCCTGGCCGATGAGCTGCGTGAATGGAGCGATTCGACCGGACGATTCAAGATTACCGCAAAGCTTATCGAAGTTCGCGATGGCGTGGCGATCTTGGAAAACGCTGAAGGCAAGTCGATGAAGATCCCCGTCAGTCGATTGAGCTCTGCGGACCAAGAGTTTCTTAATGCGGGCGACAACCCGTTTCAAATGTTGGATGACGGTGAAAACACTGGAGCGAATCCGGCTGGAACCGCCAGTTCTGGGGCGGGGGCGGTCTGGGGTGGGCCCAAGGACGTCGATTGGGATCGAGCCGAACAGTTCGCTTCACTGTCTGGTGTGGAATGGAACGTGACTTTGCCCGCCACGGGCACGCTTGATTTCGAACCTAAGCGTTCGCCACTGCCCAAGAAAGCCAATTTCCATGAAGATATGCATGCGCTGGCGGTGAATACGTTGTGTAAGCGGGCTGTAGTAGGCTACACCGTGTCTTTCTCAGTCCCCAAGCCATTGACGCGCATTTGCTTGGTCGACCTGGTTACCGGCAAGTCGATTCACTCAGAGCAAGTCGAGGCGCGGATGCGCCCCTTGGCGCTGCTCGATAATGGTAGCGCGATTCTGATGTGCGGTGCCAGTGACGAACGCGGCGGATACGAGACCCCAGATCAGCTCCAAGTTTGGAGACTGCAGGGCAAGAAAATTATCCGTACGCCGAGCTGGATTCCCTATCCGATGGATAAGAAAGACTTTGGCAAGCAGCAAAACGCTAAAGTGTTGAGCGCACAGCCCGTGTCCGACAACTTGATCGTAACCATAAGCGACAAGGGGCATTTGGTCTTGTGGGACATCTTCAAGCGTGAGCCGATTTGGCATGGAAGGCTAAATGAACGCAATTTTGCTTTTGACCTCTCACTCGATCGCAAGCTGCTAGCCGTCGCCGACAACAAGACGCTGATGGTACTCAACCCGCTTACCGCCGAAATACTTGGCTCGTCAACATTGGATAACCAAGCAGCCGCAGGGTGGAACAGGGTAGCTTGGAGCCCAAGCGGAAAACGCATTTTGTTTACCGCCGTCGGCGACGTGCGAGTCTTCAATGTTGAATCGGGCGAGTGGGAACAACAATTCCATCTGTCCGATGCCCCGATTGCGACGCGATCGCTCAGCTATCCACACGAAGACTACGCCTTGCTAGATAACCACTTGTTGGTCCATTTACCTACCAAGATTCAAGTCTGTGACTATCGCGACGCGACCAGGATTGAAACGCAAGGCGGCACTGCCTTTATTGGTATCCAAGGACAAGACGGTGGACTGTTTGTTCCAGCCCAATTCCCTCATCCTGCGGCCGTTACCATGCTGGAAAAGGCTCAAAAAGATCCTAGCGTATTCTTGATTCATCCAGGGGTTGGAGTTTCGATTGACGTGAATGGTGCCGGTCAACATCAAGCTGAAGTTCGAACCGCGCTGGAAACTGCCGTCAAGAACTCTGGCTACAAGTTGGACCAGTCTTCGCCGATTAAGATCGTGGGGGCAATTTCCGGCCCCAAACAGGAGGCGGTCAGCTATATCGCGCGCGGTTCTTACGTCGTCAACGAATACACATCCTCGATCAAGCTGGTTTGGAACGGCAAGAATTTGTGGGCGACGAGCGGTTCCAATATTCCGGGTATGTTGATGACCAGCGGTAATGAAACGATCGAACAGGCGCTTGAAAAGGCCGGTAAAAAACCCAATCTGGCTGTCTTCGAGCGGGTCAAGTTCCCTGAGTTCATGCAGCGTCCGAGCGAAAACCAGCAGCAGGGCCCAAGCTCGATTGCGCTCATGCAATCCAAGTTTACGTTGCAGGGCTTGGTTGATTCCAAGTGATATTCTGGCCATCTCTCAATGCACTGGTTAGCGAACCTCAGGCGCTAGCCGTGGGCCTTAAGGCGCGACGTTTCATCAGCCGCCACCCACTCACGGACTGTTGATTTAGTGAACCTTAGGCGCTAGCCGTGGGCCCTCGGGTTAGTGAATCCTGGGCGCTAGCCGTGGGCCTGAGGGTGCGACGTTTCATCAGCCGCCACCCACTCACGGACTGTTGATTTAGTGAACCTTAGGCGCTAGCCGTGGGCCTTAGGAGTGAATCCTGGGCGCTAGCCATGGGCCTGAGGGTGCGACGTTTCATCAGCCGCCACATACTCGCGGACTGTTGATTTAGTGAACCTTAGGCTAGCCGTGGGCCTTAGGAGTGAATCCTGGGCGCTAGCCATGGGCCTGAGGGTGCGACGTTTCATCAGCCGCCACCCACTCACGGACTGTTGATTTAGTGAACCTTAGGCGCTTAGCCGTGGGCCTTAGGGTTAGTGAATCTTAGGCGCTAGCCATGGGCCTGAGGTCGCGACGTTTCATCAGCTGCCACACACCCGCAGACTACTGAAGAACCTTCGGTAAAACACACGAATCCGTGTCGGCAATAATTACTTATCCCTGATACGACCGCCGCACTATAAGTACTGATACCCAGCGGCGCAACCGGGGATAATTGTGCTCAACCAGCGATAATTAACTTGACAAACCGGGGATAGGTACCAACAATCGGTTGTTCCAAACCCCCAACCGGGGTAGTTGTGAGTTCTGCGGCGATGAAGGTTACAAGAATTTCACGTTGTCCACAGTCACGCCTAAATAATGCTCAAATATTTTGTGATTCTCAATTGTGTTCTCGTGCTCGTACCGGTTCTCTTGGTCGTCGCTCCGATAGTAATTCAAAGATTCGTACGCAGTGACACCGTAACAGAAATCAGCGGTTCGTCCGGCGAACTGAATATCGTGGTAATGGCCATTTACCTAGCTCTACCCAATCTTTTGCTCTACTTGTGGACGCTATACAATCGACCACAGTGACGTGCCTGCGAGGTCGCGCCGCTGTATAGTTCAAAGAATCTGATTCGACACCATGGCTAGGAATGTGCGCCCCTTTACAGGAACTCACAATCGACCGGTAATTTACTAACAAGTCAAACCCGGCGATCGACAACTATCGATGGAGACGCCAGCAGCGATACGACGATCAACATAAATCGAGTTAGCATGTTACGTCTTCGCTGTTGCGGATAGATTAAAAAAACAGTCGGAATATTGGACACTTACCGGGGCAACGGGCTCCTACTCTCGGTGGCCGACTGATAACGCCCCATCGGCGTTCGTGAGTGTTTTTGGGCTTCTCTTCAACCTCTTCGTCATGGCCTTGATTTCAATTCCGCTCGTAATCGCCGCAGTGAAAATACACCGATCGAAAGAGACGGCTTTCTCCATTGTCGACCTAATGCAGGTGACAATTATATGCAGCCTTCTTGCCAGGTTTAGAAGCCTTATTGTGCCTTCCCAAGAATATCTGCATTCATTCTCTCTGTTTACTGTCTACTTCAGTTCCTTGCTTGTTGCATCTGGGATGCTGAGATCGATGCTGCTCACGATCTACACTCGGATCACCGCAGAACCATGAGTTGCAAGAATCGAACTGGAGATGTTTGAATGACAAGCGGGTGCGACCGACGACTCATCAAAGTGAGTGCCATGGGGCTAGTCGTGGGCTCGTAATGGTGAACTTGGCACCAAGGCCCACGGCTAGTGCCTGAGGTTCACTAAGAGCCCACGGCTAGCGCCTGAGGTTCACTAAGAGCCCACGGCTAGCGCCTGAGGTTCACGACAGGTCCGAGGTTCAACCCCCGTGGGAACCGGGGGTTAGGGTAGTGTCCTACGGATCCTAAGAATTCTTTAGGGCTGCTTGTGCCGCCGCCAGTCGAGCAATGGGGACGCGGAAAGGTGAGCAGCTAACGTAGTCTAAGCCAACTTGGTGGCAGAAGCCCACGGATGCGGGATCACCCCCGTGCTCACCGCAGATGCCAAGCTTCAATTTGTCTTTGACGCTGCGACCCTTCTTAACCGCAATATCGACCAATTGCCCGACGCCTGAAGTGTCCAACGATTGAAACGGATCGACGAGCAGGATGTCTTGTTGCAAATAGTCGGGCAGGAACGAGTTGATATCGTCACGGCTAAAACCGAACGTCATTTGCGTCAAGTCGTTGGTGCCAAAGCTGAAGAAGTCTGCTTGTCCAGCGATCTCATCGGCGGTTAAGGCGGCTCGTGGAACTTCGATCATGGTGCCGATCAGAATATCCAACGTACCACTAAAGTTCTTTTCCTTCTTGACCGCTGCAATCGTCTCTTCGGTTTTTCCGCGCAGCAATTTCAATTCCGCTTCGGTTCCGACCAACGGGATCATGATTTCTGGAATAGCGTTGACCTTCTTTGCCTGGCATTCGATCGCGGCTTCAACGATCGCCCGCACTTGCATCTCCAGGATTTCTGGATAGGTAATGCTCAGGCGGCAACCGCGGTGGCCGAGCATGGGATTAAATTCGTGCAGCGAATCCACGCGAGCCTTGATCTCTTCGGCTGGCAGACCAAGCTCTTTTGCTAGGTCGGCTTGGCCCTTTTCGTCGTGGGGCACGAACTCATGCAGCGGGGGATCTAACAAACGAATCGTGACGGGCAGTCCATCCATGGCAGTGAAGATGCCAATGAAGTCTTCACGTTGGAATGGCAACAACTTGGCCAAAGCAGCGCGGCGGGCTTCTTCGGTCTTGGCAACGATCATTTGACGGATAGCCAATGTGCGTTCGCCGCCAAAGAACATGTGTTCGGTACGGCACAAGCCAATACCTTCAGCCCCAAACTCGCGGGCTCGTTGGCTATCCTCGGGGGAGTCCGCATTCGTGCGCACTTTGAGCGTGCGGTACTTATCGGCCCATTCCATCATGGCGGCAAAGTCGCCTGAGAGACTGGCGGGTTGTGTCTCAATTTCTCCTGCGGCAACTTCACCGCTCGTTCCATTGATGCTGATCACATCGTTTTCGCCGTAGGTCTTGCCGCTGATTTCAGCTGTTTTGGACTTGGCGTCGATCTTAACCGCACCCGCACCTGCCACGCAGCAACGTCCCCATCCGCGAGCCACGACGGCGGCGTGGCTGGTCATGCCGCCAGTGCTCGTCAGAATTCCAGCAGCTGCGTGCATGCCATCGACGTCTTCCGGGCTCGTTTCCTTGCGAATTAAGATTACCTTTTCACCAGCGGTGGCACGAGCCTTGGCATCTTCGGCGGTGAATGCCAGCTTGCCAACCGCAGCTCCCGGGGAAGCAGGCAAGCCCTTGGCGATTTTCGTAGCTTTGTCCCATGCCGAGGGTTTGAAACTTGGCAACAGCAGTTGTGTCAAGTCGCCGGCAGGCACGCGCAAGACAGCCGTCTTTTCGTCGATCAAACCTTCGCGAACCATATCAACGGCTAGCTTCACAGCGGCCATTCCCGTCCGCTTGCCATTGCGTGTTTGCAACATGAACAACGTCCCACGTTCGATCGTGAATTCGATGTCTTGCATGTCCTTGTAGTGCTTTTCGAGCTTGTCTTTGATGACCATCAGCTCTTCGTAGACTGGTGCATTCCATTTGCTCATTTCTTCGGTGGGTTGTGGAGTACGAATACCTGCCACGACATCTTCGCCTTGCGCGTTGACCAAGAATTCGCCGAAGAACTTGTTTTCACCTGTATTTGGGTTGCGGGTGAAGGCAACGCCGGTCCCCGAGTCGTCGCCCATATTGCCATATACCATCGATTGGCAGTTGACCGCGGTTCCGAGCAGCCCACGAATGCCTTCGATTTCGCGGTATTTGACTGCCTTGTTGGTCATCCAGCTCTTGAATACGGCTTCGACAGCTTTGCCCAACTGCTCCATCGGATCTTGTGGAAAATCTTCGCCGGTGTGCTTCTTATACAGCGCCTTGTAGGCTTCGCACAATTCTTTCAGGCCCTCGGCAGGCACTTGCGTGTCTTCTTCGGTGTTGTACTTTTTCTTGATCGCGTCAAAGGCTTCTTCGAAGTGTTCGTGGTCGACGTTCATGACCACGTCACCAAACATATTGATCAAGCGGCGGTAAGCATCGTAGGCAAAACGCTCATTGCTAGTTGCTTTGGCTAGGCCAGCCGTTGACACATCGTTTAGCCCCAAATTGAGAATTGTGTTCATCATGCCTGGCATCGACATGGCTGCTCCGGATCGCACCGAGAGCAAGAGCGGGTTCTTGTCGTCACCAAACGTTTTGCCTAGCTCTTTTTCTAGCGTGTCAACATTAGTTCGTACTTCAGCCATCAAATCGGCAGGCATTTTCTTGCCAGCTTTGTAGTACGCGTCGCAGACTTCGGTCGTAATGGTGAACCCCGGGGGAACAGGCAGCCCAATTGAGGTCATATCGGCGAGATTCGCCCCCTTACCTCCTAAGATTTGCTTGCTGACCCCAACTCCATCTGTGCGCGTCTTACCAAAGTAGTAGATCATCTTGTATTTCGTGGGCGACGAACTGGACTTTGGGTTGGCGGAAGTGGCTGTGGACATGTGTTGACTCCAGATTTTCGGGATGTTTGATGCGTATTTTCAGGTCGATAAGGGTGGAGCTAGGCCTTGTTTGAAAAGGGGGGCTTAAAGGGAGCTAACCCCTCATCAAGCAAAGCCTAGCATGTCGGTGCGTAACGAGGAAAAACCAGGGGAAATCGCACAACGGAAGCCCGGCCTGCCGTTTCTCCGCACGAGCACGTGTGATCGGAAAATTGCTTAGAATAAGCGAGCGAGTGTACCGGCTGATGCCAAAATCGTCAATTGGTCGCCGCTTTGCAGTGCCTCGCATCCCGCCATTAACCTTCCCTGTAAAGGAGCTTTCTCTCATGCCAATCACCTCCAACCAGAACACACTTTACCCTCGCCGCCAGTTCATACAGTCCACGACCGCAGTGGCCCTTGCTCCTTTGCTAACGCGCGCGCCAAAGGCCTTCGCCCAGTCGGCGGATTCAATGCCTACAGCGGAAGTCATTGAGACGCAAATCATCAGCAACTTCTCCGATGCTTATCACGGCTGGCCAACGCTCATGCGTCGGCGGAATGGTGAACTGCTTGTCGTTTGCTCGGGTGGCCGCGAGCGGCACGTTTGCCCGTTTGGCCGCGTCGAGATGATCCGCTCACGAGACGATGGGCGGACTTGGACGTTTCCCCAAGTTGTCATCGACGGGCCGATTGACGACCGAGATGCCGGCGCTTGTGAAACGCCAGCCGGGAACTTGCTCGTAACGACATTCACGTCGCTCGCTTATGAACCGGAATTGCAGAAGTTGACGGGGGATCAACTGGTCCGCTGGCAAGGCGTTCATCAGCGACTGAACGAAAAGCAGCGAACTGAAGAATTGGGCGTCTGGATGTTGCGCAGCGAGGACGGTGGCCACACTTGGTCACAACGCTATCCCTGTATCGTCAACAGTCCACACGGTCCGGTTGCGCTCCGCGATGGTCGGATTCTATACGCTGGCGTGGGATTGTGGGAAAAAGATCGTCGAGTCGGCGTGGCTGTATCGCAGGATGACGGAAAATCCTGGGACTGGTTGGCCGAAATACCAGTTCGCGGGGGCGACGAAAGCAAGAACTACCATGAACTGCATTTGGTTGAATGCGCGAGTGGCAAACTGCTAGTCCATATTCGCAATCACAATACCGCCAACGCCCAAGAAACGCTGCAGTGCGAATCAACCGATGGCGGACTCACTTGGTCAGAGCCGCATGCCATCGGCGTGTGGGGGCTGCCCTCGCATCTTTTGCGATTAAAAGATGACCGCCTTCTGATGACCTATGGCTATCGCCGTCAGCCGTTTGGCAATCAGGCCCGCCTTAGTTCGGATGAAGGGAAGACGTGGAGTGCGGCGATGACCATTTCCGCAGACGGCGCAGGCGGCGACTTGGGCTACCCCAGCACCGTGCAGCTTGACAGTGGAGAACTGTATTCGGTTTGGTATGAACGTCTGGCCGACAAGCCAGGAGCCGTTCTACGAGCAGCGCGATGGAAAACCGCAGAGTAATCGAAAATCTCGCTGATGGGTTGGAACGCAAAACAGTACGTGCCAACCATTTGCACTTCACGCCAAATCGTTTGCTTCGGCGAGCGGCAGAAGAGTTCTTACCGCCCGTAGTGGAACGTCGCCAGAAATCCTTCGACAAAAGGGAATTCTGGCGACAAAAGGGAATTCTGGCGACAAAAGGGAATTCTGGCGACAAAAGGGAATTCTGGCGAATTCCACTACGGTAGCTTTTCACCTGCCGACCGACTTATCAGCTGAGCCGGAGATTGTTAACAATTTGTGAAGATCTGCTGTGCACGGTCTGGCCTGGAGTTGGCATTGTAGTGCTCTTGTTGGACGAAGTTGTTTGTTTGGGGAAGAACCGTAGCCCTTGTGGCGGAGCCCATGATCTGGGTCCGGATAATTTGTGGTTCTGCGCGAGTTTTGTTGCCTTTACAGATAGGTTACGATGCATAAAGCTTCCTGACGTACAGCTAACTGATTCCTGGGTTTCGTTTAAGCGAAGGCTGCTGCTATGAATCGTCGTCGTGGGTTCACTCTGGTTGAATTGTTGGTGGTGATCGCCATTATCGGAATTTTGGTCGGGCTGCTATTGCCGGCCGTGCAAGCGGCCCGCGAAGCGGCCCGCCGGATGAGCTGTAGCAATAACGTTAAGCAGCAGGTGCTGGGTATGCACAACTATGAAGGTGTGCATAAGAAGTTGCCATTTGGCTGGAATATGCATGGCACCCTTTGGTCAGCCATGCTGCTGCCTTACATCGAGCAAGACAATCTTTACAAGACCCTTGAGTTTTCCGAGTCGCGCAATTGGGCCACCAATGGTACTCCCAATGAATTCGCCGCTGGGCAACTGATCGCTGCTTATCGTTGTCCGAGTTTGATTGTCGAAGAACACGTCGACTCGAATGAGGGGATTCCAGGGCGGTCCCCTGTGAGCTATCGGGCCAATGGAGGCAGCGAAGTCACTTCCGATGACGCCAGCTCGACCTTGGCTGGTACTAAGTCATTCGAGGACATCCGACTCAACGGACTTTTTTTTGCGTGTAGCAAGGTGCGGTTTGGTGATATTACTGATGGCCAGAGCAATACGGTCATGATTGCTGAAGCACAGACCGCTCCGGCCTTCATCAAGGATGGACAAGCAATGGATTTCTGGGCGATTGGTTCGCCCCAGGCCGATCCCTGCCAATGCACCGGTAGCAACAACGGTACAGAATTCAGCGAAGCAGTCTGTAGCTTCTACATGCAAATGAACTTGAGGATCAAGGATCCAGGTGCCTCAGGGAGGTTGATGGAACTTTCTGCCGGTAGCTATCACACGGGCGGTGCCATGTTCGGCTTGGCTGACGGCTCGGTGCATTTCTTGTCCGAAAGCATCGATCTGTCAATCTACCGAAATCTGGGAGCACGCAACGATGGCAATGTTGTTACCTTAGATTAAACGTGAAAGGGTCGGGAGTCCTTTCAGCAGCGCCGCCACCAATCAGATGCTGCTGATAGGAACATGTAGTTGCTAATGGACTAAGCGATTCAGGCGCTGAAAAGTCTCCCGACAAATAAGCCGACACATCGTGAACGGTTACGTTTAAACAGCCATATCAACGTTCATCAAAGGCGAACTAATACCATGCAAGCTTATTCTCGTTTCCTGCTGGCTAGCCTAGCGGGGCTGATGCTCGGATGTTCTTCTGGCCCGGTTGCCGACTATAGCAAACTTGGGTTAGTGGAAATCTCTGGTACAGTGACACTGGATGGTACTCCCATCGCGGGAGCTGCTGTGATGCTGATGGATGCCGAGGAACGTTATTCATTTGGCGTAACGGACAGCACGGGCAAATACCGATTGATGCTCAATTCAGAAAAATCGGGAGTTGTGCCCGGTGAAAAGCGGGTTGAAATCTCAACGACTCGCAACCCCTTGGGCGAGGGCGCATCCAGCGGCGAGCAAGGTGAGCTTGAGGAAGAGGGGGACCCTGATGCGTCTCCCGCAAAGAGTACGAATTCCGGCGAAAAGATCCCCGCCTGTTACAACAGTAAATCGAAGTTGAGGGTAACGATTACCGAGTCCGATTCGGCGCTCGACTTCGACTTGAAGAGCGACTGTTCAACCACCGCCGCTACGTGATCCATTCCGCGCGCTACCCGGCGCGGCGTTTCGTCATGACAACTTGGTTGCCGATTTGGTTGTAATGTACGTCGGTCATTAACTCCCGTATCAGCAACACGCCTCGCCCGTTAGTACACTCAAGGTGATCTTCGTCGCGCGGATCTGGGAGTTTGCTAGGACAAAAACCGCTACCTTCATCTTTGATGCGCAGGTACACCGTCGAGGCGGAAACCTTAAAGTCCAACTCTACGGACTTGTCGTCCGCCTCGTGATTGCCGTGGGTAATGGCGTTTACGACAGCTTCTTCAACGGCCATTTGTACGTGGAAGAAATCGCGGCCATCCCAGCCAGCGTGTTCCATGGCTGCCAAGAGTTTTTCGATCGCGGCGTGTCCGGCGTCTTTCGAGCTGGGGATGCGTTCGCAGAGATGCCAACTCCAAGCTGCTTCTGCCATGTTCCTGCTCCGACCTACAACGTCTGAACGAAAAGTGAGAAAAGTGGATAGAATGACAAAGTCCGGCGGAGGGCCGATCATCGATCCCTTTGACTTACTCTGACACTCCAAAGGCTTTCGACGCCTCTGCTTCAGTCTTGCGGATGTCAAAGACGCGGTTTAGACGCGTTATGGTAAAGACCTCCATGATTTCGGCCCGCAAATTACACAAACGCAGAACACCGCCGACCTGCTTGACCTTCTTGTCCATCAGAATCAGCTTATTCAGTGCGGCTGACGACAAGAATTCGACGCCCTCGAAATTCAGCAAGACATGCTTGTAGTGTTCTTTGTCGACTAGAGAAAACATCTCTTCGCCCATCTCTTCAATGTTGGCACTATCAACAATCTTCTTGTCGGTAAAACGAACTTTGGCTACGTCACCGGCTACCGTCACCACCATCCTGCGTCTATCTGTCATAGGGAAACCTTCGTTCACTGTTTTCATATTCACAAAAAGTCCAGCTGGGATTGCTTTACCTTGGCTGTCTATGCTAAGTCAATCTGGAGACACTAGCAACTGTAGCAGCCCACGAATCCTAATCGGACGATCAAATAATTTTATGCACTCGGTTGATTTGCTCGAAGAGGCTTTGCGGCTAGCCGACCAAGCTGGATTCGAAATCCGTCAAGAATGGTTGCCAGGGGCTACCGGCGGCCTCTGCCGGATTGGCGATCGTCAAATCTTGTATGCCAATTTGTCGCTAACGGCTGAAGAGCAACTAGAGCAAGTCACGGCATCGCTCCGCAATTCGGAACGATTTGTCGAGCCACCCAACGCCTCACCCCAGCTGCTGCGTTTGCTCAAATCGCAGGCATAGGCCACGCTGGGAAATCGCCAAGCTCTGCCAGAAGATAAACGGAGTCTGCCTACTACCCTATTACGCGAGAAGTCTTGCGGCGAATTGTGTTTCGCAAGCGGCAATGATGCGACCCACATTGGCGTCCACTTCATCGCCCGTCAATGTTCTTGTGAGGCTTTGAAAGTGCAGAGTCAACAGTATGCGTTTCTTGTCCGCACCATCTTTCTTAGCATCGCGATACGTTTCTTGGTACGACAGCGTCTGCAAGAACTCACCACCATGAGCTCGGATCGTCGAAGCCAAGTTGCCCCACGCAAGGGATTCATCGACGACGAAATTTAAGTCACGAGTCACCGCGGGGAACAAGCTGACCGCGTCGGCTCGGCGCACTTCCAGCAAGTGAGCGGTAAGTACATCGATATCGATTTCCGCTGCTGCGCAAGGTTGGTCCAGTGACAGTGCATTGGTAATCTTGGGGCTGACGATGCCTATCCAGCCAATCAGTTTTTCTCCCAGCCAGATTCGCTGCGATGTACCCGATTGAAAAAAGTCGTGATCGACGACTTCCCAGTGGATATCCGAGGCCCCGTCAACCACCTGCTGCAGCATCTCTTCCATCGTCCCCTTGATAAAGCGCAGGTCGCTGGACGTTACGACGCCGAGCGTGCATTGCTCGCGTGGCAGTTGAAGGGTGGTCTGGGGTGGTAGATAGATGTTGGCTACTTCGTAGAGTTGCGCATTGCGGATTGACTGAGTTTGATTGTTGTGTCGAGCCGCCAATAAACTGGGTAGCAGGGAACGTCGCAGTAGTCGTGATCCGACCAGTAGAGGCGTCTCTGTGCTGAGCGGTTGAGCATCGCTCCAAACGCTGCCGCAGTTTTCGAGTGCTTCCGTGACGACGCTGGGCGTCATGGCTTCGTCAATTCCGTACGCGCTGAGTACATGCCGCACGCGCCCCAGAGCGATATCCTTGGGGCGTGGGGCGGCTACGCCCAGCGGAACGGTGACGTCTTCCGGAATGCGTTCGTAGCCGTATATTCGTGCCACTTCTTCGATCAAGTCGATTTCGCGCGTCAAGTCGCTGCGCCATGTGGGTGGCGTGACGCTAATCGCCCTATCATTGCCGTCGGTGATTTCGCAGCCAAGCGCCTGCAGGATTCGCGAAGATTCGTCGGTGGGTACATCGATTCCCAGAATCCGAGGCACCTGGGAAAAGCGAAATGGAATGGCGGTGCGTGGCGCAGCAGCGGAGCCAACTGCCACGACGCCCTCGCACAACTCGCCTCCGGCGACTTGTAGAATCAAATCGCAACATCGTAGGCTCGCCCAATCCAGTCCTGTCGGATCAGGGCGACGCTCAAATCGGAACGATGAAGGGCTGTGTAATTTCAATTTGCGGGCTGTACGTCGTATCGGCAGAGGTGCGAAACTAGCAGCCTCGATCAACAAATCTTGCGTCGTATCGGATACTTCACTGTCGCTGCCGCCCATGACGCCACCCAGCGCTACGGCACGCTGTCCATCTGCAATGACGACCATTTGCGCGTCTAGTTCATAGGTACGGTGATCGATGGCGATAAATTTTTCGTTCGCAGTGGCGGGGCGGACGATGATCTTTGCATCGCGAATGTGCGCCAAGTCGAAGGCGTGCAGGGGCTGGCCACATTCCATCATGACATAATTGGTAACATCGACCACGTTGTTCACCGATTTGATGCCGATTGCGGCTAAGCGGCGAACCAACCATTCGGGACTGGGGCCAATGCGCACTCCACGGATAATCCGGGCGGTGTAGCGTGGACAAGCAGCCTCAAATTGATTCTCTAGCGTTATCAAGGAAGCCGCCGGCGGGCCGCCGCTGGGCGGCTGAGGATCGGGAGTACACAGTTTCTTTCCCAGTAACACGGCTGCTTCGCGAGCAACGCCAATGTGTCCCAGGCAATCACCGCGATTGCTCGTGACCTCTAAGTCGATCACCGTATCGCTTCCGACCTGCTCTGTCGACTCGTGGTTCAATCCGGACATGGCAAATTTGTGGGCCATCGCATCAGCAGCCACGGACAGCTCAACATATTGCGAAAGCCATTCCCAACAAACCAGCATAGTGCCCTCTTCTCTAAGTCGAATCGCAGCCTGCCGCGTCGGGTTGCGATATTGCGGTTCCTCTAGAACTGATGCAAGAAACGCAAGTCATTTCGATACAGGTCGCGAATGTCTTGGACGCCGTGTCGTCGCATACACAGCCGTTCAACTCCCAATCCAAATGCAAAGCCGCTGACTTTTTCTGGATCGTATCCCACGGTTTCCAAAACGTTAGGGTCCACCATGCCCGCGCCACCAAACTCAATCCAGTTTTCGTTCCACAAGAAGTCCGCTTCAACACTTGGTTCGGTAAACGGAAAGAAGCTCGGGCGAAACCGAATATGTACATCGCTACCTAAATAGCTGGTTGCAAACATTCGCAGCACGCTCTTCAGCTGAGCCATGGTCACGTGCTCGTCAATCCACAAACCTTCCATTTGATGAAACATAGGAAAGTGCGTGGCGTCGGCCTCGTCCGGTCGGTAAACCCGACCGAGTGAAATGATTCGTACCGGTGGCGGGGTGTTCTCCATAACCCGAATTTGGACCGTACTGGTCTGGCTGCGCAGCATTTGAGCTTCGTCGGCAGAGGCGTCTACCGACGATTTGCCCGCTACGCTGAGATAGAAGTTGTCCAGCGGATCCCTGGCTGGATGATCCTCGGGAATGTTGAGGGCCACAAAGTTGTGCCAAGTATCTTCAACTTCAGGGCCTTCGATGACGCTGAAGCCCAAGCGATTCATGATACTCTTGAGATGTTCGATCGTTTGGGTGATCGGATGTTGCGTTCCTAAGTGCCGTCGCTGACCGGGAAGGGTGGGGTCCAGTAGTGGACCTGAAGACTTGGCGGCACTCGGCGATTGGAGGCGAGTCTCCGCCGCTTCCAGAGCGGCTTGGATCCGCAGCTTGGTTTCATTGAGCGTTTTGCCACCAGCGGGCTTATCTGCTTTCGAAAGGCTGCCAAGCTCTTTCTGCAAAGCTTTGAGTTGCCCGCTGCGGGCACCGGTGAAGGTTACCCGAGCGGCTTCGAACGCATCTGCCGAATCACATGCGGCAAACGCAGACTCAGCCGCGAGAGCAAGCTCTTCCAGTCTCGTTTGGAAATCTTCGAGTTGCATAACCGTTAGGCGGCCAAAGCGGCTTTGACCTGCTCAACGATGACTTGGAAGCCGGCTGGATCGTTGATCGCCATTTCAGATAACTGCTTGCGATCGAGCGTGATATTGGCTTTGTTCAGACCGTGAATGAACTGGCTGTAACGCAAGCCTTGCTGGCTGCAAGCGGCGCTGATTCGCGTAATCCACAGCTTGCGAAATTCACGTTTTTTAACGCGGCGGTCACGGTGAGCGAACACGCCAGCCCGCACCAAAGTTTCCTTGGCGGTTCGCAGTAGCTTACGCCTGGCACCAACATAACCGCTGGCTCGCTTGAGCAAACGCTTGTTCGCCTGCCGACGAGCGGCACCCTTCCTCGTTCTCATCGCAAATCTCTTTTGTTAGTAGCTCAGGCCCCTGTCGAATCGCAAACCGAGAAGTTCAGTTGCAGTAGCGCGGCGCGGGGATGCCGCTGCTGTCGATCAGGCGTTGTACCCAGATACTTTGTCAATTAACCCGCCAGAATGAACCGTTCCCTGGCACCTTTAGTAGCTGTGCCCACGTAGACAGTCTTGCACGGCGCGGGTCAGCGGTCGAGCAAGCACGCGCGTACCGCGGAGGTTACGTCGGCGCTTTGACGACATGCGCACCGCCAAGTGACTGGTGCCGGCCCCACGATGCTTCGCTTTGCCCGTGGCTGTCAGCCGAAAGCGTTTCTTGGTGGCCTTATGTGTTTTCATCTTTGGCATGTTATTTCCCTAAGGAATCGTATTAGCATTGCTTGGACACGGATTAATGCAGTGAACGAAGTAACGAGTCCCGTTCAACAGCCAAGGCACCGAAAGCCTCGTCCATTACCCTAATTTTCAATGTGGTTGAAGCACTAGGCTGCTTGGCTGCTGACGAGCAAATGGCTCATGCGGCTCTTTAGTCGAGCGGCCTTGTTGCGGTGAATTACACCTTTGGCGGCGGCCTTGTCAAGAACTTTGGCGGCTACGAGCGACAGTTCCTTGGCTTCATCAAAAGTCTTGGCTGCCACAGCTTCGCGGAATTTGCGGATGGCTGATCGCATCTTTGTTCTAGTGATACGGTTGCGATCACGACGCACTACATTCTGACGAAGTCGCTTTTTAGCTTGCTTGGTGTTTGGCATCTACACTAATCTCTACTTGCTCTTACGCTTGCTAAACAATTGCTGAAGATTTAGGAGCGGACGCTTCTAAACCGGATGACTCGCTCCATCAATCCTTTAAGATTACCGCAGCACATCAGCAGCCCCGAACCAGGGGTGTGTGGCTCATCAGAAGCCAGCGATGTCTGTGCGTTGAACCTCAATCTCTGCTCACAACCTAGTCGCTTAGATCGGACAGCTTTCGCGGTTCGAATACCCTGGCGAGGCACAGTGAGTTGATGGGAATTCCATATCATGCCGTATCTCGCCGATTCTGTCCAGCCGCCTTTTTCCGAAGGATTGTCCTCACAGGACATTGGACCGGCTGGCAAAGTCTACTTAGTTGGGGCTGGTCCAGGCGATCCCGGGCTCCTGACCTTACGTGGCCTTCAATGCTTGCAACGCGCCGACTCGGTACTCTATGACGGTCTCGCCAACGAACAACTCCTCGAGTTTGCTGGTCGTGCTCGAGCGGCAGGGCAATGCATTAGCGTTGGCAAGCATGGCCGAACACCTATCTGGACTCAGCCTCAGATCAATGCCGAACTGCTTAGACGGGCGGAGGCAGGACAGCAGGTCGTGCGGCTCAAGGGGGGCGATCCAGCCGTGTTTGCCCGCTCGGCGGAGGAGTTGGATGCCCTGTCCGCAGCCGGTATTGCCTTTGAAGTCGTCCCGGGCATCACTGCCGCTCTAGCTGCGGCAAGTTATGTTGGCATCCCGCTGACTCACCGCCACCATGCATCTGCCGTCGCTTTAGTCACTGGTCAACAACAGGCCGAAAACCAGCCCCAAGACCTGGACTGGGACGCCCTAGCCCGTTTTCCGGGTACTCTCGTGTTCTATATGGGGGTCACCACGGTCGGACAATGGACCGCGCAACTCCTGGCAGCCGGTAAATCCTCGCGAACACCAGCGGCCATTGTCCGACGCTGTACCTGGAGCGACCAAACGGTAATCCGCTGCTCACTTGGCGAGGTCGCAGAACAACTTACGCCAGCCTCTAAAATGCGTCCCCCTGTCATCGTCATCGTTGGCGAAGTCGCCGCCCTAGGTGAAAATCTGGATTGGTTTTCCGCGCGACCACTCCACGGCTACGGCGTCATGATCACTCGAACTGCAGCGCAAAGCAGCGAATTAGCCGAACGGCTGAGCGAGCTGGGGGCGGAGGTTTTTCAACAGCCCGTCTATCGCGTAACCAAGCCGGTCGACCGTCGCTCGCTGGACGATGGCATCGCTGCGTTGGGTGACGGAAGCATCCATGGCATAACGTTTTCTAGCAGCCATGCTGTCACGGGGATCATGGAAGCATTGTTGCAGCAGGGCTTCGATGCGCGCGTCTTCGCGGGAGTGCGCCTGGCGGCAGTTGGGCCTGCAACAGCGCAGGCATTGCTGAATTATGGCTTGCGGTGTGACCTGGTTGCTGGCGTTACGCAGAGAGATTCTGAACCCAGTGCGGCGGGGCTGTTGGAACTACTTGGGCATTCTGTTCGAGGTGAACGTTGGCTGGTGACGACGACGAATCGTAGTGGACACCTGCTGGCCGAGGAACTGACCAAGCTGGGCGCAAACGCCTCGGAATGCCTTGTCTATGAAACTCAGGCGCTCCAGGAACTCGAACCGAGCCTCAAGACGGCACTTGCCAACGGAAGAATTCAGTGGGCCACGGCCACTAGTGCGTTCGTCGCCGAAGCTGCCCATACGTTGCTCGGTGAATACGGCCAACAAGTAAAACCAGTTGCCATGAGTAACGCGGTCGCCCAGCGACTCAAACAACTCGGTTGGTCCGCTGCTGGAGTAAGTAGAGAGCATTCCATGCGAGGCATGGTCGAAGCAATTCTAGAGGCTGCCAGCGCCTTGAACGCCGATGAATAAGTGGAAGTTCAGTATTTTCGCTGTCAGATATAATAGTTCTGGTGTATGAATAGTTGGCCAGCTACGTAGGTCGGCCTCTCCGAGGCTGATACTACTACTGACACCACTACTTCTTGATTTTCATGATTGTCGCATGTCACTCGTTTTCAACTGTTCCAACTGTGACCAAGCATTGCGTGCGCAACCAGCGTCCGCTGGGAAGCTATGCAAATGTACCAAATGCGGAACGTTGGTGCGGATTCCACATTCCAATCGACCAACCCAGCCATCCGTAACTGCGGTACCCAAGCCGCCTCCGCGACCCCCTGGGCCGCCGCGCAATCCATTGTTAGAGGAGCTGAGCGATCTGGCTCGCCCTGGTCGCCCTAGTCCCTATCGTGATGCAACCAATACCGCCCCCAACTACCCAGCCGCGGGCCAATATTCCGGTGGATTTCCGCCCGCGACCAGCGCCGCTTTTGGACCGCAACCAGACCGACCACGAAGACGCAAGAAAAGCAAGAAAACGGGCAACTCTAGTGGCCTGGTCACGACGCTGATCAGTGTTTTCGGCATCCTCGGATTGCTGTGCTGTGGTGGTATTGGCGGCGTGGCTTTCCTGCTTGCTCCCAAGACAATTGTCTTGAAGAGCGGTGGCTACGAGGCAACAGCCCAAGGCAACCGCATGCAGCAAAAGACCGAAGGGAATACCGAAACACAGGGTACGATGCACCCGGTAACTGGTTCCGAGTTTTGGATTGGCTCCGTTAACCTGCCTGGCGCGCGAGCGGGTTCCTTAGACGATCTGCGAAGTTACTTCCGGAATTTTTCCGATTCGACACAACTCGTTCAACGCGGATCGATGAGTGGAATTCACTGTCGCGGAGTGGACACTGGGCAGATTGGCGTACTCGGCGGGATTGACGCCGAACTGGAATTCTTCGTGGTGGGCAATCGTTTGCTCTACACCGCATATATCCCCGGCAGCAGCAAGGCCGCTTTGAAGGGGAAACAGTCCAAACTGGGGGACCGCGAAGCCAAGTGGGACAACGCGGATGCCTTCTTCAGCTCGATTCGCCCGTCAAACTAGTGCGGTGTCCGCTGTGTCCAGATTCAATTCTGCCCAGATTCAATTTTGCGTAAGTCGCTAGACTTCAGGGCACTCGCTCAAAAAAACCGAACTCTGGCGAGTCCGGCTACGAAGCTGATTTTCATTCCGCTCACTCGTTTCGCGAACGATGCATCCTAAGATTCGCGCGAGGCTGTGTGTTTTTCAGCAGTGCCGGACGCTTCGGACTACCATAAGAACGGTCCGCAATTCAGTTAATGTGCGCAATCGTTAAATCTTTTCTAATCGTTCCTGGCGGATTCGACCGAATCAACAGATGATCCCGAAATACAAGTTAGCGTGGACGAATTTGGCTTGAATGGATAGCTTTAGTGCAATCCTGAGCTAACTGCGTAATGTATCTGCGTGCGAATCAAACTTGAACGCAGGATTTCGGCAAAGTGGAAGTGTGCTGACACAACCCTACACCCCAACCCGCAATGATTGACCCAAGAATGAAAGACGGTTTCTACTCAAAGAAATCAGCTCTCGGCGTCCCCAATGCGCTCATTCTGCTGATGCTTATCTTCTTTTTCGTGCCTTTCGCAGGTCGTGGCGCGCGGATGGCGTTGCAGAAGACTGAGAATAACGTCAAAGACTGGTTGCCATCTGACTTTCGAGAGACCGAAGAATTGTCTTGGTTCGCCAAGCGATTTGTTAGCGAGCAATTCATTGTGGCGACCTGGGAGGGCTGCAACGAAGATTCACAGCGTCTGAAGATGTTTGTTAGCAAACTCAAGATCGAGCAAGCTCCGGGCGAGAATGTCGACAAATCGACTGACGCATATCGGGCACGCCAATTGGGTGCCGAATACGCATTGTTTCTGGGCAATGACGACTTTCAAGACTGGGGCGGCAAGAACGAAAAGTGGCTGGTCGATGAGAATGGCCAGTACTTCTACATTACTCCCAGTGGTCGTCTGTATCGTTGGGAAGGCAGCCCTAATCTCGTCAGTGCGGCCTGGCGCGGACTCACCAGGGCGATTGGTAGTTTTCAACTCGACGGAAAGTTCGTAGCTGCATTTGGAACGCCCGGCACGGAAGTAGATCCAAATCCGTTTTGGGTCGACCCTCGAACACTAACCGCACCGTTATTCAAGACCATTGAAACGGGACCTGACTTAGTTGAACAACTGGCCGGTGGCGAAGATGGTCCATTGACGACGCCTAGCGAACCCGAAGCTGGCGAGCGCATCGCTACCGCGCGGTTGACCGGTACACTATTTGGCCCAACCGTACCCACCGGTTTTTCGTGGAAGAGCGCCGACCTGCCTTCGGTTCTCTCTGAAGAGAAAATGGCGGAATTACCGGAAGACTGGGCAGCCAGTTGGGACTTGATTATTGAACAAGGCGTAGCAGAGCGCTTTGGGGGGGACTTTGAGGCCTTTCGAAAAGCGGACCCCATCGACCAAGCGCCGTTGTGGTACGAATTTTTCGACGCGATTGCTGTCGCCGTTCCGCCTCGACAGACCTGCGTCGTGCTGACGCTTTCTGATCCCGCTCGTCGCAATTTAGGACGCGTGATCGGTCGTGGAATGCTGGGACAACCCAAAGGTCGCTTATTTGAGATTGGCGAAGAATGCGGCATCGCATCTCCGCCAGAACCCACCACGGCGCCGCCGCCATTTTCTTGGATGGCCGCTGCAACGCCGGCTGTCGAACCGGTGATCCACATCGGTGGGCCGCCGGTTGACAACGTAGCCATCGATGAAGAAGGCACGATCACTTTGGTACGACTGATCGGCTACTCGTTGGCGCTGGGCTTAGGGTTATCGCTGCTGTGTCTGCGGTCACTCAAGCTAATGGCGATGGTTTTCTTCGTAGGTGGCGTCAGCGCCATGGCTAGCCTAAGCCTGGTGTGGTGGTGCGGAGCATCGGTGGATGCGATTTTGCTCACGATGCCCTCGCTCGTCTATGTTCTAGGGATGGCCGGGGCAATACACATTGTAAATTACTACCGCGATGCCATCGTGGAAGGCGGAATGAAAGGCGCACCAGAACGCGCTATTACGCATGCGGTCATGCCCTGCTCATTGGCAGCGCTGACGACAGCGATAGGTTTACTGTCACTGTGCTCGAGCAACATTCTACCGATCCGCAAGTTTGGTATTTTTTCGGCCATGGGTGTTATGGCCACGCTGGTGTTGCTGTACCTGTATTTGCCGTCGGCTCTGACCATATTCCCGCCTAAAGCCAAAGCCATGAAGGGCTCGGGACAGAGGGCGGCCCAGGGAATGTTGAACTTCTGGGAAGTCGTGGGAGCGTTCATTCTCCGCCGCCACTGGTATGTCAACGCGGTTTGCCTCGTTTGCTTCATAGGCTTGGGATTGGGGTTGTTTAAGATTCAAACGAGCGTGCAACTACTCAAGCTGTTTGATTCACAATCACAAATTATTCGCGACTACGCTTGGCTCGAAGATAATTTTGGCCGACTGGTGCCCATGGAACTGGTGGTTCGCTTTCCCGAGTCGCTAAACCGACCGATGGAATTTGAGGAAACGCCAACCATTGAACAGCTACGTACGGCGCGCACCCAAATGAGCTTGATCGAGCGGGCTGATGCCGTGGCTCGTGTACAACAGGTCTTGCAAGATCAGTTTGGCTACGAAGGAAGCGACGTTGTCGGCCGCGGTATGTCAGCCATTACGTTTCTGAAGGATCTTCCAGCACCCTCCAGTGGTTTTAGCCCACATCGCTCGGGTGCGAATCGAAAGCTGGAAGAGTCTCGAGACAAACTGTTAGAGTCCGATTACTTGGCGCTCGAGACGTCGGATATCGCCAAGAATACCGAGTTGTGGCGGATTAGTTTACGGCTGGGTGCACTCAATGACGTGGATTACGGCCAGTTCGTGTCTGAATTGCGCTCAGCGGTCGAACCGATCGTGGCAGGCTACCGTTGCCGACAGAAGATTCTCCAGTCAATTGTGGATCGGAATCCTGGAATTGGCGATGGCATCAAAGGCAGCGTACTGATTTTAGGCTACAAACCGCCCGACACTCCTGATGCGGCAGTGTCGGCTAGCGACCAGGCCCCCGCCAAACTAGCTCAGAACCAAGTCAACGATACGCGCGTGTTGGCCGAAACCCTATCATCCTGTTTGGTCAACGAAACTGTCAAGGAACGCATTTGGCACGACCCAGAGTTGAGCCCTTTAAGTGCTGAACAAGCGACCAGTGACAAGTGGGCCGATTACCTGCAGCGTTTCGACTGTGTTGTCCTAGTCAAACCACACGAAGACTACGACATGAACTTCGTTCGCGAGCACGCCCCCACATTCATCGACGCGGAACAGATGTTGGTTGACATTCGTTCCACGACTCGAGCAACGCGTGTGGCAACCGGAGAGCCGGTCGAACTGAGCACGCATGCTGGCGAAATGGATGTGGTCTACACGGGGATTGTACCGGTCGTTTACAAGGCTCAACGGACGCTGCTGGAAAGCCTAATACAAAGTGTGGCGTGGGCATTCGTATTGATTGCCTTTGTGATGGCCTGCCTGCTTTCACCAGCCCGGAGTTTCCTTGCTGCTTTCGCACCACGAAATATGCTGCAAGCGATTGCCTGCGGTGCCATTTCAATGATCCCCAATGTTTTCCCAGTCGTTATTATTTTCGGCATCATGGGCCACAGTCATTCGCTGGTTGACATCGGTTCGATGATGACTGCCAGCGTGGCTATGGGCGTCGCCGTAGACGATACGATTCACTTCTTGACCTGGTTCCGCGACGGACTGCGACGCGGGCTTGACCGAAGAGATGCGATTTTTGTAGCGTACAAACATGTTGCCCCAGCGATGACTCAGACCACGATAATTGGTGGATTGGGTCTGAGCGTATTTGCGCTCAGCACGTTTACTCCCACCCAGCGCTTTGGCACCCTCATGCTGGCGCTCTTGGCGGCCGCCTTAGTCGGGGATTTGATCTTCTTGCCGGCTCTGCTAGCTAGCCCTCTCGGCCGGATCTTTACGATACGCAAGAAGGCAGGCACTATCTCGGACCGCCAGCATGGCTCCGGGGATTTGGCGGTAGAAAGTTTGCCATTGGAAGGAAGCACTGACGGAATCTCCAATCCGCACATCGAACAGATCGAAGGCGAATACACGTTAGCCGAGGAGCACATCGATCCGCAACGGCCGCCACTACGTGGGCCACACTTGCTCCGCCGCGATCGTTCAAACGTCCGACGTCGCATCTGACACTTTCGCGTTGAACTTTATTGGGCCGCTTTGTTGTGCAAGTGAATGGCAACCGGAGTGTACCTGCTACTTTCGGCGACTAGATTAACGCGCGCCGCAGTCGTGGCGCGTTCGACCGCTTTGGAATTGCGCAACCACTGTGTGACCCAATGGTGCAAAGCGCCGTCGTGGTTGGCAGGAAAACTCAATTCCGATGATTGGGATCCGAGCAGTTCGCGAAGTTCGAGGCTGTCCGCTGCAACGACAGGGATGTTGTTGGCGATACAGGTCGGAAGGGCCCAGCCGAGGCCTCGATTGGCCGCGGGCAGAACGCAGAGATCCGCCACTTGCAGAATAGGCTTCATGCACGCAAAAATCCCAGGCATCGCTACCACTCGATGTAAACCCGCGAACTGCAGAGCGTCGTATATCCTTGGTCTTTCGATGCCGTCTCCCAAGATCCACAGCTTGAGCGACCGACGGCTTTCGACCAGCGGGCCGAGCGACTTGATCAAGAAATCAACGCCCCAGTCACGTGTCAACTCACCTGGGCAGACAACCACGCGATCTTGCGAACGCACGAATAGATCATGATTCACTTGCGCTAACATGGCTCGTGCTGCGCTCCGCGCAGTGACACTACGGTCTACAACCATACCGGGCGGATCTGGCTGTCTTATAATGGCCGAATCAAGCACACCCAAACTGAGCAACTGCTGATGTGCTAAGGCAGTGGGTGCGATAAGGGTATCTGCACGGCGGCAAGCGTCGGTGCAACGCGGTGCAGGCTTCCATTGTCCAAGTGCATTTTGTGACAATTCGCTAGGATCATACCGTACGCTAATTGGTGGCCGTCCACTCCGAGGCAGTTGTGTTAACAGCGCATACGCGTCGCTATCAGCGGCATCGCAATAGATAGAATCAAGAGTTGGCATTTCCAGCGCAACCCACTGGGTCAGATTTCGCCAATAACGACTGGCGCGCAGTTGCGAGTGCGGTGGGTTGTCTATCCGATACACGGGCGTCTCTTCGCACATGATACGTTTGGGCCAAGCTGTATGCCATCGCGGTGTCACGACGACTGGCGAGTAGCCATCGCGTCGCAAGTTAGCCACGCGACAGCGCAGACGCAACGTGGCATCGGTGGTATTCGGCCAATAATGGCGAGCAACGATAAGAACTCGCCTAAGGTTGTTCATGGATTGTGGTCGCTTCAACATCGCAGCGTTGCGTCGAAACGGACTTTAGGTCGCAGGGTTCGAGCACGCCAAGAAACGGTAAATTGCGATATAGGTCCTGATAGTCTAATCCGTAACCAACGACAAATTCGTCAGGGATTTTGAAGGCGGCAAAATCCGGGACCATCGTCACTTGTTGACGGCCCTCCTTGTGCAGCAGCACTGCCGTAGCAACACTTCGCGGTGTCATTGACTCGATACACTTGACGACGGCCCGCAAGGTACGGCCTGTATCGAAGATGTCGTCAACGATCAAGACTTCGCGATCGGTGACGTCTAGCATCATGTCCTCGCGAATCCACAGCTCACCAGACTCCGTTCCGCCACGATAACTGCTGGCCTGAATTAAGCTGACACGAATAGGCATATTCAACAGTCGGATCAAGTCGGCCAGCAGCACGAGGCTGCCGGTCATGACAGCCACGATGGTGAGTGGTCTACGTTGATAGCGCTGAGTGATAGCTGCCGCCAGCTCCTCGACGCCTTCGCGCAGTCGCGCCTCGCTCAAGAGTGTTCTCAACGATCTTTGTCCTTTACACTATCGGCGTTCGCCTGCCATGTAATGCGCAACCATAAATTAGAACTTCTTTCGCTCAATCTTCTCTTGCGGCTGTTGGCCATCTTGCCCAAACAACTTAAGCGGCAAATTGAAAAGATCAAAATTCATTGGAGGCAAAAGACTGCTCGCTGGCTCTTGATTGGGGTCGATTTGCACACGCAGCGGTTGCATCTCCAATTCAAAACTGCCGACGACGGCCAAGCTATCGGGTTGTTGTGTCAAATGCAACTTGCCACCGCGAAACCAATCGATCCAAGGCGCCGAATAGTCAGGAGGGGGCAGCGGCTTGCCACGCTCAGAGTACGTGACGTTTTGAGTTGCCGTACATTGCCACCATCCGCCAGTGGTACTGCCACCAGTCGCGACTGGCAAGGCTGTGAACACAAAATCGCCGCCGAGCGGACATTGGAGTTTAACATCCAGTAGACGCTGCGCTACATCCAAGCAGTCGTTCCCGGGTACCTTCAACTGCTGATGGACATGATCAAGAAACAAAGTGTTCGCGCGCGAAGCCCGCAAGCCGCGTTCATACCAAATTTGATTGATCCACTTCGACAATTGCGAGCCGCTCAAGTCGGCGACTTGCGCTCGCGCTTGCGCCAGGTCGGTTGATTGCCGAACTCCAAGCTGTGGGATGGCCTGATCGAGGATCGAACGATCGAAGGAAAGTAAGCTGAACTCTTGATCTTGCCAACGCCACAGTCCGCCGAGCATCCGCGAAAAACCGGCGTAGTCCGGGCGAGCTAAGCCTAACCCTAGCGGTAGTTTTTCAATCAACCCAGGCTTGGGCCAAGCACCCAGATAGGCAGGGGCGGCCCGCAAAGCGCGCAGGGTCTTGATTAAACCTTGGGTGTCTTCGGGAGCGGGCGGCAACATGTCCTTGACGCCCGCAAACAGATGATAGTCGTCCGGCGCGGCCAGTAATCCACTATTGCCACGCATGTGCAGTTGCACGGATACCGCATCGTCGGCAGGCAACTGGATTTCCACTGGCGATGGCTGAGCTAGTTGACGTGCAATCCAGCCATATTTTTCGGCTTCAAAGGGCGCGATGTAGCCCTCAAAAGCTACCTGCTCGCGGAAAGCTCCCGGTGCGGTGGTAAACCCTGGTTTGGGTTCGACCCGAAATCGACGCAAGCCGACCAGCATCGGATCCATCCGCTGCCATTGGTCTTGATAGTAGCTGGAGATCTGTGCGTAACCTTGCGCCTCACGCTCCGTTACGCTCTTGATCTCCACATCAGCGATGGGCAGGAAACTTCCGCGCGCACCGCGGGCCGAATCAATCCAGCGCTCACCGGACCGCAGGATGCGCGCCGCGTCCGGGCGCACGTCAAACCACGGCGGTAAAAGTTCGGCGCGTTGCAGCGCTTCGATATCATCCGCCTTTGCGCCCTCGGCCAAGGCCGTCTGCGAAGCAACTTCGGCAACTTCCAAGTGCGCGATGGCCTCTAGGCGGCGACGCAATTCTATTTGATATTGTGGACTGACCAAGCGATGAAAAAACTCTGGGGAAAAGTAGCCAAAAACGCTGTAGTCGTTTGCATCAGGCATCCACGTCCTGGCCCAGCGAAAGGCTGGTGTACTGGCCAAGGACGGCTGGCCAAGCCCAACTTCGATAAACCGTCGCGCTAACGTCGAACTGGTGGTTACAAATATGTAGTCGCCATCGATGACTTGAAACGAGCGAACGCGATTGTCGGGAGTGCTTAAGAGTGAGACTGGCTTGCCAGCAATTTCAATCTCCTGCAGCGATGCGCCAGGCGTCTTGCTGATCACCGCCCGGCGATCCGAGTCGAAAGCTGCTTTCAACAGCTTGGGATTTGTCGCATAAAAGACGACACCCAGGCTTGCACCCTCTTTCATGTACAAATCGCTGCCAACAATAGCCATATCGCCAATGAGTTTGTCGCCAAACATCTTGCCAATCGCCGTCATTTTGGACGCCAACATGCGTTCCATTCTGGCCGATGCTTCGTAGTTAAACCCGCGCAACAGCACGGCTTGACCGATATCGCCGCCATAACGCTCAGCGATTTCTTGAAACCAAACATAGTTGGCAAACGAACCAAATCGCAAATAGAAACACTCAGGCGGTACACGACCAGCCAAGGCTTCGATGGGCACGTCGTCGCCAATGGGTGGCAGCACAGTTGGTTGCCAATTCGGCTCCGGCGGTAGCGGCAATTCATCGCCCGACAAATCGCCCGGATGGTTGATCACATCTTCTAAGATCTGATCTCGCAATGGCTCGATCGCCGCCAACAGCGAGAGAGTCTGCAGCGGCTGATCTAGTTCACTCTTGGCCTTGTCCTCCGCGGCCGGTGGATCCAAGTCGACACGCGGCAATTGCATCCGATCGGCCAGCATCGTCGTCAAGTACTTATGAATCAGACTTGGGGCGTCATTGCCAGATACGGCCTGCTTGGCCGCGTCGGTGTAATCGTTCCACCAGTCGACCGCCAATTTGCGATGTGTCGCTTCGCTGTAGACTTGCGGCGCGATTGGCACCCGCATGGTCACATCACCGACCAGATTTACCGTCAGCGGTTTCGTTCCGCGAAAAAGTGCCGCTACTTCGATCGACACAGGCACTTGACGTTTCTTGGATTCTCCGCGAATTGCCGAGCGTACGCGATCGATCAAGCCACCAGGCCGACCGATGATGCGCGGGGGTTCTGGTACTTCCTCCACAACTTCGACAAAGCGGACTTTGACCACGGGATAAAAAATCCGTCCATCCGTGTCTTCAACCAGGACTCTTGGTGTCTGCGATGTATTGAACCCAGGTGGCAGCGGGATTTCGGCGGTAAAAACGCCGAATGGCTCTCCCGCGACGGCTCGCGGCACGCTACCTGCCGAGGGTGAAAAAGGCTGCTGGGCGAGCGCGCCGAATTGAGTCCAAGCCACCAGGCTCATTGTCGTGAGGATTCTTGCAATCATAGATCCACTCAATAAGTTATTTTGCCTGGCGAGATTCTAACACAGCGAGGATTGCGCGGGGTATCTAGTGGGCGGTGAGATCTCGTCGTGGAGCCAACTGTGCGCGAAGCTGGGTTTATGAGACACATCCCGCTTTTCAAGTTCGTCCAACCAAACATTCTAGCACTCGAGAGGTTCGAGCAGTAAATTGTCGATCAAGCGCGTCTTCCCGACGTGGGCAGCGATCAGCGCCACGGCAGGACGCTCCAGCATTTCGAGCCGCGTGAGCGTTTCGCGATCCACAATGCGTGCGTAGTCAATTCGATCTGCGCCTTCTGCATACAGACACTCAACCATTGCATTCTCTAGCACAGCGATCTGCCTTTGTCCCGCTTGTGACATTTGCTCCGCCTGTTGGAGGGCTTTCCACAAACTCAGCGCTGCCCGTCGATCTTCAGGACTCAAATAACGATTGCGACTGCTCATCGCCAGCCCATCCGCCTCGCGAACGGTCTGACAACCCACGACCCGCACCGCCAGATTCAAGTCTTCGGCCATGCGGCTGATCACCGTCAACTGTTGAAAGTCTTTCTGGCCAAAATAGGCGATGTTCGCCGGCAGAATCTGAAATAGCTTGAGCACGATTGTGGCCACCCCACGAAAATGGCCAGGCCGAAATTCACCTTCCAGTGGTTCGGCAACCCGCGGTGGGTCAACATAGCTTGAAAACCCCTCCGGATAGAGACTTTCCTGAGTCGGCGCAAAGACCAAGTCGGTATTGAGTTCGCGCAGGCGGGCGCAATCGTCTTCCAAGGTGCGCGGATAGCGACCAAAATCTTCATGAGGCGCAAACTGAGTCGGATTCACAAAAATGCTGACAGCCGTAATATCACACTCCTCGATGCTGCGCTGCACCAGAGCCAGATGCCCGGCATGCAAGGCGCCCATGGTTGGCACCAACCCAATCCGCTTGCCGTTGGCCCGCCAATGATCGATATGTGCATATGCTTCGTGTGGACTTTGGACTATCTTCACAACCGTACTACTTCAGATAATGGCGTGTCGAGTTGATTTAAAGGTCTGTCGAGGAATGGGATTCGATAGCAGAGACGACACCCGACCGGTTCCGTGCAAGGCAGGCATTCGTCTGCAATGCAGCAATCATAAAAACGAGATTGTAGCGGTATGAGAAAAGTTTGCATAATCAACGTCGTGGGTTTGACACCCGCCAACGCCAAACATGCGCAGCGTATTTCGCAAATCGCAGCAGCGCAACCTTGGCGGAGCCCCTTGCCAGCAGTGACATGCACGTCGCAGGCAACCATGCTGACTGGATTGCAGCCACGTGAGCATGGCATCGTGGGCAACGGCTGGTATTTTCGCGACACAGGTGAAATTCGATTCTGGCAGCAGTCCAACCGCTTGATGTTCGGTCAAAAACTATACGAAGGTTTTGAAACTGCAAAGATGTTTTGGTGGTTTAATCAGGGAGCTCCAGTGCGTTGGTTCGCGACTCCCAAACCCTACTACGGCTGTGACGGCTCAAAGGCGTTTGGCATCCTCGATCAAACTGAATGTGAATTGACGCGGGAGCTGGGGGATTTTCCCTTCTTTAGTTTTTGGGGACCACACGCTGGTTTACCGAGCTCCGATTGGATAGCTCGCGCAACAGCCCTGGTCATGCGCCGCCACCGACCGCAGTTGAGCATGGTCTATCTGCCCCACCTCGACTACGATTTTCAAAGACTACCTCAGCATGATCCAGCACGCATTGCCGAGGTTGATGCTTGTGCAGGGTTGGTAATCGACGCGGCTAATGAAATTGGCGCGCAAACTGTTGTCGTTTCCGAGTATGGACTAGTGCCTGTTTCTCAGCCAGTTATGATTAATCGCGCCCTGCGTGACGCTGGTTTTCTAGTTGTTCGGGATGGGCCTTTTGGTGAGACATTGATGCCTATGGATTCGCGGGCGTTTGCCATCGCGGATCATCAGCTTGCGCACGTCGTCGTGAACAACCACCATGATTTGGTCGCGGTACGTCGACTCCTGGAAGGCATCGATGGTATCGCGTCTGTCGTCGAGCCAGGCGAAATCCGCTTAGATCATCCGCGCAGTGGCGAGTTGATTGCCCTGGCCGAGCCCAATGCGTGGTTCGTGTACTATTATTGGCTGGATGATCGACGTGCACCGGACTTTGCAAGAACGGTCGATATCCATCGCAAGCCTGGTTACGATCCCTGCGAGCTGTTTATGACTTCCAAGCTGCGCGCCGCCGCTCGTCTTACGCAAAAAAAGTTGGGCATGCGCTACAAGATGGATATTATTCCACTCAACCCCAGCCTGGTTTGCGGCAGTCACGGGCTGCACCCCGCTCCCGAGCACGGTCCTGTCATTCTTGGCCCCGCCGATCCACCAACTGACATGTGCGATTTCAAAGACTACGTTCACCGTCTCATGCGATGAGGAATGGCCTGGCTTGCCGACCGCGCCTACGGCGTCCTTGTTAACGATTGTAAGGTCGTATCTAGGGCAATCGTGACAAGAGCCTCAGCCAAGCTCGCGTCTTGGTGTTCGCAACCGGATCCTAGTGTTTCTGTTATTACCCAGCGTCGCTCGGGCTGTTTCTCCTGCCTAACGGCTACCTCGCGTCGCAATTGTTCAACTAAGAGACCTTCGAAAAGCAAGTGTGGCTGTACGACGACGACTGGCAAGTTGCTATCGGAAACTTCATCGAAGGCTTCGCTAACACTGGGCCGTTGGGCATGGATAAACCCCGTGCGATGCATGGCTACAGGTGTGCTGGCGATGCGCATTTCAGTGAATCGACGCATGGCAGCCGTCGCATCGTCGGAATTGCTTCCTCGTCCAATCATTGCCAATGCCACTTGAGAACAGAATTTGTTCTGGCAAGTGGCTGCACACGGGTTGCCGCAGACTGCCTCGCGGAATCGTTGAGTCGACAACTTGAGAACCGCCTCTGCGAATTGCAATGGTGGTGATTGCGCGAGCACGGGTAGGCCCCACGTTGCTGCGGCTGCAAAGACGGCTTGCGGAATGTCCTGCTCAGCATGACCGGCTGAAAACAAAAGTACTGGAAGGACGATTAGGGCATCAGCGCCACGCTTGGCCAAGTCCGCGATGGCGGTTGGAATATCCGGCTCAGCCAGTTCGAGAAACGCTAGCCCGCTGAGTTTGGGCGTCCGCGAACGAGCCTGAAGATTTTCCGTAAATTGGCCAAAAACCGCTCGGAATTGGTCTTGTCCGGCGGTTAACCGCGTTCCGTGTCCAATAAGTAGGTAGCCGATATTCACCTGAAAGCTTTTGTCGAGAGGATCATCTTAAGTCAGTTCATCGATGCCACGTTTGACGCACAGTATTCTACGCGTTATGACTAGTGTCAACTTCCTGGAAAAAGTGACACTTCTCGCTAATCACCACCGCGTAGGTCAGCCTCTCCGAGGCTGATGCCGCAGCGATGCTGCGGTTCGTCCGAGTCTCGGAGAGACTCGGCTACGTGATTTGCCGATCGATTAGCAAGTTCCTGAGACCAAACGGTTTACGACTTGGTTTGGTGGCGATCAACGAAGTGTCGAAAAAGTGGCTGTTTTTGACACTTCTCGCTGATCGCCACCATCTGGTTACTAGGCTCTGCCTGGTAACCCAATGAATTGCAGGCTCCGCCTGCCCCGCCATCGTTTCGCAAATTGAATTCTCGAATGAATGGCGAGGCAGAGCCTCGAAGACAGGCCGTTCCCAGGCAGGAGCCATAGGAACGAGATTCGTGAGGTGGCGATCGGCGAGAAGTGTCAGTTTTCTAAGATTTGTTAGCACTACGCCGGACCGTAATCGGTTCTGAATGACCGAAAGTTAGAGCTTTCGGCTATTCGTCGATGACAGGCGGTGAGCGCCTGCCTGCCCTTGTAGAAAACCACCAACCATTAAGTTAGACTGACGAGAATGAAAACACTAAATCTACTATCGTGTGTGCTCTTTCTCAATTTTGGCCCGGTCCTGTTGGCTCAGGAAGCAAAACCAAAGCGGGCGGAATTGGATCCTGCGTTGGCGGTCAACCCTTCCGCCGCAGACGGACTCCAATGGCATGACGTTACTGGCTGGGGCGTTGAAGGACGCATCTTACCGGATCAAGAACGTTTCCGTTGGTTTGACCGCTTGCCGTCTAGCGCGAAAGGCAGTGTGACGTCCAACGTTTGGAACCTGAGTCGCGACAGCGCAGGCATGATGGTTCGCTTCAAAACGGATGCTACGGCAATTCACGTGCACTACAAGTTGTTGGACGGCAATTTGGCCATGCCACACATGCCCGCAACTGGCGTTAGTGGAGTTGACCTTTACGCACGTGACCAAAACGGAAAATGGCGCTGGGTTCAAGTCACCAAGCCAGCAGCCCAAGAAATCAAAGCGCAGATCATCAATGGTTTGGCTCCCGGCTTTCGCGAGTACGCTGCCTATCTGCCACTCTATAATGGCGTCGAGTCGTTAAGTATTGGCGTGGCCGAGGGCAGCAAGTTCGAAGGCCTGGCACCGCGAAAAAAACCCATTGTGTTCTATGGGACAAGCATTACCCATGGTGCGTGTGCCAGTCGGCCAGGCATCGTGCATACCGCTATCTTGGGCAGACGATTCGACATGCCAGTAGTCAACCTCGGATTTTCCGGCAATGGAAGGATGGATCTGGAGGTTGGAGAATATCTCTGCCAAATAGACGCCGCCGTATATGTGATCGACTGCCTGCCCAATATGCAGCCAGCCGATGTGACACGGAAGTGTATTCCATTAGTTAAACAATTGCGCGCTGCCCGCCCAGATACACCGATTGTGCTGGTCGAAGATCGTCGATTCACGAATGACTGGATTCTGCCTGCTAAGCACGATTTCCATTCTCAGAATCACGCTGCGCTGAAAGCCGCCGTTGAAGAGCTGAAGAGCGAGGGAGTTCAACATTTGCTTTACATTAACGGCGATGAACTGTACGGTTCGGATTCGGAAGGTGCCACAGACGCCTCGCACGCCAGCGATTTGGGCTTTATGCGCAAGCGGACGCGTTTGAGCCTGTTTTGCGCGAAGCCCTGGGCAAGTAATTGGGCAAGTATTCGGACATCGGGAGTGTGCCATGCTAGCGCGACGTAAGCCTACTTTGGAATTCCTCGAGTCGCGGCGTGTGTTAGCTAGCGTGTGGCAGGCTGCCAGCAATCCCTACGATGTGGACGAATCGGGACTAGTCGTGGCGTCGGATGTTCTTCTGATTGCCAATGACATTAATCAGAATGGCACGCGCGAATTACCCGCGAACAAACCAACTGGTTTTGCGGGACCATTGTGTGACGTCAATGGCGATGGCCGCATGAGCGCCGCGGACGCTTTGTTGGTCGTCAACGTCATAAACAGATACCCAACAGCACCACAGCTTTCTTTCGAGTTGAACGCTCAGGATGATCCCAATAGCGATGAGATCGTGCTGGATAGCGATGTAGTCTACGAGGGACAAACGACGCCTGAATCAAGAGTCTTGGTCGAGTTCCTGGAAGGCGAACAAGTCCTACAGTCGGGCGATGTTCAAGTCAACGAGCTGGGGCAGTTCACTTTCCCAGCTACGTTGCCAGCAGCAATAAATCATCTCCGTGTTTCGGTGACTGACCTGCGGGGACGCAAGATAACCAGCGAACGCGTAACTCGGGTTGGTGACGTCACGACGACTTGGAACGCAGCTCTGCTTGAGATGGTGCGTGAGACCACGAGTGTGCTTACGACTGGTGACCTCGTGAAGCCGCCACCGCCAATGGTCTCTAAATACCTGGCAATGGTGCATGGTGCCATGTTTGATGCCATGAATGCAACGACCGCGACTTATCGCGGGTATGCGTTTGAAAGCGATTCGCCCGTCGACGCTTCACCAATTGCAGCGGCCGCGCAGGCGGCTCACGTAGTCGCTTCGCACCTTTATTCGAGCGAACATCAAGTCGAGATTTGGGATAAGACGTTGCAAGAAGTGTTGGCGACAGTTCCCGAGAGTGCGGCTAAGACGGCGGGAATACAACTGGGGCAGCAGGCTGGCCAGGCGATGATTGCCAAACGCGTCAACGATGGCTCAGAACTGTCCTCCGACTATTCTCCCACTGCCGGTGTAGGAAACTGGAAGCCTACCTTGCCGAATTTTGCCGAGCCGACTTTGCCTCAGTGGCCGAACGTGACACCGTTCGTATTGAGCAGCGGTAACCAGTTTCGTCCGCTTGCGCCTCCGGCACTCGAGAGTGAAGCCTACGCGTCCGCTGTCGACGAAGTGCTGAAGTTGGGAGAACGGTTCAGCAGCTTACGCACAGCGGATCAAACCGCCATTGCACATTTTTGGGAGGACGGTGGCGGCACCGCGACTCCGCCAGGCCATTGGAATTCGATCGCAACCGATGTAGCCTTATCGCAGAGTCTGCCCCCGTTGGAAACGGCCCGGCTTTTTGCATTACTCAATCTGGCATTGGCGGACGCAGGCATTTCCGCGTGGGACGCGAAGTACTTCTATGACTTCTGGCGTCCCATCGACGCCATACGCGAAGCCGCAGATGACCAGAATAGCGAAACGGAACCACTTAATGATTGGCTGCCCCTGCTGCCAACTCCATCATTTCCGACCTACACGTCGGGACATAGTACGTTTAGTGGTGCGGCAGCCGCAGTGCTGACTGCGGTCTTGGGCGATAATTTTGCATTCACGTCGCGAGCTGATCGAGGTAGCAGTGGACAATGGCCGCCTTCCGATGATGTCTCACTGCTCGCCGTTCGCTCATTTGAAAGTTTCGTAGATGCTGCCCAAGAAGCGGGCCTCAGCCGAATCTACGGAGGGATCCACTTTGACTTTGACAATACCGCTGGCTTGGAGTCGGGCGCGCTGGTTGGCGAGTGGATTGTCCAACACGCGCTGTTGCCCATTTAGATATGAGTCCACAGGTGTAGGGAAAGGAGGGAGGCGGACGGCACTCGGAGCGTGCCTGCTACTTTAGCTCTTTCTCAAAGAGCTTCAGCATCTTGGCCCAGGCTTTCTCGGCTTGAACTTGATCGTGGACCTTCGTATCCGGTGGGCACCAGCCATGCCCGGCTGGGTAGACTTCGATTTCTGCGGTGAGCTTTGCTTTGGCGAATTCTTCCTTCAGAACTTGCTTCGAATCAGGATCGCGCTCGTCGTCATTCTCTGCGATCGCGATGAGAAAGCTGGCTCGCATTTTGGGAATCAGCAAATGCGGACTATCCTCGGCCTGGGTAACCAAACCGCCACCATGAAAAGTGCAGGCGGCACCGATGCGATCGGGGACGGCGGCTGCAGTGCGCATCACAATCGGGCCTCCCATGCAGTATCCAATCGTACCAATCTTCTTTTTCTGATCAACTTGTTCCTGCGCATCCAGCCACGCCACAAAGGCTTTCGCGTCAGCCAGGTGCGTTTCGGAATTCAAAGAGCGCGCCAAGGGAATTACCTGCTGAATTGGCGTGTCGGCACCCTTCTCAGCGGTCGGCGCTTTCTTGGTACGATAAAAAGGATTGACTACGAGAACGCTGTAGCCCGACTCGGCCAGCCTTTTGCCCATTTGGCGAAACGCTGGTCGTAGTCCAAAAATGTCCGGCCAAACTAAGACACTCGCATGCGACCGTTTTCGGGTGTCACAAAAAACGCATCGCACTCACCATCTCCGGTCTTGATGGCCACGTCGTGCTCGACGGTACTCGCAGCATGCTGGACTTGCCAACATAAAGCTCGCACCGACACCGGCCACGATGGCTCCCACATCTCGTCGCGAGTAACGCTTGATGTCTTCGTCAAAATGATCCTGGTCACACATCGATTCTGCCCTTAGAGATTATCAATGATGGAGAAAACTTTCCAAAAAATCGAGGTGCTGTCCGTAGCGGAAGTCGTCAAGACTTGCGGCGGAAGAATGACCAAGCGGAAACTGCGAGTTCAGCTACCCCAATAACTCAGGTTAGATAGTTAGTTTCGGTTCGCCAAGAATCCTATTGTAACGTCCGGGGCATTGCCTAGCCATATTGCCAATCGGTAAGCATTCTCACAGTTCTCATCAAAATGGACTGTCCGGGTCGCCCAAGTTGGGGCTTGCGGCCGGCGTGCCGATTCCAAATGGATCGGCGTCGGGTGTAGTCGTGTCAGGCGGTCCCCAAACGGGATCCGACGGAGTTGGAGCTGAGGTGTCAGGAACAAAATAGCTCTGCGACGGCTTGGGATTCTGAGCGTCCGACTTTTCTTGCCTGCGAAGTTCTTGGTATGAGCCAGTTAGTAACCTGTCCTCTTTGCCATCTCCCGCTTCCACGATGATGGCAGACTCCGACAGCAAATGCTTCGCCTTCACGTTAATCGCGTAACAGCGAGTTTGACATAGGCCGCAACCAACACACTTGTCCTGGATAACCAACGGAGCTGCATAGCCGGTGCCTTCGATAGGCTGCCCATTCGTATCGAGCTCGGTTCCGACTTGCGTGTATTCAATCGCGTTATAACCAGCCGCAACACACTCCTGTACGCACAAGTCACAGGCTTCGACGCCTGCGAATGGTAGGCACGTCGCTTCGTTGACCACAGCCAAACCCATGCGTGCGACCTTCTTCTCCACAAGTGGTAGCGCTCGGATGGCACCAGTTGGGCAGACCTGGCCGCACGCATTGCAACTCGACTCACAACCAGCCCAGTTTGCGTTCACCATGGGGGTCCACAACCCCTCGAGTCCTTGTTGAAAACCTTCGGGCTGCAAGACGTTATTCGGACAGGCCTTGAAACACTCGCCGCAACGAATGCACATCTCCAGGAATTCTTGTTCTGGAACACTGCCTGGCGGGCGGACGGGCAAGAAGCCGCCGGGCGCATTCAAGTTGGCTCCAAAGGCCTTCGTAGCCGTCGCGACCGTCACACCACCCACGACTGCCGCTGCGGTTCCTGCAGCCAAAGACAGAAAGCCGCGTCGCCCTAAAGCAGTTTCATGGTTGGGTGGATCGTTTGCTACCTTGAGTTCGACGAGATTCCAACGTTCTACAAACTTGATTGCATGCGTTGGACAAACTCCGCCACAAGACTGACACATAGTGCAATCTGTCGTACGCGTGGTAAAGTCCGGTTTGATCGCATCGAAAGGACAGATCTCCACACATTTGTTGCAGTTGATACACGACGATTCAACCTTTCGCTCCGTCACTCGAAACAGGTTTCCAATCGAGAAGACCGCACCGCTGGGGCAAACGTATTTGCACCAAAATCGCGGGCGCAAGAATCCCAGACTCAGCACGACCGCGAAAAGAGCGATGGAAAGCAGCTGTCCGCCGTTGAATGCTGGAACCAAATGCCAACTGCGGAGCGTGCCGCTCTGGAGCGGATCAACTAAGAACAACATACCACGTGTAATAACGGGAATTGCCGAGAAAAATCCGGAAACCAGGACGCCACAGACTGCGGCTACCAGGGTGCCCGCCAGCAAATAGTACTTTGTATGTACCCACCAACCATCGTCAGGAACGCGAAAGCGCTTTGTGCGGCCAGCGATTGCCCAATCGAAAAAGTCGATCGTCGTACCAAGCGGGCAGAGATAGCCGCAGAAGCCGCGCGGAATAAGGATACACACAATCAGAATGATGGCCGCGCTGGCCAGCGACCAAACCCAACTTCGCGCTGCGATCGCCGTTGAAAGACTTACTAGCGGATCGATAATTAGAAAGGTTTCCGCCGGTATTACTTCCTTGCGTGCCAAATTGTCCGCGTAATGACTTGGCCAGGCGTTTGGATCACGCTGGTGAAAATCGAAGCTTTGATGAGCCGGAACGCCGCCAAGAATTGCGTCGAGCAAGTCCTCCGAGAGGTCTCCCACGGGACTTAAATACAGCTCGGATTGCTCAGCTCGATCAACACGTAAGCTCCCAAGCAATTGCGCTGGAACGGAAGGATTTTCGGCGCTGCGGGTAATGAAGATGATATCACGTACCGCGAATGCGTTTGACGTGAGATGCTCCGCAGCCTTGTCTGATTGCGTAATCAAGACTTCTCCAGTTTCCTGGTCGAGCGAGCGGAAGATCCATCCCTTCGAGACTGTACCCGCCTGCGGCGCGGCGTCATAGGGCCAACAAACGTAGAGAAAAAGCAGCATGAAGGCCAGCCAACACACAGCTTGCGTGAAACGTCGCACTGGTGAAGCGACCCACGACAGGCCCAACCTGCGCAGGTTTCTTCTTAGCAGGCCACGTTGTTTCGTCGCGTGGTTCGATTGAAATCTCTTGGGAATAAGACGCCGTAAAATGCGTCCTCCCATCGATCGCGACAAAGGCGTATTCTCTTTCGTCTTGCGCAACGTAGGAACGAACCAATCCAGCCGAATCCAGGCCTTCGGCGAATTACGTTCGAAGCTAGTCAGGCCTAGCAACACCGCACTCCAGAGCAAGACTGCTGCTAAAGCCACTACGGGGCCGGCTTGCAAGCTCAATCCATTGAGAGGTTGGTTCGCATACACGGACCAAAGCAAGGTGCCTGCCAAGATAGTCAATGCTGCGGCCAGCCCCAGTTGCTTCGAACGATGCATATTGTGCTACCTTAAGCTATCGTATTGGCAATTGGCTACGTAGAAATCTGCTGCCAGCCCTTGGTAGCACGTCCGCATGCGACTCAGTCTGGAACGGCTACTTTGCACCTTGAGACAATGCCCTCGCACTGGCATTCACAATTGCTTGAGACGTAATGGTTGCTCCACTGGTTCCATCAATGCCCATCACGCTCTGACGCTCCAAAATCTGTCTTGGCGTATCGGTCAAGGCAGCGTAGAACTGCTTCTCTTGATGTTTGGTAATGCTTACGTCTTCTATCTTGGAATTCGAGACGGTCACCCTCACTTCGAGTGCACCGTTGTAACCAGTGCTAGATGCCGTGTATTTGCCGTCTGGCCACGCGGGCGACGTCCGCCTTGTCGAACAAGCGAATGGCTTCGATCGAGTCTGCGCGCGGCCGTGATAACGCTGTTCGTACTCTTTATTGCGTGCCGGAGAAGCGATGACTTTATTGTAGTAGTCGACGGCTTCATCCAAACGGCCGGCGGTTCGCAGAGCATCCGGGTGCAGCGTTTGTAGGCTTCGTTAGAAGCATTGGTTTTGGCGTAGTACTTGGTTACGTTAAGTGCTTCTTCGATTTCACCCATGTCGCCAAGCAGTTTGATAGCGTCGAAGTGAAGAGACTTGCCTCGCATTTGTTTCAGCGCCATATCGCGATTGCCAAGTCGCCAATAGCATTCAGCTAGATTGATGCCTGGCCGTTGATTGACAGCCACATTCGCTTGCTGAAGCCAATATGCCGCTCGCGCGTAGTCTTGCAGCAGCGTGAAATACATGACTCCGAGCTTCTCCATATCGCGTTGGCGCAACGCCGGATCGTCTTGATGCCGCTCAAGGCATTGGTGTACCAGGATAATACCTGACTTCCACCGCGAAACGTTGGGATTTACGCGTCCCCAGATGTACTGCCCAACGTTCTTGTTTTCATCCCAGGGCCCATCGGCTTTGAGTGGCCAATCGAGGTCTAGGGATTTGGGGTGATTGGCTGGTGTCGACGTGAACCAATCGGGTGGTGTTTTTCCGACTTGATCGATCAAGGCTAGTATTTCTGCGCTGCTCCGTGGGGTGCCCTCCTTCGTTGTCTGGCTAGCAGCACTTGTCGCATCAGCCGATGCATCATGCTTTGGCGTAATCACGAAACGCTTGCCTTTATAAGTTGCTGCATGTACCTGATCATAAGGGTAAGTGCGTTGAATCCGCTGGGTACCAATTTGAGTCTCAAATTCGAACTGCTTGTTTGACTTGTCGATCTTGGTGATGGTGCCAGTCAAATTGGTGCCGTTGACCAACTCTATTTTGTCTTGGGCGTAACTCTCGAGAGAGAGAAGTATGCAAGCGAACATAACGATGCGCGCAATGGCGTACAGTAGGCGATTTCCCGTCACTCGAATAGGAGATTTCAGCATGATCTTTCCCAACGGAGGCACAGTTGATATACGGGCCATCATTATAGACAAAGTGCGGCATCGTTGAACCGCAAGCCGCAGGGCTGCGATCGTATAGGGACAAGCTGCAGCATGGTTTTATGGTAACCGTCCACGATGTGTCGGCTTATACGACAGGGTCGGGAGTTTTTTCAGCCTAAATCGCCTAAACCATTGGCAACCACATGTTCCTATCAGCGACATCTCATCGGTGGCGGCGCTGCTGAAGAGACTCCCGACCCTTGCCGTTCGACGGTATGCCCTACGCAAGAATACCCTGGACCACTTTTCCGTAGACATCTGTCAGTCGGAAATCCCGTCCGCTGTAACGGTAGGTCAGCCGAGTGTGGTCGATTCCGAGTAAATGTAAGATCGTTGCATGTAGATCATGTACGTGCACGCGATCTTCGATAGCGTGCATCCCGAGTTCATCGGTACTGCCGTACATCAAACCGCCCCGGACACCACCGCCCGCCAGGAACATGGAGAAACCTGTCGCATGGTGATCACGCCCCGGTTTGCTCTTCGCATTCTTCTTGTCAAGTTGCGAGTAAGGCGTACGACCGAATTCGCCACCCCAGATAACAAGTGTATCTTCTAGCATTCCGCGTTGCTTCAAGTCGGTCAGCAGTGCGGCTGTGGCTCGGTCGCTGTCTGCACATAAGCGTCGATGTCCACCATTGTTATCGCTATGGGTGTCCCAAGGCTGCTTGCCTTTGTCGACATAATATACCTGTACAAACCGCACGCCACGTTCTAACAAGCGTCGGCCAAGCAGACAACTCTGTCCAAAGTTACTCGTGCCGTAAGCCTCATGCACCTGCTTGGACTCACGCGATACGTCAAACGCCTCGCTGGCTTCTGTTTGCATTTGAAACGCCAACTCGAGCTTGCGGATATGTCCATCCAAATCGCTATCACCAGGTCGATCTTCTGCGTGTAACCGATTGAGCCTTTGGACCAAATCAAGTTGCTCACGCTGTTCGCGACGTGTCATACTCGGGTGGTCTAAATGCGCAACCAAAGAATCCAATTTCATATCCGAAGTATTGACGCTCAGCGCTTGGTGCGTAGCGGGCAAGAATGCCGATGACCACAATTGTGGCCCGACGACAGGCATCCCTGGACAAAGCGCCACGAAGGCAGGTAAGTTCTCGTTCTCAGTTCCGAGTCCGTACGATGCCCAAGACCCCAAACAAGGCCGCGTGGGCTGTTGGTTTCCTGAATGCATGAGCAGTAACCCAGGCTCATGATTCGGAGTATCGGTGTGCATCGAGCGAATGACACACAGGTCATCCGCGTGCTTGGCGAGTTGCGGAAACAACTCGCTCATCACCACTCCGCTCTCTCCACGCGGGGAGAACTGAAACGGCGATGGCATGAATCCATTTCCCTTCGTCGACATGCCCTCAGGCTGTTGGCCTTCGAATGTAGCTAGTTTGGGCTTCGGATCGAAGGTATCGATATGGGACGGTCCCCCATTCATGAACAAGAAGATCACACGTTTGGCTTTTGGCGCAAAATGATGAACTGGCTGGGCATCCTTGGATTGCGTACCAGCCAAGCCCCGTTGCTGCAGCAAGCTCGCCAACGGCAGCATTCCAAATCCAGCTCCTGCTCGCGCCAACATCCCACGACGTGATAGAAAACGCGTTTTCATTGCATGGTCCCAGTCACTGCTCTAAAAAGTAGCAGGCACACTCCATGTGCCGTCCGCCAATCCGCATTTAAAAAGTAGCAGGCACACTCCGTGTGCCGTCCGCCGATTTCGCTACGACTTTGCTTTTCGCAAATTTCAGTCCAATATGATCGCTTCATTCAATATACTCACCGCATGCACGTATTTATCGAAGTTATCACCATTGGCGTGTATGAAATCGATCGCAGCGGTTACTTCCTCAATGCGCGGCTTGCGCGACAGCAAGGTCAGATAAGTCATCTCAATGGCCTGCCGTACGGACAAGTTCTCAGCCTGAATGCGCTGGGACAAAGCCTGAGCGTTTTGAACCATAAAAGGACTGTTCATTGCAAATAGCTTTTGTGTGGCCGTAATTGTGGCGGTTCGCGCTTCACTGTGCACATTGGGATCTGGGTAATCGAACAGCGCTAACATAGGGTTTAGCTTCAGTCGACTACTTTGGCAGTAAATGGTACGCGGTGTGGATTGTGGGTCGCTCGGGTCGATCGCGACTGCATCGTGGCTGGAATTCAAACGTCCTGCCGCCAATAAGATCGTATCGCGCATCTGTTCGACACTCAAACGTTTGCGATGCATGCGAGACAACCAGCGATTTTCCGGATCAGCTTCGACGGATTCGCCGCGAGTCGATTGTTGGTAAGTTGCTGAGTTGACAATTTCACGACACAGCCATTTGAGCGACCACTGGTTCTCCATGAAGCCGACAGCCAAGTCATCGAGCAATTCAGGATGGGTCGGACGCTGTCCGAGATTGCCAAAGTTGCTGGGCGTGGCGACCAAGGGCTTCCCGATCAGTTTACCCCAGACACGATTGACGAATACGCGTGCTACCAGCGGGTTGTCGCGAGATACGATTTCACGCGCCAGTTCGCTTCGCCCACTTCCCTCGCCGAATTCCTTGCGATTTTCAGAGGAGAGTACTGTCAGAAAACCACGCGGTACGACCGGGCCACGACGGTTTACATCGCCGCGAATCATGATCGCCAAGTCTTGTGGTTCGATATCGCGAATAATGTGCAGGGCGTCTTTCGGTTCCTTGGCATGTCCTTTGTCATTCGTCTCGCGTTGCGGGTCTAACGGACGATTGAACATCTCGGTACTAGCAAAGACTCCTGCTAAAGCATAATAGTCAGCTGTGCTCACCGGATCGAATTTATGGTCATGACAACGCGCACAAGCAACCGTCAAGCCCAGTAGACCGCGTGACAGAACGTCCACTCGATCCTCCCACTCTTCGGCTTTAACTTCTGGGCTATTGCGTCGATAGTACTTGGGCCCTAAGCCGACAAAGCCGAGCGCCACGTCATCACTTGGATCATCGGGAGTAATCAAATCGGCGGCTAATTGCAATTCCACGAAGCGGTCAAAAGGCATGTCGTCATTCAGCGCAGCGATGACCCAATCGCGATACAAGTGCGAATTGGGAAAGAACAGCGACGTGTCGTTACCCACTATGTGGGCTTGATCGTCTGCATACCGCATCAAATCCAACCAGAGCCGCGCCCAGTGTTCTCCATACGCCGATGAGCCCAGCAGCGATTCCGTTACATCGGCAATGAGCGACTCTTCAGGCAATGTGTTCCAACTGCGCAGTTGCTCCAGTGTGGGTGGGAGTCCCGTCAAGTCGAAAGTCAATCGGCGGATCAACTCGGCGCGCTCGGCTGGCGGCGCTGGTTCCAGTCGCTGCTCGTGCAGCTTACCAGCCACGAAATGGTCGATCCGATTGCGCGGCCAGTTGCCCAAGTTGTGCACTGGTAAATCATGCCGTACGGGCGATTGAAAACTCCAGAATTGCCGTCCTTGTTCAAAGTCGATTTTTGAGATAACCGTTTCATTAGGAATGGACGGTTCGTCGCGCGGGTCGTAAGCGCCACTGGCGATCCACTGTTCGAAGTCTTGGATAACCTCGTCAGTAAGCTTTTTGTTGGGCGGCATTTCAAGCGATTCATACTTGAGTGCCGACAGCAACAAACTCTGGTCGAGCTGTCTGGGGCTGACGGCTGGGCCACTTTCGCCGCCGCGCCGCATGGCCTCGCGGGAGTCGAGCCGCAAACCGCCCTCGACTTGTTTACCTTGCGATGAATGGCACTCGTAACAATACTCGACCAAGACAGGCCGAATCTTGCGTTCAAAGAATTCGCTGTCTGCCGTCTCATCAGCTACCAATATGGCAGTAGGACTCGATAAAAAATAGAGATAACAGAGTGCAGGCCAAATGACGGAGCGCATTTGAACGGATCTTCAGGTGAGAATGGTGCAGGAAGGAAGCGGGGGAGACGATCAGGCTCACCTCTAGTCTACCAACTCGCCCCGCCCGTGTCATCGTCGTCCAAGAGCTTCCGGAGTCGGTCTACCGCAAAGTCTCTCAGGGGAATGGCTTCGGGATAATTGGGACTGACCTCCAACAAAGCGTCGCACCAGTATATCACATCGGCCCATCGCTCAAGCTTCTTGCAGAGTACGGCCTTATGCCAGACCGCAGCCTGCCAACTCTCTTCACCAGCAACGGTCAATTCGATCCAGCGGTCTACCCAGCAACCAGCAATAGAGAAATCCCCCAACCTCATGGTCACAATGACAAATGTTCGCGCTCGCGAAGCCGTCGTAACTGAACGGCAGTCTACCATTGCGGCCGATTCGAGCAGGAGGCGATTATTCCGCTCCGTGTCGTGCTCCATGGTGATGCTCAGGATGGTAGAACTGGTGAAGATGGCTTTCCAAATCATTTGATCATTGTGTTTGAGAAACCCTGGTCGCTGTAGGGCTTGTTGATAGGCCGCTCGTGCTTGCTCCAGATGTGGGATTTCTTGTGCTGCCTGAACCGGATTTGCATCACACAGAGCCAGTCGCAGTCCGCCCAGCACAATCAGCAAAGATCCTTCAGGATGTACCGCAACGATTGGCTCGACGACGTCGATACAGCTCTGCCTATCGTCTGGAAGCCAAGCAGAAAGTAGTCGTAGATTGGAGAGTTGAGACTCTATCTTGAGTGGCAACCGCCAGCGGCGCTGTCGACCAAGCGGGAGTAGGCTGTCAGATATTCTGTCCAACGTAATAGCCAATTGAATCTCATCGAGCTCGCCCATTCCAGAATCGATTTCGGGCTGCCTCACGATTGAATGCAAGACTTCACATGCATTGATCCACTGTGCAAGGCTGCCGGCATCTAGTCCAGTTTGGCGAATGGTAAGCAGCGATTCACTCAACTGCAACTGAGCGGCTTGGCACAGACCATTGAGAAGTATGAAATCGATATCTTCGGGGAACAACTGCCTGGCAACTCGTATTTCGTCCATTGCATTGTCCAAGTCCCCCAACGAAAATAGTGTCACCACCAGCATGCGGCGCGCACGATGGTGGAACGGAGATGTCTGTGTGCACTGCTTGAATAGTGCTGCAGCCTCTAGTGACGAATCTGCAAGGATGCCATCGACGTAGAGCCGCTCAGCTTGTGGCAATTCTAGCTTCTGAATTTGCTCCATGAGATGTAGGTCGATGCCAAGTCCATCTCGGCCACGAAAAGCTAGCTCAGCTTTCCATAGTTCGAGTTGAACAGGATCGTGTACAGCTTCGGGCTCCTGGCTGGCCTGAAACCAAGATTGATACGCTTGCTCCACGTCATTGTCAATTAAGTAAGCTTCAACAAGCTTGAGTAGCACGCCTACTCGGTCTGTATTTCCCCGTTCCAAACTCAGTCGAAAATGCTCAATAGCTTGGTTCATTCGCCCGCGTTGCATGGCGAGTAATCCTGCGTCCGCCGCAGACTCTGCTAATAGGATCTGAGTGGATCGCTGGGCATCCCGCGCGTTGTCGCGTTCCGACGCTACGCGACCGAGTTGAGTCGCAGCGCCGACCAGGAATCCACTAGCCATCAGGATCGCAACGGCTGCCGCCGCGAGCGCAGGGTGTCGGCGAGCCCACTTGAAAATACGACTTGAAAGCCCAATGGGGCGAGCCTTAATCGGCGCGCCTGCAAGATAGTTCTGTAAGTCGTTCTCTAGTTCGTGTGCAGTTTGATAACGGAGCGACGGCTCCTTCTGCAAGCACTTTAGGATGATCGTCTGAAGATCTCTGCCAATCTTCGGGATCGCTGTGGCCGGAACGCGCGGTTCGTGGTGCAGCACTTGACCAATTACTTCCGACGTCGTGCCTTCGAACGGTAGACATCCGCAAATCAATCGATACAACACGGCGCCCAAGCTGTAGACATCGCTCCGTGCGTCTGCTTGGCCGGCGCGCCCATCCGCTTGTTCTGGGGGCATAAACGCGGGCGTCCCGACGAGATCGCCGTCCTGCGTTAACTGTTGACTCGCATTAGCGTGTGCCGCCAACCCAAAGTCGAGTAGCTGTGGAACACCATTCTCCAACATGATATTCGCCAAGTTGATATCCCGATGTACCACTCCCAATTGATGCACTTCGTGCAGCGCAGAGGCCAGTTGTCTAACGAGTTCAACGGATTGCTTGGTTGTCAATTCGTGATCGCACAAGTGGCGTGATAACGTTTCCCCCGCTACGAGCCGGGTGATCATGTAATCATGGGAACGATACGTTCCAGAGTCAAAAACCGGAACGATATTGGGGTGACTGATCGACGCCACGGCTTGAGCTTCGCGCTGCATGCGTTGGCGCAATTCGGGTCGCAAATCGGATGACTGGGTCAGTAGTTTCAGGGCGACCTGGCGGTTCAGTCGCGTGTCGATTGCCGCGTAGACTCTGGCAAAAGCGCCAGCACCCACGAGGTTTTCAATAACGTACGGGTGAATGACCGTGCCGGGCGAGAGGACCGGCAGCGAACTGGATTGAATGTTCGATTCAGACAATCTTTGCCAAATCTCACGTGCTGTGCTGTCGGTGCCAAATCGACTGTCAATTTCTGCCTCTGTCGGATGCTGGCCATACTTGCGCCGCAGCCGAAACTCATGCTGAATCAACTCGTCGAGCGCGTTTTGGTCCTCTCGCAGTTCAGGGTAAAGTTTAAGATAGGCGTCTAGGTTTGTTAGCAAAGCTCGTTGGCAACGATATTCAAAGTCAATCATCACCAGTTCATTTAGCAGCTCGGCGCGTTGCTCTGCCGTTGCTTGGGATAAATAGACCGCCAGCTCTGGCTCGGTACCCGCCGTCCACGCTTCTTCAAATGCCAGCAGGAGTGGTTCAAGTTCTCGCCAATGGGTTAACTTCATAAAACTCTAGCCCGATCTGTTTTCCATCAGTTCCGCAGCAACTTTGCGGACCAAGGCTAATGCCCGATCGACCGTGCGAGACGACACGCCCACGGCTTCCGCAATCTCATCCACGGAAAACTCTTCCATCCGGAGTCGTAGGATCTCCCGGTGTTTATCTGGAATACGGCTCATGATTTCGTCGAGCAATTCCATCATCAACACCAACGAAGATGCGGTAGGATCATTCAATGGCTGATTCAGCTCCGATACTTCGGTATGAGATTCCTTCTGTACATCCCGCCCTTGCTGGTGATGATGACGAATACTGCGTTGTACTTTGTGCCAGGTTATTGCCGCCAGCAGCCGCCACACATCGGCTGCTTCCTCAAAACGAAATCTGCCAGCTTCGTGCCTGGAAAAAAAACTCTTGAATACGGACTGGACGATGTCTTCTGGGTCGATTCGATGTTGCATTCTCTCTGGCAATCGAGACCGGGCCAAACGCATTAGGCGGTCTGCGAATTCGTCTACGGCAGTCGACTCATAACCGTTCCGTCGGTGAATAATGTCATCCAACCAAACTGATTCTTCCATTTCGCCCATTGTCATTCTCGTTACCCAAAAAAGATGCCTAAGTGCAGTCTACATAGGCATTTGAGTCAAATCGCCCGGCTGTCAGGAAAAATCTGGGACGCATGGCGTTTGCAAGCGGAAGAATGGCGTTATCGTGCACAACCGAACTTTCAAATTCGGAAAATGTGGCAAAATTGCGCTTGGAACGTACAATGTCAGCCTGCTATCACACACACCCAGTTCGGCGGAGCCTATTGCCATGTCAAGATCATCACGGCGTACCTTTGTAAAGAAATCGACCCTGGCTGGTCTTTTTACGGGACTTTCTGCGGCCAGCTATCGATCCACGTTTGGGGCTGAAGCGCCTAGCGAGCGAGTGCGGGTCGGTATGATCGGCGTGGGTAACCAGGGCGGGCCACGCAACAACATGATTTACTTCATGAAGAACATCGAAGCGCTGTGTGATTTGGATAGGGGCTATCTAGACGAAGCCAGTGCATTCTTGAAAAAAGAAGATAACCGTTCAGCGATCATAACTGATGACTATCGTCGTTTGCTGGACGCCAAGGACCTTGACGCAGTCGTTGTCACAGTGCCTGATCAATGGCACGCGCTAATGACCATCGAAGCGTGTCAGGCGGGTAAGGACGTTTACTGCGAAAAACCCCTGACGCTGGTCGTCGACGAAGGTCGGCCAATGATCGCTGCGGCGCGGGAACACCAACGTATTGTTCAAACCGGAACGATGCAGCGAAGTGGCAAAGAGTTTCTCTTGGCAGTTCAACTCGTCCATGCGGGAATCGTTGGGCAAGTCAAAAAAGTAAATGTCACTTTGCCAGGTCCAAACTGGATCGATCGAGCTGGTAAGCCCGTCCCCAATAGTGCTCCACCAGCCGGATTTGATTTTGATCGCTGGTTGGGACCCGCGCCCGAGCGTCCCTACAACAAGAATCAAGTCCACTATCTGTTCCGCTTCTTTTGGAATTACAGTGGCGGACAGCAAACCAATTTTGGGGCCCACCATTTGGACATCGCCCAATGGGGACTAGAAATGGACGCCAGTGGCCCGGTCAGCGTCGAAGGCACTGGCGTATTCCATCCGCAGGGTTGGTACGAAACTCCAGATAAGACTCAGATTACCTACACTTATGCAAATGGTGTCACGATGAATTGTCAGCAAACGCCAGGTATCAAGAGCGAGAAACAAGGCACCGAGTTTGTTGGCGAAAAGGGCAGTCTGTTCGTTTGGCGCGGTGGCTTGGCAACAAATCCACCCGAGTTACTGAAGTCCGTTGATGTGCCCAGCCCGCTTGTACGCGATGGCGATCGGATCATCGTGCCCAACACTGAAAAGCGGTATGCCAACTTTGCACATGTCCAAAACTTTTTCGACTGCATCAAGACACGAGAGAGGCCCGCAGCGGACATTAGCATCGGTCATCGCAGCGCGACCGTTTGCCATTTAGGGAACATTGCCGTGCGGACCAACAAAAAGATTCATTGGGATCCGAAAACGGAAACGATCGTGGGCGATGCAGAAGCTGCTCAATGGCTAACCAAGGAGTATCGAAAGCCATACGTGTTTCCGGCGTAACACAGCTTCGCACATTTTCCCTAGATCGGCCTCTTGAGCCGTTTATTTGCTACTGGCGCGAATGCGATCCAGTAGGGATTGCGATTCCACTGCGCCGCCAGAGCGCTGGAGGGCTTCTTCGGCCCAGCGGATGGCGGCGGGCCACTGTTCAAGCGATTCATAGAGCATGGCTGCGGCCTGAGCAAATCCAACTTGCTTCGGTTCCAGCTCTGCGGCAATGACCAAGTGCTCGACAGCTAACTCTTTCTGGCCATCCAAGTACAAAGCCATGCCGGTACGATACTGCAAGTCCGGCGACGAAGGCAGTAGCGCGACATCGCGCAGCAATAGAGCCAATTCCTCTTTCCGCAGTCGTTGAACTTCTGCTTGCATCCGTTGACGTACTTCTGGTTGCTGCACGTCCGCTTGAATACGTTCGGTTAGGCTGGCCAAATTCGTCCTTGGACCCGCGACTTGTGGTTCTACCGCGATGGCTGTTTCATAGGCCTTAACGGCTTGATTCGTTCGTCCCAGTTGTTCTGCCAGGATGCCAAGTGTGAGATGGGCACCGGCGCGGTCATTGCTAGTCAGGATACTCGCCACCAACTCATCGTAGGCTTTGTTAAATGCCGTACGTGCTTCATCGCTCCGCAGTTGTTCAGGAAAATTCAATAGATTGCGTGCTGCTTCTGTGCGAACACTACGGACTGGATCGGTCAGCGCGGTCTCGAGTAAGCTGACGCTCTGTGACTGGCTTGGATTGCCCAGGATGGCTGTTGTAGCCGAACTGCGGACGAGCGGATGTTCGTCGGTAATCAGCCGCAATGCCTCCCTACCTGCCGCTTCAGGATCAATTTCCAACAAGAGTTGTAGGGCGGTGGCACGAGCGATGGCGGGTGCTTCATGACCACGCTTACGCAAGACCTCGATGAGTGCTGCAGCGCCGTCTGGCTGTTCGCTTTGGGCCGCTGCAATTGCCAAGCCGAAGTGGGGGTCCCGCCGCCGCTGTGCGCCGTACCACTTGTCGCAGGCCGCATCGCACCACTCATTGGCTCGATCTATTTCGGCTTGAACCTCCGCGTCGCCTTCGCGGGCGGCCAACATCCAGTCTTGGTATAAAGGCAGCCTCCGTGCCTTTTCGGCGGCAATATTTTCCGGTTTCAAGTGACAACCTGTGCACGCATTTGGGGTTCCCGCGACTTGGCTGATATCCGGTCGCGGAATGCGCAGGGAGTGGTCGCGACGCGCATCGACGGCCATATAGGTTGTCGCTGGCATGTGGCAGTTGACACACAGGGTACCATTCTTTTCTGCCGGCAAGCCGTCGGCCGGAGGATGGAAATGATGCGCGACCGAGTCGTACTTGGCTGCCGGGTGTTGGTGACACGAGGTGCAGACGGCATTGCCATCGTGCTTTAATCGCGCCGAATGCGGATCGTGGCAATCGCTACAACGAATGCCCTTGTGGTACATCTTGCTTTGGATGAAGGAGCCGTGGACGTAGTCTTCGTCCAGGATTTGTCCATCTGGATAGTAGATGTTTTCCGTTAGGAGTTGGTTTGTATAGAAGTCGTAATAGTTATCCCCGGCCTTGAATCCAGCCGCCACCACGCTGCGCCGGCTGTGGCAGGGTGCGCAGGCTTGAATTTGATTCTCCGCTGTAGCCTTTAGGTTGGCCAGACCATAGCCGCGCTCGCGATTCCAGCCCGGAAACCACTGCTCGGCTAGTTGCATGTGGACGCTACCAGGTCCATGGCAAGCTTCGCAGGAGACATTGATTTCGATGAACGTCGAGTGATAGACGCCACCTGGTTGGGCAACCGGGTTTTTCTCGTTGCCGTTTGTGGCTGATTGAAGTTGAGGCGAAGAAGTCCTAAAGTTCTTTTGATAGTCGGTACTATGGCACTCGGCGCACATCGTATTCCAACGTTGTGCGACGCCTGTCCAATGCAAGTCGTCTGACGGATCGAGCTTTTCGGGAACGTCCGGGGGCGGCAAATAGAACCATTTTGACTGTTGCGTATCCCAGCACAGTCGCAGCACTTGAACCCGTGGCAAATCGACTGCGTTGCCCGCAGGAGTCACTGGAGCCGTAGTGGCTGATGAGTGCGAATCGCCGTCTGACGCACTCGGGAACTCGACCATGTATTGCTGTAGCGGTTCGATGCCAAACACGTATTTGATTTCGAAATCTTGGAGCGTGCCGTCGGGGCCTTCCGTGTTAACGTAATACTTGTCGCCTTTGCGAAAGAAACGACTGACGATACCGTGGTGTTCGATGGAGGCGTCTTTGAAATTGCCCAGCACAGTTGCTTCGGTAGCAATCTGCATCGCTCGATCGTGATGCGAGCCCGCATATTTTTCCGCTTCGGCGCGATGGCAAGTCACGCACTTGTCGGCACCTACGTAAACGGCCCCGCTAATATCGATCGGTTGGGAGTTGTTTCCTGAAAAGCTGCAGCCGGTCCAGGCCAGGATCAGTATGATGAATAGGCAAGATGACGCGGAGTACTGGTATGGCATCCAGAGTTTGTCGAGCTGAGGCCAGCGTTGCATGTCGTGTTGCATTTGCGAGGAAAGAAGGACCTTTTGCAGTATAGCTGATTCTACTGCAAATGACTGTACATTGAAGGTATCACTCAAACTTGGGACGTATCATGCGAGCGCATCAACAACTTCTGATAATTCTGATGGCCTGGTTCATGGCCCAACTCGGGTTTGCTGGCCAGTCTTTGGGCGCCGAAGCGGTTGACGATACCCAGCCAGTCCGCAATCTACTCTATGTGGCGACACCCGGCGTTCGTAATTACCTCGAATACGGTGGGCACGGGCTGCTAGTCTTCGATATGGACCGCGAACACGATTTCGTGAAACGGATCCCACTGGGTGGACTCGACGACAAGGGCTCGCCGATTAACGTCAAGGGTGTCTGCGCTAACGCCAAGACCGGACGCATTTATGTAAGTACGATTAAATCACTGATGTGTGTCGACTTGGTGAGTGAGCAGTTATTGTGGGAACGCGAGCTAGAGGGTGGTTGCGATCGAATGTCCATCTCGCCAGATGGCCAGTTCATTTACCAGCCTTCGTTCGAGGGGCCGCATTGGCTGGTTCTGGATGCAGATGGTCAGGTGTTGGCCAAAGTAGTACCCGATTCGGGCGCGCACAATACCGTTGTGGGCCTCGACGGATCAGCGGCCTACCTTGCGGGCTTGCGCTCGCCACTGCTTTCTATCTCTGACACGACAACGCATCAACTGAGCAGAACGGTCGGGCCATTTTCCAGCAGCATTCGTCCGTTTACCGTCAATGGTAGCCAAACTCGCTGCTACGTATGTGTCAACGATTTGTTGGGGTTTGAAATCGGTGATATTACAACTGGGAAGAAGTTGTACCGCATCGAAGTCCAAGGATTCGAGCGTGGCAAAGTAAAGCGGCACGGCTGTCCGGAGCCACGGAGTTGGGCTAACTCCAGACGAGCAAGAGTGCTGGGTTGTAGACGCGACCAATCGTTGTCTTCATATCTTCGACAACTCAGTCGAACCCCGCGACAGCTAAAGAGCATCACCCTGGCTGACGAACCTGGATGGATAACATTCAGTCTTGATGGCCGCTGGGCCTATCCATCAACGGGACAAGTCATTGATGTTGCTAGTCACAAAATCGTCAAGCAGTTGACAGACGAGCACGGAGCGGCCGTGCAAAGCGAAAAAATGGTCCAAGTCGTCTTTGAAGGTGACCGCCCCATCGCCACCGGTGACCAATTTGGACTCGGACGCATCCGATAATCGCGTGCCCAAAGCCGATCCCATCATGCATTAGTTGGGCTTCGAAGTTTCAGGCTGGGTTGCATCACTAACCGCTTCGGGCTGGGTTTCATCGCTAGTCGCTTCCGCAGCGGCCGCCGCGGCAGTTGACGAGTCTGAATTCGTGTTAGAAGCCTCGTCGGTAGCTTCGCCCGCTGGTTCTGCCATTACGGGGAACGCAATGCTGGGCGATACGCCACGATCGATAAGCCAAATATTTCGGAATACGACTGGGTCGCTATGGTTCTGAAACTTCGTTGGCAGCAGCACGGGTTCTTCTGCTTGCCCCGCGCCAGTTTTATTCGTTACCTCGAAATTGTCCTGGATTTTTACGCCGTTATGCCATACGGTTAGCCGCGCATGACTGACCTTGGTCTTATCTGCTGCCCAACGTGGGGAAGTAAAGCTAATGTCGTAGGTCTGCCACACCAGCGGTGGGTAGCACATATTGAGATCGGGACTCTTCATACGATAGAGACTGCCGCACCCATTGAATTGCGGCAATTGCGCGAACGAATCGAGCACTTGCACCTCGTAACGGCTTTGCAGGTAACATCCACTGTTGCCGCGCTGTTGTCCATCCGAGACAGGCATGTAGGGCAATCGGAACTCAACGTGCATGTCAAAGTCTTGGAACATTGGTTTGACATCTGCGCCGGCTTGCAACCAGCCTTCCTCGGTCATCTGGGCTTGCATGAATTGATCGGTGTTTTGGCCATCGAACAGCACGACAGCGCCCGCGGGAGGTTTGGCTCCCATCGTCGGACTGCCGCGGCCAATACGTTCCAGTCGGCCAATGCGTTTTCCGTCACGGTCGATGATCGTACACAGCTCGGGTTCGACGAAGATCGCCCATGGACCGCCAGAAAGCACTAGCATGTCACCGGCGCGGCGGCCAATGAGCTGAAGCGCTTCTGCGTTGAATCCCTCCTGCCCTGGAAGCCCACCTTGGAACTGCAGGGCTTCGAACTGGCCACCACCAATTGGCCGAATTTGCAGGCCCAGAGGCTCGTATTGGTTTTCGGCCACGGCAATGGGGCCTACGAATTCGCCGAGCAAACGATAATCGGCATCGTCTGCCGGTGGTTCTGTTAGGGCGATGCGAGCTGGTTTCTCCCGTTCCTCCTCCTGTGCGATGGCTGGTCCGCCGCCAAGGAATAGCCCAATGGCGAGCAGTCGAGCGAGGGTCGTGGTCCGGTTTATGGCCGTTCTATTCATAGTGGCGAAAGCGTTGAGCAACATGATGGGAATTCGAATAATTTGAGTGAAAAAGGTGGGGCGAGCCATCTTGCCGGGAGTTAATTCTGTGTCCCAGTTTGATTACTGGATGGGGCTCATGCAAACGTTTTGAAATTGCGCTGTTGGGGGCTTCGAGCCAAATAGTCGCGGGTTCGACGGTGAGAAAGGAAGTAACCGTTCACGACGTGTCGGCTTATGTGATAGGGTCGGGAGTCTTCTCAGCCTGAATCGCTTGACCCATTAGCAACCATATGTTCCGATCAGCGGCATTTCAGCGGTGGCGGCGCTGCTGAAAAGACTCCCGACCACTTCTTGTCGACTTCAAGTTGGTGAACGGCTACGAAAGGAATTTGGCTCGCAAAAAAATTTAGCGATAAAAGGGCTGCCAAGTAATCCAGCGTGGACCGTATTTTTTGGGCGGCGCACCGACTTCGATCGCTCCTAAATCTGGTCCCTTGCCTTGGTAATCGTCATTAACCGTTGGAATCAATTCGCCCGCGTCCACAACGGCACTTTCGGGTTTCAAATTGAAATTCAGGTCCATAGCGTGATATACGGCGTGACGCTGTTTCGGATCCGGCGGGGTCATTTGCTCAAAAATATCGAAATCCACTTCCATGCCGTGCTGTTCCTGCCCCGTCGCAGCTCGCAATTCGGCCAAGCTCTCAAAACTCTTCCAATCGTCCGGTTGCGGTTCATAAGCCGTTTGGCCACTTGCAATCTGCTCAGGTGTGGGACTCAGCCAACGATACTGTTCCGCAACACCAGCATTGGGGCGGAATCCATTGTAGTCGCTACTGTAAGCCTGCGTGCCATTGGCCCACGTCATGATGCCACGCGAGGGTGTATCGCGACCGAGGAATAGATTGTTCCTAAAGTGAACATTGGAAGACGGATCGGATGCACCATGTTCGCCAATAATCGTATTGTGGTAAATAAACAGTCCTGCCGCTTTCGATGAGATCTTAAAAGCGGCAGGGCTTGGCACATGATAAAGCAGGTTGCCAATGAAGTAGACTGGGCCACCGAAGGCAGGTTGGGCCGAGTAGCCGCCGTGTGCCGCATTGACCCCACGATTATTCATCACGCGCACGTTGTGGACAGCACCATCGGTTTCCACAAAATCGTCGTTAAACATATGCAAATCATTGTTGTAGATGTCTATCGACGAGGCGCGCCGCTCGGGATCGGACTGTGGCGTGCCGTAAGTCGAAATGCCGATCCCATCATGGAAGTAGGCAATCGCATTATGGGCAATCACATGGCCTGGACCGTAGACCTTGATCGCGTAGTAACTAGTGACTTCATGCGATCCATAGGGGCCGGCGCTGGCCCACAGGGGGCCCGTCCAACCGACTAAGCGAAAGCGATCGTCTCGCCCAAGGAACAAGTTATCGACGATATAGAAATCGCTCGAGCCGGCGTACTCGGTCCACACACCGAAGCCAACATTTTCGAAGCGGCAGTTTTTGACGGTTAAGCCAACGGCACCTGTAACTTCCTTTTGCCCCGCAAAGATGCCGACATCGGTATTGCGAATTGTGATGCCATCGAAGATATGATGTTCTGATGCCATCACGTCAAACAAGCGATGATTGCCATCGCCGTCAAAGACGACTTCTCCGTCGCCCGCCCCCTTGATGGTAATCGGCTTCTCGGCAGTGCCTTTCAGAGTTAGCGACATACTGCCATCGAAGGGCGTCATCATCGGATCGACGTAGTTCTTGCGTTGCGGCTTGTAGAGGCCGGCATGCATTAAGATCGTATCGCCCGGTTGCGCGCGACGCTCCCAAACGACGCTCCAGTCTCCGAGGCCAGCTCCATAGTAGGCTTGGAGCAAGCTGGTAAAGCTTGGCTCTTCACGCGGGCCTTCGTGGTCTGGTGCATACACGTGCAAGATACGTCCGCCCGAATACGGCTGTGGCTCGGAACGCGTGCGTACCTTCACCGTATGCTGGGTTTGCCCTGTTGCCCCGTCCGGGTCGGACATTTCAAACCGGCACTCATATTCTGTCCCAGGTTGCAAATTCAGAATGCTTCCAGCGAACCCGTGGGGAACCGTGTAATCGAGATGCTCCCGTCGCCGAAAAACATTTTCGCCACCAACGCGCACTAGCGGTAGTGCCTCGCGCCACTGAGACTGGCCGCTTGCACGGAACCGAACTGTTACTGTCGCGTTGCGGTTCGCGTCGCCGGCGATGGACCATTCGAAACCTAGATTATGCAATGTTGGATGCTCGACCGTAAATGTCCCCGCTTGCGTGGCATCGCCTTGCGCATGGGCAAATGGGAAGCAAATGGACTGCGCGATGCACAGCATGCTGCAGAAGAGAAACCTGAGCGACGTGCTTCGAATGGCTGCAATGGTTAAATCGAGGCTCAGCCGATATCCAATTGGAATGTGGTCATGCGCATGTAAACCCATATAAGAAATCCCCTCGCGTTTGCACAACTATCTAGTAACCGTTCACGATGTGTCGGCCTGTGTGAGAAGGTCGCGAGTCTTTTCAGCTCAAATCGCTTAAACCATTAGCAACCACGTGTTCCTACTAGCGCACCTCATCGGTGGTGGGGCTACTGAAAAGACTCCCGACCCATTCCTGTGGACTCCAAGTTCGTGAACTATCTTCTTAACGCCTTACGCATGTTTTGCATGCTCTGGCGCGCAATTTCTTCAATGCCGGGAGAATAATCAAATACTTCGACACTAACCCAACCGTCATAATTAACATCACTGAGCGCTTGGAAAATGGGCTCAAATTCAACGTCGCCCATGCCAGGGCCTAGCAGGTTTGGGTCGTTGGCATGAAAGTGAACCAAATGTTGGGCATGCTGGCGTATCACGTCTGCAATTGGCTGCCCTTCAGTACTCATGGCTTTGACGTCCAGGTGCAATTGAACGTGCGGTGAATTCAAGCGTTCGATGACCTGGACCGTTTGTGAAGCGTGGTTCCAATAGTTGCCTTCGCCAGGCCCCAGCGGTTCGAGCGCTAGCGTAACTTGGTGCTTTTCCAGATCAGGCAACAATTGTTCAAGCACACTGACCGCGTTATCGTCGGCTTGCGCATGCGTCATCTCTGGCGGAAAATTGCGTTGGTGCGGCGAGCCTAGCACCATAATCGATCCACCCAAGTCACTGCATAGGGCGGCCAATTGGCCAAGATACGCCGAAGTGCGCATGCGCACTTCGGCATCGTTGGTCGTGAGATGGTAACCTTCTGTCTTAGCGAGCAACCAATGCAAACCAATCACATCCACGCCAGCTCGTTTGAATTGTGCGTGAAGCTGCTGTCGGCGCTCGGGCGACAATTGCTCTGGCCTTCTGCCGAGTGTGAATGGAGCAATTTCCCAGCCGGTGTAACCGCATTCCAATGTCAAGTCCAATGCGCGTTCCCAGGCCCAATCTTGGAACAATTCATTACAAATGGCAAAACGCATGCTTGGATATCTCTACTTTCGTGGATCAGATCTTTGAACGACTGAAGACGACTGCGGCGTCTCGTCGGCTGACGAGCAGTGGGGACAAGTCGTCCCGCTGGATAGCAATTGGCAGTTGCTGCAAGTACCACATCTTACCAGCCAACGCACTCGTTAGGGGCGCTATCTGAGGATTCAAGTAGTTCCAGCTGTACTATGAATCTTGCACACCGATCAGTTGCTGGTTGCTCGCAGCGCACTCAGACCAATGCACGCGGCCAAGTGAGTGGCAGGCGGTGCGCCCCAGGATGGCCGTCAGCGTACTGTCGGCAGCAGCTTCGCCATCCGCAACAGGTATGCCTTGCGTCAGACTCGCAAGGAAGTGGTCGATGGCTGGTTGATGGCCTGCCCGCGAGCCGTCCGCCTTCCAAATCAACTTTTGATCACGATCGTAGATTTTGCCGCTGGCTACATCACAGGCCCCATGTGTGCCGTGTACCCACTCTGAAAACTCAGCGCGCGTCCCATTCGTCCAGCGATTAATGCTGATCAAACGCAGTCCACTTGCATAGCCAAAATCGCACACGTAATCCTCGAGTTTGCTTGGGCTTGTTGTCGACGTTTGGGCGACACTTGTGGCGGTAGCCTGCGTCCGCGCGGCACCGACTCCCAGGGCTTCGATTGGATGGGCCTGAGCGATCCAATTCATGACATCAAGGCTCTGCACGTGTTCTTCGACAATACTCTCCCCACTAAGCCATGCGCAGTGTTGCCAGTTGCGAAGTTGATGTTCCAACGTGGTTTGCCCTTTGCGGCGTTCGTGCAGACGCGGCATTGGACGCGAACTGTACGCCCGCGCGAAGACTAAGTCGCCAATCGCTCCCGCGTGCAATTGAGCAACGGTCTGTTGGTAGCTAGGCGTATAGCGACGTTGCAGCCCGACCGAAACGGACAACTGCTTTTCAGTCGCCAGCGCACACCCAGCCAGGAATTGCCGAATGCCCGGTGGATCAATAGCTACCGGTTTTTCCGCAATAACATGCTTGCCAGCTTCCACTGCAGCTAGCACATGTTGGGGGCGAAAACTGGGCGGAGTCGCTAAAATCACAACGTCTACATCGGCATCGAAGACGCGTTGGGCGGCATGAATCCCCGTAAAGCGTTGGTGAGCTTCGACGGCAAAACGCTCCGCAAATTTTCCTTTCAGCGTCCGGCAGGCTTGTTGCAAGCGATCTTCGAAAAGGTCGGCGACCGCAACTAATTGCACTTCGGCTGCTGTCGAACCAAGCATCTGCGAGGCCGCTGCAATGCCCCGAAAGCCACAACCAACGACGCCGAGCCGCAGTTTCGGCTTGCCCTGAACAGCTTGAGCGAAGGTCTCGCTACTAACGGTTGCGGCAGAGGCCAAGGCGGCGGGTACAGCACTCGCCAGCAGCAACGAGGAGCCGCGGATGAAGTCGCGGCGGCTATCCGCTGCTGCAGACACTTTGTGGCTCGTTGGCTGTTGCATAGCAGATTTGTAGGAAAGAACCTATGCGGCAAGTTCGAATAAACAGCAGGCTTGGCGGGCAGCCGGGACTGAAAACTCCTCAAAAGCACTCCTCAAGCACAGCCTAACACCAGTTTACTGTAGCGCCACCGAATCGTAACCCGCGCTACTCTGTTACCAGCATGTTCCTGGCCAAAAGCTTTCAGTGGCAATTGATAGGCACCGATCTGAGTGACATTCTGTCCGAAAGGGACCCGGGGAAAATGAACAGGGGGAAAAAGCGACGTGCAAAGTTAATTTGTTAGGTGGGGGACACCCAACAAGTTGAAAAGTAGTAGACCAGCGTGTGGCAGAACCAACTTTGCACGTCGGAAGGATGGTGGGGAGTCTGGTAGCAGTGTTCGTACTAAGGATGAATGAGTTACTTTGGCGCAAAAAACAGCTGGAGTTCCACGGCAGAACGGCTACCAAACGCCCATTACCGAGGGAACCAAACACAATTGCGCCGCAAGCAGCCTTAGCCTGCCAACACAGGGCTCTATCATACCCATAGTCGGTAGCTTTGCAAGCCCCGTGAGTTTTTAGCCTGGTTGGGGTTATTTGGGGTAATCGGCGTTTGCATCGCGGCTCAAATGGGCGATATACTAACTACACAGTGTGCGCAGTGATTGTGTCGATCGAGATTACCAAGGATCATCCAATGCAACAGATTCGCAAACAAGCCAAGATCGCTCGTCGTCGCCTCACCTGCGAACGCTTCTTCCGTTTTCTGCCTTGGGTGTTTTCTATCGCACTGCTGGTCGCAATGGCTGGCGTGATGCTGCCCAAAATGATGACGCTTAACATCGACGACAACATTTGGTTTGCTAGCTGGGTGGGTGGGGCCTTGGCCATTGCGTTACTCACCACTGGGGTGATGGCGTTTGTTGGTCGGCCGACCAGCGCTGATGCCGCAGCCGAAATCGATAAGCGTTTCGCGCTCCGCGAACGACTTTCAAGCGCACTATTGCTTACGCCAGAGGATCGAGCAACGGAGCTGGGCGAGGCACTTGCGAGCGATGCTGAGAAGCGTGCTGGTACCTTAGACATTCGCGACAAGTTTAAGTGGGGCGTTACTCCACGCGTGCTGATCCCTGTGATTCCAGCGCTTTTGACGGCCCTGTTTTGGGCTCTACCGAATCGCGAATCGCCAGCTGCAGTCGCAAACGCGGAAGCTTCGCTTACACAGGTCAAGAATTCAACAAAGCCGCTGCTAGAGCAAATCAAGAAGAAGCGAGAATTGGCGGAAAAACAGGGACTCACGGCTGCCGTCGATATGTTCAAGAAGCTCGAAGGCGAATTGGCCAAGCTCCAGAAGGACACCAAGCTCGATACAAAACAGACGCTTGCCAAACTCAATGATATCAAGGAGCAGTTGGACGAGCGACGCAAGGAACTTGGTGGTGCCGATGCGCTCAAGAAAAATCTAAAGAACCTCGAAAAGTTTGAAGCTGGTCCCGCAGAAAAGCTCAACGATGCACTCAAGCAAGGCGACTTCAACAAAGCCGAAGAGGCCTTGGAACAACTGCTAGACAAGATGAAGAATGGCGAGATGAACAATAGCGATATGCAACAGCTCGAAAAACAGCTTGAGCAACTCGAAAAAGCCATGTCCGAAGCAGCTCAAGCGCACGAGCAAAACAAGCAAGCGCTCAAGGAACAAATCAAGCAAGCGGAAGCCGCCGGAGACATGCAGAAGGCCGCGCAATTGCAGCGAAAACTGGAACAAGCCCAGGGGCAAGATGCGACCATGGCGCAAATGCAACAAATGGCCGACGCCTTGTCCCAAGCCCAACAAGCCATGAAGCAAGGCGATACTCAAGCCGCTCAAGAAGCGCTAGAGCAAATGGCTAGTCAGTTGCAACAGATGAATCAGTCCGATGCCGAGCTGCAAGACCTGGATCAGCTGATGGATAGCTTGTCGCAAAGCAAGTCTCAAATGATGTGCAAGGAATGTAGCGGTCAGGGCTGCCAAAGTTGTATGGGTTCAATGCCTGGTCAAATCCCTGGACAAGGGATGGGAGAAGGCCAGGGCCAGGGAGAGCGCCCAGAAGAAGAGACCGATACCGATTTTTATGAAACTCGCATTCGCGACCAGATGAAGCAAGGTGAAACTGTTTACGGCGGGAAAATTGGCGGCGACAACCGCAAAGGAAATACCGCCATCGACGTTCAAGACGCAGTGCTAACGTCGCTGGCCGAAGAACCTGATCCGCTAGATGACACCCCCTTGCCCAAGACACAGAAGGACCACGCTCGCGCGTACTTCAACTCGATTCGTGAAGGCAAGTAGCCTCCCCGATTTGTTGAACCACAATGCCGTTCAATGCATGTAGTGGAAGTCGCCAGACTTCCCACAACACAGGGATCGCTAACACAGGGATTTCTAACACAGGGATCTCTGGCGAGATCCACTACTTTATCTTCCATCGATGAACGGTATTGTGTTTAGCCACGGCTGGCCGTGGCTACATCACAAATGATGTCAGTAAGCGTTTTGCAGGGCTTCCATTGGACTAAGCGATCAGCCTTGTCAATCGACGGGACGCGACGCTGCATGTCTTCAAAGCCGTCGCCAAAAACTTCCGAATAGGCGACCAACTCGATAGCCGATTCGCTGTCTAGCTGCGAAACAATGCGCTGAGCAAGCTGGAGGATTGTAACTTCTTCCGTCGCGCCCAAATTGACAACTTCACCAAACGCTTTCTGGCAATCCATGAGTGCGATTAGGCCGCGCACGACATCAGACACATGGCAGAAACAGCGAGACTGCGATCCATCGCCATGTACCAGCAGCGTTTTTCCAGCTTGGGCCTGACGTACGAAATTCGGAACTACCATGCCGTATTGTCCAGTTTGCCGCGGTCCGACCGTATTGAACAAACGGACTACGACCACTGGTAGGCCGGTGGTTTTCCAGTACGCAATGGCTAAGAATTCGTCCAGCGCTTTGGCGCAGGCGTAGGCCCATCGATGTTTGGTGGTTGGGCCAGATAGTCGATCACCATCTTCTTCGAAGGGCACCGCCGTTGATTTCCCGTAGACTTCGGATGTGCTGGTTAACAACAACGGTTTGCGGTAACGGTTGGCCAGCTTCAAGACCACTTGAGTGCCGGACACGATCGTGTCGATGGTCTCGACTGGTTGCTCCATGATCAGCCGCACACCGACGGCCGAGGCCAAATGAAAAACTTGATCACAGTTGCTCACCGCTTCATGAACCAGCGATTCATCGGTTACGCTACCGATCAGGACCTTGAAATTCGGATTGGATTCGAGCGGCTGAACGTTCGCGATTTTGCCGGTCGACAAATCATCCAGAACGATTACTTGATGCCCTGCAGCCAATAGCGAATCGGCTAGATGCGAGCCGATAAAACCACATCCGCCGGTAATCAAGTATCGCATCTGTTGTCCTTTGGCAAAATTTACACAGCTAAGGCTTCGGCGATCGCCGCCGTAAGCAGCTCCATGTTTTGGCTGGTGATACCAGCTACATTGATACGGCCACTGCCGACCATGTAGATCCCTTTTTCGCTGCGCAACCAATCGACTTGCAAAGGCGTCAATCCGCTAAAAGAAAACATGCCGCGTTGGTCTAGGAGAAAAGAAAAGTCGGTCGAACAACCTGTTGCCGCCATGCCTGCCACAAACTGTGATCGAATAGAGTGGATACGTGATCGCATGGCATCAAGTTCACGAACCCACAGTTGCCGAAGGTCTGGGTCGCCCAAGATGGTCGCTACAATCGCTCCTCCATGACGCGGTGGGTTGGAGTAATTGCTGCGCACCGACTGTTTCATGTTACTGCTAACGGCTGCCGTTTGATCCGCAGAAGGGCAGACGGCTATGATTGCTCCAATGCGTTCACTGTACAAGCCAAAATTCTTTGAATATGAACTGCATATTAGCAGCTCATCATGGTGCTTAATCAGTTCACGCAGGGCGACACGATCTTCATGCAACCCATCGCCGAATCCGTGGTACGCGAAGTCGACCAAGGGGAGCATCTTGCGCTGGGCCGTCAGCTTGGAAATTTCCGACCATTGCGATGCGGTTGGATCGATGCCGGTTGGATTGTGGCAGCAAGCGTGAAAGCAAATAATATCGCCAATCTTTCCTTCATTCTCGATCTTTTCCAACATTCCATCGAGATCCAACGATCTTTTGTCGGCAGCCAGGTATGGGTAGCTGACCGTGGTCATGCCAGCTGCTTCGAAGATCGCATTGTGATTGGGCCAAGTTGGGGTACTGACCCAAACGCGTGAGCCACGGAAATTTTTGCTCAGGAAGTCAGCCGCTACGCGCAGTGCACCCGTTCCACCGGGCGCCTGCATCACGACCAAGCGGTCCGCCGACACCAGTTCATCTAGCGTCAGTTCTCCTGCCAGGCGACGGAATTCCGCTAAACCATCAATGCCCAAGTAGCCTTTGCTCGTCTCGCTGTCCAGCAATCGCTTTTCAGCTAGTTTGACACATTCCAGCACGGGAGTCTGTCCAGCGTCGTCGCGATAAACACCGATGGTCAAATTGATTTTCTGAGGGCGGCTATCGCTCTGGAAAGCGTCGGTAAGTCCGAGAATAGGATCAGGCGGTGCGGCGGGGACAGAATCAAACATCTTCTTGGGTCAACTGTAAACTCGCAAAATTTTCTTCATCGGAAATGCGGCCACTTCCAGTACATGAAGAACTCTAAGCATTGCGTGAAAGCGGCGAATGGTCTAGTAGGGCTGTGCCGCAACTGGCGGACTCTACCGCAAATCCTAGGCGTTAAGCGGCATTGAGACTCGGTCCACGTGTGCGGATTGGGCGGGTCCAACAGTGGCAGGCCAACGATTGGACAAAATCAACGGCGGACGCTTCGGTGTATCCTGCCTAGGCATGACATACGTGTTCTTTGCGGCTAAGATCTTAGTAAGCGGTTGGGGCTGCTACTCGGTTCGCGGAAAGGGCAGTGCCCACCCCACAAAAACGATACCAGCTGTTGATTCCGACCAACTTCAGCCTCTAGCGAACCGGGCACGATAACGAAGGAGGTCGTCATGTCAAACGATTCTGATCCTGCGCACACAGATCGTCCGAACCTGGAGCAGAAGCGCAAGCTTGCCAAGGACCTACTCAAGGCTGTAAAGCGTCTGGACGGCCGCAGTGCCGCGAGGTTTACCTGGAACCACCCACGTTTTCGCGGCAAGACCGGCCAGGACGTCATGCGCGAGGGTGTGACTCTTGTTGAAGCCCAACACGTAATCGCCCGTGAAAGCGGATTCGATAGCTGGCCGAAGTTGAAGGAATACGTCCGCCTGCTAGAGGTTGAGCCAGATGGACTAGTAGCGGCATTTGAAGACGCGGTTCACGCAACGATTCGCGGCGATTCAAAGCGGCTTCGAGCCGTGCTCCAAGCGCATCCGGAAATCGCGACAATGCGTTCGACTCGCCGGCACCGCTGCGTGCTCCCACACTATATCGCTGCGAACGGCGTGGAGAACGAACATCAGGTCGTACCTCCCAACGCGCTGGAGATTGCGCGCATCCTGTTCGACGCGGGCGCTGCTGCAGTCGTTGATGCAACAGCGGATATTTACGGTAGCGGCCCCGGTTCGACGCCGCTGGTCGCTCTGGTGTCCAGTACACATCCTCACGAGATGGGGGTCCAAGGAGAGCTTGTTCATACCTTCTGTGAGGCTGGTGCCTCCGTGAATGGTATTGAGGACGATGGTCTACCGATTCACGTAGCCTTGGGCTTCCGGTATCCGCAAGCCGCCAGTGCCTTGGCTGAATGCGGAGCCAGAATTGACAACCTACCGTCGGCAGCTGGGCTTGGGCGTTTGGACTTGGTCGAGGCGTATCTCGACGAATCATCACAGCTTGTTTCGCACGCGTGTCACTTTCCAAATCCGAAGCACGATGGATTCCCTCGCAGCGTCGCACCGCATCCGTCAGCTACGCTGCAACAGGCCTTGGTGTTTGCTTGCATGTCCGGTCACACTGCAATCGCCAAGCGACTATTGGATCACGGCGTCGATGTAAACGGAGGTCCTCGGCGCGGCATCACCGCCCTGCATGAGGCCTGCTATCAGGGCCAAGCGGAAGCGGCCCATTTGCTGCTGCAGCATGGCGCAGATCCAACGATTCGAGACGAAATGTGGGATTCGACGGCCATTGGATGGGCAGACGGAGGCAAGCAGTCTAATTTGATCGAATGGTTGTTTAATCTCTCAAGAGTCGACATTCTTGACGCGGTCGAATTGAGCAGATTCGGAATAGTCCGTCGGCTGCTCGAAGCGGATCCCTCCTTGGCAAACGCACCACAGGGCCAGGGAGCAGCGCTACGGCATGCCGCGTTCAAAAGCAACCTACAAATGGCGAGGTTGCTCCTTGAATTCGATGCTGACCCGACGCTGCGTAACGAAAACGGACACTCAGCGCTTGATTTTGCGGAGAAGTCCAACCACCAAGAGATGATCCGGCTCCTAACCGCAGCCACTCAGAGAAAGCGGACACTCAAAGAAAAAGGGGACTGAGTTCCGCTACCACATAAGTCAATTTGTTGCCCTTAGTGGCTGGGCAAAATGTATGAGGATTCCACACGGATCCCAAACATTGGTGACCAATGCGCCATACGGCTCCTCTTTCGGTGGATTGGCCCGTACGCCTGGGAAGGCACCCGATTCAACCACCTTCGCTGCGTGTTGATACCAAGCCTCAGCGTCATCCACGACGACGTAGATCATGAAGTTCTCTGCCCATTCCTTCGCGTAGAATCGTTGGAGGTACAGCCGCACAGAAGCCAGCTCGATCTCGGCAAGTCCGTCTTCCTGCCATGTACATTGCCATCCGAGCTCTTTATAAAAACCGATTGATTCGTCGAGATCTTTGGTCGGAACGAAGACTTTTACGTCTCGAGCGGCAGGTGTTTTCATAAGCATCTTTCTTTAGTTGGGACTCGTTGACAGATGCACAGACGAATTAACTGAGCCAGTGCAAGTACGCGGTAGTCTTTTCAGCAACGCCCGCCACCGATGAGATGCCGCTGGTAGGAACATGTGGTTTCTAGTTGGCGAACGATTTAGGCTGAAAAGACTCCCGACCCTGTCACACAAGCCGGCACATCGTGGACGGTTACTTTATTTGGAACCCAGGAACGACGCGGTTGAGCTGAATTTTGATTCGCTCCAAGAAGTTAGTTTCGTTACTTGCTCAACGGGTGAGTCATCACCAGCGTAATGTTGTGGCGGATGAGTTCGTAGGCTTCCCCGTTTTCCGTTCCCGCTTTCTGTTCTTCGACGCTGCTGCGAAATGTGTACTGTCCTGGCTTTTCCAGCTTGAGCACACAGTGTCTATTCGGCTTATCCAGAGATTACTAATTATTTTACGAAGCGCTTAGTTCTTTTCGTTTAGCGGCGTATCGCGGTACTTGACGTGGCATGCCTTGCAGTCGGCTGAGATCCTTTCAGACAGTTCCCCCAATCGAATCAGAGGTGGCGCGATTCCCCCAGCCTTCTTCCATGTTTTGAGTTCCGCTTCTAATTCTTCCGCTGCCGTCTCGGAGCTTTTCAGCCAGCCACGAAAATCTTCAGGTTGTTGTGCTACTTCATCCGTGCGAAGTAATTCAGTAAAGAGTTCCCGAAGCAGCAGCGCTTCGTGGGCTGGCTCTAGGTCGGGATGCCTGGACGGAGTCCGCCAGCCGGATTCGGCGATCAGTTGCAGGTGCTCATGGGCGTGACTCAAGTGCACCATGGCTTCGGCCATTGGTGGAATCTCTTGCACTTCCTTGAATTCAACCTCAAGTTCATCGAGCAAGGCAACCTCGAATGCCCGGGCTTCGCGAGCGGATTCGTAGAGGCCTTTGTAGTTAGGATTTGTGCCCGCCAGCTCAAGAATGGGAATCGCCTGCTCAACTGGAATGAGCCCAGCTGAAACGCAGGCGACGCTAGCTGCCGCCGGGCTGCGATGCTTGCCGTGGTGGCAGTGAATGTAGATGGGGCCCTCGAGTTCGCGAACAGCTTTGGCGAGTTCCTTAACGCGCTGATCAGGAATTCCATCGTATCCGTGTGGCAGATGTACATACTGCAATTTGAATTTCGCTGCTGTCTCGACGTCTGGAGTCATGCCATCGACACTGATGATCGTTTTAACGCCCAAATCGGCTATTTCCTGAAACGCCGCCTCACCTTCTGGCAGACCACCGGAAATGACTCGTTCGTGAATTCGAACTGGATTCGGCAGATAATCACTCTGAAGCTTGACCGGTCCACTGGCCGTAGTCGACGGCTCGCCAAGCGGCTGGCCATCAGTGGCCGAACTGCTTGTTTGTTGTTGTGACGTCGGTGCGCAGCCCATGCTGGACAACAATCCAACAAATAGCAGACCCAGGGCCAGCCAATTCATGGTTAGTTCTTTCATTTCGCCGGATACTTGAGTTTGGAGGCAAGCGAGTATCTTAGCAGCTTCTTACGCCACAAACTGAAACCGTAGACAACATTTGGCTGCGGAATAAAGCGTCGTCCGTCGCTTCGCCCAAGAAACTTGTAAATGTCTGTATGCATAGGAAGGACATGGCATTGTGCTCGGGGGCAGGTGCGAAATGACGGTTCGACCTGAGCGCGCTACGTACGGTCGTACGTCAAGAATAACCCGGTTGCGGCCAAGAGAGTTAGATTTCAGGAAACGCCGGATCCGCAACGTGCATTTTCTGTCCGCCAGCTTCAGGGTTGACGACTCAGTTTTTGCCTGTGTTGATTGTTGTCACTGGCGGACCCTAAATTTCTACAAATTCTTGCGAAACTTTCCGAAGCTCTCGTACAAAATGCATTCTCTACCGTTATCCCTGTGAGGACTACTCCATGCGAGGGCTAGACATGTCGAAAGTCGAGACGTTATCCGAGAGTCTCAAGCGGCGCGATCAGGATACTTTTACGAGATTTGTACGTGAACACGAACAGTCTTTACTTAGGATTGCAGCGAGGATTACCGGAAGTCCGGATGATGCTGAAGAGCTCAGGCAAAAGGTTTTCTTGGCCGTCTGGCAAAAACCACACCAACTACCCAGCGATGAGCACCTTGCTGCATGGATTCGGCGCTGCATCATCAATGCGTCCATTGACCTCCTTCGCAAACGTGAACTCGAGCCGAAATCGACTGCTTTGGATCCGAGCTTGACAGAGGCGGGGCATTCAGAAGACCTCGAGGCTAAACAATTGTTGCAAGAGGCTATGTCGACGTTGACAGCTGGTCAGCGAGCACTGCTCTCGCTGAAATTCGATGAAAAGCTGTCCGTTCGAGAAATGGCCAGTGCTCTCGGAAAGCCACATACCACCGTGCAGTCTCAATTGGAGAAAGCGATTCAAAAACTGCGAAATGCCCTAACTTCCACGACATGAAAGGAGAGAGCCATGAAACAAGAGATAGTTAAAGATCTTGAGCGATTGTTCGAGACAACTCAAGTTAAATCCACACTCGTCGATGTCGATCGATTACTCGACACCGCCAAGTCAGAAACAATTGCAAAGTGCAATGAAACTGAGACTTTGTCTCGGATCGATGTTTCAGCGGTAGATTCGACGCAAGAACGACTGTCACGACGAGCATGGACTTTTATGTTGGTGGGCGCAGCGGGCGTGCTAATCGCATTTTTCTTGCCAACGATCTCATTAAGCACAAGTTCAATCATCTTTGCACAAGTTCAGAATCGCGTGCAGAGTGTTCAGTCGATGTCTTTCGTACAAGTCTCCTACTTGGTTCCACTGGAAGCCAGGCTTGGAGAAGCTGAGGAAGCCCATGCGAAAGAGGAGTTGTCGTCTACGGTGAGTTTTGCTCAAGCTCGAGGATCAACTGCTTCAAGACCTACCGCGCGAGACTCTTTAGCAATTCTCGTATCAAGACTTCGGAAGGCAGGCGACCTTGAGCGTACTGATCTGGAGACGCAGGTCAGGCTTCTGGGCTCACTTGTAGACTCTCCCAATGCGAACCGTATTGAGACTGTGCAATGGATCCGCATCAAGGAAAAACATCTTCAGCGAACCGACCACATTCATCCGTATCAACGGTCGCACCATGTGATCGATGCAAAAGCGAATCTTCACGTTGCGTTCGATCATGATCGTAAACAGAAGCAGATCCTTTCGAGCCAGGTTGTTTTCGATCGAGATACGGGTGAAAAAACAGAACATCAAATGCAATTCTCACCAAAAGTAGACTTCTTTCTGCAATTTCAGATGTTACCGGCCAATGCAAAAAAGTTATCGGAAAAACGCACAATTGAAGGGCACGATGCAATCGGATTTCAAACGCGTGAGGAACACGAAGGTACTTGGTTGCGTACGTACTGGATCAACCCTGAGACGTATCTGCCAATCGAAATTGTAACTGAGTTCAAGTCAAACAAACCCCAATTGTCATCGACGATGTGGGTCCAAAGCCAATTCACCTTTGATCAAGAAATGGATGCCAATTTGTTCTCAACAGATACGCCCGAGGGCTATGCAGCGAAGGAATCCAAGGTCTACGGCTACAAGTAAAAGTCTTGCTAGGATGTAGCGGACATCGACGGACGACTGCTCTCCCTCCCCACCAGTAAGCAGTTGAATGCGCCCATGGCGAGAATTGTGTGCCTGCACACGGGGGTGAGCTTGTTTGTAGTCTGCGCCGCCGTACTGCCAGCCGGCGTGATGGACACAAGAACGATGGCGCAGACTTTGACATCGATTACTTGCTGATTTCCGGGTCAGTAAGTGTTGGTTTATCAACTGAACTTTCTGGAACGCTCGATGCTTACGCTTAAGCGGAGTACTATCACGTCGAACGCGGCTCAAATCTTTCGTCAAGAGCTGGCGCACTTAGGATTGATAGGTGCCGGTACCGTTAGATTGCCGAGCTCTAGCGACTTACCTGGTTTCACCGTTACCGTCGTCAGTCGAGCATGCGTACCTCTGGGGGTCGACGGAAGAGACATGTTGTATTCTAAGGCGTTTGACTTCCACCTGCGAAATGCGTTTTGAGCCCAATAGGCTAAGGACAATGCTGGAAGGCGATCCGTCGAAGAATTCGCCGACAAACTCGGTAGCCAATTGCGATTCCGTGGTTGCCGATCGACTTGTGCTTGATAACGAAAAACTCCGTCGGTGTGGTGGACTTCCCTACTTGCACTCACAAAACGTAATCCAGTTGTGCTTCGGAACACTGAAAAGAAGCATCTCCAGCGGCGCACTTCCTGCCTTGATAAACAATCGCTTCTGGAAACGCGAGCTCATCAAACGAGTTTTTGGTAAGGCATTTGGATGGCATCCCGACCGACGAAGAAGCGTGGTATTCGTGCCGGAAGGACAAAGGCTGCTTGAGTTGAACCTCCGGCAGAGGGGAGTCGGGATACCCTGGGTTGATCGCTGAGTAGCCGTTCACGAACTTGGATCAGACTGGCCCATCTCCCAAGGCAATGCACAGCAGTTTGAGCTTTGCTACTGTTCTGCCCATAATGTTGTGGCTTATTCGAGCTGCATTCAGTTGCCTGGTTGAGCACAACTACTATCGCTTCTAATTTGTAGAGAATTGAGATGCAACGCAGAGCTTTCCCTTCCGCTAAGAATCTATCGCGCAAACAGACAAGACGTTTACTGAATGGAATCGAGCAACTTGAGGCACGCCGTTTGTTAACTGCGGAACTCGTCAGTGTAACCGTCGGGCCAGAGCCATTAAGAGCGGGCTCTGAGTATTCATCCAATCCAGTCATCAGTGGGAATGGCCGCTTCGTTGCGTTCCAGAGTCACGCTGACGACTTGACATCCACAGCCGATACGAACGGTACTCAGGACGTTTTTGTGCGTGATCTGTTGACCGGTGTCACGACTTTGATCAGTGCCAATTTTGAGGGAACAGATAGTGGTACATGTGAAGGCAGCTCCTGTGCAGCTGCCACCGTCTCTGGCTCTTTCGATCCTGCGATGAGTGACGATGGCCGTTTCATCGCCTTCGTGAGCTATGCGACGAATCTGACTGAAAAGCCGATCGAGTCTGGTCCCTCTCCGAACGTGTTTCTCCATGATCGTGATGCCGACGAGAATGGGATTTTCGACGAGGCAGGCGGAGTTTCATCAAGGCTTCTAAGTGTTGCATCGGATGGTTCAGCCGCTGGTGTGGTTCCAGGCAACCCAACTCGGCCAGTGATCAGCGGAAATGGCAGGTCGGTTGCGTTCGTGAGTGCGGCAACGGACATTGCCCTCGACGACGCCGTGCCACTTAGTGGCCTTAATGTGTTTCTTGCCACGTTGGATGGTGGGTTGAAGCTGGTTTCAATCAATCCAGAGGAAACGGGCAGCGGTAGCGGAGGGACAGTGATTGATCTCTCCATTGACGACACAGGTCGCGTAGTAGCGTTTGCTTCGTCCAAGCCGGATCTTTCAGCGGTCGAAGGTGGCGGAGTCAGCGACACCAATGGCGCTCTGACTGACATTTTTGTTGGAGGCGAAGTTCCGGTGGAGGCCGTGTCGGTAAACAGCGACTTTTCCGGCACGGGAGACCTCGGTTCCCGCGAAGCTGCGATTAGTGGTAACGGAAGGCATGTTGCATTCTTCAGTAGCGCGACGAATCTTGCCAAAGGTTTTGTCGACGAAAACTTGGTCGAGGACTTGTTTGTGCGCGACCTTAAGAGCGGCGTGACCACGTTGGTGAGTCGCAGTCGTGCTGTTGCTGGAGCAATGACATCTGGAGACGGGGCGACACCACCTTCGACGCTACTGGACGGAGATATCACTGCCGGACCCCAGCTAAGTAACAACGGACGCTTTATCGTATTTCGAAGTTCCGCTGGCGATCTGCTCGATCCGGCCGATGGAGTCGCAGATGACAACGAAGTGTCCGATATCTTTCGGTACGATCGCGATCCAGATATGGACGGCGTGTTCGATGAACCAGGTGAAACAAGGATGGAGTTGGTTACGATCAACGTGGCTGGAACTGCAAGCACGGGTTTTGGAGGTCTGCCACCCACAAGCGCCGGCTCTACAGCTCCGTCAATCAGCTCCGATGGACGCTATGTTTCGTTTGTCAGTACCGGTGTTGACCTTGTTCCGGGCATCGTGGGTTCACAAGTTTACGTCCGCGATATGCTATCGGGAATTACAACGCTCATCAGCGAGTCAATAGATGGCTTCTCTTCCAGCATCGGCGCTACAAGTCCGGCTACTTGGATTTCCGTGATAAGCGGCGATGGCAGTCGCGTTGCATTCCAAAGTGCGCGAGATGCATCGGGCCTGGATCCAACGGTCAGTGATCCTCCCAATGGGCTGCCGGTACCCTTCGCCGAGCTGGATGTATTTGCCGGTACACCACCGACCGACATTCGCCTGACCAGAAACTTTGCATCCGGTTCTGATACGCATTTCCAAGCATTCGATGTCGCGTTTGAAGATTCCGCACCTTTCGAGATAGGCTATTACCTGTCCGCGGATTCGTTGTTTGATTCTTCGGACGTCCTGCTGGCTTCGATTCCAGTGACTGATTCATCGGACCTGGATGTTGGGTCGTCCGTCGTACTGAGCAGCGCAATCGGACCTGGTTTCGGAGAGATCGAGTTACCGGGTGCAGGCTTGGATGAGCCAACAGAAGACTACTTCATCCTGGTTGTGGGCGATCCGGCCGAAACGATAATTGAGTTTGATCTGGATCCCTTCAATGAGGACAATACACGGCCGCTGCTGGGCGTCTACCATTTGTCCGGCGGATCCGTGTTGGCTCATGGTGGAACAAGAGCTGAAGAAATTGTGGCCGCCGTGATCGGTGAAACACTGGAACTCAATTTCGGATTTGTGGACGGCGGTTCGAGGACTTTCACTTACGATCTTGCCGACGTGACCGAGGTGCGGGTACGTACGCACGACGGCGACGACATCGTTGTTGGAAGTGATCTAACTGAAGTTGCCTTTGGCGGTGCAGGCAACGATCGACTGCTTGGCGCTGGTGGAGACGATGAATTGTTCGGGGGGCCTGGTCGCGACTTTTTGGATGGCGGACCGGGCGCTGACGTGCTGAATGGAGGTCCTGGCCCGGACACGATCATGGGTGGACCCGGCGACGACGTTTTATTCGATGGACCTGGAGACGACCTTCTGGATGTGGGATTGGGTGACGACACCGTCATCGCCACGCCAGGTAGCGATGATATTTTCATCACACCCGGCGGTAACGATACGCTGGATTTTTCCTTCGCAGCTCATGCCATCGAAATTGACTTGGACTTAGATAGCGTGCGGCAGGTTGTTGACGATGATCGCAATACAATTGAACTGATCGGACAATGGGAGAATTTGGTGGGCAGTCCATTTGGCGATACCTTTTACATCGATCCTCTCGAGCTGGCTCGGATTATTCGCGGTGGAGATGGTAATGACACGCTCATCATTGATGTCGGAGGAAACGCCTTCGTCGATGACGGCACAAAGATTTCGTTTCCAGGAACTCTACTTGGAGACATAATATATCAAAGCGTTGAAGTCGTTAGATTGATCCATTTCGCTCCGACATTCATCGACGATGAAGATCCAGGTTACCGTTCAGGTTTTACCCAGGTGGATAATCCAGAATTTCCACAGGGATTCAACGGCGATATTGAATTCAGCGCGCCAGACGCCGGCAACACGGCCGCTTGGACGTTTGACAACATTCAGCCGGGCCGTTACCTAGTTTCTGCTACATGGACCAGTGCCCCCGATCGATCCTCGCAGGCACCTTTCACCATCTTTGACGGCGATTCGTCTGGGACGATTCTCAATCAAATTGCGGTAAATCAAGAAATTGCACCAAACGAATTTGATGATCAAGGGGTTCCATGGAATAGCTTGGGCGTGGTTGATATCGCGAACAACCAACTAACCGTGCAATTGACCGACATTGGGGCTGCCAACGGTGGCGATGACGCCCACGAGTTTGTCATAGCGGACGCCATACGCATCGAGCCACTGCGTAGTGACGTTGAAATTATTGACGATCGCGATGCCGGCTTCGACTCGAGCGGCTTGTTTCAAAACGGCCTAGGCGCTTTCGGAGGCGTGCATGTGGCGGATCCGTCGGTCGGCTCTCGAAGCGGCGGCATATGGCAAGCAACCGACCTTGCGGCAGGTCAGTATTTAATCTCCGCAACTTGGCCCTCAGGGATTCCAACGGCGGCAAAAAATGTCGACTTTGACGTAAGTAGTGGCGTTGACTCATTCACGGCCAATGCTAACCAAATTCTCCCCCCCAATGATTTCACCGAAGGCGGAATCGGCTGGAAGCATCTCGGTCTGGTCAATGTCGACGAAACTGGAGTCGTGAATATTGAGGTGGAAGGATTTGGTGGTTTGGTGCTCGCAGACGCGATACGCATCGCACCTGCGCCGACGTTCACACTCTTTGACGTGAGCAACTCGCCCCTGGATCCAGCTAGTCCAATTGATTTGGGGCAGGTGTCTATCGATTCGGAAACTGGTCATGCGACTACATCGCTTGGCTTACGTATCCAGAATACAGGACCTGTCAATTTTGGAATGGTGGAATTGTTTGACGCTTCGCCTCCATTCGCCGCGACGACCCCCATCTTTGAGCTCTCAACCGATGGGCTTGTTCCGCGAGCATCGAGCCCATTCGAGGTCACATTCAGCAGCGACGAGTTCGGCAGCCAACTCGGTACTCTGGGAATTGCAATTGTCAGCCCGGAGCTATTCCGTGTGGAACACATTTTCGATCTGAGCGCCACTGTTGTAGCTGACGTGACGCCACCCACAGTGGACATTGTCGCACCGAGTCCAGGGGCGGAATTCATAGAAGGAAGCAAGACCAGAGTCACCGTCGATGTAGCCGACGATCTGGGCCTTCGCACGGTGGAACTCTTGGTGGACGGTACGTCGATGGAGACGCGCTTCGAAGCTCCTTTTGACTTTGAATTGCCCCTTCCAATACTTGGCGGACCTGGCACAGAGACTGTCTCAATCATCGCTCGTGCAACTGACCTTGCTGGAAACATTTCCGATAGCCTGGAAATCGAGCTGAACATTCTTGACGACCTTCCTCCGACTGTCGAGATTCTTTCTCCAAGCGACGGAACTTCTGTGGTCGAAGGATCTCAGATTCCGGTTCATATTATTGCAACCGATGATGTCTCAATCCGACGCGTGCAGTTGTTCGTTAACAACGAATTGCAAGAAACGCTCTTGACGGAGCCGTTCCTCGGAGTCATCACTGTACCATCCACAACTGGACCGTTTGATTTCCGGGTCGTTGCTGAGGATTTCCTTGGTCAAACAGAGACTCGGCAACTGAATCTCATTTCTACTGACTCGATCGCGACACTGGTAAATGCCGACTCCATCATCACTGGTGCCAGCGCTGGTCAGCCACCAAGAGTAAGCATATTTGGTCCCACAGGTGAACTGAGATACGATTTCTTTGCCTACAGTCCAAGTTTCTTAGGTGGCGTACGGGTCGCTGTCGGTGATGTCAACCACGATGGCGTCGGTGATATCGTTACTGGTGCAGGTCCCGGAGGCGGACCGCAGGTAAAAGTCTTTGATGGCCAAGATGGGACGCTACTGGGTAGCTTCTCTGCTTTTGATTCTACGTTTACTGGCGGTGTATCTGTCGCAGTCGGAGACGTAACAGGCGACGGCTCAACAGATATCATCGTCAATACCTCGACCCAAGTTCGAGTCTTTACTGGCGTCGGGGAGCTGGGTGGGTTGGTTCACGAGTTCACGCCATTTCCAGGATTTGGTGGCGGAATTTCCGTCGCCGCAGGCGATGTCAACGCGGATGGCCAAACCGACATTATCACCTCGTCAGGACCTGGAGGTCCGCCAATTGTGAAAGTGTTTGACGGCCACACCAAGCAGGAACTTGGCAGCTTCTTTGCCTACGACGCTGGCTTTCCCGGTGGAGTCCGCGTCGCGACCGGAGACGTGAATGGAGATGGCTTTGATGACATCATCACCGGTGCAGGGCCTGGAGGTGGACCTCGAGTCAAAGTGTTTGACGGCGCGAGCGAATTTGACCACGTAGCTTAACGGAGATCGAAAGCTTCTTAGCTTTCGATGCGGAATTCACTGGCGGAATCTTTGTCGGTAGTGGCGATATCAACGGCGACGGTAGTACAGATCTCGTTGTACAACAGGACGGAGACGGGCCTAAAGAACTCACCGCTTTTAACGAAGGTACCAAACTGGACTTGCCGCAGTTCGAACTTGAGAATACCGAATCGTTTGCCATATTATCGAACACTATTCGGCCAGTTGTTTTCAACCTTCCGGCAGTAGGTGGAATCTATGACCTAGTTGTTGATGAAACGTCGAACGAGTTCATCGTGAATCGCGGCGACATCGAATTATTCCGACTGCACATCGACAATTCTGTTCCGCTGCGAATAAACGGTGCTCCAGATGCGGATGACCTGCTGATACTCAACTACTCCGCCACCGCTCTACCGCGACTCATCTACGATGGTGGAACCGGCGGTAATGATGCTTTCGAGTTGGTGTTCAGACAAAACCAGGAAGCTGTTCCCCGGTTAGACTACGCCTTCCAATCGCCAATGGTCACAGACCTGACTATCAATTTCAACGGTGATCTTCTTGACCACATCCAAATGATCGACCTCGAGCCCATCTTTGACCACGGGAAGGCAGTATATCGCAGCTTCGAATTCCCGGCGGCTTCAGTTGATCAAATTGCATTCTCGACTGGGGATGACCCGACCGACACTATATGGCGCATCGACAGTAACAACAGCGAAGTTGTTGACTTTGAACAGCCAAGCGATTTTCTCTTGTTGACTTCCTCAGAGGAAGACTCTGTTGAACTTGCGGGCACTTGGGTCTATGAGGGGACAGAAGCAGTTGAAGGCAAGTTCGCACGTTTGTTTTCGCAGGGAGAGCTTCTGCTTAAACTGGTTGGACCTGACGACTGGAGCAATCCAGTTGATTCCCTCGACACCAATGCAAGCGGAAATGTTACTCCTATCGATGTCCTACTTGTGATTAACGAGCTTAATCAGCGACAATTTCAGGTCGATCGAGTCTTTGTCGACCCATTGCAATTATCAGATTTTCCAAACACTTTTCTTGACGTAAACGGAGACGGCCTGTCATCGCCGATTGACGCCCTCCTTGTGATCAATTTCCTAAATTTGCAGGGTGGCGGCGAGGCGGAAGACTTGGAGATGCCGGCTTCACAACAGCGCAATATGAATGTTGACCTAGCTATCGATATGCAAGCGATGAATCACTGGTATTTCCCGCTTCTATGCAGAAGTATGGAATCTGAAGGAGCTGGTATTTACGAGGTAGTAGCCACTTTCCACCATCGTAGGGCAGTGAGCATTGAGCCAAGTGAAATTGAAGCCTATAGATCAAGCCGTTCCATTTTCGCACAACTGTTCGCTAGAAAAATGAATTCGAGTACTAGCGATGACATCAAGAGTGCAATGAAATCGCAACTGGCTGTCGAGTTAATTGACCAGTACTTCGATGAATTCTTACTTTGACAGAATTGTCTTGGGAGCGTGCTGCTAAGCCAAGCGGACCGGTTCGAAATAGCGTTCGATGTTGCCATGAACGGCGGCTACCAACAATTGATTTCCACCCTGAATTGCTGCCAGCGACCAGCCACCGCTGGCGCGACTAATCGCCCCGAGTTGCTCGGAGACATCTTGAACCGGGCGAGGTGATTGGAAGTCAAATACGTAGAAACTCTTGCCGTCTTCTGCCATGAACTTCCACACGCGACAGCTATCTGCGATAGGCCCTGCCGCTTGAACTTTGACGCCTACTAATTGTAGTTTTCCCTTAACACTGACGAGCATTGATTCCAGGTCATTTGCCGCTTGCTCCCTGGTTGCGAGTTCCCATTGTGGCGAGCCATTGGACAGCAGTTCCAGCTGGTCAATGCAATAGGCGGTCAACTGTTCGCGGCTGGTTGAGTGAGAGCGAAAGAAAAATGCGATCGATGCAATTGCCGCTGCCGCCGCCAACGCAAGCAGCAACCTCCGTGTCAGGCGTCCGGCTGAATTAGGTACCGCCCCAGCGAGTTCTACAACTGCTTGTGAATTAGCTAAACGCATTCGCAATCGTTCTTCAGCACCCTGGGGCAAACCTACGTTCTGCAGTGCGGACAAAATAGCCACATCATCGGCGTCCCACTCTGGTGTTGATCCTGCCAGCGTGCGATGGTCTTGATTCATTTCGCTCTCGAATAGCTAGGAGGGATAACGGTCAGGTCTTGGCTCTGCCAAAGAATTTAGCGACTTTTTCAAATGAGCCCTACCTCGATTTAAGCGGCTCATTACGGTTCCCATAGGGATACTCAATTGTTCAGCAATCTCAGTGTAACTTAGTTGTTCAAAGTAGAACATGTTGACGACCAGGCGGTAGTCGAGTGGAAGTTGTTGCAATGCCTCTTGTACCCACTCGGCCCGATCAATGGCGGAAGTGGCATCCTCGCCATGCGCCAGTTCGTCTGGTTCGGCATACGACTTGGGACCATATTTCTTACACCAGCGTACAAATTCGTTGCGCGTAATGACGAACAGCCAGCCTCGCGCGGCCGCTGGCTCTCGCAGCTGATGCAGGTTCCGCAAGGCTCGTATGAAGACTTCCTGAGAAACATCCTCCGCCTCAGCGGCATTGCCAGTCAACCGAAACGCATAACTGAATACAGCTTGATGGTGATCCCGCAGTAGCTCATCGACCGTTAGGACTGGCAATACGTCACCAATTCCGCAATCCGCATCGCGGGCGACTTGCTCTGTTTTCGCCGAAGCCAACATTTGGTCGCCTTCTGCCGCTGTACCAATCATTCTAGCGTCGACTGTCATTCCAACGTCGACTGGCGCGTCCTGCTGATGTGGATTGGAATCCGCCACTCTTCCCCGCCATTTACTAGACTACGAATCACTACTGCATATTCCCCCAAAAACGCCCAATCTGGGATTTTTCTGCTGGAATCTGTGATTATAGAGGCAGGTCGACGGTTTGATCAGACCGCAATGCGATCTGGAGAAATTGACAGTAAAACTACATAGCCTATTCGAGTAGCTTGAGAAATTCCTCGTAGCCAGCGGCTTTCATGTCTTTTCGGGGGATGAATCGCATGGCCGCTGAATTCATACAGTATCGCTTTCCACCACGGTCCGCAGGGCCATCGGTAAAGACGTGGCCGAGATGTGAATCGCCAAACTTCGATCTGACTTCGATCCGCGTTGTAAAGAAGCCACGGTCTTCTTTGTAGACGATGTAAGTTGGGTCAATTGGCTTTACGAACGATGGCCAACCGGTGCCTGATTCATACTTGTCGGTCGACACGAATAGGGGCTCACCGGAAACAACGTCGACATAGATGCCTTCAGCCTTATTGTCCCAGTAGGTATTACGAAAAGCTGGCTCAGTGCCTTCTTGCTGAGTTACTTTGAATTGCAGCCCATCGAGCTTTTTGCGCAATTCGGCCAGCGACGGTTTCTTAAACTTTTCCCATGGCCGAGCGTCGTTCTTGTCCACCATCTTTTCACCAGCTTGTTCGACTTCTTGCGGGATGGCCCCGGCAATTTCCAGTAATGCCGCGCGCTGCCCCCAATGGCGCTGTATAAACGCATCGCGACCGGATTGAGACCGATAAAATGCATACTTGGCGCTGTTTTTCGCGTGGTAGTCCTGGTGCTCCTCCTCTGCCGGCCAAAAGGCCACGCGTTCTTCAACATCGATACCAATCTTGCGCCGATATATCTTTGTAGAGTCGAGAGCGGCAATGACTCGTTCTGCTTCCGCTTTTTCATCGTCGTTTTCGTAGTAGATCGCCGAAGAATATTGCCGCCCACGGTCCTTGAATGAACCGGCTTGGTCCGTCGGATCAATATGCTTGATGAAATACTCCACCAGTCCAGCGTAAGTGACTTTTGACGGGTCATAAAGTACAAACACGGCTTCGCGGTGGCCGCCACTGGCATAATTTCTATAGTTGGGTTGCTTCGTTCTGCCACCGGTATAACCCGAGATTACATCGATGACGCCCGGAGCTTTTTCCATATCTGTCTCGACACACCAAAAACACCCACCCGCGAAAATCGCTGAAACCTCACTCGCTTCGGTGTCAACTTTGTTCGAGGCCTTTTCTGTCGTTTGTGCCAGGGCAGTCACAGCGAAGAGAGCGACGCATGGCAAGAAGAACGCAAGAATGGTGTTACGGTGAAGACGTGGTGAGGACATTTCAACATTCCTTTGGGCTTCAAGCCGTGCGGCGAGGGGATTTTTGGGAAACCAGTCTAAAAAGAAGGCCTCAAACTGAAGAACCAAGCTGGGACGCTGCCAACCTGTAGCATGTATTATCGTGATGCGAAACATCAGCGTCTGTATCGTAACATACGTATCCACTGAAAAGCCGGTTCTAATCAAGAACCCACTCTTTTGGGCGGGTTGGTGCGCGTTTCCAACAATAATACAATAACTCGACGACCTCGCTGTCTGACGCCACCACGATATGGTAGCTAACCCTCCCGCGCGTTGCCCTGACCATCAAGAGTGGCTACTTCGCGGGAATGTCCAGTTTTTGACCATTTTGTCGCGAAACATGCAAAACAATTTTATCCAAACAGTGGCATCATTTGCGGATGGAAACTAAGATTGCTGCCGTGTGGTCTTATGACCCGCACAGTAGGTATGTTCTCTACTTGACTTCATGTAGGTTCGCATCTAGTATAGAAGCCGCAGATACCCCATATTTACATCTTGCATCGAGAGTTCCATGAAAAGACTAGTAATTGCACACGCTTTAGCCGCATTGTTGGCTGGGACCAGTGGATTTGCGTTTGCACAAACTGCGGAAACGGTTTCGGTACTTGAGACGCCTACCGCCAACTCTGTGCCCGACATGATCAATCTCCTGCATCAGCGAGAGTGGGTACGGCTGGACGAAAACGGCAAGGTGACCGGCAAATTGTTCGTTCTGTCTTCTGCTGGCGAAGTTGAAGGGCGAATTGGCGCAAAGATCGTTGTCTCTCGTGATGGCAAAGCCATTTATGAAACGGTTACGGATGTTGATGGAGCATTCGAGCTGAATGGCCTAAAGCCTGGCGCTTACGCACTACAGAGCCGTGGCGACTACACGTTTGCTGCCTACGCCCTGCATGTCTTGCCTGCCGACTCGAAGCACTTGACAGCCGATCTCGAGGTCTATGCGAGCGTTATTCCGGCCGCCCGCGCCAGCGAACTGCTCAATGGCTCGATGGTCCCCGCCGAATTGGCCGTAGAAGAAGACGCCTATTATCGAGACTTTGAAAAAGATCCTTTGGCCGCGCAGCGCAAATTTAATGATTCGCACAAAGTTGCCCTGCGTGACGGAGCCCTCGTAGGTCGCGTCTCACGTCCAGGTTGGACTTTTAATGAACAAGACTTGACGGGTACTCTGGCTCAAGTTGTCCGTGATGGCATCGTAGTGTCGAAAGTTGCTGTTGGCAAAGACGGCTACTATCGTGTTGAGAAGTTGGAGCCTGGTGTCTATGACTTGTTTGTCACTGGAGATGATGGCTTTGCTGTGTTGTCCTTTGAGGCCGTCCAGCCTGCCGAACCCGTTGCCGCAGTTGGTGGAGGAGCTCGTTTGGTTTCTACGCAAATCGGCTTGGCTTCGGATTGTCTCAGTTGCGAAATGATCTATCAGCCCGAAGTTTCAGCCTGCTCCACTTGTGGAGGTGAAATCGTTCAGGCACCGATTGTCAATGATTGTGGCTGCCCAGATGGCGGTTGTGGCTGCGGCGTTGGCGCACCTATTATGGGTGGCGGTTTCGGAGGCCCAGGCGGATTCGCTGGCGGAGGTTATGCCGGCGGTGGTGGCTTTGGCGGAGCCGGTGGTGGCTTCGGCGGAGCTGGCGGTGGCGGCCTAGGCGGTGGAATTGGTGGCGTTGGCGGGCTGTTGGGCATCGCGGGCTTGGCTACAGGCATTACCGCTCTGTCCAACAATGACAGCTTCAGCGTTGCAACGCGAATTGCCCCTTAGTTGGAGCACTGATATAGTAATCGATTGACTCAAATCCGCAGGTGTTGCACCTGCGGATTTTTCGTTTCCCTGCGAGGCATTCGCCAGCGCGCTAAAGTGTGGTGATGGAACGCAGCGTAGAAATCGTCAATGGTCGGCCGATCGACCAGGCGTCCAGCGGGTTGGCAACAATGTCAAGCTGTTGAATACTCGCGAATTTTGAATTCATTGCGTTTACGATTAGAGCCGACGCGGCTAAACTTTTGCAAATGCGCTCAACTCCCATCCCACCGAACCTCCCTCAGGGATCACTAGATGACAACCGCAGTCCCAGCAGATTTAGCTCCGTCCGCACTTGCAGCCCGTGAAAAGCTCGATGCGCAGACTTATGAAATGGTGCAGTGGCACTTCCATGACAGTACGGGGTCGCCATTTTGGCTGCAGAAGAAATCCGAATTGAATTTTGATCCGTTGACGGAGGTCAAGGCTTTCGAGGATCTTAAGAAATTTCCCTTATTCGAAGATGATTGGTTGCGCGGTGGTCCAGTCCGACGCTGGGTACCCAAAGCCTTGGATGGCAAGCCGACCTACGTTTTTGAGACGGGCGGAACGACGGGGGTCCCCAAAAGTCGAGTGGTCATCGACGACTTTCGCATCGACTACGAAATGTTCAGTGAGACTCTGCCAGACGAGTACTTTCCCAAAGGCAGCAACTGGCTGATGCTCGGACCGTCGGGGCCGCGTCGGTTGCGACTGGCTGTCGAGCACTTGTGCCAAGTCCGGGGGGGAATCAGCTTTTGCATTGACTTGGACCCGCGCTGGGTCGTGAAGTTGATTAAGAAGGGCTGGATGGAGCATTTGGAAGAATATAAGAAACACTGCATTGATCAGGCCATTACGATCCTGACGGCAGGGCACGACATCAAGTGCATGTTTACCACGCCAAAGCTGCTTGAGTCGCTCGCATACGGTTTAGCCGAGAAAGGCACAAGCATACAAGAGATTGGGATCACTGGCATTTTTTCCGGTGGTACGGAATTTACACCCCAGTGGACGCGATTCTGCGTCGAGGAATTGCTCGGCGGTCCAACCGAGGATAGCGGTGTTTATATGACACCTACCTACGGCAACACGTTGATGGGACTAGCTTGCAGCAAGCCCGTCACGCCGGACGACGACTACAAGATTTCTTACTACGCGCCACAACCGCGGGCCGTGGTCGAAGTTGTCGATTTTGACGACCACACACAAGTTGTGCCTTACGGTGGTACCGGTCGCGTCAAACTCTATACGATGACGAAGGAGTTCTTTGTGCCAGGTTTCTTGGAACGAGACGAAGGCGAACGCGAACTACCGTTTGCAAAGTACCCTTGGGATGGCGTTAGCGGAGTCCGTCCCTACCATGCCATCGCATCGCAGACGACAGTGGGTGTTTATTAGGCCTGTCGCCAACGAATAATGGTAGCCGCGAATAATTAAGAGATGATCCAAGGAGATAGACGTGCTCAATTTACCCGCGCTGCGCTGGGGCAAACCCTACACTTCGCTCGAAACGCAACAAGTCGTTCACTTTGATACGGGCGAACCGATTGCGAGTATCTCACAGGTCAACGGTGGCATGTTGCAGCTCGATATGCGGCATGCACCGCGCGCTCGTGCTGTGTTGCGTGAGATTCCATCAGCCGAATTGATTGCCAAGTGCAAGCAGGCGGCGGAATTATTCGCTAGCGGCACACTACCCATGGGCGATACGACTCAATCGGTCGAAGAGTTCGTGCACCAGCAATCGGCCAGTACTGGGTTGCCGGAGCATATGTGTTTGGGAAACATGAAGAAGAATTCCTTCGTGCTAGCCAACATCGATCAGATTCTCGACGCGCTCACGCGCGGACTCGATCTGGAAATCTTCAGCCGTGGCTACGGCGAAGAGGGCCGCGGCGTAACGGTCAGCTATCAAGTTCAAACACCAGTACTCGGGGCTGTCCTGCCGAACAACTCACCAGGGGTCCATACTCTATGGTTGCCGGCGATTGCTCTACAAATTGGTCTGCTTCTGAAGCCGGGCAGTCAAGAACCGTGGACTCCCTATCGCATGGTCGCTGCTTTTATCGAGGCAGGCATACCACCAGAAGCGTTTGCACTTTACCCCGGCGGTCACGACGTGGGCAGCGCTGCTGACGCGCGTGCGCGATCGATGGTTTTGGAAGTGCTCAGACGGTCGCCCAGTACGCCGGCAATCCGCGTGTTCAGCCGCACGGTCCTGGCTTTACAAAAATAGTATTTGGTGATGATGTGGTCGACCATTGGGAAGACTATTTGGATCTTATGGTTGAGAGTGTCTTTTCCAATAGTGGCCGCAGTTGCATTAACTGTTCCGGCATCTGGGCATCGCGTCACACCGAAGCAATTGCGACTGCGTTAGCTGAACGGCTAGGGCCAATCGACGTATTGCCGCCACAAGACCCGGCGGCAGGGTTGGCTGCCTTTACCAACGCCCAGATGGCCACCGGGACCTGGGGCATGGTCCAGCAAGACTTTGCTGAAGCGGGAGTTAAGAATATGACGGAGCGTTTCGGGGATCGACTTATTGAAAAAGAACGCTGCGCCTACTTGCGGCCGGTTGTGGTGCATGCGGATGGGCCGGATCGTGCGGTTGCTGCAAAAGAGTATATGTTCCCCTTCGTTAGCGTGGTCCAGTGCCCGCAGAAGGATATAGTCAAGAAGATCGGCTCCACGCTGGTATGCACTGCGTTGACAGAAGACGCGGATCTCATTGATCAATTGACGGAAAGCACCCACGTCGACCGGCTAAACGTGGGTCCCATTCCGACCAACCGGCTTAACTGGCTGCAACCACACGAAGGAAACTTGATAGACTTCTTGTATCGCTCACGAGCCTATCAACTCGCACCCCTCAGCGTTCCAGCCCATTCGTCATAGTTTTTTACTCAAGCGAACGGAATTCAAAGTTCACGTGTTTGCGCCAGTTCGCGTCGTCAGTTTGAGGGTAATCGAGACGCATATGGACTCCGCGGGACTCTTGGCGGGCCAAGGCTGCTTCGGCCATCAAGTGGGAGACGGTCAGTAGATTCTGTAGTTCCCAGCCTTCTTCGGTGGTGAAAGCGTGCGGCAACACGTAGCGTGAATATGAGCGAATGTCGGCCACGGCTTCCTCCAGACGCTTGGCCGTGCGTTGGACGCCAACCATGCGCCACATCAAACTCTGGACCGAATTGCGAATGTCGGCGATATCTAGCGGTTCGGTTAGTTTATACGTGCGTTGACTGGCAATGGGCATTGCGCAGAAATGATCTTCCGCTTGCTCAGCCGCTTGACTGGCCAGCATGCCCGCGCGAACTCCAAACACCAGGCCTTCGAGCAGACTATTGGAAGCGAGACGATTAGCGCCATGCAGCCCGGAGCTGGTTACTTCGCCGGCTGCCCATAGCCCATCCAAACTGGTTCGTCCGTCCTCATCCACGGCAACGCCGCCAATCATATAGTGCGCACCGGGGCGCACTGGAATTGGATCTCGCGACGCGTCTAGGCCGAATTTTTGACAACTTGCTGTAAAGCCAGGAAATTCCTCGTGAACTTTGGCCGCGTCCAGATGGCGTAGCGACAGATAAACGCACGGATGTCGTGTCTTTTCCATTTGCATGACAATCGATTGACTGACCACATCGCGCGGTGCTAACTCGAGTCGCTCGTCGTAGTCTTTCATAAACCGTACGTCGTTGCAGTCCACCAAATGCGCACCTGCGCCACGAATGGCTTCGGTCACTAATGTCCGCGAACTGCCAGCGATGTACAGCACGGTCGGATGGAACTGCATGAATTCCATGTCGCGAATGCACGCACCGGCGCGAAATGCAAGCGCGTGCCCATCACCGGTCGCTACGCGAGGGTTGGTTGTCTCGCGATACACTTGTCCGCACCCGCCAGTACATAAAATTGTTTGCTTGGCCCACAGCATGATGGGTGGACCTTCGTCGCGCGAGATAACTGCACCGTAGCAGTGACCATCATGGGAAATTAGGTCGATTGTGAAGGTTTGCTCCCAGATCTGCACATTGTCACGAGCACGCGTTCGCTCAATAACCGCCCGCATAATTTCCTTGCCAGTGGCGTCGCCCAGAGCATGTAGAATTCGTTCGTGGCTATGGCCGCCTTCGCGTCCGAGCATCAATTGACCACCGCGTGTATCGAAATTCGTGCCCCATTGAATCAGCTCGGCCACATGCCTGGGGGCCTCGCGGACAACCAGGTCGACGATGCTCTCGTCACAGAAATTTCCACCTGCCGCCAGCGTGTCGCGAACATGATCTTCAAAGCAATCTTCGGGGTCCCACACGCTGGCGATGCCACCTTGGGCATAGTTGCTGTTGCTCTCTTGCAGTTTATCTTTGGTGACGACGATGGTTTGCACATTGTCCGCCACCGCATTCGCGGCCCGTAGGCCAGCCAAACCACCACCAATGATCAACACGTCCGTAAAGTAGTGTGGCACTCGTTTGGGATGAAAATCGACCAAGTAACGTGGTGAATCAGGCCCTACCAGACGCGGCATATCGGATTGTGGTTTCGATGGGTGTGGTTGTGCATCGGGCATCTTGTTTTTATTCCACGCTATGCGTTGTCATTTTGCCAGCATCGGGAAATGAGTGTGTTGATATCGTACCCCAAAGGGATGTCCAGAATAGCCCGAGTGCTTCCAGGAATCACAATTAAGTGGTTCAACTGCTTTGTTCGTCATATTCAGCTCCGACCGTCACTTTCGTTACCCAACCCAACAAGTCTGCCTGTCAAAAAGTATTTCGCTAATCGCTACAGCCTGTCAGTTGCCGATACACATGCTACTGAGGATTCAGTGTCTCAATGCTGAGTTGGACGTGCGCTGAGCATCTTCGACGATAGCGATAGAGGCTGCGTGATTCGCAAGGATGTGAATACAAGAGCCGAGGCGGTATACGACAACCAGTCAGATCGACTTATCACATCCACAAGGACAACGCGGTGGCTAGGAAGCTCCCTTCGCATTTGAAAATCCATACTGAGGACCACTCCAACAAGGCTGACAGAACGTCGAGCGCATTTGAATTCAATGCCATGCTCGATGCGTTCGCTGAGGTAACAGGTTGGCGCCCCATGCCCCTGGGAGGAACTCCACATCATCGGACCGCCGAGCGCCACGACCCCGAAGCTCCGCGACCGCCACTGCGTCAGCGCATGCAAATGGTGTCGACAGCACCGCTGGACGGAATGCTCGATGTAGAAGGTTTGGAGGATCTCTCACTCACAAGTGAAGAATCGGCTTGGAAGTTGATGGAGCAGCTCGATGCGTTGATCGGGCAGCTTGAACAGGCTGAGTCGACGATTGAGCGGCAGGAAGCCCAGTTAGCCACCGCGTTGGGCGTCAGTATCCGCCACGACGAATCGGAAGTCCTAGCCAGCCGTTTGAGAGAGTCCTTGCATCGCGCGGCTGAATTGACCAGCAGCGATGCAGCGGCATTGTACCTGCTCGACGAAACAACCAGCGAGCTCAAGATGCGGAGTTGCTGGGGCTTGCCGACGTCCGCGCTGTCCAAGCCTCCGCGACAGCTTCGCGGTTCGCTAGCCGACTTGGAAGCCTTGATGGGCAACGCCGTCTTGGTAGAAAATACAGAGCTGGCACCTGAGTGGGGCTGCCCCGAGAACTTTGCTGCAGCACTGTGTATTCCTATCGGTTCACCGACCATGCCGCACGGCACGCTTTGGTTGTGGAGCGAACATGTGCGGGACTTCTCCCAACACGATATTGACGCCGGCAAAGCGGCTGGCGACAAGATCTTGGTCGATATCGAGCGTAGCGTATTGGCAGACGAAGTGCTGCGGAGCCGTGGACTCGACCGTCAAATCGAATCGGCCAGTCTAGTGCAGTCATCACGATTGCCGAGTACCCAACCATTACACATTGATTACGAAATTGGCGGGTGGACATTCCAAGGCCAATCTCTTGGTGGCAATTTTCACACTTGGACACTCAACAAATACTCGCACATCTGTGCCGCACTCGGCTCGGCCGCTACTCGTGGCGCCGCCGGTGCATTGGTTGCCACCAGCGTGCAGACGGTCGTTGAAACCTGTTGGAATGCCAAGCACAGACCTGCACAAATCATGCGTAAAGCCAATGACATGCTTTGGGAAGCAGAGGATGGAGACTGGCGATCCGCCCTGTGTTATCTGACCATTCATCCAGAATCAGGTTCGACCCAATTGGCACTAGCGGGGGACATCCAAGCCTTTGTGATCGGTGAACGAGGATTTCGTATGCTCTCGGGCACGTCCACCCTGTTGGCCGCGCAACCCGACACTCGCTTTGAAAACCAGCAACTGTACTTGGAAGGCGGCGATTTGCTAATGCTCGCCTCCGCTGCCGTCGTCGGTGGACTCCAACGAGGTGGTTTCGATCAGCAGCAGTTGCTGGAGCTGGTGCGTGAAATGCAGGATGAGGCAGTCGAGGATATCGTTGACCAACTGCGCCGCAAACTGCCCATGGTCCAAGTCGGTGCACCGGTTGATTTTGATCGCAGTCTGCTCCTGCTCCGCCGTCGGTTTTAACAATCGCCCGGACGAAGCTAGAGCCGACGAGCCAGCTCTCCAGGCCCGCAAAACCGCTACAATACGTGCTCCTCCAGCAGTGATTGGTAAGCAAGTATGCGGTACGGATCTCATCTCAACCCAGCGAACCGTTTCGAGAAAGTACGTCACGAGGCGGAACTTGACCAGGTCGAGTGGGATACGGAGTACTTGGACCGATGCCATCAAACTGAGATCGAGTACATCGTCGACGACGCGCAGAGCATCGTCGCAGAAAACCAATCTCCAGACGTGCCGTTTCGCTACAGCTTGAATCCATACCGCGGATGCATTCACGCCTGTTCGTATTGCTACGCCCGCCCAACGCATGAGTACTTGGGATTCAATGCCGGCCGAGATTTTGAAACAAAGATCGTCGTCAAGCATGACGCGGCCGATTTATTCCGCAAGTTCTTGTCGAAACCCCAATGGAAGCCAGAGCCAATTACTTTTTCCGGCGTGACCGACTGCTACCAGCCAGCCGAACGCAAGTTCCAACTGACCCGCAGTTGTCTACAGGTTGCTCTCGAATGCAAACAACCCGTGAACATCGTTACCAAGAACGCGTTGATTGTTCGCGACCTGGACATTCTGGAGGAAATGGCAAAACATGATTTAGTTCACGTTTTCGTTTCTATTACAACCCTGCAACCGCTGTTGGCGCGGGACATGGAGCCGCGGACTAGCATTCCGGCGGCGCGCTTACGGGCATTGGAAACACTTGCCCATGCCGAAATACCGACGGGCATTTTAGTTGCTCCTGTAATTCCTGGGTTGAACGATAGTGAGATCCCTGCCATTTTGCAGGCTGCTAAATCAGCCGGTGCCCGTGCCGCTGGCTACGTTCTGCTACGGCTACCGTTGACCGTGCTGCCAGTGTTCGAGGAGTGGGTACAACGAACACGCCCCACTCAAGCGGAGAAAATTCTGGGGCGAGTGAGGGCGACGCGCGATGGGAAGCTGAACGATTCCCAATTCGGTCAACGCATGGTCGGTACTGGGCAGATTGCCCTTCAAATTCGCAACATGTTCAAGCTTTTTCGCCAGCAAGTCGGGCTGGTTTCCAAACTCCCTGAGCACAACTGCGACGACTTTCGCCCGCCTTCGTCGCCATCCGGACAGCAGATGTTGTTCTAGGCCTTGTCTCAAAAGGGGGCTGCCCCGGGTCTGACCCTTTCCGGGCAATTTCTTTGGTCAGGGATTTTGCATGCCCTCGAAAGGGTCAGACCCCTTTTGAGACAAAGCCCAATGCCGAGCAAATTTTAGGTTCTTGAAGAAATTGATGTGATCAACGTTTCGATTTGCGCTGCAGGTGGCATTGGGTAATGGCGGCGCTAATTTGTGCCAGTTCGTTGGCCTCCTGGAGAGACGGGATGTATACAGAATCAGACGTCAGTTTCTGTCACGATGTGCGGCATATCAAAATGGGGCAGCGGAAGCTAATGTCTTGCTGGTATTCATCCTATCGCATGCTTTACAGTTGGCACCTATATCAGAAAGACTCCGATGTTAAAGAACGCATTGAAGATAGCTCTCTCGACTTTGACGAACTCATGAAGAAGGGCTTGCATCCAACGGAATTCGAAACTGCAAAAACCGCCTTGTGCTTGAGCGGTCAACACGGCTCGACTATTCGAAAACTATCGGCGTCAGATTTTCAGCAGTTTATTCGAGACACTGGTCCGATTTGGTCTGCAACGGACTATGAGGGATTCAATCACATCGTCCTCGTGGCTGGATACTTTAAAAAAACGGGTGATCTGATTGTCCACAACCCACACAACCCCTACGCGGCCGGTGATAGCGAACCTGATGCCAACTTGGAACGCCGACCGTACTCCTGGTACCGTGAGAAGCTTGCCCATATTCCCTTTGCCATGCAGTATTTTTAGCAGTGGCGGACGTTCGCGATGTTTGTCCTATGCGTTGTCGATATTTCAGGGATCGCGGGAAGAGGCGGGCTCATGGTTCCCCTCTCGGGATATCTTACTGGGATTTTCACTGGTGTTCTCATGCAATTCATTGGTGCTGCAGTCCCGAATATGCGTTTTTCCAATGTGAATTACGATTCCAACAGCCGCGCGGAGGTCACCGAGCACTAGGGATGGAGGAAAGTAAGTGTTGCCTTTCGCTCTGCGAAAGCCCACCGTATACACCCTTTCGCGGGCGAAAGGCGACCATAATACAACCTCTCGCGGAGCAAAAGGCGACCATAAATAACCGCTCACGGTGGCTCCACCGTCATTCGTCGGCAAGCTAGAGCGCGGACTCGATCACCGAGTCGAGTTACCAACAAGCTATAATGCTCGGCTCCCTTGCCTGAGTATTTTCGCTGGAATTCGCCCGCGTTCAGCTTGACTAGACGATTCTTGATTTCCACTACCCCCACCTCACGCGATCGCAGCCACTTGCGAACTTTGCGGTCATCCCAGGGTAATTCTTCAATCATTTGGAAGCACTGCACCCAGGGGCCGTGTATTGGGCTCGTGCCTGTAAAGTAGCCGTGTTCGCTTCCCAGCGGTTGCAAATTGTGCTGGTCTGCCCACGACAATTGGAGATCGGCGGCGTGCAGGACAGGATGCAAATCGAACACAAAGGTGGCGGGTTGCGTGAGGCAAGTCGCAAATTCCCGCACGTTTCCCACATAGGTTTCTGGAGTTGACGCATTCGGCTCGGCCAGCACAGCGCTGCGTTGTCGTTGGCCATCAAACGCAAGTGTGCCAGTTAGCAACAACTGCTGTCGACACTCGCCCATATTGCCAATCCATATGCGTGACCCCAGTTGATCAATCTCTGATTGCAGTGAACCGGACATACGTGTGGATGGAGCTAGTTTAATCATGGCCCCGTTAAACAACTGAGTACACCGGAGAACAACTTCCAACGGCGGTGAGAATAAATCGGCGTCGCACGTGCGATTGTCGAGCGAAGGTGACTGTCCGCTAAGTGACGGCGCTCGCCGATCGGGATCGATATGTAGATGCGTTGCCTCGCTTGACAACTGCTTCGCAAACACTTCATCGAACGCCACGTTTCTTACTTTTAAACTGTGGCCTGTGGTTCTGGCTGAGGCGCAGGCAGTCGTGTTGCTCTGCGTCAGTGCACACATATTCTCATCCAGATCAATAGCGGTCACTGAAGCACGCGTTAAGAGTGCAGCACTGTCCACTCCCGCGCCACAACATGCATCCACGATAGGAGCGCCGGCGGGGAAATGACTGGCTTTGTAGACTGCTGACCACCAATCACTGGCCTGCGCTAGACTACGCTCGGTCCACAACCAGCGGCTGGGATCTGGGAATCGGCGGCGCGATCTTTGGCGTAGCTCCCATTGTCCGACAAGCATCGATCGTTGCCAGACGGTTAGACCGCTGGGATGCTGGTGTGGCGGTTGGTACCGTTCCAAGTACGCTCGCCCCTCCCCAATCAACCATTCCAAGTGCGGATCCAAGCTTGAAGGTTTCAAAACGTTTATTGCCTCCACAATCACTGGCAACGATTATGACGGTTACGAAGATGCAACCAAGCTGCCTTAGCTAGTTAAAGTTCACGCGTCGATAAACAGAATGGATCAGGAAATCTAGGGCTCAGGAAAGGCTAACATGTCTACCATTATCCGCAATCCACTCACGGGACTGCTGCTCCTTGCCGGGGCAGTTGGGGGGCCTTACGCGCTATTTGAAACGGAAGTTGGCAAGCAAGCTCGCGAAGGTGCGGCGAGTGCATTCCAGTCTAATGATACACCAGCGGGTTGGCTGACCAGCGCACCGACATCCGGTGGGCTAAGCGCGGAAGGACCTTATTGGAGCATGGCAGGCACGGATCCGGCCATCAATCGGCTAAACCCGGGCACGGAAGCCCATAGTTTGGAGCAGCCTCCGATTCTGAGTCTCAGAGAAGTTCTGCGATTCGACGTTTCGCCCGAGTGGGTTATGAATCGCTTTCCGCGAGTATCAACCGTACTGGCTGACATGCAGCTGGACGGCCTACGCGCGCCGTTGGTCACTGGCACGACGCCCACGGACTTGGCAGGTACGCTGACTTACTATTTTGATCACTACAAGCGATTGCAGCGTGTCACCTTGCACGCGGTTACGGGCGAGCCGAGTCGATTTGTGGCCGAATTGCAGCAAGTCTATCAACTTCAACAGGAGCCATCGCTGGGTGGTGGCCTGTACTTACTCAAGTGGAATGGTCGCGCGGCGAGCGTCTTGCATGTGGCACCCGCACCCGTGATTTATGGAGACGCTCCCTACTCGCGTTTTAATGTTTTCCTGGAACTGAACCAGCCGGGACTCGAATACGGATTGAGCCCCGCAGCGCAGCAACTGATCGATGCTGGCAATCAGACACAACGTTGGTAATAAGGCAACTCAATTCGTGAGTCGATCCAACACGTGTTGGGTCATCTCAATTGTGCTACAGGTTGATTCACCCTGGCGTGCCAAATCGGCCGTGCGATGTCCGGCAGCCAAGACATTCTTTACGGCAGCTTCAATCGCGTCGGCTTCTCGACTCATGGAACATGAGTGACGTAGCATCATGCCGGCTGCCAGAATGGTTGCGAGTGGATTGGCAACTCCCTTGCCCGCGATATCGGGTGCGCTGCCGTGTATGGGTTCGTACAATCCTGGTCCAGAATTGCCCAGCGAGGCGCTTGGCAGCATGCCTAATGAACCGGGGAGCATTGATGCTTCGTCAGTTAGAATGTCTCCGAACATATTACTTGTCACCACTACGTCAAAACTGGTTGGCCGGCTGATCAGATGCATGGCCATTGCGTCGACAAGTACAACCTCGTGTTCCAGGTCGGCGTACTCTTCGGCGACCAATCGGGCGCACACACGTCGCCACAGCCGACTGGCTTCGAGTACATTCGCCTTGTCGACCATCGTCAACTTATTACGTCTCTGGCGTGCTGCCTCGGCGGCAAGTCGAAAGATGCGTTCAATTTCATACGTTTCGTAAACCATCGTGCTCTGCGCCCGCTCATCGCCATTGGGCAATGTTTCAACGGACGAAGGCCCGAAGTAAATGCCGCCGGTCAACTCCCGGAAAAACAAAATGTCGGTTCCTTCGACGATCTCGCGTTTCAACGGGGAAGCATCGAGTAGCTCCGTGAAAGGCGCGATGGGCCGCAGATTTGCAAATAAACCCAGTTCCTTGCGAATCTTCAACAACCCGGCTTCGGGACGCGTCTTGGCCGATGGGTCATCCCATTTCGGTCCGCCGACGGCACCCAGTAAGACTGCATCCGCCGCGCGGCAAGCATCGATGGTAGCGGACGGCAGTGGATCGCCAGTTTGATCAATGGCTATACCACCGATCAAACACTCGGCGAATTCAAAGTTGTGGCCAAACTTATCCGCGACTGCATCAAGCACTCGACGCGCTTGCGATACGATCTCGGGGCCAATTCCGTCGCCTGGCAACAATACAAAATTTGCGTTCAAGGTAATTTTCGTTCTTGAGAGTGAGGAAAGTCTATTTTTCTATGGGAAATTCTTGGTCGCCCCTGCGCAGGAATGGCTCGCGCACTTGCTCTCGGCCAATTTCTTTGACTGGGCGAATCCAAATATTGCGAAAAGCAACTGGATTGCCGTGGTCCTGTAGAGAAATCGGACCTACGTCAGCGTGTTGGGTGTACTTGGGAGGACGATTGAACGGAGTGTCACCGAGCAGTTCAAAGTGATTGAGGATTACCACGCCGTTGTGAAGAGCAGTGATAAATGCTGGAGATTTCAGCGTACCATCCTCGTTAAAACGCGGTGCGGTCCAAATTATATCGTAGGCGTTCCATTCGCCTGGTTTGCGCATGGCATTGACAATTGGTGGCGTTTGTTTGTAAATCGCCCCAGCCTGTCCATCGTAGTGGGTTTCGTTGTCATATGAATCCAAGACTTGGATCTCATATTTGCCCATCAAAAAGACGCCGCTGTTGCCGCGTCCCTGTGACGACCCCTTGGGCGGTGTCGGAGCGGACCATTCAATGTGTAGCTGGCAGTCGCCGAACTCCTCTTTTGTGGTCAATACACCTTTGCCACAGTACATAACGCCATCCTTGATCTCCCAGGATTCGTTGGCCTTCCATTGCGATAAATCCTTGCCATCAAACAGCACAATGGCATCCGACGGTGGCTCTGCGTCCGTGGCACCCGGCTGAATGATCTCTGGCTTTTCCCACTTGATACCATTCAAGTACTCTTGAGCAGGGCCGCGCGCGCACATTCCACACGCAAAGACAAATGCCAGCAGGACACAGGTAAATCGAGTTGCTGAAAAAGGTTGCTGTTTCATGGTTGGGAGTCCAAAGGGAAAGTGGTTGCAGTTGGTTGAGTGGACGGTACGATGTGTGCAAGATGATGAGCGTGCGGGTAAAAATACGCGTCCAACCGAATGCTATGTTCAACGGTTAGCTGCGCGAAAAAGCAGTCGACGTGCGGATAGGTGGGACCTAAACTGCACATTATCTACATCCACCAGAAACTTATCAACTACCGAAGCGAACGGACCACTTCTATGCTCAAAGCAGCGATAGCCGGTGTCGGCTTTATGGGTTGGATTCACTATTTGGCTTACCAGCGGTCCTCGCACGCGATGTTGACTGCCTTTTGTTCGCGTGATCAAAAGAAGCGTGCGGGCGACTGGCGAGATATCCGAGGGAATTTCGGGCCGCCTGGCGAGCGAATCGACTTGGCAGGCATCCGAGCTTACGAGACCTTTGAGCAGATTCTCGAAGACCCCGAAATCGATCTGGTCGATATCTGTTTGCCCCCCAGCCTGCACGTCAGTACGGTGTGCCAAGCGTTGGAGGCAGGTAAGCACGTGTTATGTGAAAAGCCGCTGGGGCTGACCACCAAGGAATGCGACCAAATCCGCGATGCGGCCGCACGCTACGACCGTCAAGTCTTGGTCGCACAAGTCCTGCCCTACATGGGACAATTCCAGTATGCCTACCATGCCAACCAAAATGGCGACTTTGGCAAGCCCCGCCGCGGATATTTCAAGCGTGTCATCTCACCGCCGACTTGGATCCCCGATTTTTATGATCCGCAGCGCGTCGGTGGACCGCTGATCGATCTCCATGTCCATGACGCACATTTTGTACGTTTGCTTTATGGTATGCCTCGCCGGGTCATGTGCTCTGCAGAAATGAAAGACGGAATCGTTAAATTCTGTCAAACGCTCATGGAGTTTGACGACCCCGGTGTCTTTGTGGGCACGTCCAGTGGTGTTAGCAATCAAACAGCCCGCTCGTTTTGCCACGGGTTCGAAATGGAATTTGAACAAGCGACGATGCAGTTTGAATTGTCGGTATTGCCCGATGGCGTAGACGTCATGCCTTTTAAAGTCTTGGGCAATGATGGCTCGGTGCTAGTGCCCGAATTGCCAAACGCGGACGACATTACTGGATTCACGGCTGAGATAGATGATGCGGTCGCGTCCATTCGAACTGGTCGTGTGCAACCGCGGCTGGATGTACAGTATGCTCGAGATGCAATTCATATTTGCCAGTGCTTGCAGCGCTCCGCCGAAACTGGGCAGTGGATCGACTGCGCCCCGTAGGAATTCGCCAGAATTCCAGCTCTGCCCCGGTAGTGGAATTCGCCAGAATTCCGGCCCTGCCCCCGTCGTGGATTCGCCAGAATTCCGGCCCTGCCCCGGTAGTGGAATTCGCCAGAATTCCGGCTCACTGCTCAGCAATATCAAAAGCGAAAATCAAGTCCATGTCGCGCAGAAACAGCTTTCCTTCAGCAATTACCGGATGGGCCCAGATCTTTCCTTGCCGACGATCAAGTAGAGTCTGCTTGGGGATCGTGACACGTCCATGTTCAATCCATTTTACTGGCGTTGGTTCAACCAAATAGCACGTTCCACTCGATTCTCCGTACACGTACAGCCGACCATCGGCAAACGCTATCGATGCACTGCTGTCTCCGCTGAGTCGCTCGCTCCATGCAATCTCGCCGGAAGCAAAATCTTGACACACGATTCCCGCCCGACGGCGATAGCCATATAAATGCTCGTCGATCAAGACGACACCACCATGGTGATTTTGTTGGTTCAAATTCTTGTAGACTTGTCGCGCCGAAAGTTTGCCATCGTTGGTCGTGACTTCAACCAATACGCAGCCTGTGCTATAAGCTGACGTATGGTATACCAAGTTGTCATTCAAGATGGGAGTTGTGACAGTTGCGGTCGCGTTGCCGCTGCCGTTGTGCGTCCACAGCACTGAGCCGTTTTCTGCCGAAAAGGCAACTAGGCCAGATTCGGCAGCGGTGACGTAGGTTGGAATACCACCCACGGTATGCTTGACGACCGACACATAGTGGGCGCGTTCTTCAAAGCCGGTGCTTGCAAGTCGTTCGTCACCGGAGGCCAGGTCTAGGGCGACCAGAAATTTTGTCATGCCTGGACAGACGACCACGCAGTCTTTATCGACGAGTGGCGAGGCGGCATAGCCCCACTTGGGAATTGCGCCGCCAAAATCTTCAACCAGATGTCTGGACCACTGCACGTCGCCGCTCGAACGATCCAAGCAGGCGAGCGTTCCGCCATCGTCCAAAACGATGACTCGGTCGCCAGCAATTGTCGGCGTGCTGCGTGGGCCTCCCGCCCAACCATGGTTATACGACTCTTCGTCGGGGACACTCCCCAACTCTGTCCGCCACGCCTCCGAGCCGTCGGCGATATTAATGCAGATGGCGAAATTCTTGCCGTCTTTGGCGCCGAGCGTATACAACTTGCCGTCGAACACTGAAAACGACGAGTAGCCCGCGCCTGCGTCGCTGAACTGCCAAGCTAGGGCTGGGCCACTCTTCGACCATTGCTGTAGCAGACCTGTGGCGTTACTCTTATGATCTCGGTTGGGTCCACCCCATTGCGGCCAACTGTCCGCAGGCCAATCTTGGTTGTATGCCGTGCCACTTGAGCAAACAACTATCCAACAGACGATCAACCCATATCGGAGATGCATAGACTTTAACCCCTTAAAGTAGCAGGCACACTCCGTGTGCCGTCCGCGACATGAACAGAAGCAGGCACACTCCGTGTGCCGTCCGCCATTTGAACGTAACAACCACCATGCGGTGCCGTCCGCCATATTAGGAAAATATCGAGCACCTTCCGTGACGCGCCCGTATTTTGCCCTCCGCCTTGGCTGCCTAATCCATTCTATGCGAAAGTGCCGTGCAAACACAGTTGCCCCACTCTGATCCGCTGCGTGTGCTGGTACTGGAGCCCTTTGGAGTAGGTAGCCATGCGGCTATGAATCGCGGTTGGAAAGCGGCCTCGCAGCACGAATTGACACTTCTAGAGTTGCCGGGCGTGCATTGGAAGTGGCGCTCGCGACATGGTTCACTTACCTTAGCACGCCAAGCGATTGAGCTCTGGAATGCCGGCCAACGCTTCGACGTGGTCTTCTGTAGCGACATGCTCAACCTGCCTGAATGGCGTGGCTTTGCCGGACCGTTGGCAAGCTTGCCAAGCGTGGCCTATTTTCATGAAAATCAATTTACTTATCCGCTTGCTACCGGACAAACGCGAGATTTCCATTACGCGTACAGCAATGTCTTGACCTGTACCGCCGCAGATCGCGTTTGGTTCAACTCAGACTTTCATCGCCAAGAGTTTGGCGATGCGGTGCGTGCGTGGCTCAGACGTATGCCTGATTATGCGCACTTGGACTTATTCGAAGCTGCCTTAGCCCGTTCGCAGATTTGTCCGCCTGGAATCCAAGTCCCCGACCTGCTGCCACGTAGGGACGCAATCATCAAGGCTCGCACTCCTTTGACAATTGGCTGGGTAGCACGTTGGGAGCACGACAAACGTCCGGATCGATTCTTGGAACTAGTACGCGAGTTGCTTGCGCTAAATCTTGAGTTTCGCTTGGTATTGCTTGGTCAGCAGTTTCGCCATGCCGATCCGAGCTTTCTAGCCGTTCAAGAGCTAGCGGGTTCGCGGGTCTTGCACTCTGGCTACGCGGCGAGTCGCGATGCCTATTGGCATTGGCTAAGCCAGATTGATTTAGTCCTTTCCACGGCAGATCATGAGTTCTTTGGCATTGGAGTTCTAGAAGCCGTTGCAGCGGGAGCAAAGGCATTGTTGCCGCGGCGACTGGCGTATCCAGAGGTCTTTGAGCTGACGACTTGTCCAGATCGCGTCCTTGTTTCTATGCCAACACGAGCGAGTTGATTCAGCGAGTAGCACAACTTTGTGGCGATCATCCACACGCCGTTAGATCGCTGCCGTCGTTACAGTCCCGAGCATTTGAGTTCCAGTGGCCGATCTTGGTCGAACGCTTCGACGAATTGATCGTCGCCGCGTGCGATGTTTGAAACGGTTTTTCTCCAAGGTTTTCGTTGACGAATCACAACTTCATATTTTGGCCAGCTTAACGGTCATAGCACGAGTCCGAGCTCCAGAGCAACCTCTACTTACCACTAAACAGGTTGTTGGATACTTGTTGGCTACTTGTGGGCTAGTCCTTGCAGCTTTTTTCCGTTGGTGGAGATCAACTGAAAGTGATGAACCCCGATTTCTTCGCCGTCAGCGTATTTCCACACAACTTTTTTGTCTTGCGAGACTTCGAACAGCTTTGGAGCATTAGGGTCTGCGCGTCCAGCGGCGTAGCTGGTGATGACGATGTTACCATTAGCCAGGACCTGTGCACCACAAGGGTCCTGAAGCCAGGCTCCGGGTAGATCGTCGTTGGTCAAAGTCCAAACAATCTTGCCATGGCTGTCGAAATCGACGACTTGGTTACCGTGAGTGCAACACACAAGAGTGTGGCTATCGCCATGTCGGATGGCTGTAAATGGCCAGGTGTGAACCGCGTGTTCGGTATCGCCTGATGCAGTCGTGTCCAGCTTGCCGAGAATCTTTCCGTCTTTGCTATAGTGGAACACAGCAAAGTCAAGCAAATGTGGTGCGAGGTAGGTTCCATCCAAGAGCTTGCGCGCCATTCGAGTCTGCATATGATGATTTTCCTTCTGACAAGCCAGCGGGAACTCCAAGATGATCTCCCCAGACGCGTTGATTTCGATCAGCCGAGGATTTTCTCCCGCTTCGGTGATCACTAAGCTGCCGTCGGGCATTGGCTGCGCGCTGTTGACTTCACTCTGCGTGCCTTCCCAGAGAACCGTTTCCGCTCCGTCTGGAGCGATTTTGACGACGGCTCCACCTGAGTGTTGCTTCGATTTGCTGAGTGTCAGAATGATCGTACCGTCATCCAGCACATAGCCGTCGCGCGTAGCGGCCGGATACGTCCAGCTTGCCTTTCCATTGGCTTCCATGATGTACGTTTTTTGGCCACAGGCCAGAAAGCTATGCGTAGTCTCTTGAGCCAGCGCTGCCGCTGAATAGGAAAACAAACTGCTCAGGGCAGCGCCAAGAGCAAAGACGTGAGCAGGACGTTTCATCGATTTAATCTCATGTTTGAGGGTTAGCTGTAGGTAGATTTGCGAGTCTTCAACACTAGCGTATGCCATCGCACTTTCTCGCATTTTCTCGCAGTTAGCCGCCGTGTAGGCGACGGTGCGCCGGCAAACACGGCGGTGATAGGTGGCAAGCGAATCGCAGGCGGGTTACGATTACCAGACCATTATAAGCACGAATGCAGGAGTTTTTTTGCGTTTGATTGACGATAGCAGTGCTGCCATAATGTTGTATGTGAAAATGAAGATTCTAATCGCCTTCATAATAAGTCTTGGATTGATCGGACCCGTGTGCGAGACGCCACAGGCTGCCGATGGAGCGGCTACATCGTTTGACTTGTCTACGCCACCAATGACTGAGGAAAAGCCTGCTGCTGGGCGACGTGTTCGCCAAATTGCTCCTGAGTATATTGGGACGAATGTCTACCATGCACTGTACCTGCCCGTGGATTGGAAACCCGGCGGCCACTACCCGGTCATGGTTGAATATACGGGGAACAAATTCCCAGCATGCGGCTCAACGGGCGAAGTTAAAGACGCAAATTTGGGATATGGCCTGACCGGCGGCAAGGCATACATCTGGGTTTCGATGCCATACATTGAACACGGTGGCAAAGAAAATGCCGTCACTTGGTGGGGCGACAAGCAAGCGACCGTTGACTACTGTAAGACCAATCTGCCTAGAATCTGCGAACAGTTTGGCGGTGATCCCAATCGAATTTTCATTTGCGGTTTTTCACGCGGTGCGATTGGGGCCAGTTATGTAGGGCTAGCCGACGATGAGATTGCGAAATTTTGGAAAGGAATGATCACCCACGACCACTTCGACGGAGATAGGAAGTGGAACTACCCAGACAGCGATCGCCAGTCAGCGCTGAAACGCCTGGCACGTTTGAAAGGGCGTCCGGTCCTAGCGTGTGGCGAAGGGAACGGTTTTCTGCGCAGCCATCCAGAGATTGCGGAAGTTACGTTTCTGCGTCCACCAGTGTCAGAACTCTTCAACATCCCGGAAGGGAAGGTCATTCATCCCCATACCGACTTGTGGATGCATCGCGAAAGTGTGTATCGCGAGCAAGCAAGGCAATGGCTCGACTCCTTAGCCATCGTAAACACGTCGGGACATTGAGTATCGTCGAGATGAGTCTCCGAGCCTCGATGCCGATTTCGCTGCTTGGGTGACAGGGTTGGGAGTCTTTTCTGCCTAAGGTGGCCTAAGTGTCGGCAAATGGAAATGGATTGGATTTTGGCAAGGCCTTTAGGGCTAGTTCAGCAAACTTCAAGTCGGCTTGAGTTGTAACCTTAATATTCAACGGGCTGCCTTCTACCACCGTCACAGCGTGCCCAAAGGCTTCGACAAGCGAGGCTTCATCGGTGGCCTGGCTGGGGTTCGGGTGCGCTTGCATATATAACCGCGCGTAGCTGCGTGCGAAGGGCTTGCGGCGTCTGTGCCAGCCACAAGGCTTGGCGGGGCACGGTTTCCAGTATGGCTTGATTGGCGTCAACGCGTTTCAAGGTCGAGTGGCAAGGCGTTGCAAGTATGGCTGCACCCGTTCTCGCGGCCACTGAGAAGACGCTAGTTACCCACGAGTCTGCTAGACATGGCCGAGCTGCGTCATGAATAGCAACAAATTCTATATCGTCGCGTACTGCAGCGAGCCCATTGCGAACACTATCGGCACGTTGGCTCCCGCCGATGACTGTCTCCACGCCGAGCATGGCTGTGTGACCAGCATACTTTTCCCTAAACAACTCCCGGTCATCTGGCGCGATGATCAGAATTATCTGTTGGACGTCTTTGCGATTGGCGAACAACTCCGCAGAGAACATCCACACGGGCCTAGCACCAATGTTGCGAAATACTTTCTTTGTGTGCGCGTCGCCAAAACGACTGCTTTGGCCTGCCGCGGCAAGGATTACAGCAAATTTCGACACAGTAATCTGAGTGTAGAGTTAGGGTTAACTGGTAATGAACTGGAATCCCAAGTCCAACGGCATGTCGTGCTGGGGATTGCGCGTAAGGTGTAGCGACCAATGTTGTTCGAGGCAGCTCAGGACTCACTATCATACGTCTGTCTTACGGCGACTGGGGCGAATGGTCGTGGTTGTGCTGGTCGGAGTCTGGGCGGGTGGCGGGATGCGAGCCGCAAAATGTGGCGCGCGCATGCTATTGTTGACCGACTCACCATCGCCGATATCTCCCAAGTACTCACGTCGAACTTCTGGGTGTCGGCGAACTTCATCGGGTGTTCCCTCGACCAAGACGGTGCCTTTGCTAATCACATAACAGCGGTCAACGGTCTCTAGAATTTCGCGGGCAGCATGGTCAGTAATCAGGATCGCAATGCCGCGATCTCGCAACTTGATGATGATCTCTTGAATATTCTGCACGGTGATCGGGTCGATGCCAGCAAAGGGTTCGTCGAGCATGATAATCTGAGGATCGGAGACCAAACAGCGGGCAATTTCGAGACGCCGACGTTCGCCGCCAGAGAGCCGCCCGGCCTTTGAGCGTCGAATATGCGTGATTTCGAAGTCCTCCAATAGTTGCTGTGTTCTCAGTTTTCGTTCGCGCGACGGAACACCAAGCAACTCAAAAACCGCTAGTATGTTTTGTTCGACGGTCAGCTTGCGAAAGACGCTGGATTCTTGTGCCAGATAACCCATCCCTCCATCGCTTGCCCGGCGAAACAGTGGCCAGTCGGTTACTTCCCGCCCGCCTAGAAAGACGCGCCCGCGGTCCGGACGTACAATTCCGCAGGTCATTTTGAAGCTCGTTGATTTTCCAGCACCGTTGGGACCCAACAGTCCGACGATTTCGGCATCTCCGACGGTCAAGCTTACGCCGCTTACGACGCGTCGTCGACCATAACTTTTTTCCAGTCCTTGGACTTCGAGTACGTTCAATGCATTCCTCCTTGAAACGAAGCAGTGACAATTATCGAATGGGGCTCATCATGCGTCCAAAGTTGGGCGTAAAGGGAATTGGTCGATTCCAAGCGTGCGGCCAAAAAACCAAAAGCGCTTTTCCAAGCAAGAACTTCTCTTCGACATACTTATTACCGGACCATACACGAGCATCCGAGCTAGCTGAACTATTGTCGCCCATGGGAAAGTATTGCTGGTCTTCTAAATCGAAGCGTAATTCACCACGTAGCGCAAACAAATTTGATTTCGCCCACCATTCTGGGTGCGCATAGGTTTCCACGACCGCTTCCACCGCGTCCACGCGGCGCCTAATTTCGGCGTCAGGTACGCTGGCAACGATGGCAGCTGAGTTGCTCCATGGGTAATCGCTAAATGGTGAAGAGCCTCCAACGCTTTGAACGGCAATGTAGTAGATGTCACGGTATACTCGCGCTCGATCTACTTTCATCTCCAAGTCTTGGCCACCGATCGCAATCGGCGCGGCGTCCAAAGGATCTTGACTGGTCCAGTAGGGGCGGCGAGCAACAGCACTGCGAACGCTGTAAGAATTGAATGTGGCAGGTTGGTCAAACTTGACGACTTGCGTGCGACTAAAACTCCCTTTCTTGATCCACACAACGATCTGATCATCCACATTTGCCATTTCCAGCTTGTATTTGCCGGCGCCTTTTATGCTGGTTTCCGCAGTCAGTTCTGAGACAGGCTCATTCGCTGTTCCAAAGATGGCAAGCGGTTGACCGGATTCACTGGCGGCCAGTTTTGCACCTCCCGTGGCCACATCGATCGATAACTGAAAGTGAATCCCAAACTCAATCAAATCCAGCAGCAATTTCCCTGAGTCGCTAGTAATCTCAACATCATATTCACTGATCAGGTCACCGACCCAGTGGAAGCCGTCGTTGAAAGGACCATCTTCCTGGTTGAATTGCTTTTTCCTGTCTAGCACATCTTCTAGTGCAGAGTGATCGCCTTGAATCTGCTGCTGTAATTTACCACGTTCATCATAGACGTTTGCGCGGGAGGTAAGGTAGGACGAATTGTATGCCAAATAGTCCGTGATCAGCGTTGAACTCTTCGGCTCAACTGCAGGAACCGGTTCGCCTCTACGAATGGCTTGCCACTGATCTTCTGAGACAAATTTGTGATAGTACCTAAGCCATTGTGGAGTAGCAGACTTGGCAAGCTTGGCACTCCAAATGGTTTCATCGTCGACGTCGGCTTGTTGTTGCACTATCCACGCTGAATCATCGTCGAACGGCTGCCAGCGACTGGGCCAACCATTCTTAACTAACACAGGTGGAATGTATTTCGTGTCATCGACAATTCGTCGCATGGCTTTGATCTTGTCTGGTGGTTTGCGAGCGATCTGCCATGCTGCTTCGCCCTGACGCTGCTTCGTATAGACATCGCCATCTCGAATCAAGAGTTCTTCACCAGGCAATCCGACGAGACGTTTGATATAGTTCGTCCGCGCTTCCGTCGGGTACTTGAATACAAACACGTCCCACCGCGCGGGGTTTGAGAGTATATAGTCGAACTTGCTGACCAAAATTCGATCGCCAGAGAAAGATGCGTGGTTCGCATTGCCCCGTAAGTTATACGCATTAACGCCGCGACAGACTGAACACGTACTTGCTACCGTGACGTAATCTGAATTTGGTTGGGTGAACAGGCCACTAAATAGTCCCCGCCGGCGGACGCGGGGAGCGTTGGACTGTTCAAATTCCCTGCTTGCTCCTGCCTGGTACTGCCGACCACACCACTCACAGACCAGATCCTTATGCGCTCCCATCAGCGTTGGAGCCATAGAGCCAGTGGGAATCACAAAGGCTTCTGCCACAAAGGCGCGGAATAAGAATGCGAGAATGAAAGCTACCACAATCGATTCGACAGTCTCGCGAAAGCTCTGCAGATCCTCATCAGATGCCGGCGATTCAGCATCAACACTCTTGGCGACAGTAGACATATCTAAAAACCACGTGGGCTGAAATCTAATGAAAGGTAACCGTTCACGATGTACCAGCTTGTGACAGGGTCGGGAGTCTTTGCAGCCCAAAATTGCATCCGCATGTTCCTACGAGCGATATCGCATGGGAGATGGGTGCTGCTGAAAAGACTCCCGACCTTTTCCTGTCTGATCCAAATTCGTGAACGGCAACAATGAAAGACAATTCGCAGGCAGCCCGGTTTTCTTGGGCATTTAGGCGATTGTAGCAGGGATCATAGAGAACCAGAATACGGACTTCACCGTCCCTCGGGGGGCAGCACCTGGGCCGGACCAGTTGGAAAACGCTTGCGTCTTAGCGGAAAAGACGCATCAGCAGGCTGCCATTATCAGCCACATCGAGCAGTGGTCGGTAGTAGTCGCGCGCGGTGCCGAATACGCGACCTGGCGTCCAGACGATGGCCATACTCATATTCCAGCCTTCGTCGAGATATGGCTGCGACAAGTCTCCGGACGGAATGAGATATATGGCGCTGGTTTCCAACCCGAGTTGATTTTGCAGCGGAGTCTTCAGCGAGACTCCCAGAATTGCATTCGAATTCTCGCTGAAGCCCGCCTGTACTTCAGCTAATCCACGCCCACGCTCACCGTAGCGATAACGATAAAAGAAGCGGTAGTTGTTCAACGCTGCTAGTTTCACGGGAGTGCTGGTAGCCGAACCACTCAGACTAGCGTCTGTGTCATCGACTTGTTGGCTGTCCGTAAAACGGAAGCCCAAGTCATGGCAGGGCGAAAAAAGGAAACTCAACTCGCCGCGAATTTGCACTAAATCGGCCTTGTAGACCCAGTCGTCATGCAAGTAGTCAACTACCATCCCGCCTTGCAAACCGTAGTCAACACGACGAAACAGACCCGCCGTTACAAAAGTCTGTGTGCGATTGTCCTCTCCAGCGGTCGTTCCATCGAGCTGGGTTTGGGTAAAACGCATTCCAAGCTGCGAGCCCATTTGACCGCCCAGTAGGCTCGGCAGACGCGATCCAAAGTTAAAACCCTGTTGAAATCCGAAATTGCCTTCGACTTGGCCTTGTCCGCTGGTGCCCGTTGTTAAGAAGTTTCCGGGACTCGCGAAACCGCTGACGCCGACCCATATATCGGCGCGAGACCAGTCCAACAGAAAACCAGCGGGGTTGCAACAACATACGGCTGTCATGCCACAGCTATCACAGCCGCTCGCCATTAGAAGTGGTTCATTAGGCTGAGCGAAATCCTGATTTCCACCTTCTAGGATGGAATTTTGGTCGTAGGTCTCAGGCTGGTCAATGATTTGGACAGCAGCCGTACGCACACCCTGTGTCTGAAGGTGTTTGCGTTGGGCAAGATGCTGGCGCGGCGCGATCGCCAAAGCAGGGGGAATTGGGCTAGCTGATGTAAGACGCGGCGAGACCGGATTAGGACGCTGCGCACGAGCTTCCTGGCCAAGCAACGCTAGGGTGCAAGCGAATAGAATTAGATAGCAATAACGTGCCATGGAAAGGACTTTACGCGCAAGTACGCGCAGTCTCCTCCGCCCAATCCAAGTATCGGTGGCTCCGCCCGGTATATTTAGCGTAATCGGCAAACTTTATCAAAATCTTGCCCAACCCGATGGAAGCCAAAAGTTGAGCAGGGGATTATTCAACTAAGCTTCGCTGGCTTTTTCGTTGGTGCGAGGCATGGATTCAATGGCTTTGTCGATCAAGCCGTAGGCGACGCCTTCCTCGGGCGACATGAAACGGTCGCGGTCGGTGTCACGCTCAATCGCCTCTAATGTTTGCCCTGTGTGTTTGAGCAAAATGCCATTGAGCTTGTGTTTGATGCGTTTGAATTCCTCGGCGTGAATCAAAATTTCTTCGGCGGTGCCTTGCATGCCAGCCAGCGGTTGGTGGATCATGATTCGCGCATTGGGTAGGGCGTAGCGCTTGCCATGGGTACCAGCGGCTAACAGCACCGCGCCCATCGATGCGGCCTGACCAATGCAATAGGTCGCCACATCACAGGAAACAAACTGCATCGTATCGTAGATAGCAAGCCCGGCTGATACGCTGCCACCTGGTGAATTGATATACAAATGGATATCGGCTTTCGGGTCGTCCGATTGCAAGAATAGCATTTGAGCAACCAAAGCATTGGCAACTTCATCGTTTACTTGGGAGCCGAGGAAAATAATCCGATCTTTGAGCAAGCGGCTGTATACATCGTAGACTCTTTCCTCGCGACCGCTCTTCTCAATCACATAAGGTATGGTTGGCATGGTTTATATCCGCGGTGGTTACGTTAAAAATAAAGTAGGTGTAGCAAAAGCACTGGTTGGTTCGGCAATCACAACGAAAGCCAGGAAACTCTCGTTAATACTCAACACCTATTCCTAATCCAGATGGTGCATTGACATGCGAGGACCTTGGTGTGCTGACGCGAAAAAGAAACCATCAAAAGGCTATGGATTTGACTCATCGGCTTCTTCGGCCGCCGGCTTGGTCAATATCTCATCAACGACGCCGTATTCTTTGGCACCTTCAGCCGTGAGGAAAAAGTCGCGATCGCAATCTTTCCCGATCTGCTCGGCGGTCTTGCCTGTCGATTCCCCCAAGATTTGGTTGAAGAGTGTGCGGTACCGTAGAATCTCATTGGCTTGGATTTCGATGTCCGAAACTTGCCCTTGCACGCCTCCAGCCGGTTGGTGAATCATGACGCGACTATTGGGCAAGCAGTAGCGTTTGCCCTTGGTACCGCCGGCAAGTAGGACAGCTGCGCCACTGGCCGCTTGCCCGACACAATACGTCGCCACAGGGCAAGACAAAATTTTCATCGTGTCGTAAATGGCCAACGTGGCAATGACATCGCCGCCTGGGCTGTTCAGGTAGAAGTGAATATCCTTGCGGCGATTCTCACTTTGCAGATACAGCAACTTCATCACGACTTCGTTGGCGTTACCTGTATGGATTTCACCCTGAAGGAAAACGATTCGGTTCTCCAACAGCAAGTCGCCGAGGGTCATCTGGCGTTGGCGCTGGTAGCTAGCCGCCGCATAAGAGCCGGTAATGGCCTCAATATTTAAAGCAGAATTCAACATGCTCTCCTTCATGGTGTAGCTGTAGGAAACTCTTCCGTCACAATGTTTGCATTGCGAGGGGATTTGGCAAGGTCACTTGAGGCTCTTCAATCGATTTTCCCCAAAACGAAAGGAGCCGATTTGCCACGGGAGACAATTCGGCTCCTAAGTTGGGGAAGCTGGAAGCCTCGCAAATGCTGGAAGGGAGGCTCACCTGAAAGTCGTCGCAGGGCACGGGCATTTCCCAGCAAATCGCCAAGGATTGCGGACTACTGCTGAGGAATCACTCGTGACGCCTGGACAATCGTATTAATTGGGTAAATCAACCGAGCTACGGTAGCAGGCACCAGCCCGGATGGTCAAACGTGAAGACAAGGGAATAACGACGGTCGGGCCGGTTACTCTTCTTTTTCTTTTTCGGGCAACTTGGGAGCGGCAGGCAATTGGTTGGGCTCGTTGTTGTGCTTAGCCTCAGGAATGTCGTTATAGTCGCCTGCAATTGTAAAGTCGATGCTGCTAGATTCAGGATCTGCCTTAAGGAAGCTCGTATCCGGTTTGTCGGTAACTTTGCCAGCTTCGACAATCTTCTCGATAACGATGCGCTCGATGATTTGATTGCGAATCGCATCCATTTGCCCAGTTTTTTCCAGTCGCGCGCGAACGCTACGTGTCGAGCTATCGCTCTGTTCAGCGATAAGCTGGATTTCTTTCTCGTAGTCTTCTGGTGTTGGTTCGACCTTCAGGTCTTCAGCGATCTTCTCAAGCAGGAAGTGCTCACGCAAGGCGCGGATTGTGGATTCGCGAGCGTTCATGCGCGCCGCGTTAAGATAGCCCTTGGTTTGTTCGGGCGTGAATCCGCTACGTTGTAGTTCGAGTACCATCCGCTGCAGTTCACGGTTGGTCTGTTTGCGTACAAGAGATTCAGGCAATTCCCAATTGGCGTCTTTGGTCAGTTCGTCAACAATCTGCGATCGCAAGCCTTGTTGTTGGTGGTACTCAAACTGTCTCTCCAGTTCGGCACGCACGAAGCTTCGCAAATCCTCAGTGTCTTCGAAACCCAGATCATCAAGCATGGAGGTGCTGATTTCATCCACGAGAATTCGTTTGACTTCAACAATTTCGAACTCGGCATCAACATCCTGACCACGCAGTTCTTCATTGGCAGCGGAGTCCGAAATTTTGATCGTGGTTGTGAACTTGTCTCCCTCTTGCTTGCCGCTAATCAGCTCGCCAAAGTTTTCGATAACTGCGTCACCGAACGACAATTCCTTGCGAATATTAGTCGTTTCATCTTCACAGCGTTGCAAGATTTTGCCGTCGTGTGTGAACGTAACGTTCAAAGTGACAGAGTCGCCCAGTTGGCATGGGCCGTCGACCGCCTCCCCGGACATAAAGCGGGTGAGAGTACGTGCCAAGTGCTTGTCAATATGCTCCTCGGTCAACTCACAAACCGAGCGATCCAAATTCAGGCCTTCCCATTTCGGGGTGTCGAAATTCGGACGCACTTCGATGGTGAATTCGTATCTGAAGTCACCTTCGGGAGGCAATTCAACTGCCTCATAGTCAAAATTGGGTTCGCTAATCGCCGAGAAGTGATCTCCGTCGGTGACTTGCTGCAGGCTGTCCATAACCAGCGAATTCTTAACTTGCTCGCTGACCTGCTCTTTGAACCGAGATTCTACCAATTTCCGTGGCGCTTTTCCGGCGCGGAAGCCAGGCAGTTCAGCCTTGGGCGTTACTTCATCAAATGCCTCGCGACGATATCGCTCGACTTCGGCCTGTGGAACCGTAATCACCACGTGACGTTCGCAAGTCGATGTCTCATCGATCTTGACGTCGATTTGCAGTGGCTTCTTCTCTTCCGTTGCGGGTGCTTCCGCTTCCATATCAGTGGTAGCCATTCCGAGATACTCCGGCTGGATGCTGGTTTGAATTGTCCGCGAACCATCGATTGAATACGTTCTTGCGGGCTGTTTCCGCCATCAACCCCAGTTGCCAGCGACGGTCTTGTTTGACCATTGCGTTAGGTTTGAGGTCGATTCAACAAAAAAACGGCAGGACCGATTGAGAGCGGGCGATGGGATTCGAACCCACGACAACAACGTTGGCAACGTTGTGCTCTACCAACTGAGCTACGCCCGCACTTTGTTACAATACCGGTCTGCCGTCAATTTATTCGGCGATCGAATCGCCAGCAAGATGATTCCTGATTTTTGTCAGTCGTCTTGCTTTGATTTGGCGAAATTATAGAGTTACCTTCGTTTGATGCAAGAGCATGATCGTCGGCCTCACCACAATTCGTTTGCAACAGCCCCAGGGAATTTCATGACGATTTCCACCCGCGAGCCCAGTTCAGCCCAATTCTCCAACTGGTCAGGTTGGATTTATCGTGGACTCGGCTTGGGAGCGAACCTAAAAGCAGGAGGGCCACTCGCTCTATTCCAATGGCTCATGACGGGACGGAAGCCCGGTCTGCTTGCCGTTAGAACTCTCGCATGCGTCGCGTTCGGGTTCTTCGGTTTGATAGTAGCGGGACGCGATGCCCAGGCTGGCCTAGCGGCTTCCGATGTGGTGGTGGTTGTCAACTCCGACTCGAGCGACTCCCGTACGCTGGCGAATCACTACGTCGCTTTCCGAGGAATTCCGGCCAGCAATGTGATCGTTTTGACGGAGGTCCCCAAAGCAGAAGTTGTCTCGGTCGATGTGTTTCGCAAGCAGATTCTGATCCCGCTGTTAACCGAACTCGAGCGACGCCGATTGGCCGATCACGTGCAGTGTATCAGCTACTCGGCAGATTTTCCCACCAGCATCGACGTCAGCTCTGACATGAAGCCATTAGGGAAACTGCCGATTTACTTCACGCGGCAAGCTTCGATTAATGCGTTAACTTTTCTGTACTCGCGAACGCTGGCGAGCGATGCGGCGCACTATATCAATCTCAACAGCAACTTTTATGCCCGGCGTTCGATCGATAGCTATTTTATGTCCCCGGCAGGAAACGCAACAAACGAAGCCTGGAACGCAATTGAAAAGTTGATCGCGGACGAACAACACCGGCAGGCTGCAGATGAGCTGGACAAGCTGCTAGAAGTTCATCCGCACCAATTTCCGCTCAGCTATCTGGCCGCAGCCCAAGCTGCGTTGGCTGGCGAAACGCCTCGCGCCTTGCGACTACTCGAAGCTGCCATTGGCGGAGGTTGGAATGCCGGCGGCTATCTAGCGCGTGACATGCGTTTTGATTCGGTGCGAGATAGTGCGGATTTCCAGGTTCTGGAATTCCTGATGGATAATTCAATTGTTGAGCACCAGCAGCCGGTCGGCTTCAACGCACGCACCGTCTGGACGCCCAATGGCGTCCAAGTTAATTCCCCAAAACTTGGGCTACGCTATATGCTCAGCACCGTTCTTGGCGTTACTCGTGGAGGCGGAACTTCTCTTGAGGAAGCCATTGCCGCGTTGAAGCGGGCTTCCGAGGCGGATGGGACTCACCCACAGGGAGGGTTCTATTTCTGCCTTACCAGTGATGTCCGCACTACTACGCGCAAGCCGGGGTTCGATCATGCCATCGAAACTCTGCGAGCTATGGGTTTCACTGCCGAAATTGTCGACACGAGCCTGCCGATGGGCAAGCCTTCCGTTCTCGGAGCCCAGCTCGGAACTCCGACCTTTGAATGGTCGCAATCCAGAAGTACTCTAGTGCCTGGCGCGATTGCTGAGAACCTAACCAGCTTAGGTGGCGTGATGCAAACCCGCAGTGGACAAACGAAGTTGACCGAGCTGATTAAGGCCGGTGCGGCGGGGAGTAGCGGAACAGTCACCGAGCCGTATTCTCTTCAACCCAAGTTCCCGCATCCTCAGCTGTACGTCCATTACGCCCAGGGTGCAAGCCTTGCCGAAGCGTTCTACTTAAACGTAACGGGCCCCTATCAATTGCTCATCGTCGGCGATCCGCTGTGCCAGCCTTTTTCTAACGCACCAGATCCACAAATCGACAGCAGTTTGAGACGGTTAGCCGATGGGGAGTCGTTAAGTCTAGAGCCCAATCTGGATGGCTCAAACTATAGCGAATGGCTGGATTCAAACATTCCACGCAGCCAGCAAACCGAGCCTCTCGCAGCAACCAATGTAGGAGTGCTTTTTGACAGCAAGCTACCGCAATATGCTCAAGTTCGGTCCAAGCTTGATATCCAAATTGCAGGTCAGGCTCCTGGATATCACGAGGTTACCCTTCGTTTTCAAGCAGACGATCCATTGACCCAGCGTAGCGATACCGTCATCCCGATTTGGATTGGAGAAAATGATAGCGTCGTACTCACAGCTACCAACCTCAACGGCTGGACGACCGTCCGCTTGGAGTTGTGGTTGATAAGAGCGCGGCGAAGAAAATCAATTTGGCAATTGAAGCTACCCCAGAAATATCGCGAAAGGTGGTCGAACGGGTCAGCCTTTGGCATGATCATGAACAATTGGCGGTAGCCAGTGGCCACGAAGCCGAATTCGCGATCGCCTTGGATAATTTGGGACGCGGCCCTGTGCGATTGCAGGCCAAAGCTGAATTGTCCGACGGGCAGCTTGTCGCTAGCGTACCGCTGCTGATCGAAGTCAAGTAAGTCAAGGAGTCGTAGCGGCACAAATCTAGTGCTGTACAAAGTGGTATAGCTACTAAATCTGGACTGCACCTCCGCCTCATTGCCGCGGCCGCCTAGAATTGTTAGGGCACACGTAGAATTGTTAGGACACACGCGTGAGTCTCGCCCGAGCCCCGGCTTGGCAATTTTTTCAAGCGACTCCCAGGGCGGTTATTTACCTTATCTACGGATCGACACTTAGGAAGAGAATGTGACATGGTAACCGTCGATGGAAATTCACGAAAATGGAGGAAGGACGAACCGCGTCCCGTCCAGCCAATTCTGGATCGCACGCCACCGTGTGACATCTCTGCAGAGATTGCCGTCTTGGGCAGTATTATTTTGATGCCGGATGTTTGTGACGATCTAGTCATGATCGTTAAACCCGACGACTTCTATGATGATGCGCATCGAAAACTTTACCAGCACATGTTAAACATGGTCGAGCTGGGGCAGAAGATCGACGTGACTTTGCTCGTTAATCGCTTGAAAACAAACGACGATTACGAGGCCATTGGTGGCAGCGCATATTTGGCGCAACTAGCCAACAGTGTCCCCAACGCAGCTCATGCGGTGTACTACGCAGAGATTGTCCGCAGTAAAGCCACGTTGCGCAAACTGATCGAGGCCAGCACGACGATTCTGCGTGATGCTTACGACGAAACCATCGAAGCCAAGGAACTGCTGAGCCAAGCTGAACAACGCGTGTTTAGTATCCAGGATGAACGCAGCAGTCAGCAAGCTGATTCGATCGGTGATCTGCTTTCGCAGGCCATGGAACGCATCGACGCGCGTATGAAAGGTACGCATGCTGTTGGTGGCGTCGACACGCACTTCGAAACCTATGACGCGCAGTGTGGTGGCCTACATAACGGTGAATTGGTCATCCTTGCCGCCCGCCCATCCATGGGCAAGACGGCTTTGGCACTCAATATTGCCGAAAACGTCGCGATCCTCGGTCGCGCCCCTGTGCTGTTCGTCAGCTTGGAAATGTCCGGGGTGGAACTGGCCGACCGCTTGTTGTGTTCGCTGGCTAAAGTCAATGGTCACAAACTGCGCAACGGCAGTATTAGCCAAGATGACCGGAAGCGTTTGGTCGGTAAAGCAGTTGAGGTGAGTAACGCGCCCCTTTTTGTGGATGATTCGCCCAGTCGCTCGGTCAGCGAAATAGCCGCTGTCGCGCGGCGTATCAAGCAGCGCGAAAAAGCACTCGGGCTGATCGTGATCGACTACCTGCAATTGCTCGAGCCCGACAACGCTCGCGACCCACGGCAGGAGCAAGTCGCCAAGATCGCGCGGCGGCTCAAGGGGCTCGCTCGCGAACAATCGGTTCCCGTGCTGTGTCTATCGCAGTTGAATCGTCAAGCTGAAGAAGGAAAGGACCACCGGCCACGCATGAGCCATTTGCGCGAGTCAGGTGCCATCGAGCAAGATGCCGATGTGGTCATGTTCGTCCACCGCGAAGAGTATTACCATCGTGGCGACGACGCCGCCCAATATGCAGGCCAAGCTGAAATCATAATCGCCAAGCAGCGGAATGGCCCGGTGGGCGAAATCCAGCTAACTTGGGAAAAAGAATTCACGCGTTTCTACGACCGAGCGCCTGAGCGCCACTCCGAATTCGACAGCTACGGCGACTTTCAAACCGCTGGAGGGTTGACCTAGTCGCCCCCGGCTTTTCCCGTCATTGCTACCCTGGATAAGGGTTCCCGGGCGATTCTTGCTGAGATTGAAAACGACCTTTCAGCCTGTAAAAAGCGATTTGGATGACTTTCCTACTTGTACCCACGGGCCGGAAGCCTTCCAGATTGGCTGTGCCGCGTCTATACTGGGCACCTTGTCGAGATGGCTCGATTCGCGTTTTTCCGAGCCTAGACCGAATTGTGGCGCGTTGGCCACCTTTACCCCGCATTTTGGAGGGTCCGTTTAGTGGCTTCGGGAAAATATTTGTTTACCAGTGAATCAGTTAGCATGGGCCATCCAGACAAGCTGGCGGACCGTATTTCGGACGGCATTTTGGATGCCATACTTGAGCAAGACCCCAATAGCCGGGTTGCTTGCGAGACGCTGGTCACGACTGGGCTGGCGATGATTGCGGGAGAGATTACTACCAAGGCGAACGTCAATTACGCCAAGAAAATTCGTGAAGTCATTCGAGAAGTGGGCTACACGGACGACATGATGGGCCTGTGTGCTGATACGTGCAACGTGATGGTTGCTCTCGACGAGCAAAGCCCTGACATCGCCCAAGGCGTAAACTCCGATGATGCCGCTGGCAAAGAAGTCGGTGCTGGCGATCAGGGGCTCATGTTCGGTTTTGCGTGTAACGACACACCGGAGCTGATGCCGATGCCAATCGCTTTGTCGCATCGCATTACCAACCGCTTGACCGAAGCCCGGCAGAATGGGGAAGTCAAGTGGTTGCGTCCGGACAGTAAGAGCCAAGTTACGATCGAGTACGATGGACTGGAGCCGGTCCGCATCGATACCGTCGTGGTTTCAACGCAGCATTGCCCAGATGTTGACCAAGCCACGATTCGCGAGTTTGTGATCGAAAAAGTGATCAAAGATTGCTTGCCCCCGAATCTGGTCAAAGGCGACATCAAGTATCACATTAATCCGACCGGCAAGTTCGTGGTGGGTGGTCCCCACGGCGATTGTGGTTTGACCGGACGCAAAATTATCGTGGACACCTATGGCGGTTGGGGACGACACGGTGGTGGTGCTTTCAGCGGCAAGGATCCAACCAAGGTGGATCGCAGCGCTGCTTATATGGCTCGTCATGTAGCCAAGAACATTGTCGCCGCTGGCTTAGCTGATCGTTGTGAAGTGCAGCTGGCATATGCCATCGGAGTCACGGAGCCCGTCAGCGTGCATGTCGATACGCAAGGCTCCGGCAAAGTAGATGACGCCAAGATTTGCGACGCAGTCATTGAACTGTTCCCGCTAACTCCCGGTGGGATCATTGATTACTTGAAGCTACGTCGTCCGATCTTCCGTCAAACTTCGGCGGGCGGCCACTTCGGCCGTTCGGAACCAGACTTCACCTGGGAAAGCACCGACCGCGCTTCCGAACTCGCCGCTGCCGTTGGACTGGAAGCCGCCGCCGTTTAGCTATGGGCTGATTATGGAGTGCTCCGACTTGTCGGAGCTTTCCTATCCTAAAGATTATGGAGTGCTCCGCCTTGTCGGAGCTTTCCTATCCTAAAGACATTTCTCTCAAGAAATTTCGTAACCGTTCACGATGTGACAGGGTCGGGAGTCTTTTCAGCCTAAATCGCTTAACCCACGAGCAACGGCATGTTCCTATCGGCGGCATCTCATCGGTGGCGCGCTGCTGAAAAGACTCCCGACCCTTTCGCATTGCCTCTTCGCATTGCCTAGATTCACTGCGAAATGCGACTGGGGTGATTATCGCCCCAGTCAATATTTATCTTGCCCACCTGCATTGAACTCATTCCTGTTCTTTATCTCAGGAACCCCAGCGACAGACTCTAGCGCTCCCAGCGAAAGCGATGCGGCAGCAACTCTTCAAGCGTTAGCTCGGCAGCGATCTCACCGGAGTCAGCATCGATCAAGAACACGCCATAGTCTTCGCCGAATTCGGCCATGACTTGCCGGCAGGCACCGCAGGGTGAGCCTGCTCCATGGCAAGCAACTGCGATGGCTTGGATCTTGCGTTCCCCTGCGGCGATCATGGCAGCGATTGCATTGCGTTCTGCGCAGATCGTCAAGCCATACGACGCGTTTTCGACATTGCAACCGACGAACAACTTGCCACTTCCTGCCAGGATCGCCGCACCAACCAGGAAATTACTGTACGGTGCGTAGGCCTGTCGTCGCACCGCCAAAGCTGCTTGTCGCAGCTCTTCAATGATAGTTGGACTTGGTTTTACCAACGGGAACTCCACCTATTTTTACCTAGCCGATGCGTATCGCGACCGTTGCACTGCTGTCATTGAGTAGGGCCGACAAGTATAGCAACTCGGCGTGCCCGGTAGGCTTCTTTCTGGCCATTTCGCTGACGGTGCGCATCACGTCGCGACGGCTGATTTGTCCGACCAGCCGACCGTTATCCAGCACAGGTAATCGCCGTGTCGCCTGATCGAGAAACGTCTGACAAATGGTCAGCATGTCCGTCTCGGCAGAGATCGTTGGCGGATCGCGATCTACAAAGGCCATTAGCCCTGCGTCTGGCATATTCTCATAGGCCGCGTTTACGATCACGCGCATAGAACAGCTCTCAGAAAAAATACCCAAGAATGTTCCGTCCGAATCGACGACTGGTGCTCCAGAGATCCGCTTTTTCAACAACACGTCGATCGCCGCGAAAACGTCTAAATCGGGTGACAACGTTACTAAATTCTGCGTCATCATTTGCCGCGCCAGGATTGCTTGACCAGTCATGTATATGCTCCGCGAAGAGTACAGGAAAGGGAGAGAAGGCTTGATCCAGAAATCAGCCTAACGCCTTCGCTGGCCGGCTACAAAGGAAAAACGGAGAAACAAGTGATTACTTTGTGCAAGTATGAATTTGAAAGCGTATCATACAAGGGCGATTTTTAGTAACCGTTCACGATGTGTCGGCTTGTGTGACTGGGTCGCTTTTCAGCCTAAATCGTTCGCCAATTAGAAACCACGTTTTCCTACCAGCGGCATCTCATCGGTGGCGGGCGTTGCTGAAAAGACTCCCGACCCTTTCCTGTCGACGCCAAGTTCGTGAACGGTTACGATTTTTAACCGAATACATGACCCGGAGTCTTTATATCCATGAAACGCATTCTATCTCATGTTGCGCTATCCTGCTTTACCCGCGCTTTAGTGCTTTCACTCTCAACTACTTACCGCCCAAGAAGACACCCAATTCCCATCGAAAGGTTTCGGACGTGACCTGAGGATGACCCGTATCTCTGGTTGGAAGATGTGACTGGCGAAACGGCACTGGAGTGGGTTAAGGGCCGCAACGCCAAGACGCAGGGGAAATTCGATGCTGATCCCGATTTCATGCAATTGCGCGACGATTTGTTGACCATCTTGGACTCGAATGAACGCATTCCATTTGTTAGCAAGCATGGCGAATATTACTACAACTTTTGGCGGGATCAAAATAACGAGCGGGGGCTATGGCGACGCACTACGCTGGACGAATACCGCAAGGCCGAGCCGGTATGGGAAACAATTCTGGATCTAGACGCGCTAGCCAAGGCCGAAGGTGAGAATTGGGTGTGGGATGGTGCCGAATTGCTTCGCCCAGATTACGACCGGGCCTTAATCGGTCTGTCACGCGGTGGAGCTGATGCCAGCGTGACCCGTGAGTTTGACTTGCACGAGAGAGGGTTTGTGAAAGATGGGTTCGAACGAGCAGAAGCGAAAGGCAATTTGACTTGGATCGACCGCGATCATGTTTTCGTTTACACAGACTTTGGCGAGGGCAGTTTGACTTCTTCCGGTTATCCACGCATCGTCAAGCTTTGGAAGCGCGGCACCCCCATGGAGGACGCTCAACTGGTTTACGAAGGTCGCGATTCAGATATGTACATTTCTGCCGCACACGATGACTCACCGGGTTTTGAACGCAATTTTGTCAATCGAACTTTGGCTTTCTACAACGATGAACTCTATCTGCGCAACGACGATGGCAGTCTAAATAAGATCGACGCCCTGAACAGCCAACAAATCTGTGTTTCATGAATACTTGCTACTCGAACTGCGTGAGCCTTGGGACGTCGGTGGCAAGCAATATGCGGCTGGGTCTTTGTTGGTAACCCTGTTTGCCGACTTTATGCAAGGCAAACGGGCCTTCGACGTCGCTTTCGAACCGACGGACAATACTTCGTTGGCGAGTTTTGTACCGACCAAGGATCATCTGCTCGTAAACGTCTTAGAAGATGTCAAGAATCGAATCTACGTGTTGACACCCACCGATTCCGGTTGGGCTCGTCAGCCGCTGCTTGAGCGCTGCGATTGGAACTGTGGGAGTGAGCGCCGTTGATGCCGATGAGTCTAACGCGTATTGGATGACTTCCAGCGATTATTTGACGCCAACAACTCTGTACTACGGCGAAATCGGTGAACACCCTGAAACGCTGAAACAGCTTACGCCACAATTTGATTCGGAAGGACTTGAAGTCGCGCAGCACTTCGCAACCAGCCGCGACGGCACGCGCGTTCCATACTTCATGGTTGCACGGCAAGATCTCAAGCTCGATGGCACCAACCCCACGCTCTTGTATGGCTACGGAGGATTCGAGATATCGTTGACACCGGGTTACAACGCCAGCGTCGGACGCGCTTGGACGAGCCAAGGTGGCGTGTACGTTGTCGCTAATATCCGTGGTGGCGGAGAGTACGGCCCACGTTGGCACCAATCTGCCTTGAAGCAGAATCGTTTGCGGGCTTATGAAGATTTCGCCGCTGTGGCGGAGGACTTGGTTGCACGTGGTGTAACCAGCAAAGACCATTTGGAATCCAAGGCGGTTCGAACGGTGGTTTGTTAGTTGGCAACATGATCGCTCTGTACCCAGACTTGTTTAGCCGCTGCCGTATGCCAAGTACCCTTGTTGACATGCTGCTGCCATTTGCTGTTAGCGGGTGCAAGCTGGATGGCCGAGTATGGCGACCCCGATTCGCTTGGCGAGTGGGAGTTTATTCGGACTTATTCACCCTATCAGAACATCAAGCCCACTACCAATTACCCTGCTGTTCTGTTTACGACATCGACCCGCGACGACCGCGTGCATCCTGGACATGCGCGCAAAATGATGGCATTGATGGAATCGCAGGGACACGATGTTAGCTATTACGAGAACATCGAAGGTGGTCACGGTGGGGCTGCGAATAATAAGCAACGTGCCTACATGCAAGCCTTGGCCTATGCGTTTCTTCGCGAACGCCTATTTCCGTCGGCACAATAAAATTCATGCAAAAAATAGAATCGATGCGCCTCGTCTAGCATGCGTTACGAACGGCTTACGGCGCGGTTCGACGGGTGGGCCTGTTAAACCTTGCCGATCGTATGGGCTAAACGAGTCGCAGCGCATGGTGCGAATGCTGAATAAAATTATCGACCGAGCTGAAGAGGTCGATCCATGGATTAAGGTTCTGCTCGCGCCATATTTGGCGACGGACCCGTATATTCCGATTTTGGAATGGAACTCAATCCATGCAACTGTGGCAACCCACACACTCGTTCACCCTCCTCTCCTGTCTGGCAGTGGTTCTCGTTGATCCGACGTATGGCCAACCGCCGAGTATCCAGGGTCCAGGTAGCATCGTTTCTGAAAGTAGCGATTTCGAACTATTGCAGGACACTGGCAACACCCCCAAATCGAATGGCGAAGCGACAGGGTCGGCAGACAGCGGCAGCGATGTTAAACCACCACTGGATGAACCTCTGCAACCCGCAGGACTAACGCTTGAACAGTTGCAATCGCTAGCCTTGCAACACAACCCTAGCATGTGCAGCGCTGCCGCGTTGATCCAAGCCGCGCGAGGGCGAGCGTATCAAGTCGGACTGCAGGCCAATCCCAGTGTCGGCATCGATTTCCAGCAATTGGCCAGTGGCGGGCGCGCGGAGCAGTATGGAATATCCCTGGGGCAGAAGATTATCCGATCAGAGAAACGGAATTTGAATCGTTCCATTGAGCTGCACGAGGTTCAGCGACTTGAACAGGAGTATTTGAAGGTCCGCAGGCGAGTTCTAACGGATGTCAACTTGGCTTACATACGCACACTTCGAGCTCAACGTCAGATCGACGTGACGCGAGAATTGCTGGAGATCGATGAACAGGCATTGACGATCGCTCAACAACTATTCGCCGCAATGGAAGTCGCGCGAACGGACGTCTTACGAGCGGAAGTCGAGGTTGAAAATGCGCAGGTGGCACTGCGTGATGCTGAATTGAGACATATCGCTGCCTGGCGCGAGTTGCAAGCTGTAACGGGCCAACCTGGTCTGCCGTCTGCGGCTTTGGCTGGAGACCTATTTGCAGCTCCTCAATCGGTGGACTTCGATTCCGTGCTCGCGATCTTGCAAACGCAGAGTCCTGAGATGGCAGCGTTGGAGGCCGCCATCGAGCGGGCTCGCTGCAATTTGCGTCGGCAACAGATCGAACCGTTACCAGACGTGCAGATCGATGGGCTTTTGAACTGGCGAGACAACGGAATCAACGGAGATGCCGATGCTGGTCTGGCAGTATCCGTGCCACTGCCAGTTTGGGACAAGAACCGTGGCGCTATCCAAGAAGCTCGTTATCAACTGACGGCGGCCAACGAAGACATGCAACGCCTTCGATTCGCATTCGGTTCGCGCCTGGCACCTGTCTTTGAACGATTTAATTCCGCCAAACAACGCGTCGAGAGCTATCGCGATCGCATCATGCCCAAAGCGGAAGAGACGATCAAGCTCGTGAGGAAGACGTATGAAATGGGGGAGGTCAATTTTGATTCGCTGCTGCAAACCCAACGCACCTATACGCAAATCCGCTTGGCCTACATCGACGCCTTGGAGCAACTCCGTGTGGCCGAAGCGGAAATCGATGGTCTCTTACTTTCCGGAAGCTTAAACTAGTACCGCGGCTGGAGCACTTGCGGTTGTCGCTTTGCTAGCGGTTTTGGGACGTGCCGAGACAGCCCCGGAGTGATTCAGGTAGATCGGGCTGCTGCCAGACACTCATACCACCATCGACCAGCAACGTTTGACCGTGAATGTGTTGAGCTTCGTCGCTGAGTAGAAACAAGGCTGCGGCAGCGCAGGCCTCTGGACCTGGGACTTGCCCATTAGGCGTATGCAGCTTCATCCAGGCCAACGCGTCTGTGTCTAGCGCGGGAGCCGTCAGTGGTGTTACAACCAAGCCTGGGGCCATAGCGTTAACGCGAATGTTGTGAGGCGCTAAAGAAACACACAGGCTGCGGACCAGCGTGCGCAACGCGCCTTTGCTGGCGTCGTAGGCGGTGTGTGTGGGCTCTGCCAGGTCGCCATTGATCGATCCAGTAAACAAAACGCGTCCTGCGATCCCGTTGGCTACCCAACGTCGCGCGAAGGCCTGCGTCAAGAAGTAGCCAGCCGCCACATTGAGATGCATCGTGCGTTGATACGTATTCCAGTCCATTTCCAGAAACGGTTTGTCGCAGTAGGTGCCCGCATTGTTGATCAGTACCGACACGTCGTGACCAAACGCATCAACTTGTTTCATTAAGGCGGGGATCGATCGCTCAACATCGAGCGACAAGTCGCCAAACACGCACTCTGCGACTATCCCGCACTCTCGGCAGGCCGCCAACGTTTGTCGACTCAGTTCATCTTCCCGTAGGCCATGGATGATTAGCTGGCAACCGGCTTGAGCCAAGCGCAAGGCGATCGCTGCGCCAACTCCCTGTGTCCCCCCCGTAATCATCGCCGTTCGACCATCCAGTCGCATTGCCAACCTCCTCTTACATCATACTATCGTTCATGAATCATTATTCAGCGAACTCAGGCTCTTGGTTGAGTACATCCAAGGCTCGTTGAAAATCCCGCGTGTCTTCGACGACTTCGCCATCGCGTAGCACGATAATGCGTTTAGCGTTTTTCGCAACAGCGGGATCGTGGGTTACGAGAATGACCGTCAAATTCTGCTCTTCATTCAACTGTCGGAAGAGCGCGATGACTTCGCGGCTAGTCTTGGTGTCTAGATTGCCCGTTGGTTCATCGCCCATCAGAATGGACGGGCTGTTGACTAATGCCCGCGCGATGGCGACGCGTTGTTGCTGCCCGCCCGAGAGCTGGCTGGTATGGTGGTGTAGTCGGTCACCCAAACCGACTTTTTCGAGCATCTCGATCGCTTTGGCTCTACGTTTGCGGCTGCTATAGCCCCGCGCATACATCAAGGGCAATTCGACGTTTTCCACCGCCGAGGTGCGATTGAGCAGATTGAAATTTTGAAACACGAATCCCAATTGACGATTGCGAATACGTGCTCGCTCATCACGATTCATGCTGACGATCTCAATGCCGTCCAGCAAGAAACTGCCGTGCGTGGGGCGATCCAAACATCCCAGCGTATTCATCAGCGTCGATTTGCCTGAACCGCTTGGGCCAATCAAAGCCACGTACTCGCCGCGCTCAATATCAAGTGTGACGCTGCGCAGGGCGTGCACTTCGACTTCTCCCAAGTCATAGACGCGGCGAACGTCGCGAAGTTCAATCAAGGCCATGCGGGCGGTGTCCTACTCGTAGCGTAGGGCGTCGATCGGGTCTAGCCGACTGGCGCGCCGCGCGGGGTAAAAGCCAAAGAAGATGCCGACCGCAGCGGCAAAAATCATCGCCACGGCGGCAGCGGGTAGCGAGATTACAATCGGCCAATCGCTACCTTCGCTAAATGCATTAATGGCCATGGTAGCGCCAGCCGAGGCGGCAGTGCCCAGTAGCACGCCAATGAAACCGCCAATGGAGGAGAGCACAATGGACTCCAGTAAGAATTGGCGCAAGATATCTTTGCCTCGCGCGCCGATCGCCATGCGGATGCCAATCTCACGCGTCCGCTCGGTAACTGATACGAGCATGATATTCATGATACCCACCCCACCAACCAACAGAGAAATACCCGCAATCGCAGACAACATAAGTGTCAGTGTGCCAGTGATAATGCCCAAGGTTGCGGCAATTTCCGTGGTGTTTTGCACGCGAAAATCGGCTTGTTGCCCTGGGGCAATGCGGTGCTTTTCATAGAGCAGTTGCTCAATCTCGCGTGTGGCATCATCCATGCGTTGGGGCGAAACAGCAGAGACCATAATCGCTCCCACGTTGTTAAAGCTGGAACCCGATAATTGAGTTCGCACCGTCGTGTAGGGCATGAGCATCACGTCGTCTTGATCGGACCCAACCATGTTGGCCCCTTTTTTTTCTAGCACGCCGATTACCCGAAAGGGAATATTGCGCACTCGCAACGTAGCCCCCAGCGGATTGGTCGTCTGAAACAGTTTGGCGACCAATGTGTGTCCAATAACACAGACCTTGGCTCCTGAGTCGATTTCGTCGCGAGTAAAGAAACCGCCGGCGTCCAATCGCCAGTTGCGGACAACCAAATAGTCCGCTCCGACGCCTTGCATTTCCGCTGGGTTCCAATTCGCGCTCCCGTGGATCACTTGCCCCGCCGCGCCCACAATTGGTGAAGCGGCCAATACGGCGGGGCAATCTGTGCCAATGGCATCTGAATCATCTGCCGTCAAAGTTACCATGGCACCCGAACGCACGCCGCCTTTGCTTTGAAATTCGGGGAAGACAATGATCACGTTGGTTCCCAAGGCTTCAAATTGCCCTTGAACCAGCGCGCTGGCACTTTGTCCAATCGAAACCATTGTTGTGACCGCTGCGATACCGATGACGACGCCCAGTACGGTCAGCGCTGCTCGCATCTTGTTCTTCAGCAGTGCTCGTAGCACGATCTTGAAAGTGTCCCAAAAGCCCATAGTTCGCTTGATCTGTTGATGGAAAAACCGCTGGTTAATAAGACATTGTAACAGAAGACTCGTAAACTCACGCACCGTCTCGCTCCCGAGTATGCGCGAGGATCGGCCGCAATCCAGCCGGGGACAGGCTGGATGTGAAAGGGTGGGGATTCTTTTCAGCAGCTCCGCCACCGATGAGGTGCCGCTGATAGGAACATGGGGTTGCCAATGGGTTAAGCGGTATAGGCTGAAAAGACTCCCGACCCTGTCACATAAGCCGATACATCGTAAACGCTTACCATTTTCTCTTGAAAATACGTATTTGGCTGCGCCCTAAGCGGATCCGCAATTAGCCTGTAACAATGAGCCAGAGCCTGCCTGAGCGTTGGAATTCCTGCGTGCTAAGTGTTGCGGTCGGCGATTTTTTCGAAGTGTTGGTGATATGGAATTGCTGAATACACTGTTTTCTGGTCCTGTCCTGCCTGCTAGTGCGCTTTTGTGTTTCATGCTGGTGTGGAGCTTGATGGCGATGCTTGGGGCAGTCGATCTCGACTTGCCAGGTGCCGACATTAACGTCGATGCCGATGTGGATTTCGATGTCGACATGAATTCAGGGAGTGGCCCGACGGATGGGCTGGGACTACTGGCGGCCAAATGGCTCAATATCGCCAATGTGCCACTGGTGATGTGGCTGGGGATTTTCGCAGTAATCTGGTGGCTCACCTCCGCGTTGCTGTGGGTGCTGGTGGATGCACACTTCTTCGCCCCCCCCGGTTGGATATGGTCGAGTGTTCTTGTTGCGAAAAACCTAGCAATTGGCATCGTACTAACGAAACTAGTAACCAACCCCATGGGCAAATGGTTTGTCGTCGAGCGAATTAGCGCGGCGGCAATCGTTGGCAAAGAGTGCCAAATCAGTTCACTCGAAGCCACGCCGGAATTTGGGCAAGTCAAATTCAAGACGGATGGTTCGCCTTTGTTGCTCAATGTACGAACCGACGGCCCGCATTTAGTGCAGGGCACCACGGTGTGGATTACGCATTACGATGCCAAACGGCGTGTGTACATCGTCTCTCCAACTGGGACGGAAACGACCACGGAATAGCCACTGCAGTGGCGGCGACACCCATGAAGCTCTTTTTATCAACGGGACTAACATGAATTTTGGAATGCTCAGTCTTACTTCTTTGGTCGAGTCGACCGTGCTGGTAGCACAGTTGAATCAAACGCTGGTGATCGTGGCGATTGCTATCGGTGCCTTGTTTGCCATCGTCATAGGCTTGTTGGCTTTAGCCAGTCAGTTCTATCGCAAGGTTGGCCCCGACGAAGCAATAGTGCGGACTGGGATCGGCGGCATGCAGGTGGTCACCGCCAGCGGCATCGTCGTCATTCCCGTATTGCACTCAGCCGAAAAAATGGATTTGACGGTTAAGAGTTTTGAAATTGCTCGGGAGGGCGCCGAGGGGCTAATCTGCAAAGACAACATTCGCGCGGACATTAAGGTCGCATTCTTTATTCGCATCGACAAGACGCAAGAAGAAATGCGCGAAGTGGCTCAGTCGATTGGTTGCAAACGAGCCAGCCAAATCGAGACGATGCGGGAGTTGTTCGACGCTAAGTTCTCGGAAGCGTTAAAGACAGTCGGCAAACAGTTCGAGTTCGTGGAACTGTACGACAAACGCGAACAATTTAAGGAACAGATTCTCAAAGTCATTGGAACCGACCTCAACGGCTATCGACTGGATGATGCGGCCATCGATTACCTGGAGCAAACACGGCTCGAACTGCTGAATCCGAATAATATCCTGGACGCTGAGGGTATAAAGAAGATCACAGAATTGACTTCTCAGGAGAAGATCAAAGAAAACCACTTTACGCGTGAACGTGAGAAAACACTGAAGAAGCAGGACGTCGAAGCTGCCGAGGCGTTGTTTGAACTTGAGCGTCAGCGCGTCTCGGCCTCCGAGAAGCAAAAACGCGAAATTGCTGAAATTGAGGCTCGCGAACATGCTGCGGCCCAAAAGGTCTGCGAAGAGCAACGACTCGAATCCGAACGAGCGCGGATCGCTACCGACGAAGAGCTTGGAATCGCCGAAGAAAATAAGAACCGCCAAATTCTGGTCGCCCAACGCAACAAAGAGCGTACTGACGCTGTCGAACTTGAACGCGTTGAACGGGATCGCACTTTGGAAGCTACCGAGCGCCTAAGGCTGGTTGGCGTCGCCGAAGTCGAAAAAGAGAAGGCAATTGAAACCGAACGTCGCAACATCCAAGAAGAGATTCGCGAACGCGTGATGGTCGAGCGAGCTGTCGTCGAGGAAAAAGAACGGATCAAAGATACTGAGGAATTTGCCGCGGCCGATCGGAAGAAAAAAGTCGAGGTTACCGCGGCAGAAATGGCCGCGGAACAGGCCATGGTCAAGCAAGTCAAAGCTGCTGAAGCCTCGCGCAAATCGGCGGAGCTATTGGCTGAACAAGTGCGGGTCGAAGCTGAGGCGGATCGAGACCGCGCAGAAAAGAAGAGCTCCGCGACCAAAATGCTCGCCGAAGCCAACGCAGCCGACTTTGCAGCTGAAGGCCTCGCCGAAGCTCATGTCTTGGAAGCCAAGGCTGCTGCAATTGAAAAGCAAGGCATGGCGGAAGCCAAGGTGCTCAAGGAGAAGTATTTGAGCGAAGCTGGTGGTATCAGCGAGAAGGCTGCTGCAATGAAAGAGCTCGATGGTGTTGGCAAAGAACACGAAGAGTTCAAGCTCAAACTGGACAAAGAGAAGGCTATCGAGATTGCCGCCATCGACGCACAGAAAGCGATCGCTGGACAACAAGCTAGCGTGTTGGGTGAAGCTCTCAAGTCCGCTAAGATTGACATTGTGGGAGGTGATGGTGAGTTCTTCAACCAGATCTCGTCGGCCGTTAAAGGTGGAAAGGCTATCGACCGCTTCGTTTACAACTCACGTGTGGCCACAGATGTCAAGAATACGTTCTTCAGTGGCGACCCAGAGCATTTCAAAGAAAGCCTATCCCGCTTGCTAGATCAATTCAGTCTAAGCACCAGCGAAATTAAAGATTTGAGCGTGGCTGCCTTGGTCGCCCAACTGCTGTCTGTCGGCGGCACCACCGACAGTTTGCGTAATCAACTGGTCAACATGCTCGGGATCGCTGGCTCATTGAACTTGGCAGATCAGCCAATCGCCAAGCTCTTGGGAGAAACGAGTGCTAAGAAAAAGTAGCTCCGCTAAGCTCTTGAATCGGCCCTTGCCTGGAAACATCTGCGTACCGAACGTACCGGAGCGGATGTTCCAGCGAGGGCTCGACAGGCTATCCCAATGCAATCCACGAAGGCCTTGATTGTTTCTCATGACTGAATCGCTGGCGACTGGCACCTACGAAATTCTTCGCAATCGCTTACGTGAGGCAGCGGACGATCTGCGCGGACGCTTTGAACAACTCAATGTGGCCCGCGCGGCAGTGTTTGGCACCATCGAAACCAAGCTGGGTGCTACCGCCCATGTCTCTACCGACCACAACTGCGTCCCGCGTGACCTGCTGGCCATCGGCGATCAGCTATTGCTGGGGTATAATGTCCAGTTTGGTCTGAAGACAGAGATACGCTGCGAAGATGTCTTCAGTCTGTATCGACTCGAGGACGAAATCGCCCATCCTGTATCGCTCGATGAGATCTTTAATGCGCAGTTTCGGCGCGACTACGAAGAACTGTATCGCTACTACAAGCACACGATTTTCTCTCGGTTTTTTACTTCCGGACCGCACGTCTATTTTGTGTTTCAAGTCGGTAAGACTCCGCAAGACGTCAAAGCGTTCAAATGGTCGCTCGAGGGAAAGACGCTGCGCTATGTCGACAATCGTAGCGATCAAGAAGTGCGGTTTCCGGAGCAGCATGCGTTCCGCTGGACGCGAGCTACACGCGAACAACATCGTAGTGGACTGCATCCACATATCTCTATTCAAGATGTGGTGTTTGTCGAATGCGTTGGCGGCGATCTGACAATCAAGGTCGAAGACAATACCGAGGATGGGAGCGGGATCTATAGTGAACCGGTAGATAACGCCGATCAAACGCTGGATGACGCAGAAATCTACTATTGCGTGCTCGGCAACCTGATTCTGCTCAAGATGAAGCCGTACCTTGAAAAGGATTTTCGCTACTTCGTCTACAGCACAAAACGCCAGCAAGTTACGCGATTGGATGCGATTGCCAAGTCTTGCGTATTGCTGCCGGACGACCATGGCATCATTTTTCCCGGTGGAATGTTCTTGCAGACGGGTTCGCACAAACTGTTCGACCATGGTCTGCAGGATCTCTTGTATGAGCGAACGGTTGCCGCACCCAACGGCGAGGACTTTCTTTATCTGTTTACCGACCTGGAGTCGGGAACCTACCTGCACTTGCGTTACAACCTGATTCGCCAACAAGTGGATACACCGCTGGTATGCCATGGGCAAGCGTTCTTCGAGGACGGCAAGCTGACTACATTCAGAGGTCAAGAGCATCCGCAGAAGCACCACGCCTTGCAATTGTGGCAAACGCCCTTTGTTGGGCCGAACTACCGCGTCGAAGTGGCTACCGATTCGATGCTGTACAAGATCGGCAATCGCGAGTTGGTACGCGGCATGGCGGAATGCCAAGAGCTGCTGCAATTGATTGACAAGGATGATTCCTACGACGAACTCTACATGGATTTAGTCAAGCGTTCGACCGATGTGCTTGACAGCTATTTCTGGCTCGACCGCGAAGAGACGATGCGGCTGAACGAGCCGCTTGTGAAGATTCGTGATGCCGCCGCTGCGGCGGTGGAAGAATTTGACAAAGTTGTCCGCGTCCGCCGCGAAACGGAATCTGCCACAGCCTCCGTTCAATCGGCTACCGCCGAGCTGATTAAAGCAATTGGTCGAGCAGCTTTTGACTCGGTAGATCAGTTTGTCGAAAAGCTCGCTAGCCTGCGCGAGCAACGCGGCCATGCGATCGGACTACGCGAACGCCGCTACGTCGACGAAGCTTTGGTAGTCGACTTGGAAAAGCAGCTTGCCGAAGCGGCTGAGCGCCTCGGATATCGGTGTGTGCAGTTCCTGCTTACGCCCAAGTCCCTAGAGCCCTATCGACAGCGAATCGAAGCGGCGGAACAGAGTGTTCCCAATGTGACTACCGCCGCCGACGGACGCAAGCAGCAGGAACACTTGGCCAAAATTGGCGAGGACCTGGAGCTGCTGATCGAGACCATTTCCCAGCTAAGAATCGAAGACTTAACGCAGCGGACAGCCATCGTCGATCGCACCGGTGATCTGTTGGCCGAATTGAATCGCGTGCGTTCGGGGCTAAAAGCCCACGTTCGCGACCTGCTCTCCGGCGAAATGGAAGCGGATTTTGCGTCGCAATCGAAACTACTTGATCAGGCCGCGGCGGGAGCCATGGAAACGGCCGATACCCCTGAGAAAGTCGACGAAGCACTTACCCGGATTATGCTGCAGCTCGAAGAACTCGAAGGTCGCTTTGCGGAATTCGACGAACTATTGATGCGGCTGACTGAAAAGCGAGAGTCGCTATACGAAGCTTTCGAAGCGCGACGACAAAACTTGGTCGAGGTTCGGTCACGACGCGCCGAGTCACTTGGATCTGCCGCAGATCGTATTCTGCAAGGTATCAATTCGCGGACGTCGCGTATCAAGGATGCAGACGCCTTGCGATCCTACTTTGCATCCGATCCGATGGTTGATAAAGTTCGACAGATCGCCGATCAACTGCAGGATCTTGGTGATACCGTGCGGATGGAGGATTTGCACAGCCGCTTGCGAGCACTTGCCGATGATTCGATGCGGCAGTTACGCGATCGCAACGAGCTGTATGTCGGCGACGATGGGGCGATCAAGCTGGGACGACACCAGTTTAGCGTCAATCGCCAACCCGTTGAATTGACTTCGGTGGTTCGTGACGGTGAACTGCAGGTCCATCTGACGGGCACTCAGTTCTTCCAGAGGATGTCTGATCCTGCGCTTGAGCAATCGCGTGATCTTTGGCAGCAGCTATTGCCCAGCGAGTCCGAAGAAGTTTATCGGGCTGAATTCTTGGCTTACAACCTCTTCAAGGAAATTACCACACAAATTGCCAATGCGAGCTTAGACGTCTCCCAAACCGCAACTCAGTACCTTAGTCTAGAACCCGACGAGCAGATCGAATTTGTGCGGGCCGCCATGCAGCAACGGCATGACGAAGGTTACTCGCGTGGCGTGCATGATCGCGACGCAGCCAAGTTGCTACAAGTGCTGTTGGATACCAATCACAAACTGGGGCTACTACGCTTTTCCCCAGAAATTCGCAGCCGCGCGTGGTTCGTGTGGCGCCAATTGGTTCCCACCGCGCGCCGCGAGAAACTGGAGCGCTGGCTGAAGGGGTTCGCCACGGTGTCGAGCGTCCTACCACGAACGATTGCCAGTGCAGCGTACGTCCAACAGCTGAGCAGTGTGCTTTCTAGATTTAGTCGCGGTCTGCTGGACGAAGCAGCGGTGGCTGTTTCTGCGGAATTTCTCTTTGCGCAATTGCAGTCAGATGCTGAGCGGAGGACGGTCAGCCCGCCTGCGGTGCAGACATTGTCGCATTTGCAAAAACATTTGCCGAGCGACGAGAGAAGCCGTTTACATGATTCCATTGCGTACAATATCGATCGCCCTTTGGCAGCTTGGACCTTGGCTCTGGACGCTGTTGATGGCTACTTACGCAATGCGGCAGAACACGCCGAAGATGAGGTCGATCCGCTAACGAACTACCGTCACGAAATTGCCGCATTGCTGATTCAACCCGATCAGCCGGTGCGTCCGGGAGCCGCCGTGCCTGTCGCACATGATGTCGCCGGATTGGCTGGTGACCATCCGCGAATCTCGGGTGGTTCGCTGCGGGTTCATTTTCATGAGTTCTTAGAAAGGCTAGGTCGTTACAGTTGCGAAACTCTGCCGCGTTTCGCTGCGCTGCGCGATACCAAACACCGATTGTTGATCGCCGCTGACCAGCAATTGAAGACCAGTGAGTTCAAGCCCAAAGTGCTGACGAGCTTCGTGCGAAATAAACTGCTGGACGAAGTCTACCTTCCCCTGACCGGTGATAACCTAGCCAAGCAGATTGGCGCTTCCGGTGAAGGTAAACGAAGCGATCGCATGGGCCTGCTATTGCTAATCAGTCCACCTGGTTACGGCAAAACGACATTGATGGAGTACATTGCCAATCGCCTGGGCTTGGTATTTGTAAAAGTCAACGGGCCCGCGCTGGGACACAATGTGACGTCACTCGACCCTGCGGAAGCGACGAACGCATCCGCCCGAGAAGAAGTAAAACGCATAAACATGGGCCTCGAGATGGGCGACAACGTCATGCTCTACCTCGACGATATCCAGCACTGCAATCCTGAGCTGTTACAAAAATTTATCCCGCTTTGCGACGCGACACGGCGAATCGAAGGTGTGTGGAATGGACAACCCAAGACTTACGATCTTCGCGGTCGCAAAGTAGCTGTGGTGATGGCGGGCAATCCATACACGGAAAGCGGCGAGCGATTTCAAATTCCGGACATGCTGGCTAACCGGGCAGATGTTTACAACTTGGGAGAAATCATCGGTGACTCACGCGAGGCATTTGAATCTAGCTACATCGAGAACTGTTTGACGAGCAATCAGTCGCTGCAGCCGTTGGCACGAGCTAGCAGCCAAGATCAACGAGCTGTCATCTATGCCGCCGAACGTGGATCGACGGAAGGCCTTGAACTGGAATCCAATCTCTCGTCAGACCAACTGGCCGACATGATCGCTGTGTTGAAGAAGCTCAGCCGCGTGCGTGACATCGTGTTGCGTGTCAATCGTACCTACATCCGCTCGGCCGCCCAAGCCGATTCCTATCGCACCGAACCACCGTTCAAATTGCAAGGCAGTTATCGCAATATGAACCGCATCGCTGAACGCGTCGTGCCACTGATGAATGATCAAGAACTGCAATCTCTGATCATGTCGAATTACGAGCAAGACGCCCAGACACTAACCCGCGATGGTGAATCCAACCTGCTGAAATTCAAAGAATTGATGAACGTCTTGACGCCAGAGGAAGCCGAACGTTGGAACAATATCAAGTATGCGTATGTGGAAAGCGTGCGAATGCAAGGTATCGAAGGCGAGGATAGCACGGCGCAAGTCTTGCGGACCATTGCAGGCCTGCGCGATGGCCTGGAGTCGATTCGCCGCACACTTTCGCAAGCGATCGCCGCCAATCATAGCAACGATCAAGTCGTAGCATTGCAAGAAGGCCTGTCGCACTTGACGGCAAGCTTGAATGCCGTTGGTGGACATCTGACCGAAGCTATTTCCACGGGCACCCAACATATCCAACGCGCTAGCCATGAACTTCCCGAGCAGAAAGTACTCGTCCAACATTCCGTGCCGCGCGTCATGACCGACTTGGTGCGCAGTCAGTTTCAACTTCTCTACGATGGACTGCGACCCGTTCTAGAATCAACCGCTGGCAGCAAGGTGCAGCTCGATCAACTCCGCGCATCGATCGAGGACTGTCTCCGTCAGTATCGCGCTATGCAACAAGAGATCGACGAAGCTAAGGGTTGAAAATTAGCAGGTGAAAAAGGACCCTTCTCGCTGAACGCCATCACGATATGGTATCTCACCCTCCCGCGCAATGGGCCTGACCGTCAAAAAGGTTGTAGGCACAGTCTGTGTGCCGTCCGCATGCAAGCTGATCTCACCAACCTCACTGACGCTAGAATGAGCTACTTCTGTGGGGCCCGGCACCCGGATTGTTCCACGATGCTAGGTCGAACACTCGCCAAAGAGGTCGGCGATATTCAAGACGGCTGTGGGTTCAGCAAGTGGAGACAATTCTTCGCCGATTCTCGCTGTGCGTTGCCAGACGTAATGGCCGTCGGTGGCTTCACGCATGACGTAAATGCACTTCCCGCCGACGTCGACCACCCAGTATTCCTGCACGCCAGCCTCCGCATAAAGGTCGGCTTTGGTAGTCCGGTCAGACCGTAAGCTAGATTCGGAGACTTCGATGGCCAGAAGTGTATCTCCCCCAGTTGGATGCGCGGTCAAATACCGTTTGGCTTTGACCCAAAACACATCGGGCTCGGGGCGACTGTCCGCTTGAGGTATACTCATGCCAGTCTGGCCATGGATGTGGATGGTCGCTCGCAGGGTGGATCGAACCGACCAGTCGTGTAAGTAGCCAATCAAATCATCATGCAAAGGGCCAGCTGGGTTCATGCCGCATAGCTCCCCACGTATCAATTCGACTCTAGAGTCCACGGCATCAAACGCGCCGCAATTGACCATGTGATCGTATTCATCTAACGTTAAACGCAAGTTGGTGGACATGGCGTCAGGCCTCAACCACAGGTATTCATCGCTAACATTTTTTTCAGGGTGCGAACTCAGCTTACGTGGTCTACGCACCATCTTAACATCTTCTGAACTTTTTCCAGTCTACTCGACGATCTGGAGGTCAAAGTCGGCGGAATTGCCAATCAATTCGGGCGCGTACATGCCTTCGATCGTCGCGGGCAACGCGGTAAATGTGCCGGGCGCCTCGCTGCGCAGTTGGTAACGCAATGAGTAGTTACCCTTCGGCAGCCGCTCGATGCACAGTCCGATATGCTGGTCGCGCAGTTCGCGGTAGATCTGCAGTCCGGCACTAAAAAAGTAGCCGCTCTGCGTTTCAACGGCTTCCAATCCGGCTGGCTTGCGATCTTCGATCAATAGATATTCGTAGTCATTCTTGCTTTGAATCAGCAACTCCACTTCGACCAACGCACCGCTAGGCACGGCCTGAAGATCCGCTAGGCCGATACGCTCCATCGTGCGCTGCTGACGGTTGTTAGCGATGGCAACAGCATCTGGTAATGTTAAATCTTTCTGCTGCGGCTTAAGTAGATAGTAGCGGCGCTCGATCTTGACTTCGAGCCCTGCGGGTTCGATCTCCTCCTCGAGAGTAAAGTTGGCGGCATAGGCATTCCAATACAAGTTGCCTTCGCCCGTGCGTCGAATTTCGAGGTCCGCCGCCCCCGCTGGCACGGCATTGCCACTGATCTGAATCGTGTTCTGCGTGTCAAACAAGTTCTCTGGCGTAAATTGGACTTGCCCCAAACGTTTACCAGCCAACCAGACTTCGGCCTTCATATTGGGACGCGTTTCACCAGTAGCTTGGATATAATCTGCGAAAGCTTCGACCACTAGAGCCGTGTCGCGCGTGCTGTTCCAATATGTAGCGTGCTTGCGGTTGTTAAGCAGAAATTTGACTAACCGCGGCGCCACCCGCCCCTGGGGATCTTGCGCGGCTAGAAGTTTCAAATACATCGCGTTGGCCTCGATTTCGCTACCGTACCAGTACCACCAAGCGGAGTTGTCGTCCAGAAAGGCGGTTTCGTTCTCCTCGTCCTCGACCAAGTACTGTTCGAGATTGCGTTTTAGCATGTTCGTTTGTTCGACGTTGCCTTGCCGATGTGTCGCCCAGGCCAACAGGCTAAGACCGTAAACGCTCAGGTCTTGACGGCGGTCAAAGAGGATTTGTTGCATGGCTGGATTAGCGCGATCAGCCAGTATCAAAGTGTGAAATACCAACGCATCGATATTGTCCGGCGCTTCTTTGTAGGGATTCACTTTGCCATCGGCATTCTGCAACTTTTGCAATTCGAAGGCTTGGTATTGTTCCAGCCAAGCGATACCACGCTGCAGCACATCCGGAACAATGGCAACGTCGTTTTGCTGAGCAATCAACAGCCCGCGGACCACAGTGGCTGTCGTGTGGGCTCCACTGCGTTCGTAGCCGCCGCTGAACCAACCCCAACCACCATCACCGAGTTGCATGCCGGTAAGTTTGGTGATGCCGGCAGTGACCATCTCATCGACCAGTTCTTTGTCAAACACCGCTTCGGTATCAAACTTTTTCCAGCCCGCGCGACGGGCGGCCGGGGGACCCAGTTCCTGCGCATTCAAATTGTTGCGGCGCTGCTCGGCAAGTCTAGCCAAGTCGACTTGCATGTCTTGCAAGACACGCTGTGTTATTACAGTCGGCAAAAAGCGATTGAGCGTTTGTTCTGTGCAGCCGTAGGGATAGGTCGCCATGTATGGCAACGCATCCATCATCGATGCAGCCAGCGAGGGACTAAGGCGTACCGTCAACTGAGATTGCTCGATACGGCGCTGCTGGGGAATCTTCAAGTGGACTTTCGCGCCGGCTGTGCCGCTGCGGACGGTGCCCGCGAACGAATCGGTTTTCAGGATGCCGTTGACCACGATGGGCACTTCCAATTGCATGGCGTCAGACGCGGATTCAGCGATCGCCATCGTACGTACGGTAACGGTGCCTTCCGCCACTGCGCGGCAACGCCAGTCCACGCGGGTTTGCTCAAACGCTTTGACGGACACCGTTTGCATGGCTTGAGTTGTCGGGAGCAATTCCAACTGTGTCTCGCCATCAATTTCCAACGAAACCTTAACGGATTGTGTAGAGGGTAAGTCGTTGTGAACGATGGCCGACATGATAACCTCATCGCGTTCCACCAAGAACCGCGGTGTTTGCAAACGCACCAAGAGTGGTTTTCGGGTTACTGCGGTGGTACTGGCCGATCCAACCCGCGTACCTTTGCCAACGGACCAAGCGACCAATTTCCAACTGGTCAGGCTATCGGGCATTACGAATCTTGCTTGGGCCCGTCCGCTTGTGTCTGTTTCGATCTTCGCTAGCCAGAGCGCCGTGTCGGAGAAATCTTTACGAACGGTTGGCGCGGCAGCGGGTGCCCCACCAGCCACTGCCGCCTTGGCTTGCGGACCTGCCATCGCGAAAGCCATTCGACTTGGAACTGCCTGCGCATCCATGGCAAAAAAGTCGGCACCCTCGGCCATGCCACCCATGCCTCCTAGCCCAGGGGCAGGAATGTCCACTGGATCTAGACCTGCATCGGCAATCAGAGGCCGACGGCCTTCGATGACATCCATATCATCCGCCAACGATTGACCAAAAGAACCCAAGAATGTATACGGCACTCGCTGGGCAACGTTGATCGTGTTTCCACGCATGCTGAGGTTGGTTTGCGTATTGATATGGTGGTTGCGTTTCCAGCCCCAAAAGAACTCGCGAATATCGCTAGGCAGGGAGTCCCCTGCGATTTGCTCGAGTGAACGATCATAGGCGGCAATGACGCATGAACCGACGACAGGCTTGCCTGCGGGATCTTGGACTGTGACTGCGACATCCGCGTCTGCGCCCGGTAAGTATTCCGCTTGGTTGGTTGTCATTTCAATATTCAAAACGCGATCAGCGGGTGGCACGAATATCTCGCGTTGCACGTTATGCAGCTTGCCGCCATACACGACGCACGCTTCCACGAAAAAGTTGGGCTGGTCGCCAGGCAAGACGTCGATGTCGATCACGGCTGATTTGTTTGCGAGTCGTACCAACTGCGGTTTGTGGTAGACGCCATTTTCAGGGCGAATAAAGAGATAAACAGCGGCGTTCGCGTGATTGGCAGCCACTTGCAACTTGACGGTTTCCCCTGGCGCATAATGCACTTTGTCTGGCGTCAACTCGAGGTTGGCGAATCGAAAGTCGTCGCTGGCAATGTCTTGGCCGCGAACCGTGAAAATATAGGCTCCTTCGACTAGATGCCCTTGCTCGTCGCTGAGGCTAGCGCGGACGCGATACTGACCAGCTTGTTGCGCCTGCATGACTTGCGTCAGTTGTCCCGCGTCGTCCGTAGCCACTTCGAACTCAGCGATCAAGCGTTCGATCGGTTGCCCGTCGGTGTATTCGATGCGCAGCAGATTGACTTTACCTTCCGCTTTGACTGGAGTGTCGTCTAACATGCGAGCCAGGAAATGGGCTTCAATCTTGTCACCGACGCGATAGTAACCGCGAGAAATCCAAGAATAAACTTCGAACGGCTCGCGAGTCGCGATGACTTTACCATTGGCGGTGATAGTTCGCCGCGATGCGTCTCGGACTTCAACGGAAATCGAGTATTCGTGGTTCTCATCACCATAGATTGCTTTGGCAAGCGCGGTGTCGATGCTGATCACTGCTTCGCCGGTAGCATCCAATTGGAGCTCCTGCTCGAGCACGAGTTCCGCGGGTTCACGACCAAATCTCCCAAAACCGCCTGGTGGACCTGGGATGGAACAGCCGCGCCACTCGGACCAACCTGGATACCACGGGTAGTCATAAGCCGTCCACCAATATCCGGGACCGTAACACCAGTCATACGGAAAGCTTGGGTAATACGAGTCATTGAAGGTGGACCGTTCGACCTTGACCGTTACTTCGGCGTCGGTCACTGGGGCGCCAAAATAGTATTTGGCTTGTATGCGGGCTTCGATCGTCTCTCCGAGAGCGACTGGCCGCTTGGGGGCCAGGATATTGACCTCAAACTCTGGCTTGCGATACTCTTCAACGCGGAACTGCAGCGAAGTACTCACGAATTGGTTGCTGCGATGACTCTGCACATAGTAGTAGCCCAATGGAGAAGCGTCGGACAGCTCGAACTCAAATTCACAACCGCCATATTCGTCGGTGCGCAGTAATTTCTCAGCGACTGTATTGCCCTGCGGATCTTGGAGCTTAACAGTTAAGGAACTGTTCGCAATCTTGGCGGCAGGTTCATCGCCATAGGTAGCGTAGGCCGCCCATAGCTTACCCTTGACCGATTCGCCAGGCCGGTAAAGTGGTCGATCGGTGACGCCATAGGCCTTCAATTCGCCATACTCTTGTTGGTGGAATTGATTCTGCCAGAAACGACCAAAATCGAGAAAGGCTAACCGTCCATCCCTGCTGCGAGCGATGCTCAGCCACTGGTTGTCACTATCTAGCGTGACGATCGCTTGGCCGGCGGCGTCAAACTTTTCAGCGCGGCTGTGCGTGATCACTTGCCTGTTTCTGCCGTTGGCATCAGCCATATAGCGGAAGCCAAACAGTTCTAGCGTCCCGCCATCTAGGGGTTGACCGCTCGCCGCATCGACCATGACGAATAGTGATTTCTCGTCGAGCGATTTGTGGATTAGCGCTGCGTCTTGTAGCCAAACGAAACATCGCGATTCGTGTTGCGCGTCGTTGCCAGATGCGACGACATCCACAACATACAAACCCGCTTTGGTAAGCGGAGTCTCGATGTCGATACGTTTGTCCCAATGATTCTCGCGCGCCACGACTGCTTGCTCCCAATTCGTGGGTTGACCAGCGATGTATTGGTTCACGCGTTCTTTGTTGAAGAACAGCGTGGGCGAAGTCAAACTACCAGTCTGACGCTGACGATTGCCAGCCAACGTGCGTATGTCTTGCTTGGCATCTCCCAGCAATTTTTCCAAGTCAACCGCATGAGCTGCGAAGCGAAGATGGGTAGCGTTGCGAAATAGAACACTCAAGCTGGTTGGTGCGCCAGCAAGTTTCACTTGAGTGGGATCAAATTGCACTCGCGGCTGGACAATACTGTCGAGCAATTCTGCGCTTTTGCCCCTGCGGAAAATCAGCGAATTTGTCTAACGCCGCGCGCAGTAGTTTCTCTGCCTGCGTGTATTGCCGACGGTCAAGAAATATGTCAACCAACGCATATGCGGCAGTAGCCTGAGGCGATCGGTAGCCGCGCGGTGCATCGGCGGCTGAGATCTGTTGAAAGACGCGAATCGGGTTATGTTCGTCGGGCAATTCAAAACGGCGCACGCCGTTGGCCAACTGCGCTAACGTCTCGTTCTCTGCCAAAGTATGCAACGCAAATTGATCGCTTGGTTTATTATTACTCCGTCGCCGCCCCCAGCCGTAAGCCTGCAAGGTCTTGACCGAGAACTGCGATTCCAAGAACTGGGCCCATTTTAGTCTGGCCTCCCAGGCGGTGGCTGGCGACTGCTCTGCTTGCTTGAGCAGCCACCGCAATCGTTCACCGTCGGTCTGAGCGAGCTCCCAAGATTCGGGTAACGCGTGCAAGATGGGTTGCCCTGAACGATCGACAGGAGCGGCACGAAGTGGGGCGTGCGTAATTGGATCGACGTTGGTGTAAACCAGTTCTTGGGAGATGTCGGTCAGACTGGTCAACTGCCATGCACGGCGATTGGAACGCTGGCCCAGCCAGACTTCCGCGAACTGCAGATACAGCTTGCCAATTTCTTGACTGGTCGCTTGCAATCCCTCCGCTTCGGCCGCGGCAATTGCTCGTCGCAACCATCCCACGGCTTGCAGCCAATCCTGAAGCTGCACATCGACTTGGGTACCAGCGGATCCGTCAAGACCGCCGTAGCCGCGTATAAATTCTTGATCGGCAACGACACCAAAATGGTAAGAGTTGACGATTTGTCGCGCTGCCTCACTTAAGACGCGATAGTCATTGCCATGATGTTCTATTGCTAGGCCAAGTTGCTGGTCGGTCGCATCTACAGCCCCTAATTGTCGCCGACAGATATCGAGCGATTTCAAGGACGCTACAACGTCGTCCCCAGTCGCGTCGTCGTTTTCGAGTACTAGAAGAAGTCTGTCGGTCGCCTCTTTCCAATTCTGATCCTTGACGAGTTGTTGCCCCGTACGAAGTGCTTCGGTGGCATCGCTGGCGTCCCAAGCTGCCGCAGGGGTAGAACTGGCAGAGAGCCCAAAGCCAACGACGAACAACGCTATCAAGAATGTTGGAACTTTCGTGGTCATCGCATACTCCCTTGTGAATGACAATCTACGCAATGACAATCTACGCGATGACTTCGCGTATAACGCGTGCGGCTTCCACACCGGTGAGCCGTTGATCGAGGCCTTGGAATCGGTACGAAAAACGCTCGTGGTCGATCCCTAGTTGATGCAGGATGGTTGCCTGCAAGTCGTGAACTTCGACAGGGTTCTCTGCCACGTTGAATCCGAACTCATCGGATTTGCCATAGGTGATTCCAGGTTGGATTCCTCCGCCCGCCATCCAAATCGTGAACGCATAAGGGTGGTGGTCGCGTCCGCGGGGCGAATTTGGGCGTTGTTGTTGAAATGGCGTTCTACCAAACTCACCACCCCAAATGACCAAAGTATCATCTAACAACCCGCGCTGCTCCAAGTCTTTTACGAGCGCCGCTGAGGGCGCGTCTGTGTCTTCGCACTGGATGATCAACTGCTTATCCAGATTGGCATGCTGGTCCCACCCAGCGTGCATCAACTGAATGAAGCGGCAACCGCGTTCTGCTAGCCGTCGCGCCATTAGGCAATTGTAGGCATAGCTGCCCTTTACGGTGACCTGCGGACCATACATCTCCAGCACATGCTGCGGCTCGTCCGACAAATCCGTCAGTTCGGGAACGGAGGCCTGCATCTTATAGGCCATCTCATACTGTGCGATTCTGGCGGCGATCTCCGGATCGCCTAGTCGATCCATATGCATTTCATTTAGCGCCGCCAAATCATCCAGTTGATTTCGTCGCAGCTGTCGACTAATCCCAGCCGGGTTCGACAAGTAGAGTACAGGATCGCCCGCGCCACGAAACTTGACGCCCTGATATTTGCTGGGCAAGAAGCCATTGCCCCAATAGAAATCGTAAAAAATCTGGCCACAGGATGCTTCTTTGTCACGACTAGTCATGACCGTAAAGGCCGGCAAATCGTCCGTTTCGCTTCCCAGACCGTAGGTTAACCAAGATCCCATGCTTGGTTTGCCGGGGATTTCCGAGCCAGTCATGAAGTACGTTATTGCTGGTGCATGGTTAACCTGTGTCGTTCGCATTGAGGAAACAAAACACAACTTATCGACGATCTCTGCTGTGTGTGGCAAGAAGTTTTCGGCAATCCATCGTCCGGAATCACCGCGCTGCGCGAATTTTGTAATCTCGGGCAGAAAGTTTTTTTCCTGGCCAGACGTCATCGTGCTGAATCGCTTGCCATCAGTCAGCTCGGCTGGCAACCCCTTTCCCTCTAGATCGGAGAGCTTCGGTTTGTGGTCGAACAAATCGACGTGAGAAGGACCGCCGTTGTGAAACAAGTAAATCACGCGCTTCGCTCGGGGAGTAAAGTGAGGGAGCGATGGCGCAGTCGGATCTGGCGAGGAAGCTCGAGCCGCGTGAGGATGACCAGACGCCAATATTCCCAACGCGGCCGCTCCCAGCCCTAGCCCAGACTGTCCGAGTAGCTGTCGACGGGTCAGTAGACGTGCATGTTCGTTAAGCGGATTCATGGTTTCACCAAGAATTCATCGAGGTTCATCAATGTGTTGACGATGGTTGTCAGGGCCGCATGGTGATGTACCTCGATCGTATCATCACGAGGCGACTGGCCCACGGAGACAAGCGTTATTGCATCTTCCGGGGCATTGGCAAAGTGCTCTCTTGCAGACGCTAGCCTTGTTTCCAATAAAGCCAGCTCGCGTGGGTTGGGTTGTCGTGAGGTCAAGGTTTCAAACGCATTGGTGATCTGCTCACGATGTGAGTGGTGTGTGTGAATCAGTCGCCCGCCATGACGCGTGCCGCTTCGACGAAGGTAACATCGTTGAGCGTTGTCAACGCATGAAGAGGCGTGTTCGTAAGGTTCGGTTGTACCTCACAGGTCTGTCGCTTGGCTGCATCGAAGAACACGGTTGGCCCCACAATTCTTCGCCAGAAAGAATAGATAGATCGCCGGTAAAGACTTTCACCCTCGTCCACTTGGTACTTTATCTTTCCAAAGGTGGCTTCGGCCCATATGCCGTCTGGCTGATAAGATTTAACGGGCTTACCGCCAAGTCTATCATGGAGCAGTCCGGCAGCAGCTAGCGACGCGTCGCGAATCATCCAGGAAGGCATGCGATAGCGAGTCGCCCGCGCTAACAGCTCATTCTGTGGATCCCGCTCAAGCATCTCCTTGGTGGCGTGCGCCGATTGTCGATAGGTGTCACTCGTCACGATCAGCCGATGTAGCCGCTTGACATCCCAACCAGACTCGATGAATTCAATAGCCAGCCAGTCCAATAAGTCTGGATGCGTGGGCTGAGCACCCTGCAAGCCAAAATCCGAGGGTGTCGACACGAGTCCCCGTCCGAAGAATAACTGCCAATAGCGGTTTACAACCACACGGGCGGTCAGCGGGTTTTCCGGAGAAACGAGCCAATGAGCCAAATCTAGTCGCGTGTACCGCGCGTCATCCGGTTTAGCTGGTAGTGGTGGGAGCATCCCAGGCACGTTGGCCTGGACCTTCTGATCCGTGGCGTTGTTGTAGACGCCCTTCACTAAGATCAGCGTTTCGCGTGGCTCAGAAATCGTGTCCATGATCATCACGCGGGTCGGTTTGGATGCGTTTTCAAGTTTGCGAAGTTCCGCCTGCGCAGTTTCCCATTGTCGGACCAAGTTGGCTGACTCCGGCCAGTGATGGATCAGGAAATGTTCGCGTAGTTGAGTCTGCTCCTGTGGGCTACGTTCGCCGCGAGGCTTCGCCAAAATGTCTTTCACAGACGCATCCACTGAATTCGGCTGCTTCGATGCGGTTACAAGCAAGCGAAATTTGGCGAGCGTATGATGCGTATGCTGCGATTCGAATCGCAGACGAAATGTCAGCGCTGTGTCTTCTTGGAAGACACTTGGGTCTGCGATCACAAAGGTTGCCTGGCTTGCTTCCTTGTGAGTGTGCGCGCCGGGTGCCCAACCATTGGCGGCATCAGTCTTACCGTCGATGGCTTTTTCTACTCGTAGATCACCCTGTTCGTGAGTCGCGCTGGCCGAAGCAAATTGGATTTGAGATCGATCGCCTGGCTGCCCGTCTGGTGAACCGACGAACAATTCAAATTCACTGAGGACAAAATTTCCGTTTTCATCTCTTCCCGTACTCTTGGCCGGTGATTCTGGATCCACGAGAGCTTCTAGCCGAATCGCTGTAATGGGCCAGACACTGCTAGTGGCTATGATTTCGTAAATGTCTTTCTCAGGACGCGCTCCAGTTGCATGGATCACGGCGTCTTCGTTGACGGTGATTGTTGCGCCACCAGTAGAACTTGCCGACTTCACTAAGGCGGGAACAAAAATCGGTTCTGGCACTTCACTGAGTTGGGATTCCCAAGCTGCCTGGGCGGCATCTGCTTCCTCAGACGCGGCCGTCCACTGCGACTTGAGACTCGCAGCCAGCTTGGCCGCCGCATCTAATTGGGCTCGGCGATCTTGAGCGAGGTAATCCATCGATGGCGGAACCGCCAGACTCCCGTCACCGCGTCCAGACTCCGATGTCTGATTAAAAAAGTCGAAGAATGCAAAGTAGTCTTCGTTCGACGTTGGATCGAATTTATGATCGTGACAGCGCGCACACTGAAGGGTTAGTCCGAGCCACACAGTGCCTGTTGTTTCCGTGCGATCAAATACGTTTTCAATCCGCGTTTCCTCTGCGATCCGACCGCCCTCGCCGTTATGCATGTGGTTTCGATTGAAGCCGGTTGCGAGTCGTTGTTCTGGCGTTGGACTTTCAAGCAGATCACCTGCAAGTTGTTCGATCGTGAATTGATCGAATGGCATGTTGTCATTCAGAGCCTTGACGACCCAATCCCGCCAAGGCCACATCGACCTTTCAGGGTCCCCCTGGAATCCACTGGTATCCGCATATCGTGCGGCGTCGAGCCAAGGCCAGGCCATGCGTTCGCCGTAGTGCTCGGACGCGAAGAGCCGATCTAGCAGCCTCTCATAGGCGTCTGGAGATTCATCCGCCAGAAACGCTTCAACTTCTTCGACCGAAGGAGGCAACCCAATCAAATCCAGTGTGACCCGGCGAATCAATGTTCGCCGGTCTGCAGCGGACGAGTGCGTGAGTCCAGCTTGCGTCAATCGCTGGCGGATCAAAGCGTCAATCGGATGGAGCCCTGCTTCAACGGTGGGCCGTACAGGTTTCTCAAATGCCCAGTGTTTACCCCACACGGCACCCTCGGCGATCCACTGCCGCAGAATCTGCACCTCGTCGGTCGAAAGCGGTTTGCGGTGCGAATTCGTCGGCGGCATTTGATGATCGGGATCAGGCGACGTGATCCGAGTCAGCAATTCGCTCTTGTCCGGACTGCCTGGCACTACTACGGACAAGTCGTCGACTGTCGATTCCCGCAGATCTAGTCGCAAATCGGCTTCCCGATGTTGCGCATCGGGGCCATGGCAATGAAAGCAACGATCCGACAAGATCGGCAATACATCGCGGCTAAACTGGACTTCACGAAGCTTGTCGTGGTCGTCAGCGCAGGCAATTAAAGACCAACACAGCAGGTTACTTAACACAGCGATAGGTATGAGGCAACGTTTCATACTATCGATTATAAGCAAGGATACAGACGTGTGCTGGCAATACTCATTCAACCCATGATCAAAAAATCAGCCGCTAGCTTGCCAGCGGCTGATTAGCACCGTGCATCAATTAAACGAAGAACTTCTCAATGCGGACTGCGATCAAGAATTTCGGTAACTTGACACATTGTCTAGAGGCTGAAATCGAAGGTATTTTCTCCTTCTACCACGTTTGCAGTTAGGCCTGAAGTTTCGGCAGCAGCGTATTTTGCAGGCAGCAAGTTCTTTGCGATTGAGGCGGCAATTTCCGATTCTTCCATTTCGTCGTAGCCAGTGGGATACTCGTTGGTGATGTCGTACGGATCGGCGGCCGGGGTTGCTTCTGTGTTCTCTTCAGGCTTAGGCAGTTTCGTATCGTATTTGGCAATGGTGATTTTGTAGCTGCCGACTACCGCTCCGTCGCCGCTGACCTTCGTCGTCAATTTGTAGACGCCTGAGGCGTCGGTAGTACCCGAGGCCGGCAATCCGCCCGCATCAGGAGTGAACGCAACAATTGCTCCTGCCACGGGATTACCGTTCTGCGTCACCGTCCCAGTGACGGGCTGTCGTTTGGGTGTATCGTCCGAAGAGCATCCATGGAAAGCCACGATGGCTACTAGAGCGCAGCCAGTAAACAAGCGATTGATCGACATGGTAAACTTTCATTCAATTGAAATAGAGTAATGTTAAAGTAGCAGGCACACTCCGTGTGCCGTTTGCACAATCAAAGTAGCAAGCACACTCCGCGTGCCGTTTGCACAATGAAAGTAGCAGGCACACTCCGTGTGCCGTCCGCTCCAGCGCGATCCCTCCACAGCGTTCCACTCTCCTACCACAACGCACCGAGTGTACCTGCTACTTTGAGAAATGTGTCCTTGCCAAACGCAGCGCGACCTTGAGTTGCCCCAAGGTCGCGTTACTTGATACTTAATATAGCCGAGAATCAGGCTGTGTATCACTCTGGCGGAGGTGAAACTTCGCCACCCGACTTGGAGCCCAGCGCGCCCCAAACGCCATACTTTGAACGGCCATTGATGGTTTGGCGTGCGTTCAAGTTGCCGGTATCGATAGACTGCGAAACGAAGTGTACCGAACCGTCAGCGTATACTGCGTTGACGCCGCCAGTATGGCGACTCGCCGGTGGAATTACCAAGTGAGTCGAGTCGCCGTACGATCCACCGTCAGCGCAAGCGGGGGCGTTTGGACCTAGTACGGTATTGAAGGCGTTGTACATGGGCTGAGCATCTTGCCAGGCAATGCCGAAGCGTGATTGGATTTGCGAGCCAGCGATAAAGTACGTGCCGTCCGTTACACCTTGGCATAAAGAGGGCGTGTTGATCAGGCCAGTCACTCGCGTATGGACGCCCAATACGTGCTGAACTTCCTCTGCGCCGACGGCGACTGGGTTTTGACCACGGTAAGCCGTCTTCTGTTGGCACAGACGCTCGCTGATTGCGATCGTATTGCTCGTGCCGTCTGTTATGTCACGAAACCGATAGGTTACATTTCCAGGGCGGGGGCCGAAGATTCCTCGCGCTTGCCCACCAATACCATTGGTGAGGTTCTCGACAGCATCACCCATGCTCATGGCATAGCTGTTTGTCCGCGTGGTATTCGCATAGCCATCATCGGAAGGGCAGCGAATTACACCAGGAGAAGTGTTCCATGGCGCCCAGCCAGCCCAGGAGTTTGGACCTTGCGGAGGATTGTTCGCGTCACCGGCGGCAATCTGCTGGAATTGGTTGCCGCCTTCGATGAAGGCGAGCAGAGGAATCCAGCCGCTCAAGCGACCGCGGTTCGAATTGGCCAGGCCAGCTCCCGAGCTTCCGTTTGTTCCGCCACTGCGATAGGGGAAGGAGCGGTGGGCGTCGTGATAGTTATGAAGCGCCAGGCCCCACTGCTTGAGATTGTTTGAGCACTGCATGCGTCTAGCTGCCTCGCGGGCAGCCTGGACAGCGGGTAAGAGCAAACCAACGAGAATGCCAATGATGGCGATTACCACCAAAAGCTCGACCAGTGTAAATCCTGGTCGCCGACAGCGAGCGGACTCCATAAAATACCTTTCGAAAACGAGACAAGTGAGAGTAGAAAACAGGTCGTAGATTACCATCTAGAAATGCTTTATGTCAATCAAATCCCCGTAATCGCCGCGCAGCGGAGTCTGTGCCAACATTAACATGCCTTAAGCAACCGTGCTGCAGGAACCGGCTGTCAGCACGAAGCTTAATGTGTAGAAAGCAATTGCTCGCCAGAGGTCCGCGTGCTGGGCTAGAGATAACGATCGCGTAATTCAATGCGAATATTGAGCGTGGTTAGCTTTGCTTTAGATAACAGAAATGGAATACTTGGCATTCCCGGCATAGGGGGGGTGGCGTGCGGGGTGTCGGTGCCGAGCTGCTGATGTGGAAAGTATTCCAAGCCGGCAGATAAAGGTTCGTACAATCTGTCTGGAGTTTGGTGAGAACGTCAGGATTGTGGATTTAGGTTCTGCCAGCGCGCTCGGCAGGTCAATGAAAAACGCGACCTTGAGTTGCCCCAAGGTCGCGTTATTTAATACGTAAGAATAAGCCGAGATCAGGCTGTGCATCACTCTGGTGGAGGTGAGACTTCGCCGCCCGACTTCGAGCCCAGCGCGCCCCAAACGCCATACTTTGAACGGCCATTGATCGTTTGGCGTGCGTTCAAATTGCCAGTATCGATAGACTGCGAAACAAAGTGTACCGAACCATCAGCGTATACTGCGTTGACGCCGCCAGTATGGCGACTCGCCGGTGGAATTACCAGGTGAGTCGAGTCGCCGTACGATCCACCGTCGGCACATGCCGGAGCGTTGGGGCCTAGTACGGTATTGAAGGCGTTGTACATGGGCTGAGCATCTTGCCAGGCAATGCCGAAGCGTGATTGGATTTGCGACCCAGCTATAAAGTACGTGCCGTCGGTTACGCCTTGGCATAGTGAGGGCGTGTTGATCAGACCAGTTACGCGCGTATGGACGCCCAGTACGTGCTGGACTTCTTGAGCCGCCGACGGCGACCGGGGCTTCGTGCGCGATAAACCGTCTTCTGTTGGCATAGCCGCTCGCTGATTGCGATCGTATTGCTCGTGCCGTCCGTTATGTCACGAAACCGATAGGTTACGCTTCCAGGGCGGGGTCCGAAGATTCCTCGCGCTTGCCCACCAATACCATTGGTGAGGTTCTCGACAGCATCACCCATGCTCATGGCATAGCTGTTTGTCCGCGTGGTATTCGCATAGCCATCATCGGAAGGGCAGCGAATTACACCAGGAGAAGTGTTCCATGGCGCCCAGCCAGCCCAGGAGTTTGGACCTTGCGGAGGATTGTTCGCGTCACCGGCGGCAATCTGCTGGAATTGGTTGCCGCCTTCGATGAAGGCGAGCAGAGGAATCCAGCCGCTCAAGCGACCGCGGTTCGAATTGGCCAGGCCAGCTCCCGAGCTTCCGTTTGTTCCACCGCTGCGATAAGGGAATGAGCGGTGGGTGTCGTGATAGTTATGTAGCGCCAAACCCCACTGCTTGAGATTGTTCGAGCACTGCATGCGTCTAGCTGCCTCGCGGGCAGCCTGAACAGCGGGTAATAGTAAACCAACAAGAATGCCAATGATGGCGATTACCACCAGCAATTCGACTAGTGTGAAGCCTAGTCTTCTTCGATCAGAAGCCATAGATATAAACCCCTTCGAAAGCGACAGAAAAGAGTAGGTAGAGATGCACCCAAACTTACCATCCCGCAATCCTTACTGTCAACTTAAGTGCCGTAGATGCGGATTAAGGTGGCTATGGGCTACATTAAGGCAGCGTAATGTATTTGAAGGTTTCTTGCGGTGTAGGTGCTTTCGTGGTTGCTTGGTCGTTATGAATGGTTTGCAATCAAGGAGTCGAGACCGCTGTTGATAACGGAAGCTAAATAGATTCGATCCTTGGTGGCCTAGGGGAGCGAGGGGAGGTAACGCAAAATAAATGTTGAAGGTGTATTGCCGAGCAAGCTCGCAATGGTGGGGTGGTGCAGTCTTCTTTGAAAGTTTTAATTTTTTGCTGCCCGAGTTGCAACGCGACTGCTACCGCGCAAGCTTATTCACTGGAATTCGGACGGAGGCGTTGCGGTTAACGATTTTAGAAATGCTGAAATACGCTTGACGTCAACAGGATTCGGTTCGAGGTCTAAACGCTCGCGCATCATGCGCTCGACGGCTTTTTCCATTGTTGGAACCGAACCGTCATGGAAGTATGGCGACGTCAGCGCGACGTTCCTTAATGAGGGTACGCGCAGTCTTGAAAGACCCTCGAGCGTCTGCTGCTCGGGTTGCTTCAGTCGGTCGACGAGAAACATCGATCCGCCAACTCCCGCCCCTTGATGACATGAAATACAGCCTAGCTGTTTGAATAGGTAGTAGCCGCCGGTCTCATCGCTCGTGAGTAGTTGCTCCTTACCTTGCAGCCAACGGTCGAACTTCGAATCGACGGTCAAGAGCGAACGTTCGTATGTGGCTATTGCTGTGCGGACCAGTTGCTCTGTTGGTTCGCTGTGGAGGTAGAGTTTGAAGCTGCGGTTGTAGAGTGGATCGAGCGTAACTGCTTTGAGGACGCGTGGCCAGTCTGCCTCCATCGCTCCGTCGGATTTGAAGTGATGATCTAGTTGTTCTTCGAGTGTCTCTGCGCTACCGTCCCAATTCTGCGCGATATTCAGGGCCGCGTTGAATATTGTTGGTGTGTGGCGACGAGGATTGCCACCGCTGGCGATGGCCAAGCCATCTGCACCACCCTTGGAAGCATTGTGGCAACTGGCACATGAGATGCGACCTGTTCCCGACAACTGGGGATCATGAAAAAGTCGCCGCCCAAGTTCAACAACGTCTGGGTCAAGATCATCAAAGGGGATGATCGGTGATATGGGTTCCGCGCGGCGCGCAGTGGTCGCTACGTATACCGGCGGTGGCTCCACGGTGGGCTCGGCTTCCGGTTGTGCAATCCAACCAGGGATCGACGTAAGGAGCATGCCGCAGAACATGGCCGCCAAACAGCAGCCGATTAAGCGGGCGTTCGCGCGGAGGCGAGCAACCGCTTGTATGATCCGCCTGGGTTTCGTGGTTGCGTTGCTGGAATTAGCCTCGGAAGCCGCCGGTTCTCGCGGAACCGGTGTCGCCGCAGAGGCCGTTGCTTCACTAATGTCTGCGACCGACGCATTTTTTACTTGGATCGCCACTGAGATTGCCCCTCAATTTATGTTCAATAACTCCTTCAACCTAGAACATAAGTGAAGAGAAGGGCTAGAACACGGTGGTGGGATCTCAGTAGATTTGAGTTGCGGATGTCCGCTGGTCGCTACAATCGCTACGACAAGACCGAAGTGGAAACCGGGTGCTTGCGTGCGATGGTACTTTTGCAGAAATGTCCGCGTAAGTGCCAGCATCTCGATGGGAAACGACCTATAGAACACTTGGAGCGGCGGAGATCGCTCTAGAAGCGCATGCTTCTATTTCCCCGTGTGAGGCGAACCGATCAGCTAGTCGTTTGATCGGTTTCGCCTTTTTTTGTAGCGTAGCTTGCGTTCTAGATTGCCAAACCTCAAATCACCGCAGGCATACGGACCCAATCCTTGAGATGCGCGTGTTCGAAAATCATTTCGTGCTGGATCTTTAAATCCTGTCCCATACCGGCATCTTGCGCACGCAAGTACATGGCATAAGCGATCGCCACGTCAATGTACGCCAAGCCCACTGCGTTGAAATAGATCTTTTCAATATCATTTTCTCGCCCGGGAACGCGGTCCATTACAAGCTCCATGAGATTGGCGTACACGCCGTCATCGGCCAGTTCGCCATCTTTGTACATACGACTTAGGGTTTGCGTGCGATGTTTGACCGTTTCCCAGTCGTCGCAAACGATTTTCGAACAAGCGTGAGCGACAGCGTACTCGTCCTCCCAGCCACCGACATGAGAATAAAAGCATCCTTCCTTCATCCATTTGGCTTTCAGCAACGGCGCCTGAGCACTGGTGGCTGTGACAATCACATCCGCGCCTGATGCGGCGCGTTCCAAGTCACTGCCCGCCGCTACCATCTTGATATCTGGGAGAATAGGTTGCATCTCTTTGAGAAATTGTTGTTCTTCTTCTGGCGTCTTTGCTGCGACGCGACATTCTCTTAGCGAGGGGAGGACCGTTTTCATGGCGATCAAGTGCATTTTGGCCTGCTCCCCTGCGCCAATGAATCCGATTGTCTCTGAATCCTTGCGCGCCAAGTACTTCGCAGCCACCGCGCCTACCGTACCAACACGCACGTTTGAACACAAAGTGCCTTCCATAAAAGCGATAGGAAAGCCATGCTCGATCTCTGACAAAATGATGACAGCCGAAAGATTCTGAATTCCAAATTTTACTGGGTTGGGCGGAAAGACTGAGACCCACTTCACGCCGCAGATTTTGTCTGACTTGAATGTTGCTGGCAAGCAGTTGATGCGCTCTTGCGTTTCGTCATTGAATATCTGCACGATCTTTTCGGGAAACAGCACGTCGCCAGCGTCGTAAGCCCGCATGGCGGCTTCAGCCGCCTCAATCGCCATTGCGATATCGAGACAGCCAGCGCCTAGCAAGTCTTCTTGTGAAAAGTATCGGCAATGAATTTTGTGGGGATGGGAGAGACTCATCTTCCTGCCTTCCTGCAAGCTAAACCAAATTACTATTAACGTAGCCGTTCACGAACTTAGATTCGACAGGAAAGGGTCGGGAGTCTTTTCAGCAGCGCCCCTACCGATGAGATGCCGCTGGTCCGGAACATGTGGTTTCTAATGGGTGAACGACTTAGGCTGTAAAGACTCCCGACCCTGTACCTATTAACTGGCCTATTGCGTCCAACTATTGGTTCGTTTTCGATGCGAGGCACGACTGAACTGAAGCAAACGCCGATATTTGCAGTGAGCAAATTTGGTACCAGTTGTGGAAACGCCTGGACTGAGTGAGGTCCGCATGCAGGGAAGGCGGTAACGCACGACACGCTCGCACGCAATTGACAGTCGAGAGGATTGCCTTGTGTGCGATAGGGCGCACGGGTGTGCTCTGTGCAGCTTATCGCGTGGGACCATCGCGCATTGCTGCTAGTACCCATTGCCGCAGGAGCTGTTGCGCGGAAGGAAAAAAGCGTAACCGTTCACGAACTTGGCGTCGACAGGAAAGGGTCGGGAGTTTTTCAGCAACGCCTGCCACCGATGAGATGCCGTTGGTAGGAACACGTGGTTTCTAATTGGCGAACGATTTAGGCTGAAAAGACTCCCGACCCTGTCACACAAGCCGACACATCGTGAACGGTTACAAAAAAGCGAAACGGCGGCATGCCCTGATCTATTCCTCAGCCTTCCGCCCGATAAATTGGTAATACGGCGTGCGAATAAACGGGATATAGGGAACTTTGGATCGCGATTCCTGGCACCACACCGTATCAAAATGTGAGCGCAGGAACGGCAGATGATCGGCGGATGGAAATACATTGTCGCTCGAAAACCAGGTGGGCCAAAAATTACGAGTAAACCAACCGTGTCTTTGCATTCCGTCAGCGGCATGTTTGCGAGATACGTAGAAGTCGACTACTCCGATAAGACCACCGGGCCTAAGCATCCGCAGCGCGTTTTCGATGGCAGCAAACCAATCGGGAATCATCGTCAAGGAGTAGGAAAAGGTAACCACATCAGCTGGGCCATGGGGTGGTTGCCAAAGGGTCGCATCAGCCTCAACCGCTTGCACGTGTTTCCAGCCGTTTTTTTGAAAGCGATTCTCGGCAACTTGGAGCAGCGAACTGGCCAAATCGACGACGTAGGCGTGTTGTAGTCGTGGAATTCGATCGGAGATAAACTCCAAGTTTGCCCCGGTGCCGCCGCCGAGATCAACCCACGTCCCAGCTTCCGGTAGTTCGATCGTCTGAAAGAGCTGCTCCCTTCCGTGCAACAGCCGCTTGCGAAAATCGTCATAGGCTTCCGCCTGACCCGAATAGAAGCTTTCCATCCGCTGCGCATGATCTTTGCCACGCACTGGCCGCAGGGCCAAGTGATACAGGATTTTCATGTCTTGGATGAATGGCATGGTGGTAGCGCAGAGAAGTCAATTGAAGTAAGACGCTGATTGCCTCCCGAATGAGCGGGTTATTTAGGCGGCGAGATCGGCGATATAAAAGCTGCCGTAAGTGTGGACACGGTCGAGTTCATGCAAGGCTGCCGCTTGCTCTTCATGGTAGGTCAGCAACTCTGGCAAGTACAGTTGTTTACCGCCATGGGTCAATTGAACCCGGTCGATAAAATCGGTTCGCAAGCCACCGCTGCGCCACAAGACGCGTGAGCCGGGAGCCGCGCGGGCAAGGATGGCTTGCCACTCCGATTCCAACAGCGGAAAGAAATGATCGGACAACCAGTCCATATGGTCGAGCAGAATGAAGCGCGAGATAGGTTCTGCGCCCTTTTCAAGGAACCCCTGCACACTATCTGTATGCACGGACACATTTGAAATGCCGTCGGCCTTGAGTTTTGAAAAATTGTCTGGCTTGAGATACTCTGGGCAACATTCCGGAGTATAGCTACCGGTGATATAAACTCGCCAAAAATAATTGTCGTGCATTGGGAGTTTGGCAAATACGGCTTCCATCGAATCCTGGATGAATTTGAGGATACCGCCTGGGTATTGGTTTTCGATCTGCTGTCGCTGGGCCTTGGGTACGCCCAGCATCGAGAGGGTCGTATCACGGTTGAGCGTAAACCGCAGGCTACGGCTCCAGAATCGCTCTTGGATTCGCTGGTAAATCTCTTGCTGTTCGGCAACGGACTGTGCAGCCAGGATTTCATTGATCTCTGGTCGCAACTTGGCGGCGCGGTCAATATAGAAGCTGATCATGCGCGCGAACGCGCCACTGGTGCCACGATAGTAAAATGTGCGGCGGGGGTTGTCGAAGAACTTGATCCATTTGTCCCAATAGGTTTGCGCCCAGGGGCTCAGCTGGCCGCGCAGCGTAGACTGATAAAGTTTGCCGGCCGTCTTATGGTGTCCGTGGCCGAACATACCAAAAAAGTCCTCATACTCAAGCTTGCGAATGCCGGCCATCTTGAGTTCCAGCAGAGCGTTTTGTCGAGGATTCATGTCGACGGCATGTACGTGAGCGGGACCAGCCAGAGCGTAGTCCAGCGCATTGCAGCCTGCCGAAGTAATGACCAACACACGATCTTGGCTCGACAAATTCAGTGCTTCTCGATCTAGGCGGGGATCCTCCCAGCAAGTGTTGTAGACGAGGTTATTTCCGTGGACAAATTTGAAAACTCGTCCACTAATCCAGTTTCGCAAAGACATGGCAAGCCAGTGAGCAGGGAAGGCGGATGTTGGAAGTCTTAAAAGCTTGCGCTGCGCGAGACCTTGAAAGGCGTAACCCGCTGCATAAACAAACGCAATGGGCGTGCTGTTTCGCTGGACCTGAGATTTGAAGCAGCACCGAATAGACGTTGCTGGCTCCGCATCCAATGCCCCTCGCACACACGGCGAGTTACGAAAGGTCCTCGCTCACGCATTAGGTTACGTTAGAGCGCAGGCTTCAAGAGCTAGAAGCGATATTGTTCAAATGGTACAAAGGAATGTCGCTGGCGTCTATTATGCTATTAAGCCCGCGAAAGGAACTCGCCAGTGCGCGTATCGACTTTGATGCGTTCGCCCTCTTTGATGTATTCCGGCACTTGAACCACCAGTCCAGTTTCGAGCGTCGCGGGTTTGTTGCGCGACGTGGCCGAATTACCACGAATGGCTGGATCGCACTGCGTGATATTCAGTTCGACGGTACTGGGCAATTGCAGCCCGACACATTCGTCTTGATAGATCAAGGCATAGGTGCCTTCAAGTGACTCCGTCAGATACTTGAGCGGTTCCTCGACTTCGTCCAAAGCGATCGTATATTGATTAAAGTCCTCGTCATCCATCAAATGCAGGGCTTCTGCATCCTTGTACATCATCTTGACAACTCGCTTGCGGAAGTCGGCCTCGGGCAGATTATCTGTTCCCTTGAGTGTCAGATCAACCTTTTGCCGGGTGAGCAGGTTGCGAGCCTTGAATTTATAGAGTGTGGCGGCGCCGCGCGCCGATGGAGACTGGACCGTCAATGATTCGATAATCAGGGGCACATCGTTGTCAACGACTACTGCGCCTGGCTTCATTTCCTTCGCAAGCATCAATCAGTTCCTCGTGGCAGACAAAAGGGCACGTGATACGCCTCTGGTTTGGGTGTGCAAGAGACTTTCGAGCATTTTGTCGCTGGCAATGCCGCGTGGCAAGGGGCAGAAGGCCGCCGCGAATCCACTATTTCATTTACAGACGCCGCGTTCTTGGCTTACAATTGAGTTTACGGGCTGAATAAAGCGCTGTTTGTCGGGGCTTCGCCATCGCTTTTCAATCTCAAGGACTCCCGGTGGAACCGTTTACGATTCAATGTGCGACGTGTCAAAGCCGGATTCGGGTTCGCAGTCCCGACTTGCTTGGTCAGCTCGCCAACTGCCCCAAATGCAATTCCATGATTCAAATTGAGCGGCCCCAGCGGGTCGTCGTGCCTGTCGCCGGAGGCGAAGCGGTTGAACCCGACTCAACTGCCATGACCAAAGAGGCTTTTCCTGCTGATGGCCTCAACGCAGTGCCCCAGCCACCAACGGTTGATGCATCCCCCAACGAAATCGACTGGTCGGAAGCCGACGACGGCGATCAGCGGGATGCTCAGACAACTTGGCAGCCTCAGGCTGGACCATTATTGCCGACGAGTGAATGGACGAGCGAGTCTACGGCCAAGAAACGCCAACTCTTGGTCATCGCCCTGTTGGGAATGTCGGGCTTAGTTGCTGCGGGTGTGATATTCACGCTATTCTTGCAGTGGTATAGTCACCCAGCCAAATCTGGCGGCAAGAATACTCCGATTGCACAAGCAAATCCGAACATTCCTGGTCTCGATGATGCTGGTCTCGATGATGCTGGTGCCAACGATCTGGCCCCAGGTGGTCCCGCTATTGATAACTCAGGTCTGAACGATCCGGCCAACGATCCTGCGGGGCTCAACGATCCTGCGGGGCTCAATGACCAAGGACCGAATGAAGTCGACAGCGGGCAGACCACGCCAGATCTTGCTCTTCCGGGAGAGAATGACCTATCGCCCGTCACTGTGCCTGCTGATGCAGCCCCTCAAGACAATGCGAGCGACGTTTCCGCAGTCGATTCCACTTCGCCGGATACCGCGGATTCCACAGCTACCGTCGCGTCCGCCCCTCCCGTTGAAAACGAGACAGCCGATGCGACGCCAGAACTGCCGAAGCAACTGCAGAATTTCGGGGCAATTCTGAACCGAGAGTTGCAGCCGATGCTGACAGATACGCCCATGCTGGCCACCGTAGCTCCGATTACACCGGAGGAGCTTGGTTTGGATAATACCGTTGACAACCCGGCGGTTGTTGCGGTGGACTGGCAACAGAGGGCGAAAGTGCCCGTGGGCGGCCTGCTGATTGGAGATCGATCACTTTCTCAAGCTATCAACGTTTGGGTTGCCATTAGTGGTACGCCAACTGTCATCGATTTCGACTCGCTGGCTGCCGCTGGTATTGATCGGAATCAGGTGCTTCGACTGCAACAAGTGGATGCAATAACGCTGGAAGCGCTTGCCAGGAAGTTGGCCGAGTTGGTGGGCGGAGAAATTGAGCCGCAAGAGAATCGTCTACTTAATTTGCGTGCTCGCAGCCAAACGGTACGGGCGAAGCTACCAACAAAAGTGGGGTTGGCTGGTCTGATCGAAGAGTCGGAGCAAGCTTGGTTTGGCGACTCGCTAACGTTGCTCTTTCCGGATGCTGCGGACGGCTGTCGAATCGTCGATGGGCAGCTCGAAGTCGATTTAGACGTCGTCGACGATTTGACTTGGTTTTCGATCGTTAGGATGCTCGAAAACTGGCGTGCGTTAGCTAGCCTTCCAAGCCAGCTCGATTCCTACCAGCCCGAATTGCTGGTCATGCCTTTTGTCCCGCCGCAAGCGCATATGGCCCTGGATGTCAAGCTTCAGAGTTTTTCGCCCCAGTTGCAACCTGCGGGGCAAACACTACAAAGCCTGTGCGACCAGGCAGGTTTACATTGCTGGATCGACTGGCCACAAGTGGCCGATGTTGGGCTTGGGCCACAGACGCTCACCGCCACCGTGACGTATGCGCGGCCTGCCCGCGAAGCTTTGCGAGATTGCGTCGAGCAATTTAATTTGGTGGTCGCCCTGCTGGACGAAAAGTCCCTGTGGATTACTTCGCCCCAGGCCTATCGCGCGCGCACTCAAGTCTTCGTTTTGCCGAGTGAGGGACGCACGGTCGAACAGTGGAATGAGTTGTTGCGTGAGAACACTCCGACGCGTCCAGGTGGAGTCGGGAAGATTGACCTCGTGTTAACGCCTGACTCGAATTTCTTGCTGGTTCGTTGCTGCTATCCAACGCTTCGGTTCACACGCTAACCAGCTGTTGCGCTACGTCGGTAACTTATGGATTTGCAAATCGTTAATCCTACTAGGACGAACGCGGTGACCACTGGTAGCAACCACGGCAATCGACAATGCCAGGTCAAATAATCAACTATCGGGACTTCCGCCGTGATGGCTGCTTCGACGTGCAATGGCAATCGCTCAGTAATGACTCCCAGTGGTGAGACGATGCAAGTTTCTCCGGTTGCTGCGCTCCGCAAAAACGTCCGGCGAGCTTCAACAGCGCGAAACTGAGCCAGTTTGCGATGTTGCAAAAGGGTCGTAGCCGATTCAAATGCCGACCCGTTAATCAGGCACACCAATAGATTAGCCTTGTTTTTAACCAGAGATGTGACTGCTCCAGGGACCATGTCTTCATAACACAACATGACCCCTAATCGAACGGTGGGAGTGGGGCACAATATGTGAGCGTCATTGCTGGCTGTGACGTCCTCAGACATTGGGAACAACTCATGGAGACTGGGGAATACATCTGCACCAGGTACAAATTCGCCAAACGGCATCAAGTAGCGTTTGTGGTAGCGGTCAACCAACTGCTGTCGCTCATCGATCAAAAGAGCTGAAATGAAGAGCTGATCGGGTTCTTCCAAGTCGCCGGTATAGGTTTTCCCGCCCACGATGAGCGGACACGTAGGAGTAGGCCAGGGCTGCAAACCTCGGCTAGGCTCGCGTGAACTGGGAAACACCGACTCCCAAGTCGAGAGGTCAGTCAGATTCGCCTCGTAGCATCCCGCAGTCGATTCGGGCCAAAAAACCAAGTCGACGTCCTTGGAAATCTTGTTGGTGAGTTGCTGAATCTTCCCAAGCCCGTCAATGTAAGTGGGGTCTACTTGAAGCAGAGCGACTCGCGTGGACGGCGCACTCTGCAGCCACCGCTTCCAACTCGAAAGAACAGCGAGACTGTACGTCAAGTTGATTAGGCAGCACAGTATCACGGCTACCAGTCCGTGACTTAGACGCGGCAACATCCAGCGAGTGTCAGTTCCTGGCAACTTCGAGTGCAAACGGGCAAAGAGGCTTGTCGCAAGCAGAAAAAGCAAACCACCGTGGGCAAATACTGTGACGGTACCTAAGCTGGGACCCAATAGGTCAGCCGCTTGATAGGTCCAGATCCACTCCGACTGAAGATAGCCTAGCCGCCAGGCAAACACTCCTGGAAAATAAGACTCGACTAGCACGGCCAAACAACTCACCGACAACCAAGACCATTGAAGGCTCGGTGCGAGCCGAACTCCCAACCAAAACGGTAAGGCTAGCTTCGTCGCATCCCAAATTAGGATCGGCACCGCGATGGCTAGGCCGACCTTGTAACTACTGGCCATGCTATATGCCAAAGCGGCGGGAGACCAATAGAAGGCAATGGCGAGAGCTAACGTGGACCAAGTCCAGTTGTAGACTAGTGATCGCGCCCCAAATCGGCGTGAGAATTGTCGCTCTCGACTGAGCAAGCGATGATTGACACCCAGGGCAAGCGCAATTGCCAGCCAGCCGGACCACACCCAGCTTTCGATTAACCAAGGCAGGGCCATCAGCATTGAAATGGCCGGTAGGCAAACCAAGAGTAGCAATCGCTCAAGACGATCGCCTTGCATTGTCGCACCAGCGGCGGGATTGTTTGCGGGCGAATCGTTTGCTGGGCGTACTCGATCCGCTACTTGATCTAGGTGGGGCACAACAGTCTTTCGGCATACGAAAAGGGGCGGGAGTCTTTCCAGCAGCGCCCGCCATCGATGAGATGCCGCTGGTAGGAACATGGGGGGTTCTAGTGGGGGAGTGTTTTAGGCTGAAAAGACTCCCGACCCTGTCACACGAGCCGACACATCGTGAACGGTTACCAAAAAAAGCACTGGCGGGACAAGCCTGCCAGTGCTCAGGGAAATTCCACTTGCGTTAAAGCGATAGTCCAGAATTCGTCGCTTTAACCGTTACGGTTGCTCCCCGTGCAACTGCAACTTTCTGGTCGGCATAGGGTGCTCGCGTATTCAGATTTACGAGAACGACGCGTTGATCGCCAGCCACCACAGAGGTACGAGCTTCACCACCACGCGCGTTGATTACTTTTCCTCCCGCTGCTCGGAATTGATCGAGCGTGGTCGCAGCAGCAGCCGCTTGCTCTTGTTGTGGCGTTGGGTTGATCAACAAGCCAACTGGGAAGTCCGCATCGCTTTTAACCACAAGCGTCGCATTGCGTTTGGCACCGCCACCGCCTGCCAGCGCAGTTGAAGCGAATAAACAAACACACGCGGCTAGGCCCACAAACATTCTTCGATTCTGAATCATAGTCTTAACTCTTTCTACTCAAAGGTGCAAAAAATAAACACGAACGGGATCAATAGAGTTTCTTATGCGGCATGTACTCCTTTTCATTGGGCGAAGTCGGATGAAAAACTCGAAAAATCTAGTAGATCAACAAGTCAGGTCGATCTATTGGTCGACGCGATTGGCGTCGGCTTCTTGGCCATTGCGAGTGCAAATCGCTCCTAGCACTTTGACTTCGATGCTCTCGTTCAGGAACAAAATGTGACCGTCGGCAAACAATGCATTGACGCCTTGAGGATGACGCGAAAGCATCTCGCCAGCATCGCCGAGATTGATGCGGTCTGCGTTCTGTGCGAAGCAATTGTGACCACAAGCCCAATAACCGGAAGCATCTGGCACGCGGTCAGCCGATTCGCTAACGATCAAGGTAGTGGACAGCCCGTCAGTCACCCCAGCCCATGACGGTGCGGTGGGCTGCTCCGGACCGGTGACAATTAATGTGCCGCAACCGAATGCGCCGTAGGGTCCGCTCCCAAACGGCAAAGGCAATAGCGATGTTCCTGAGATCCCGCCATAGTCGATCTTTCCAGGTATTTCTTGAATCGCACTAGGGCACCGATAGATGGCCAGTGGCTCGCGCGCGGCAACTTCGTTGGCCGGCGAGTTCCAGGGCTGGTTCAAGTCAATCCGTGAATATAGGACCGATTGTTCTTGATAAGGCAAAATGTGCGTTGACCATGCGTGAAGCGTTCCCCGCAGCCCATCGTTGCCCGCCGGAAGTCGCCGGTAGGTATCGTGAAAAGTGTGTAGAGCAATTCCAGTGTTCCGCAAGTTGTTTAAGCAGGAAGCTCTCCGGCTAGCCTCGCGCGCCATTTGAACCGCAGGCAATAGCAAACCCGCCAATATTCCAATGATGGCAATCACAACTAGTAGCTCAACTAGCGTAAATCCAACTCGAGAACTTCGACAGTTCAACATTGTGTGAATTTGTCCAACGTTTTGAGTCTCAATACATCCTGACACTTCAAGAGCTTGGCGATTCTACCCAGTAACGATGCTACGGTTAGGAACGCAACCGGCACGAAAGAAATACTGAACATGGCATGCATCGCGCACCATACTTGGCGGAACACAGCGGCACGCCAAGTGCTTGGCAGAACGGGAGTAACGGCACGCGCCAAGCCTGCGGGCGGGTTGGTACTAATATCGCAGGGGGGGATTGCATTGCGACCCGCTGAGCACCAAAGTAAGTAGTTCAGCTTGTAGACACGCAACATGGAAAGTAGCAATTATGAATAAGCCCAGAACTGGGACTGCAAAGGTATGCGCGCAGCAGTTGAAGGAGATTCGACGCGCTTGCGCCTTGACTCAACTTGAGCTGGCTGTGTTGGCGGGATATTCAGAGAGGTTGATTCGCAAGGCGGAGTCAGGCGGCTCACTTAGCCTGACCGCAATCGAAGACATTGCAGCGGCACTCTCGACTCAACACCGAGCTATCGAGCCCGACGATTTGACTGCGTCACCGTTGGCTCGTACCAAGCTATTTATGGAATCGTACGATCAGCTCTGTAGCAGGATGTTGTCGCGTTGCCGACATATTTTCCATCAGGACTTTGTGTTCGACTGCACGGGCTTACGCAATTCGCGGTTGAGTGGTGTCTGGCGCGGTACTGCGGGCTTTCAGGGCTGGTTAAATCTGTTGTTTGAGAAGGTATCGCGGCCAGAGCGTGGCAAATTGGAAGTCGAATTCCTGACCGCCGATCGCAAAGTTGTCGCTGTTTTTAAAGATGTACTGCTGACGTCCGACCGAACCCGCCATGAAATGTGGGTCAATTTGCATTTCTCATACGTCGATGGACTAATTTGGAGAATTGAAGATCAGTGTGACACTTTCCTAGCAGCGCGCCTCTTTGAACCTGTCTCTGCCGCTGGCTAGACACGCATGAGAACCATCAGCGAAACCGCGGATCTACTTGCGGATGCGGCAGATGGCAAAGGAAGGGTTTTCAGTTTCGATCGGATAGAGGATTTCTAGAAGCGGGGGTGCTTGCTGAAATGCTCGGTCAAATAGAATGTATTCGAAGCCGTACCGGTCCGACAACTCAAGCAATTCCTGCGTGTGCCAGTCACGCAACTGTCCGTATTCGTCCCGTCGTAAACTCGTGTCTTGAATGCGCCGATACCACTCAAGAACCGAAGCGTTGTCCTGAGGTACATCTTTCCAGCAGACTACTTCTGCACGCCCCGCATACCACTTGAAAGTCTGCTGATACCGAGGCGTGAACCACATCGAATCTCGGGGTGTGTGTTTACTGATCCAATCGCAGGCAGCCAGCCAATCTCGATGACGATCGGTATCGATGTCAAACCTCCCGTCCACGTTGACAACCAACAGGTCGGCTGCAGCTATGTCCTGCTGCCAGCGGCTAGCAACATGGGCAACAAAAATCAAAGATGTTGCTGCCAGGAGCAGCCCCGCTGGCCAGCCCAGCGCAAACGTACGACCCGCAGTTGTGGCAGCATTTTTGGTCGAAGAATTCTCAGGTGGGGCGGGAGACTCAGACCGAGTCTGTTGTACAAGCATAAATAGTGAAATCGTGGAAGCCAACGGAACGGCGATATCAGCCCAGCGAAACCAATAGAATCACCCAGCGCTTTTCGACGCCCAGTAAGGATTTCCAATCCCAGATATCGATCGCCAGTCCTATCAGGCTAATCACCACCGCAAACCAAGCGATGGCGAGCAGAGAACCAACCCCACGCAGCCCGACCTCGCGTCCTACCTGATTGAATGTGGTTTGGGCTTGGATATTTCGCCGCCACCATAGCGTCATGCATATCAACGTCGCCAAGCTGAACGCTGCCGAAATATGGCGAGTGAGTTCAAAAGTGCGGGGCTCATATGATGCACAAGACGCAAATATACGTGTACTTGTGGCGCGCCACGTTTCCATCCATATCGACGCCGCCGATGCCTGATGCAGCGGGCCAAGCTCCGCCAAGCCAACCAGGGTAGCTAATAACAACCACTTGAACTGTAAACGCAATCGAGCGAGGCGTTGAGGACGCGACAACCACAGCATACCAACGGTCAATCCAGACCAGCCTCCCACGACGGGATGCCAAGCGACGGCCAGACCGAGCCAAACCCAGACGCGCATCCAGACGACCGTCTCGCGGTTCAGTTGCTTGTTACTTCGAGACCAAATTGCGGGGGAGACTCAACCATGCCGCTAGGGCTAGCAGTACACAAGGATAAGCGATCGATTTGGCTTCAAACCCCCGACAGCCCATTCGCCTGCCCAATGCCCATACTGCATGAATAGCAGCCAAGCCATCAAGGCCACGGGGCAGCACCACAGCCATCCCCAATTTCCGGGTCAAATGCACCCAGGCAAAGGACAGTAAGCCCAGCAAAACACGCGACCACACCAGGCCACGACGGAGAGAGACGCATAGCGTGCCGACCAGCCCGCTACCGCAGTGGCTAACACGTGGGAGTCGTGTGATTCAGGAACAAGTCTCCAGGGGCAAAACTCTGGTCCCACGCATGTTTGGCTTTTGGTAAGTAGTGCGACTCGTTCACTCCTGGCACCGGTTCGCCGACGCAAACGAAGACTACGCATAGGTGGACAAACCACTGGACAAAAAGAGTCTTTAGTCCCAGGGACTTCGTTGGTTTAGAATTCGGGGGCCGCAGCATCGAAGTGCCGAATCTGGTAGGAGTTAGGGGGATGTTAACGGTTGTTGAGGATGGACTGCTGCGGAGTAGACACAATTTGTCAAAAAAACAACAAAAATAGGGTCTTGTGACCTTGTTTTCTTGACTCAGGCCACATTGTGCGTAGAGTGAATGTAGGAAGCCGTGAATAGTGTTCTGGCTGAAGAACCGCAATAACCTACAAGTTGCAAAGCCGACAGTCACACCGACGTGGTTCGGCCGGGGCCATAAACCAAAGGAAGGGTCCGATGTTAGTACTATCTCGCAAGAAAAACGAGAGCATCGTTATTAACAACGACATCACCATCGTTGTTGTGGAAATTCGAGGTGACAAGGTTCGTCTAGGGGTGGAAGCTCTCGAGAAGTACCAGTGCACCGTCGCGAAGTATACGATGCAATCCAACGTAGCCAAAAAGTGGACGATGCGTCAAACAACGCTAGCGCTCCTCAAGATTAGACCAGAGTCACTGCAGAATTGCAACCGAATGGTTCCTATTCACCGTGGTAGTGATAGAAATTGAGCCTGTATCAAAGCCGTTCGCAAGGACGGTTTCGGTACGGGCTTTTTCGCTTTTGCCACGGACACGGAGTTGCTTCGACAATAAGGCTTGACCAGTTTTGCGGCGGAGGTTAAAAACTGGTCCATCATTGGACGGGGCTTCCGCCGACCGATCTTGATAGCTTAGACGGCCCCTTCGTCTAGCGGTCTAGGACACCGCCCTTTCACGGCGGCAACATGGGTTCGAGTCCCATAGGGGTCACTAATACAAATACAAACCCTGGAGATCTCTAACTCTCCAGGGTTTTTTATTTACCGATGTTGTTTGTCGAGTTCTTATTGACTGGGAATGCGCGGCGACACGAAGCACTTTACCCCTATTGCACCGCCTGCTTTCCTGTTCCACCTCGCGCGCGTGAAGGAGGGCCGGGGAGGAAGTGGACCCTCTTGAGACTGCACACACGGTGCGCTAGCATGCAGTGGCCTCCCCTTAAGCCATATGAAACATGCGATTGAAATTGCCAGAAGAAACCGATCCGACTGACGCGAAATCGCCCGAGACTCTACCTCGAGACGCGTCGGTCGCGACGCCTCAGCGACGGAGCTTGGAGCGAGCATGGGCACCAATGTCCATACCGGCGTATCGCAGTTTCTGGATCGCCGGCTTGTTTTCGAACCTGGGTACTTGGATGCACGAAACCGGTGCACAGTGGTTGATGACGTCGCTTGAGCCCAACCCAGCCATGGTGGCAGCCGTGCGTACTGCGATGACGATACCAGTCTTTTGCTTGGCGCTTCCGGCGGGCGTTTGGGCAGATCGATTTGATCGCCGCACTTGGCTTATCGCCAGCCAACTGTTGATGCTAGCAATTGCCGGACTGATGGCGGTGCTGGCCATGCTCGGCTGGATCACGCCCGTATGGCTACTCGTCCTAACGGCAGCCATGGGGGTGGCGATGATCCTAAACCAACCGGCTTGGCAAGCCCTAACGCCTGAGTTGGTGCCGCCGGCACTGATTCCATCGGCTGTACAGGCGGGGAGTGTCTCGTTTAATTTGGCCCGTTCCTTGGGGCCGCTTGCGGCTGGTCTATTGATTGCATCGCTAGGGGTGGGCGTTACCTTCTTGTTCAACGCTCTCTCCTTTATGGGCGTGATCGCAGTGCTCTTGGTGTGGAAGCCCGACTTGGAGTGTCAGGAGCGACGGGCGAGCCCGGATTTCGTTGCCGAATTGCGAAAGGGTATGTTTGTTATTAGCAATTCGACGAACATTCGCAACGTGCTCATTCGCGTGTTTGCGTTCGCCGCCGCTGCCAGCATTCTGTGGAGTTTGCTACCGCTCGTCGCCACGCAGAAGCTGCATTTCCTAGAGCGTGGATTCGGCTTGTGTCTCGGTTTGATTGGATCAGGTGCCGTATTTGGAGCTTGGTTCTTGCCCTCGTTGCGTCTGCGATATTCGAGTGAGTTAATTATGCTCGTTGCGCAATTGTTGTTTGCTTCGATCTGTGTTTGCATTGGACTTTCAGAATCGTCGCTATTGATTATGCCAGGCTTGTTTCTTGTCGGTGCTAGCTGGATGACAACCATGACCACCCTCAACGCAACTGCGCAAGTCTATTTGCCTCGGAAATTCAGGGCGCGAGGCATGTCAGCTTTTATGATGTCATTTGCACTTGGCATGGCTCTGGGCTCATTTACTTGGGGCTGGCTGGCAAACATGCAGAGTCTTAGCGTCGCATTCTTGACTGCGGCCAGTCTCATGGTACTTGGCACACTTGCGCTTTATCCGCTTAAAATCGGCGCTATGCACACGGAGGTGTAAGACTATGCACATGCACCATGGGGGCAGCGATCATAGCCACCCACCCCCCACGCTCAATCGTTCATTTGCTTTGGCCGTCGTGCTGAACGTTCTGCTGGTGTTTGGTGAGGGAGTTGGCGGACTGGTTTCCGGTTCAGTGGCGTTGCTGGCTGACGCGGGGCACAATCTAAGCGATGTAGCTGGGTTGATCTTGGCCTGGTGGGCGCACTGGCTACGCGGCAAGCCGCATCGTGGTCGCTGGACTTACGGTTGGCGTTCGTTTACGATCCTGGCCGCCAATGTAAATGGGATACTGCTTGTCGTGGCCATTGTAGGTGTTTCTCTTGAGTCGATCCGTCGCTTAATGGTGCCGACAGAGATCCTCGAAGTACCCGTGCTGGTCGTGGCGTTGATCGCCGCTTTGCTCAACTTTGGAACCGCAAAATTGCTGTCCCATGGGCACAGCGACCTGAACGTTCGGGGTGCCTATCTGCACATGCTCGCCGATGCGGTCGTGTCCTTGGCCGTGGTCGTGGGAGCGATCATCATCATGTTAACCGAGTGGCTTTGGCTCGATGCAGCCATCAGTTTGGCGATTTGCGTCGTTCTGGCTTTTGGCACTTGGGGATTACTGCGCGAATCAACGACCATGCTCATGCATGCCGCACCACGCGAGATTGATGTGGACGAAGTCCGGAACTCACTGCTCAGCCATGCGCTGGTGTCTAGGGTGGACGACTTGCATGTTTGGTCGGTAAGTACGACCGATGTGCTGTTGACCGCAACGCTGGTTTGTCCGGAGCTCAATGGTCCGAATATGTGGCAGCAGCACGACCGCTTGCTGCACGACTTACACGCGGGCTTGGAGCACGATTTTTCGATTGCACATGCTACTTTAGAAATTACATATGCCAGTGCCGTAGACGATCGGCAGTCCAGGCAGTCCAGGCAGGCGTGCCCGCTGAATGAAAGTTGAGTGCGGAGAACGGTTGCCGTTAGGTATTTTTGAAGCCAGTCCCACTGGGGGTTCCGTATATGCACATGCACGTGTTGGTGGCAGAAGATGATCGCATTACACGCGAAGGTCTGGCCGAAGTGCTCGAGAGCGAAGGGCTGGGAGCGATCCTGGCATCTGATGGTTTGCAAGCGTGGGATCTCTATCAGCAGCATCAACCCGATTTCGTATGTCTTGATGTTATGATGCCTGGGATAAGCGGATATGAGGTTTGTAAGCGAATCCGGGCAGCGAATCCGCAAGTGCCAGTGGTGTTCATTACGGCCAAAGGCGAAGAGGTCGACAAGGTAGTGGGGTTGGAGCTAGGTGGCGACGACTACATTGTCAAACCGTTTGGTGTTAAAGAGGTCGTAGCGCGTATTCGGGCTGTCGCGCGACGCTGTTTGGTGGATTACCAGCCCAAGACGAGCGATTCGTTGCCTATCACAACTTTCACCATGGGTGATTTGTTGATCAATCCGCGTGAGCTGCGTGGCTTTCGTGGAGAGACTACCGTCGATCTTAGCCTGCGCGAACTGAAAATCTTGTCCGTCCTGTATAGATCTGCCGGCCAAGTCGTAGATCGCAATACCCTGATGAACGCAGCTTGGAACCAAAATTACTTGCCTAGCAGTCGTACGCTGGATCAACATATATCCCAGCTGCGTAAGCGAATCGAAGTCGACTCGAAAAATCCGCGACTAATTCAGACCGTACATGGCGTGGGTTATCGTTACGAACCGTGATTTTGACAAAGATAAGACTTTCTGTTTGCAATGTAAGAAAGAAGGCGGTAACTTTCTTGGTTGTTTCGACCGATTAGAGATTGATGGAAGCTGCGGAGGAGCGTGACCTCCCAGTCCAACCAGAGGTACGTCGATGAAACAAACATCTGTGAATCAACCGAGAACCAACGAGAACGCTCTTCGAAAGGCCGCTGGCGAACAAGTCGTTTCACTTGTCGTACGCCAAGCGCTGTTGGCGGGTGCGACCCTTAAACAGCTTGAGAAAGAGACGGGATGTAATCGCCAAGAATTGCAGCGACTAGTGGCGCAGCTCGACCGCATCGAACGTTTGGCGGGCGACCTATTGCGAGATTAGTACGCCTATCGGGTGTATCTTGAAGCCTGCGTTATGTCGTAACGCGACGCGAGTGCGCAGAAGTTTGATGTGTTTTTCGTTGAACTTTTATTTCACACCGTAGGCGGATGGCAGGCTTTGGTCTTGGGCTCAACTCCTTCGCTCACCCGCTTTAAATTTTGCGGTGATTGCTGGTCAAGCACACTTGTAGCCAACTCTTACGGGTGCGAGTACCGCCGAGGGCTGAATGCAAACTTGAAAGCAGTATGTGGCATTGGGTTGCCTACCCGCGGACTTCAGATCTCACGCGTGGGGCCCGCGATGGTGCTTAGGAGGGAGACAAGCGAGCCGGGCGAACGCATCGCAGCGATCGCCCTGGCAATGGCATGCTTACTTCACACCGATCTGTTGCTCAATGATTCGCAGAGCTCGGGTATTTACGTCGTAGTTCTGCTCGTATTGCAGCTTGGAAGCCTCTGACGAAAAGAACAAGAGGCTGCCTCCGATCTGCTCATGCAGACCGAATTGAATGTCGCCCTCGACCAAGCGGCCTTCGTTCAAGAAGACCATTGGGTCGTAACCAGACAGAACGGGGCTGAGCACGTCTGGCTTACTGAGAAACTCGTGTTGCGCTTCTGCGCTACTGAGCCAGTAGACGCGTCCGCGATGCTTGACAGAGTAACTTGGATTGCCTTCGACCCATTGGGCTGATTTGGCCAAGGCGACAGGACAGTAGCCACCGACCGCGGGTGAGCTTTTCGACTCACTTGGCGCGCTGGCCGGATTGGCATCGGCTGAAGTAGCGGTTGGTTGCGTCGCAACGGTGTTTGCCTCAGCGATATCAGGTTGGTTTCGGGGTTGAAATGAAACAGCTTGCGCTGGAACCGAAGTGGGTTGACCTGCTTGCTTAGTCGCAGCGTGGGCGGAATTCTGCGCCATAGGAGTGTGGGTCGGCTGAGTGTGCAATGGTATTTGCGGCGCGGGAGCTGAAGCCGACTGGTTGACAGACAGTCCACTGTTGGCTGGACCGGTATTCACGTGCGGCGTTGCTGGCAGCGCGGCGGTCGTTTGCGGTGCGATGGGTGTCCCAGATACCTGCGCGGTAGCGTCCAACGCATAACGATTGCTGCCAGCCACTGGCGAGTTGAAGTAGGGGTTATTGACCATCTGCCCTTCACCGGTTGGCTGTTCGCGCGACTGCATGGTGACGGCAGCTGCCTGAGGGGCCGTTTGGGGGAGAGTCAATTGTGTATCTCGCACGGCAGGATTTTTTTGGTAACCGACCATTTGGCCGGGCGCAGTAGTTGTATTGACGGGCGAAGCGATTTGGGATTGTTGTGGTGCGCGCGGCGGCAGCTTTCCATGGGTGGCAAGATTGAAATCCGGCGCTGTGGGGCCAGACAATTGCTGTTGGGACATCACCGTACTTCCGGTAATGCCACTTGGCTGTTCGCTGGCTAGCAGTGGACCGCTTTGCACGCCCGCTGTCGGGCTCATGCTGGGAGCCAACTGTTGGCCCAAGGACTGAGGGTTGTTATAGAAACTTGGCGTTTGCGAGTTGGTCGCCAGGTTGGCACCTGGGGCTGGCAATTGCGATGCCATCGTGCGTCCATCGCCAACTGCAGCGGTTTGCTGAGCAATTGTAGCGGCGGGTTGCGTTGGCTGAGTCGCAGCCAGCATGATGTTGCGATCACGATTCATGAACGCCACGTTTTCGAGGATCTTGACGTATTCGCGCATGTCCTGGGGACACACACCTTGGAACAACGTTTTTCCGTCAGGGCTTACAAAAACATCGGTAGGCCAACTGTGAACACCAAATTCGGCGGCGGTTTTTGGATCGGTCGAACCATTGACCTTTACGCAGATAAAGTACTTATTAAGCGCACCAGCGACTTCCTGTTGACTGAGCACCCGTTGCTCAAGCGTCTTGCAAGGCAAGCAGCCATCGCCATAAAAATGAACAAGGAGTGGCACTTTGTACTGCGCCGACATTTGACGGGCGACAGCTATATCCGGTGCCCAGCGGATGGGGTCCGCGGCGAGGACGGAACCGCACAGCAGGGCGATGGCGAGCCAAACAAGGTGGCGTAGAGAGCTGGTCACGGGCGCATCCTCGGAGTCTAAAAATGTGGCATGAGTTGGGCAAAACGGACCACGGCAAATTTGTAGCCTGCTCGAATTTTCGGTTGCAGAGACTTTGCGGCTTGAGACGGTTGTGAGGAGTTTTCGGGAAAAGGTGGGGAAATTTTGCTATCAATTGGTCTTGGGCTTGACAAAGCACCGCAAACAGTTATGATTCCGTACAGATTTCGACTTAGGATTCTTCAGCGGAAGACCGCTCAGACCTTGGAACATGCTGTTGCAGGATGACAATGTCGTAGGAAGACAGTGTCGTTGGATATCCGACACGTTCCATTCGCCGCTCACTACTTAGTGGTGCGTAAGCCAACTCTAGGTGAGCAAGCAGGCAGCACTTGCGAACTTGATCGCGTGTCCTGGCGAGTCACTTCCCTGGAATATGAATCCCAAACTTCGTTCAGGTTCCTGGTGGACGCTTAACATTGGACATTGCTGTCCGTGTGTGCTGTAGTCGAAGAATCTCCGTATTTCAAAACATTTTCTGTGTGGAGCAATTGCGTCCGAGGAAAGGACGCGTGGGGCATCGATCGCTGTGTCATGACACCGCTCAACATCTAGCCTTCGATCCCTTTTTGTTCGTCTTTCTAGGCCTGTTGCTAAGCTTTACACCCAAGAAAACTGGTTTAGCAACTTATCTCTTAATGCTGGATCTACTGCATGCCAAAGAAAAAGAGGTTTCGCCCACGTTCTTCTGATTCAACAACAAGAACCTCTGGTGGGTATAGCAACGGTGGTGCTTCCCAAGGCTATTCCAATGGGGGCGGCGGAGGCGGAGGCGGTCAGCGCGGTGGTCGACGTCCCACTTCAGGTGGTCGGCGACGCAATACTGGCGGACGCAATTCGGCCTCCGAACCGTTTCCGGAGCCGCAAGTCGACGAGAACGGCGAAATTCCGCTGCTGGAATTTACAGGTATTCTCGAAATGCACCCGAATGGCTACGGCTTTTTGCGTAGCGCGGAAAATAACTACTCGCGAGAGCGCACCGATCCCTTTGTGCCAGGCACCATGATCGAGAAGTTCGGATTGCGGCAAGGTGTCAACATCAAGTCCATGATGCAGCAGGCGCGGCGCCAACAGGGCCCGCGTGTTCGCGAAATCTTGGATGTCGATGGGATGCCACCCGACGACTATATCAACGTGCATTCCTTCGACGATGACAAGGCGCTCACGCCTGTGAACCCGGACAAGTGGCTCAAGCTCGAAACCGGACCACAGCCCCTGACAAATCGCGTCATCGATCTGTTGGCCCCGCTGGGCAAAGGTCAACGAGCCCTAATTGTTGCGCCACCCCGTAGTGGTAAAACGATTATGCTGCAGCACATTAGCCGAGGCATCGCCGAAAATCACCCAGACGTACATCTGATGGTCTTGCTTATCGACGAGCGACCAGAAGAGGTGACAGATATGCGTCGCAATGTGATCAACGGCGAGGTCATTGCAAGCAGCTTGGATATGGATGTGGACAGCCACGTACGTTTGAGCCAGTTGGTCATCGATCGCTGCAAACGCTTGACTGAGATGGGCAAGGACGTATTCCTGCTGATGGATTCCATTACGCGATTGGCCCGGGCATTCAACAAGTGGGTCGGAAATGCGGGGCCCACCATGACCGGCGGTGTCAATATCAAGGCGATGGACATCCCCAAGAAACTGTTTGCCCAGGCGCGTGCCTTCGCTGAAGGCGGCTCATTGACAATTGTCGGAACCGCTTTGGTTGACACTGGTAGCCGCATGGATGACTTGATTTTTCAAGAGTTCAAAGGAACGGGTAACATGGAGTTGGTGCTGGACCGTCGGCTCGCCGACCGTCGCATTTGGCCAGCTATCGATATTACCATGTCGGGTACTCGTCGTGAGGAACTGCTGCTCGATGAGGAAACGCTAAATGCGGTAACGATGCTGCGGCGAACTTTAAATACGATGCATCCGGTCGAAGCCATGGAGCAGCTTACCAAGCAACTTAGTCGCTTCAAATCGAACAAGGAATTTATCACGCTGATCGCCAAGTCGAAGGAAGACTGATCGAGCAACTCTTGCTTGAGCGTTATGAGCAGGCCTACTGCTTTGAGCGAGCGGCTAGAAGGGCTTGGCGCAGCGCGCGCTCAACTTCTGGATCCGTCTCGCGGCTAAGAAGTATGCGTAGGCTTCGCTCTACAAAGGGATCCACCATGCTGCTCAGTAGCGATGTGCTCAGCTTGCGCACTTCAGGTTCGCCGTCTTCAGCCATCCACAGCAGCCATGGACGCGGGTCGTCACTTTCGCGAGCGATCGTTTGCACGAGCTCCAGCCGTCGTGCGGCCGAGCCCGTGGACAGTTCGGATGCCAATGCTAGCTGCGTGTCATCAAACCCTTTGCTTCTCAAGGCGAGCGCCGCTCCCTTGACCACATTGGGCTGAACACTGCCGAGTAAACGCACTAGTTCTTCGATGGACAGATCCTGAATTCCATCCATGTTGGGTTTATCCGATACAACCCGCATCGAAACCAAGGGCGTGTTGGAGAGTGACGCGGGGCGATTGACGAATACGGGCAATTCTGGTTCAGGCGACATGCTTGTTGCCGCCGATGCGATGGGCAACTGCGGAGCCTGCGAGGCTTCATCGGCGTCACTCAATGAATGACTGGTGTTGTCGTTGAGTGAGAAACTCGTTTCCGTAGCTGTTGCTGGCTCATCGGAAATTCTAAGCGTTGCGGACTCGCTACTGGGCAATCTCGCAGCGACTTCGCTCGCCCGCAACCGAGTGCGCGATGGAATCAGTCGCATGGAAGCTGTGCCAGTGGCTTGGACTGCCGCCGGTTCGATTGGCAGGGGCGGTGGCGGCGACGTGGGCACCATCGATGCGTCGACTCGACTCGACAGTTCGTTTAGGGCCACTAGGCTAGTGTCCGCTGAGCCAATAGCTGCATGCCCAGCTCGCTGCAAAATGGCTTCACAGGCCGCGATCGTCGGAGCAAGTTGCGGATCTTCTTGCTGTAAGCAAGTTGTGTAGATCCGGGAAGCTAGGCTGCTGGCGAGGATAAAGCTGTTGGCGGGCGTTGAAGCAGGCAACTTGTTTAGCTGCTCTGCAAGCGAGCGCAGGTGAGCGTTGGAGACAGTTGGATCTAGCTCCTGCCATCGCGTAATCTGCGCATCTAGCGTCCGATAGCTCGTCCGTGCAACTTGCGGATTCGGATGGGACAATCCATGTACGATTTCTGAACTGACGTTGGTATCCAGTCGCAACAGGCCCTCGACCACAAGCATGGCTTCGGCTTGAGAATCGGCAGTGGCCAATTGTTCACTTAGTGATTGTGTTAACGACTGTCGGCCAAGTAGCCAACATCCAACGCCTATCGCAGCACCGATTAAGCACCAGATCAACCATCCCCCGGGCAGGCCCCTAGGGACCGGCCTCATCGGCTCAGCCCGAAAGCGCAGGTCGAGTCTGTCTAAGTTGTGGGCTGGTTTGGCCATACTGCGATGGATCTAGATGCACCGGGGGTGCATGTTGGAAAAGCGAACAAAGCAAGCTTGAGCGATTAGATTCTCAAACACATTCGCTTCTCGCAGAAAACGCGGTGGCATTCAAGATCAAATGACGGCCAACTCTGTGTTGGATGGCCGTCGATTGCAGGCGGCCAAGCGATCAGTTGGCTAGTGCGATGCGCCATCGAAGAGTGGGAGGCACCGCCTTTTAATCGGGAGGCTCGGAAGGTTTCTTTACGGGGCTTCCTTTCGAAACGCACACAAGCTGCGGCTGCTGCGTAGAAAAAAATTGTCATGCTGCCTGCGAGAATTAGTTCTTCTTAAGGCTTGCCATGGTGACGAAACCGATTGCCTACTGGCGGGTTCCTAAGCTGATTGGCACGTCGCGTGCCTACTCGGTCACTAAATGTCTAATGGCTGGAGACGCCAAGGTTGGTTGGGGCAAACAGTTTTCTACTTAGTTTCGTGGTTTGTGTTCTGTTCACCGTCCATTTGATGCTCCGCTTGCTATCGAAGAGCTGGCCGCAGCTGGACCGAGTTGGAGCTGCGCTGGCAGCCCTGTCAGCCGCGTTGTTGGCAATCGATGGTCTTCGACACTTGGACGGAGTGAGTTATCGACACCTTCAGCCGTGGAGCAATTTTCCGCTGCTGGGTGCGCTCTTAGGTTACTGTTGGTTGTGCCTGCGAACGGGGGATTGGCTGGCGGAATCAGGAATGCCCCTTGCTAGATTTCCGATGATCGGTTGCGCTCTGCGCGTGCAATCTTATGGCAGTCTCGGTCATCGGATTAACGGAATGGCTCGGATTGGTCTGCATTCTGCGCTGGATTTCTGCTGGACGGTGGTCGAGAAAACGCGGTTTGTGGTGACAACGTACCGGATCGCGGTTGCCACTCATATCGGTCGAAATTTGCGGAGAATGCGCAAAGTAGTCACGTCGAAGTTCAAGAACATTCGACTCTGCGCCAACCACGCTGATGGCCGCAAGCGGGCAAACCAGCGATAACAATTGCTGGCTGGTATTTACCAGGGCCAACATCGGTGCAAAACATCAGGCAGATCTTGTGCGGCAATGGACTGTCCCGAAGGTCTTCTCACAGGAAGACGACGTTATTGTATACCGATCGCCCACGGCGTCGTTCTGCGGGCCAGTTCGAAGCAGCGACCATTAATCGGATCATGGAGATATTGATTCGCAATGGGGATTCAGTGGGCTCTTCTTACATCGGCCAGAAAATCAACCTACTCTAAACAGTTGGCGCCACTGATGTGGTGTTCAACGCGTTCCAGCCATGGGATTGTAATGATCAACTGCTGCCGGTCTACGGAACATCGGCTCGCCATGGGCTGCCGCGACCTGGTGAACTCGAGCGCGCAGCTGATGAGCTCCGTCGACCTTTCGACATCGTTTTGCCCGTGGCGAGGCTGGTGCCCGAAGTTTGTAGCAGGCTGTTCGAAAACCCAGCTGCCGGTTCGATGGGTCTGATGTTCTTTGATGATCATCGGAACCGGCGCCAAAATCGTCACCCAACGGCGAGAGCCAGATCCATGTTGAACCGTCAGTGCTATGCTTGCCGTTGTGGATGCTTCGCGTCTCGTGAACGTGGACCTTCCGAGATTGTTGATGTGGCGGGCAGGATCTTGTGATCGTTAAACTTCGTCGCCCAGTTCGTGTGCAGGCATTACAGTCCTCTGCGGTCCACAGATTCAGGCTCATGGCAGGGATGATCGCTCGAATCGGGTTTGATGACCTATGATCGAATCGCTGCGAGCCGGTGTTCAGACGGTCAAATGTTGCATCGGCTTCAACGATCGTTGGTTGATGGCCATCTGATGCCAATCGAGCGTGATCTGTGGTTCATTTTGCTTTGAGCACCCGTAACGCTTGGCGGCGCGGCGCAGCGGCGTGTGCGGCGGCGATGGACAGCCTTGTTAGCTGCCGCGGGCGGCGCAGGTGTTGTGGAGATTTCAGGCGGCGAACTCCACGGCACGCGTCGGCAACCGCCATCCCATTCGGCCTGACCGCTCGCGTTGGCCCCGTCAATCTCGGCGTCGGAGTTGCGCCCTGCTGGCATTACGGCAGTCATGGGACATTCATCATGCGCCAGTGTCAAACCGAAACAGGATCAGTGGGTCGCGACGATCGCCCTGCCAGTTCATTGTCAAAACAGCCGCACAGCGCACCATCTTTGCTGTGCTTTGAGGGGCTGGTTTCGCGACCCCAGACTACTTGGTTGTGCCAGGCCCGGGTAGCCAGCGTCCCCGCCGTATTCGATCAGCGGCCGGGCGACTGAAATGTTTTGAAATCAACGCGGACAAAGGACCGGCGGTTCGTTTGTAACAACCCGACCAGCCATGCGACTCATACGCGATAAAGTGCCGCCTTTAATCCAGTCGGGCGTTAAGGCGAAACGCTGCTCCCAAGCTTGATTGGTCTTGGCTGACGGCGTGCTGTCTCAGCCAGCGAGCTCCAGCTGACCGACTATCGCTCAAGCCTTCAAGTCACTGGCGCGAGCGGCCTGAATTCACCGACCAGTTTGGGAAGTTGCTGCTGATGCTTCGAACGGATCGCAGCTATGGCCGGTGGACGAACTGGTCTTTCATGGGCCACCCTCGTCAATTACGTTGGTCACATTGCCATCGTGAAGAACCAAACTAAGGCAACTTAGTAGTAACTACGGTTCGAAGCAGGTGAACAGGTCACGCATCCTGGTTCTGCCGACAACTGATCGTTGTGACGGTGGCTGGTAGGATCATGGCATTTGGGTTCACCGTCGAAGCATGGCTGGTCCGTCTCTAGCTGAAGTTGTGAAGATTCTGCAAGTCGCGAACAGGCGGATTCCGTTGCCAGGTTCAGCAAGCTCGCTGAGTTGGGAGCCGCTGAGGGCTACGCGTTATGGTTCGGCGAAAGTGATCATGAGCTTTTACGCAAGATGCACAAGAATTTGCCGTTTGAGCAATTGGCGGTGATCATTCTGACTCCAATCGCGTGGATGCCTTGCGCAGCAAGTTGATCAACTGGGGATGCACGGACGCATTACGGGACGTTGCATCTCCCCGACGAGTTTCTTTCGATACCCGTTGCCAATATGGTTTTTGTGCCAGCGCTGGTGGGGCCAATGCCGTATTGGAAGAGTTATCAACAATCTACGAATCCGGTCCGACCGTACGGAGGCGCGCTGATTCTCTTGGCTAGCGCGGACAAGCGAGACGGGCTTGCCGAACGTGTCCAGCGACTCGAGCTCGAGCGGGCGGAAATTCAGATCTGTGATCTCGGCGTGATCGTCCGCCGCGTGGGTGCGCTGCCCGGTGCCGCAGACTGGACGCATCAGTACGGAAATATTGCGAACACCATCAAGTCCGACGATGAGCGTGTTAAGCTGCCGCTGGGCATTTTGTGGTTTGGCGGCAGTAGTAATATGGATGTGCTGCCGCGCCACGGTCACGGACCTCCCGAGCAGGTAGTCGGCGGTCGGCTGTTCATTCAAGGCATGAACTGCCTAAGCGCTCGCGACGTGTACACGGGCCGCGTGCTGTGGAAACGCGAATTCGAGGACTTGGGGACGTTCGACATCTACTATGACGCGACCTATGAAGATACTCCACTCGATCCAAAGTACAACCAAGTTCATATTCCAGGTGCAAATGGACGCGGCACGAACTATGTCGTAGCACATGATCGTATTTATATTCTCGAGGGTGCGACGTGCTTGATTCTTGATCCCGCCAATGGGAACGAAGTTGGCCGCATTCACTTGCCGAAAGACGAAGATGGAAATCAACCCGAGTGGGGTTATTTGGGTGTCTACGAAAACGTGTTATTGGGTGGACTCGGATTTGCGAACTATCGCGATCGTCATGGCCTGGATATCGAATCGGATCGGGAACTCAAGGCTTCTCGCGCGGGGTTTGGATCGAAGAGCTTTGATGTGGCCGCGAGTCGTGCCATCGTAGCTTTCGACCGACACAGCGGTAAACAGTTATGGCGCATCGATGCCAACCATAGCTTTTGGCACAACGGAATCGTGGCTGGAAACGGTCGCGTCTTTTGCCTCGATAAGAATCCAACTGCCATCGAAGAGGCCATGCGTCGACGAGGATTGAGCATGCCTGATAGCTACCGAATCGTATCCGTCGACGCTGCTACTGGCGAATTGCGCTGGGAAGTCAAAGAGGGAATCTTTGGAACCTGGCTCGGCTACTCCGCCAAGCATGACCTACTGCTGCAAGCTGGAGCGCAAGCCAGCGATCGACTTTCTACCGAAGTTGGCCAGGGCATGCGAGTCTACTTCGCGGATTCAGGCATACTAAAGTGGAAGAAGGACTCCTTAAAGTATGCTGGACCTTGCATCTTGCACAATGATCTCATCCTGACGAATGCCAATGCCTATTCAGAGTCGGCTGGCGCTTTTTATATCGATTCTGGTCGACAGCGAATGGTAAAGAACCCTGTCACAGGCGGCCTACAACCGTGGAAGATGACCCGTGCCTATGGTTGCAACAACATTATTGCCAGCGAGAATTTGTTGACATTCCGTTCGGGGGCGGCAGGCTTTTACGACCTGTTGAGCGATTCCGGCACAGGTAATCTCGGTGGATTCAAATCGGGCTGCACTTCAAATCTCGTCGTAGCCAACGGAGTGCTTAACGCGCCGGACTATACGCGAACTTGTAGCTGCGGCTATCAGAATCAAACGTCGCTGGCGCTAGTGCACATGCCAGAGATCGATATGTGGAGCGTCAATGCGCTGTCCCAAACACAGGAACCGGAGCAGACGATCGATTCGTTGGGCATCAACTTCGGTGCGCCGGGTGACCGTCGCGACGCCCAAGGTGCACTGTGGCTGGAGTATCCGTTGGTGGGAGGCGAGTCCATGCCACTTAAGGTCGATGTAAACGCCGACGCGGAGTTTTATCAACAACATTCGTCAACTTACGAAGGCAGCGAAATCAATTGGATTGCCGCATCCGGAATTGATGGTGTGCAGCGACTGAGGATTGGTCTCGACATGTCACCGAAACCGGAACGTGCTGAAAGCACCGTTATCGCCGATAGCAAGGATGATGCTGCGGAAAGTGGCAAAGAAGAAACGGAGCCGCTTGGAAGATACGATCTGGAGTTGATCGTGGCCAATCGTCGCGGCACGGCGCGACGTGTATTCGACGTTTACGTTCAAGGAGAGCGAGTGGCCGACGATGTCACCGTTGCAGAAGTTGAAGGTACTGGAGGAGTTGGTGTAAGTTCAATGCCTCAGCGACTGCTGATTGCGAACATTGCAATTGGAAAAGAGCTGGTGGTCGAGTTCAAGGCTGAAGCGGGGAGACCAATTATACAACGGACTGAAGCTCACTAAACGCACATCCCAGAGCCCAGAATAACCCCGGAATAGGTTTATCGCTGGTTTTTGCGGCCCACCGGCTCAGGATACTTGGCAAGGATTTCCTTGAGCTGACTGACGACATTTGGCGTCTCAGCGGCGAGGTTGCGCATTTCAAGTGGATCCGTTACGTAGTCATACAATTCATATTCGGGCGACTCTTGTGCCCTGCCTGAGCTCCATTCGACGAGCCGGTATCTTGCGGTTCGAATTGCGCGACCGAGCTTAGCTTTGGGATAAGCGTGGTAGGCATGGTCTCGGACACGGGCCGTTGGATCTTGTAGAACGGGTACGAGACTGAGACCATCGATGGGTTGTGGTCCAGATGGCGCAGGCAGTCCCGCAAGCTCCGCTAGAGTTGGAAATAGGTCGACACTTTCAGCGAGTTGGCGCGTAGACGTGCCTGGCTTGGTGACGCCCGGTGCCGAAATCAGAATGGGGATGCGATTGGCTTGTTCGTAGTTGGTATGCTTGGTCCAGATGCCCAAGTCGCCTAGATGAAAGCCGTGGTCGCCCCATAATACGACGATGGTGTTTTCTGCCAGCCCAGAATCCTTGAGCTCGTCAAGTACTTTTCCGATCTGGGCATCGACATAACTCGAACTGGCATAGTAGCCGTGAATCAGTTTTCGTGCGATCGCGTCTGAGATGGTGGCGGGATCTCCTTTGTCAGGTACGGGAAAGTAATTTCGGATTTCACCGCCTCGCTTGTGCGCCACCGTGGGTGAATCCACAGGCAAGTCCCGATTGGTGGCCAATTCGAAAATGGCGGGGTCGTAGAGATTCCAGTATTTCTGTGGCGCGGAGAATGGGAGATGAGGCCGAGCAAATCCTGCGGCAATAAAAAACGGTTCTTCACGGCTTTTGGCTGCCCGCAGGCGACGAATCGTTTCCAGGGCAACGCGGCCGTCGGCGTACGCGTCGTCCTCTACATCTGGAGATTCAAATGCTGCACCTCGGGGTAGGCGGTCTGGCTGGGTTGGCGCGTTTTCGAACATAGCTTCCTCGCGCGTCAGCTTACCGGCCGGCTTCGAGGCGGGGTCCAGGTATTCGATAACTTTGTCTTTGAAATGAGGAACAGAGAAGGAATCTGGATCTCCAAAATTTCCATGCCCAATGTGGAAGACCTTGCCCAACGATTCGGTTCGATAACCGTGCTGTGCGAAGTACTGCGGAAGCGTGACTGCATCCGGAAAAGTTTGGCGTAAGTTGCTGCCCAGTCCGTATAGCCCCGTCGAAGTTGAATGAGAACCTAACATCAATGTGAACCGGGACGGAGCGCAGACCGCCTGATTGCAGTAGGCTAGATCGAATCGCAACCCGCGAGCGGCGAGCGCGTCTATGTTGGGCGTTTTCGCGATTCGATCGCCATAACAGCCAAGCGCTGGTTTAAGGTCGTCGACGAGAATGAGCAGGACGTTTGGACGCTCTCCCGCTTGGGCCGGCGGAATGCACAGTGCATACAAAATCGCTTGGCACACCAACAAGAGTAGGGATTGCATTCTCAAGGGGGGCCTTCCAAGTAGCTGCGATATACCAGCGTATTGTCCCGAGCGGCAATGGAGCGAACTGCAAGCCGCCTGAACAAGTTTGAGAATCATCGAATTTGCCTGTACTGGTAAGTTTGTTATTGAGGGGCACATTGCGCTAGCCAATTGTCGGTTAAACTGTTGTGCATGTCAAAAGCCGTATATGCAATAGCGACGATGGATACCAAAGGCGAAGAAATCATGTTCGTCGCCAATGCGTTGCGGGCTGCGCGCGTGGAAGTAAAGACCGTTGACGTGGGCACGTTGGCATCCCCAACTGTAAGAGCTGACATTTCGCGTGACCAAGTTCTGTTGCTGGGCGCAGGTAAGTCGCCAGACAGTTTAGGAAGCGATCGCGGGCAAGCTGTCTCGGCCATGAGTGAGGCGCTGCGTGCATTCGTATTAAACGAGTCTATGCACGAGCGAGTGGCAGGTGTGATCGGCATTGGGGGCAGCGGCGGAACTGCTATTATCACTACCGCGATGCGGGCTCTGCCGATCGGGTTGCCAAAAATGATGGTGTCAACGATGGCCAGCGGTAACGTGGCCCCATATGTTGACTGCAGCGATATAACGATGATGTATTCCGTTGTCGATATCGCAGGTTTGAACGCTGTCTCGCGGAGAGTGCTTGGCAACGCAGCCCACGCGATGGCGGGCATGGTTTCCCAAGACAACTACGCTGTCGACGCGCGACCAACACTCGGAATGACCATGTTTGGCGTCACGACCGAATGTGTATCGGCGGTCCGCGAACAGCTTGAGTCCAAGGGGTACGACTGTCTCGTCTTTCATGCCACTGGATCCGGAGGGCGAGCGATGGAAAAGCTGGTGGCGTCGGGATTGATCCAAGGTGTGCTTGACCTGACTACGACAGAAGTGGCTGACGAAGTCGTAGGGGGTGTCATGCCAGCTGGCCAGGATCGATTTGATATCACGATCGAAAAGCAAATCCCTTTTGTGCTTAGCCTGGGCGCACTCGATATGGTGAATTTCGGCGCCGCCGAAACCGTGCCCAGTCGATTCAAGGGACGGAAGCTGCATATACATAATGCGCAAGTCACTTTGATGCGAACCTCGGCTGAGGAGAACCGTCAGTTCGCGCGATGGATCGCCAACAAACTGAATCGCGCAACCGCACCGGTGATTGTATTGATACCCGAACAGGGGCTTTCGATGATCGATGCAGCTGGTCAACCGTTTTTCGATCCGGCTGCTGACGCCGCTTTATTCGATGAATTAGAGTTATGCCTAAAGCAAGACTCCCTTCGAAAACTAATACGTTTGCCCTACCACATCAATGATGCGGCAATGGCAACGGCCATGGTGAACGCATATTTAACGCTAACGACAACTGTCGAGGGAAATTGAGATGGCTGAGTCTAGGGAGGATATTCTTAGGCGGCTGCGCGAGAAGATCCGGAGTGGTCAACCGATTGTCGGCGGAGGGGCTGGCACAGGTATCAGCGCCAAATGTGAAGAGGCAGGCGGCATTGACCTGATTGTGATCTACAACTCAGGTCGCTATCGTATGGCAGGTCGCGGTTCGTTGTCCGGTTTGATGCCATATGGCAACGCGAACGAGATCGTGAAGGAAATGGCTCGCGAAGTCATCACAGCCGTTTCGCGCACTCCGGTATTGGCGGGGGTTTGCGGTACCGACCCCTTCATGCTACGAGACCACTTGCTTCTCGAATTAAAGCAACTAGGCTTTGCTGGCATCCAAAATTTCCCAACCGTTGGTCTGATCGATGGTACGTTTCGTGCGAACCTTGAAGAAACCGGAATGGGTTTCGCGAAAGAGATCGAGTGCATAGCTGCCGCACACTCGATGGACATGCTCACGACTCCTTATGCATTCGATGCCGAGCAGTCTCGACTGTTGACCGAGGCGGGCGCTGACATCATCGTGGCCCACATGGGATTGACTACCAGCGGGACCATTGGTGCCCAGACTGCACTCACGCTCGAAGCCTGCGTGCCACGCGTAACTGAGATCGCTGCTGCAGCGAAAGCTGTTCGCGACGATGTGCTTGTGCTTTGCCATGGTGGCCCCATTGCTATGCCCGAAGACGCGCAATTTATGCTTGACCGGATACCCACCATCGACGGCTTTTATGGTGCCAGTTCCATGGAGCGTCTCCCTACCGAGATCGCACTCACGGATCAGGTTAGGCGATTTACAAGTCTGAGACGTGAGTAATACAATCCTTCCTCAATCCTTCCCCTGGGCCCACTTCGATGTCACACCCAATCTACAAATCGATCTTGTTTGTTGTCTGTTGTGTCATGGCGCTATCTCTCACGCCAGTTGTTGACGCACAATCGCGGACTACTGGCAACCCATCCCAGGACGCTCCGCCACGTCCCAACATCCTAATGATTATTACGGATGACCAAGGCGAGTGGACTTTGGGGGCTACGGGCAATCGCGATGCGGTCACTCCCAACATGGATCGCTTGGCGCGAGAGGGGACACGCCTGAGCAATGCTTTTGTTGTGACGCCGGTTTGCAGCCCTTCCCGGGTGGCGACAATTACTGGGCGTTACGCAAGTGAGTTCGGTATCCTGGACTGGATCAATCCCAATTCCGAGCAACACCTTGGCCTCGATGCCGAAGCCATGACATGGCCGCGTTTGTTGGCCGATGTTGGGTATCGCACTGGGTTGGTTGGCAAGTGGCATTTGGGTCTGCAGCCGCACCATCACCCAACCGCGTTTGGTTACGAGAGCTTTGCGGGATTTCTAGAAGGCGGCAATAGTACTCGCAATCCTACGCTCAGTATTGATGGCGTGTCGCGTGTGCGAGAAGGGCTATGTGTGGATTTACTGACGGATTTAGCGATCGACTTTATTCAGCAAGCTCCCGACGAGCGGCCTTGGTGTTTATCCTTGCATTACCGAGCTCCGCATGGAGCTTATCTGCCAGTCCAAGAAGAGGTGTGGGAGCATTTCAGAGAAAAGCCAGTTCAAATCGCCGACTACCCAGACTTGGACCGATCGTTGGTCAGCGAACACATGCGCGAGTACTTGGCCAGCATCGCCGACATCGATCGCAATTTGCAGCGCGTGCTTGATCTACTCGATGAACTGCAGGTGGCAAGCAACACGCTGGTCATCTTCACCAGCGATCACGGCTACAACCTAGGGCATCACGGCTTGGAATATAAAGGCAACGCGTATTGGCGATTGAATCAAGAACCGCGCAAAATTTGGCCAGAAGTGGCTGCCAAACGTCGCCCAAACATGTTCGATACCTCGCTACGAGTCCCTGCGGTGATTCGCTGGCCTGGTCATGTTCCGGCTGGGAAAACAGTGGAAGCCTGGACGTCGAACTTAGATTGGTTTCCGACGTTATGTGAAATCGCTGGAGTAGACTCCGCCAAGACCGGGGAGGTGCCATTGCGCGGTCAAAGCCTGTGGCCTGCGCTTCGCGGTGAAGCAGCGACGATCCCAGCCTCCGGAAATGAAATGTACTTTGAATACAGTATGCGTCATGGTTCACAGACGGACATGCGTGCCCTGCGGACGGATGATTGGAAATACATGCGAGACTTTAAGAATCCTGGACGAGTGGAACTCTACAACTTACGACAAGACCCAGGCGAACTGGAGAACCTCGCCCACTTAAAGACGCCTGAAGTGCAGACGCTAATAAGCAAGTTCGACGCGAGGCTGGCCGCCAAGATGCATGAAATCTCTGATCCGTTGGTGTCCAGTATTTCCCCCCAGCCATGAAGGACGGCCATTTGGATTTGCCTTCCGCCAGACGGTGGGGACTTAGCTCACGGGTTCTTGATTAGGTGGACCATGGCCTGCCCCATTGCCAGTCCCACGTTCATGTAAGTCTTGGCGTTGCCACCGTAGTGGGCGTTGGAGCTGGAGCCCATGCTCAGTGGATGGGTGTAGACTACGTCGACATTGCCCTCGAGTTCGGGATATTTCGTCGTGTCGCAGATGGCCAGCATAGCGTTAAGAATCAGCTTTTCATTACCTTCCGCTTTTTCCTTGCTCGTTTGTCCTAGTGTTGCGCAGACAAACTTAGCTTGTGGCGCTTGGAAGTCCTTGCGCAGCGCGGCGATGAGATTGATCAGGTTTTTCTCATACATGGCAGCGTGACCGGCGTTGTAACGATCCTTGTCTCCTTGCCACCACAGAAAACCAGCGACTTCAAACCCAGTCGCTTCAGGGTAGTACTCCGCTAAGTTCTGTAGTACATCTTTCGCACGCGCGACGTCGCCATCGTACTGCAATCCCGCCGTCCAGCCGATCGGTTTAGGCTCAGTTCCTTTCTCCCAGCGATCCGGCGATTGGCCGTACCCCGCATAGATATAGGTCTTGCCGTCTTTAGGGTCCATGAATTCATAGGACGGGCTATCTGGAGGAAGAAGATCCCACCCGAGGCTGCGGTTACCGATCGCAGTCTTGAGGATGAGTACGGGCTCTTCTAGGGCGTTGCCGAGCCAATGACCGATACCGATCTCGATGCCAATCTTGTTGCCCGAGACGGTCAACCAATCATTGCGTTTGACACTGGTCTTGCCAGGGCCACCACTGCCCATCACATGCACGTTGCGGACATCTTTGCGGACGGTCCAATTGCCCGAGTCATCCACCATAAACGGATAGAGTGATTCGGCCTTGGTCGCGTATTCGAGCGAGCCCTCTTTGTCGCCTTTAACGTTGCCCATCTCCAAGGTGTTCGACTGTCCCATAATGATGAAGACTTTGACCTTCTTAGCCAGGTCTGCAGGCTTTCCGTCGGGATCAGGAAGCTGCTCGGCGGCTGCCGGCATTACGAACAAGATCGCTGCCGCGAATAAGTGGGCCGCTGTTGATAGTGATTTCTTCATGAGCTGTTTCTTCATGGTGGAATAATGGGTAGCGAATCTATCCGAGACGCGGACTGTCAGGGACAGACTGGCCTACGACCAATCTGCGAGTCTGGGGGATTTGTTAGTCTGGGACACATGTGAGTCTGGGACACACATACCACGACCTACCGGTGCGGGGTTCTGATCGGTCGCTTTGCCAAAGTCGGAATTTTTTGCATGGGTAGGGCGTGTCGGCTAGAATCGGGGCGCGGCAATTGGGCAAGCTATGTTCGGCGCATGATTACTAACTCTGATGAACTTTTCGTTCGGGAACCGGCCAAGTGAATTTACCAGTCTCTTGCTTTTCAACTTGGCCAACGCTCTTCAGTATACTCGTTCTGATATTGAACAGTTGTGACTCGCAAGCTGCTGACCCGGCGGCGCGCCAAAGTAGCGACGATTGGATTCGCGGGACGCCAGATAACTTGGAGCTTAGAATTCGCGGCGAAATTCTCGATGTTGATGGACAGCCCGCGCAAACACCATCCTTTTCCGTACGGCTAAAGGAGAACAATTCGGGCCAGCCCGTTGATATCAGTCTGGAGGGACACCGCTTTGATGTCTGGCTGCCCCTACACCGAGATGAATGGCATGCCGTTCAATTTGAAGCCGTGTCGAACGATGCCCAGCGCCGCGCCAACGTACAACTGTCGCGGCCTGCGTTGCGAGAAACTGCTTTGAATGGACAGATTTTAGCGCTTCAACCAAGCACTCGTAGCGTGACCGCAAGCATCGTCCACAACAACAAGCCCGTCGCAAACGCAGTCTTGAAGGTTGAGACTTCTCTTGGCGCAGCCTTGCAATACGAGGTCGACGCGTCGGGGAGGGTCGAAATAAAACTGCTGCCCGCTGAGAAAATTTATAGCTTTACCGCTTGGACAAGCGAACCACTTTTCGGCGGATTTCAATTCAGTCGAGAACCAGTTCGTGACGAAAGTGCTGCGGCGCAGACTATCGAATTGTTCAAGTGTCGCGAGCAGAAGTTTCGCGTGGTTGATGGTCAAGGCAACCCCTGCAGCAATGTCGAGATGTTTTGCAGGTGGCCACACCGCGGCCTAACGTTAATTTCCTCGGCAGCATTGACGCTTCGCGAATGGTCACGAACCAAGCTGGAGAAGCTGTCTTTCGTTGGTTTCCCGACTGGGAGGATGTTCACTGCTACGTAGATTTGAAGAGCGACCAATGGGTTATTGATGGTGAATCGAAATGGGTCGACGGCAGCTTCGTTGTTCAAGTCAAACCGCGAGCGTTGCGTCGGAAGGTGTTTGGTAAGCTACAACGTGATGAAGGCTCTAAGGCGGGATATTGTGTATTCTGGAGAAGTTTCGAAGGGGAGCAGGACGGGCATAGCGATTTCATCAATTCCGTTACCGATCAGCACGGCAACTTTAGCGCCGACGTTTTGCCTGGCGCGACGTACTGTGTTTTCGTAAACGATACGAAAGACGTCTCCGATATGATTGACCTGATTCCCGCCCCCACGGATGATGCGCTTGCTCCGACCGCAGTTCTACATCTTCAAAAGCCAGAAATGCTCGCCATCAATGTTACCGCTGGTAAGACCAAACGTCCGATAGCCAATCAACCTGTCAGCGTTCGACAAACGCATAACTATCAATGGATGGAAGATGGAAAACAAGACGAACAGCGCAGTGGGCAAGCTGCACGCGATCAGTATGTCATCACGGACGAACTGGGAAAGGCCACTGTTGCCGTTGAATCTGGCAAGGAAGTAGAGGTCAGTATCTACAACCCGGATTGGCGCACGACTGAAGAGTTGGACGTCGTGGCGGGGCAGCCGAATACAGTCGTCTTGCACCGCGACGTCGATCAACCTCGCACTATCTTTGGCGTGGTTCTGCAAGACGAGAACCGACCCATTCCGATCGATCAGATTGCCATTATTGCCGGGTCGGTCGATGGTGAGACACGAGGGCATGAGGAACTTGAACTCGAAGATAATGGCGTGTTTCGAATGCAAACCAAGGCCATTGCCGTCGGTGTCTTGGCAACGACCAAGGACCAGTCGATGGCAGGCGTGGTGGTTGCAGAAAACCCGCATCGCATTATGCGACTATACCTCCATCCCACCAAGCAGCTGCGCGGCCGTTTGGTCGACTCCCAAGGCGAGCCAATTGTTGGGTGTTCTGTCGAAGCCATACTACGCATAAAGCACGAACCAGAGCATCGAGTACTGAACGCATTCTACGGTTACGAAGCCAATCGTCAAAAGGTCATGACCGACGCGGATGGTTATTACACTTTTGGTGGTTTGCCAACGGGCATAGAAATCGGCTTGAGTGCTGCAACGGCAGCCACTCGCAGCCAGTGGCTGGGCACAGTTAAGCTACTGGTAGACGAAGATCACGCGATCGAGACCCACACCATCGATGATGATCCGGTGAAGAAGTAGTTCCGCGGCAATCAACCCAACGGCACAGCTCTCAGCCATACTACGCGTGTCTTAGAATCCCCAAACCTAGCGGACTGTGTTCAGGCTAACGCTTAAACACTTTCGACGATGCCAGTGCTGTCGGCGAAGGAATCGATGGAGACGCCGAGACGCTGCAACATGGTGACAAAGAGATTGGATAGCGGTACGTCCTCCCCTTTAGCCTCATCTTGCCACGGTTCGCGTTTGCCCAGCCATGGGCCACCTTGAAAGTTGAGTCCAGCATGGTTGACGTAGCGACCATGCTTGAACCCAAGTTGTTTTCCTCCAGCTAGGATCAGTGGATAATTCCGCGACAGGTGAAATGCGCTGGAGGCCGAGCCGAACAAAAGCAGAGAATTGTCCAGCATATTTCCAGTCCCAGCCGGTTCTGGCGTTGCTTTCAGCTTGCCGACGAAACGCCCAAACTCTTCGTTGAGAAATCGACAGTAAATGCTAAATTTCTTCCATCCGTCGGGCTCCTTGGTCTCATGTGATAGTTGGTGGGCAAGGTTAAAGCCAACCGCACGTGCCAAGTGATCGCTGCGGCCGACTCCGTTCTCTCGGCCAATCTGATAGGTAGCGACCCGCGTCGAGTCGGTCTTGAAGGCTAGATAGATCAGCTCGAACATGGTTTGCAAGTACTCACGCGGCTCATCCGTGGTCAGCTCGAGATTGAGGTTATCGCCATCCACAGTGGGAAGGGGCACGTTGAGCCAATGCTTGGCTTTTTCGACTTTCACTTCTGCTTGCCGAACTGAATCGAGATACTCGTCCAAGTTCTGTTGATCATCGGCTGAGAGAGCCTTTCGTAGGTTGCGAGCATCTGCCAGCATCTCGTCAAGCGCACTGCGGCTGACGGCTAGCCGTCGCGCCGAGTCGCCGCTGGTCTTTACGAACAGCATGTCGAAGATCTGTTTCGGGCGATGCTCGGCCGGAATGGCTCGACCATGTTGATCAAACGAGATGGTGTGTGTGCCACGAGCTGTGCCCGTGCCGCCATCCGTCGACATGACTAGCGAGGCGACACGGGTCTGGTCACCCACATGCTTGACGTATTCTTGATCCAACGAAATCGTGTTCTTGTATTCGGTATCGCCACCCCCAGTGGCTGCGGCGGTCAGAAACTGATCGGCATTGTTGTGGCCATGCACATTCCGCGATCGTGGATGCGAGAACCCCGACAGCACCGTCAGGTCTCCTTTTAACGGTTCGAGCGGTTGCATGCAGTTTGTAAAAGTAAAATCATTGCCGCCTCCATGCGGGAACCAAGCCCACTCGTGATAAGCTGGGTCCTCGGGTAGTGGCATGGGCACACCATCTGGGAAATAGAAGCAGCCGAGTCGTTTGGGGTTGTTGAATGCTGGCTCCCCGCGAACGGTGCCTGTCAAGAGCGAGCCAAACATCGGTAGCGCCAGCGCGTAACCAGAGCCGCGCAGAAACCTGCGTCGGTCGATACGGTTCAGTTGGTTAGTCATATCTGTTACCCTCTGTGGTATTCAGCATGGGTTGATGGGTTTTACTCTTGAAATAGTTTACTTCCAACGATGGCATGGATCATGGTCTGCAATCCATCTCCGTCACGACGCACTTGAGCAGCGATGGATTCCAGCTCTGCGTGATCTTCGAACCTCAGCGGACGCCCCAAGCCGTATGTAGCAAGTTTGTGGGCCATCGCCAGTACGAACTGGTCCTGCCGAGCCTCGAGCAGATAGCGTTTCAAGCCATCCATCCCATCGATTACGTGATGATTGAACAGTTCGCTCGCGGCGTCGATCGGTTTACCGTCGATATCGTCACGCCATTGCCCTAAAGCGTCATAGTTTTCGAAAGCGATCCCCCAGGGATCGATCTTCGTATGACACGAGCGGCAAGCGGCCTGATTGCGGTGGTCCTCAATCCGCTCCTTCAATGTCATTTTGGCAATCTCTGGATTGGCCAGATCGATCTGTGGCACGGCTGGCGGAGGAGGTGGTGGAGGATCGTTCAACAGTCTTTCGAGTAACCAAATTGCCCGCTTGAGTGGATGGGAATCGGGATAGGCGGAATTCATGGCCAGCGGACCGGCTTGCGTTAGCAATCCGCCGCGCTGAAAACTGCCATCTAGCGAAACACGCCGAAATTCGTTTCCATAAACTCCCGCCAAGCCGTAGTGTTTGGCTAGCCGTTCGTTGACCATCGCATAGTCCGCATGTACGAAATCCAGTACGCTGGCGTTAGTTTGCAACATGGCTTGGAACAGGGCAACCGGTTCTTCTAACATGGCTTCTTTGAGCAACGGATCAAAACGATTCTCTAGACGCTGGAAGTTCACGAACTCGAGCAACTCCAGGTTCAACCACTGATGCACAAAATGCTTTGAGAAGCGATCGCTGCGTGGATCAGCCAACATGCGGTCAACTTGCTGGGCCAATACGTTGGGATCTGCCAGCTCACCACGGCTTGCCAAGTCACGAAGTTCCGCATCTGGGAGGCTACTCCACAAAAAGAGCGCCAGTCGCGTCGCCAATGAAACGGACTCGGAGTGAACTGGAGCGCTACCTGCCGGAGCGGAGTCTGCGACGTATAAGAACTGTGACGAAGACAGCACTGTTGCCAAGACTTCGCAGATCGTCTCCTCAAAGCTCTCGCACTGAGTGCGCATGGCTGTATACAGCTCCAGTTTGCGGTCGACTTCGGACTCCGTTATGGGGCGTCGCCAAGCTCGCGACATAAAGTCGCTTAGAATCTTCCTTGCATAAACCGACTCGTTCTCCGCTGGATCTTGTTCGAAGAAGATGCGGCGATGGGATGCTGGTGGCCATTGCTCATAGTAGGGCGCTTCGACGGACACGTAATCGATTTGAATGTCGCCTTCGGAGGCGGAGCTGTTCGCGATTCGAATGTACTCCGATGGGCTCGGCAGAGCGCCCATCGTCGACGTTTTCCTGACGGTATTGCGGGGATATATCTCCCCCAACGGCACGTCCCATTGAATGATTTGGGGGTTGTCGGGAGTCGCCGTGACGGCGACATCTCGATTACTAACACGCAACAGCGCGCGTCCCTCGTTGCTGGCTTGCCAACCGAACCATAGTTGCAAGCTGGGGAAGCCTGCTTCGTCCGGATTTACCCGCGAGGCACGTACCGTGACTCGCATCATTCCTTCGTCCGGCAATTGGTTGCCCAGTTCGACGACCAACTTCTGCCGGAGCCCAGGGGGCAGGATGGCAACACAATCAAACGCAGCCGGAAGTGGCGTTTTTTCGTTTGAAGGGGCGAACGCATACTTGGCACCTGGGTATTCCCATTGTGCTGGGGCAGTGCGGCCGGTCGAAAGTTGTTTGTAATAAGCAGAACGGTGGGGTTGGCGAAAAGTTTCTTCCAGTCGCATCAACTCAGCCGACAACTTTGGTGGATCATCGGCCAGTTCACGCTTGGCCTTTTCAAGTTGTTCATTCTGCTTGGCCCATTCCCGCGCGGCCGCATCCTGCATGGCTACGCCCCAGTGGAGCGCTGGCGGTTGGTCGCCCACCACCGTGGCTCGCTTCAACGCCTGTCGGGCAAGTCGATGATAGGTCTCCAACTGCGTTACCGAGAAATGCAGCAAGTCAGAACTGTTCTCGAAGCCTTCCGTTGTGTGAGGCTCGGGGGGCAAATCCTTGGCAAAATCCCAGGGCAGTCCCAACAAGTCTTGCAACGCATAGTTGTACTCATAAGCGCGTCAAACGGCGAAACGTGGACTGCGACCCCGAGGCTCGCCGTAACACGGAGGCCGATTGCAGTTCGTCTGACAACCAACTGACGATCTGATGACGTTCCGCTTCGCTCAATTCGGAATTGTCCGCTGGCGGCATCTCTTCCTTGACGACCACCGCAAATACCTCAGACCACCAATCCGTATCAGCGCTGCCGCAATAGATCTGGGTCTAACGTATCGAGGCGGATATTCCTTCCTGAGAATCGGGGCCGTGGCAATCGATACAATGTTCTTCAAGCAGTGGCTTGATGTTCGCAGAAAACTCGGCCAGCTTGGGCTGTGGCACTTCTGATATCGATTCAGAATCTGAGCTTGGAACGTTACTGTCGCGAAATCTGGAACGCTCATATCCGGTCTGCTTCAGTTCCTCCAGTTTTGGCACTGAAATTCCCTCTTGGCTGACCGGCGATGGCTCCGATGTTACCTGCGGGGCTGGCAAACTAATGTTTCCAATTGCCGTTAAACAGACAAACGCAGCGCACCACACCAGCAGTTTCAATTGTCGAAAGCTAGAGAAAAACACCATAGCAACAGACCAAAGTTTGAGGCGGGAGAATGTTGTCTGTATAAGGAGGCGGGGAGACGCCCGAGATAGACGTCCAGCAGGATTGTTTCCCAATCCTATTATACCAGAACGCTGGCTCACGGGAAACGCGAACATACACATCCCGCACATTAGCGGCACACTCCGCGTAACGGGCATTTCCGAGTTACCCTGCGCACCGTGATCTTGCTCACCATTACCAGATGGCTGTTCTGAGCTAAGCTCCAAAGCATGTTCGAGTTCATGTTCGAGGCTCTCCAGCTTTTACCGCAATAAGTAGGCCTGCATCTGCTGGTATGGTCGCAATTCAAAATTGCGCAGGGCATACCCTACTTCCAATTTACGTGACCATTCCTCCAAAATCGGAATCCCGCAGTTACGGATGTACTCGTCAACAGGCCTTCGAAAGTCTTAGTTGAAAGATACGGTCGACTTGAGGAAACCGAGTTCTTGCGTTATGCGATTCGCGGTCGAATCAACATGATCGTCTCCGGTGGAACAGGCTCTGGCAAGTCAACGTTCTTGGGGGCGTTGGCAGAAGCGATTTTCAGACTGCGAGAGAATGTAACGATCGAGGAAGTTCACTCGTCGCACTTCCATCACAAGGTGGCAGTGGGTACGCGACTGACTTGGTCGGATTCACCTTGGTAACGATGTATCACTGCCATTGCTCCGGCCTAACAATTCTCTGGACAATCGTTACTGGCAGGAGGGGTCCCAAAGGTGGCGTCCAGCAGTGGGGCTGGAGCGAGTTCATCGGAAGTCAGCAGTGGGGCAGCGGCTAAGTCCTTGGCGTGCATCAACTCTGCGACCCGCTGGAGCGTCGCCAGAATCTGCAGTTGCTCCCAGTCCTTGAGTTCCGAAAGTCCTTTGCGGAATTGATCATGTAGCAGGGACGGAGCCGCCTGCAGAGCCTGCTCTCCTTCGGGCGTGGCTTTGACAGTTACCGAGCGTTTGTCATTGGCGTTGGGAGTCCGCGCTAAATAACACCGTTGCTGCAGACGTTTAATAATGCCGGTCAGCGTGGGCAAACTCAAATGCACGCGCTTAGCGAGTTCCGAAGGTGTAATCTCGCCGTGCCGGGCGACTTCGCGTAGAACCGCCAACTGGGGGCCTGTTAACCCATGGGCATGGACTAGATGACGCGAATGGAGGTCGACAGCGCGAATCACTTTGCGTATCGCGACCACAATTTGATCTTCCAAAGGGAGCATGCAGCTGTCCTGGCCCAGCGGTCTTAGAACGCCAGCCACACTAGGGGCGCTACCGTTCCAAAATAATAACAGTCCCGACGCGGGGAACAAAGCATCATAGCGTCTTTGGCGAAAAAGGCTGGCTGGGAGTCGTCAACTCAAGAAAAATATATTTCGTAGTGAAATTGAATCGCCGAAGGCGTAAGTAGGCTAGATGCCTAGTTTTTTCGCATAATTGCACTTCAGACTATCTTGTTCACACCAAAGAGGTTTCAGCACTAAGCAATTGTCGTTATAGTGTTGACCACTTAACAAACTATTTATTCCACGCATCTGGGTACAAGGATGTCGACCATCAAGAAATCGTTCAGCAAGAAATCCCTGCTGGAGTACCACGAGCAGGACTTTGGAAACGAACCAACCGAAGTCCGCCGCACCGACAATTACACCGACGAGTATGTGCGCGGGTTTGTTGAAAAGTGGGACGAGCTGATTGATTGGGATTTGCGTTGGCAGTCCGAGGGGGATTTCTTTGTTGAGCAGTTGCGGTCACGTGGCGCGCAGCGCGTTTTGGACGTGGCCACAGGAACTGGTTTCCACTCTGTCCGTTTGCTCGAAGCTGGTTTTGACGTGGTCAGTGCCGATGGGAGCCCCTACATGCTCTCTCGCGCCTTTGAAAACTCGCGTCGCCGTGGTCACGTTCTACAAACGGTTCACGCCGACTGGCGGTGGCTTAACAAGGATGTCTACGGCCGATTCGATGCTGTGATTTGCCTCGGCAATTCATTCACTCACCTGTTCAGTGAACGCGATCGGCGTAAGGCGTTGGCCGAATTCTACGCGGTCCTAAAACATGACGGTATTTTGATTTTGGATCAACGCAACTATGACGCGATTCTCGATCACGGATTCAGTTCGAAGCACAAGTACTATTACTGCGGCGAGAAAGTGAGCGCCGAACCGGAGCATGTGGACGAAGGCCTGGCGCGTTTCCAGTATCGCTTCGACGACGGCTCGGTTTATCACCTCAATATGTATCCACTCCGCAAGAGCTACGTTCGCAACCTGATGAAAGAAGTTGGCTTTCAATCTATATCGACGTATGGCGATTTTTTGGAGACTTATCACGAAGCCGATCCGGACTTCTTTGTACACATAGCTCACAAGAAATACCACGAATCGCACGAGGCCGTCGTAGCGGCTCCGGTAGTCGATACGAGCGAAGCCACCACCCTTGCCCGCGATTACTACAACAGCGATGATGCTGACTACTTTTACTCCCAAGTTTGGGGCGGCGAGGACATTCACATCGGGATATACGAAAGTAACTCGGAGGAGATTCGAGTAGCCAGTCGTCGAACCGTCGATGTCATGGCTGATCGCCTTGAGGGAATTGGTCCCGATTCCATCGTGCTCGATATCGGCTCTGGCTATGGCGGAGCAGCACGACGTTTGGTTGAGCGCTTCGGGTGTAGAGTGATTTGTCTAAACCTGTCGGAAATCGAGAATCAACGTAACCGCGAGTTGAACCTAGCTGCCGGTTTGAGCGATCGAATCGAAGTGCTCGACGGCAGTTTCGAGGATATTCCTGTCGGCAGCGCCACCATCGACGCCTGTTGGTCCCAAGACGCGATATTGCATGCGGGCAGCCGTTTTCTGGTCTTGCAGGAGCTGAATCGCGTGCTAAAGCCAGGGGGCCAATTAATTTTTACGGACCCAATGCAGGCAGACGACTGTCCGCCGGGCGTGTTGGAGCCGATCCTTGCGCGAATCCATCTTGTCGATCTAGGTTCTCCCGAGTTCTATCTCGAAATGGCGAAACGATTGGAGTGGCGCGACGAGGGCTTCGAGCTGCTAACCCATCAACTGATCAATCATTACACGCGTGTATTGGAAACGACGCAAGCGGACATTGATCGGCTGAAGGGTAAGATCTCTGAAGACTACTTGCAGCGCATGCAGATGGGGCTCCAACATTGGATTGATGGCGGCAAAGCTGGGCACTTGGCCTGGGGTATCTTTCTCTTTACCAAGCCGAATGAGTAAGGCCTCGCCAAGTTGCCTTCGCTGGCAAGCGACGTCCGATGCCATCGAAGTTGGTCGACAGCGAAGCTCAGTGTCGAGCGTTGTCTCGTATCACCACCGACTTAGGTGCAATCCTAAACTCTATTTAATCTGGGGGAAGCCACGGTGCCAAGCACAGAGGATCTCGAGAAGCCAAGCGCGCTCGCGGCCCAAGACACGATGCACCCGTCCGATTTACCGCGCGTTGGGCTGGGACCGCATTTCGAAATGCACCCAGTGGTATTTCCAGCTGCAGCATGCAGCGTACTCTTGATGGTCTCAGTTTGTTTTGTTCTTTCCGAGGACAGCTTGCTCCGTTTTTTCGGTGATTTGCGCGACTGGATAGGACGTACCTTCGGCTGGCTCTATGTGGCCACCATGTCTGGATTTGTCGTGTTTGCTGTTTGGTTAGCAACTGGCCGCTATGGCGACATCAAGCTTGGGGCTGACGATGAGCAGCCTGAATTCAGCCGCCTATCTTGGTTCGCGATGCTGTTTAGCGCGGGCATGGGTATCGGTCTACTGTTTTATAGTGTCGCTGAACCGGTGTCGCATTTTACTGTCACCCCTCCTGGTTTTGCTGATGGCTTAGATCCCTCGCGGCTAGCGATGGCCGTAACTATATTTCATTGGGGCCTCCATCCTTGGGCTTTGTATGCGATCGTTGGTTTGGCGCTAGCCTATTTTGGATTTCGCCTACAGATGCCGCTGAGCTTTCGTTCGCTACTGCATCCAGTACTTGGTAGCAGAGTCTGGGGGCTTGCCGGTGATGCCATCGACACTTTCGCCATCATTGCCACACTTTGCGGCGTAGCTACGTCACTTGGTATCGGAGCACAGCAAGTGAACGCGGGCCTGTCCTATCTGTTGGGGATTGAAGTCAGTACGCGTGTCCAGATCGGTTTAATCGTGTTGATCACGAGCGTCGCAACAATTTCTGTAGTCAAAGGACTTGATGCCGGCATTCGTCGTCTGAGCGAGCTAAACCTCGTCCTAGCGCTCGCGCTGATGGCCATGGTCGTTTTAGGAAGTGGCGTCCTAGCCTTCCTCGGTGCTACGGTCGAAAACATCGGAGCGTATCTACAGCTGCTCCCTTTTAACGCGTTTCGCACAGGCGCATTTAACAACGCAGGCCGCGAGTGGCTCACAGGCTGGACGGTGTTCTACTGGGCGTGGTGGATTTCCTGGTCACCCTTCGTCGGCATGTTTATCGCCAGGGTGTCTCGTGGGCGGACGATCCGTGAGTTTGTGGTGGGCGTGCTCTTCGTACCGACTTTCGTCGGCATCGCTTGGCTCACCGCCTTTGGTACCTCCACATTGCGGCAGCATACACATCTTGCCGAAGCCGCTGGAGGCCCAGCGGCTGCCGGCAACAACTTGCCTGAATATTGGGTGGGAGTCGTCGGTCCGGACGGCCAGCTCGAGACTGACGCCGATGGAAATTTCGTGCGGCAGCGGCAACATTTGACAACCGTCCAGTACTTGGACGCGCCAATTGTGAGCCAAAGTGGTGAACGAGCGATTGAGCGTCTGCCAACGGTTCTATTCGCGCTCATCGACAGCCTCTATGGTTCCCAGGTGCTGGTAATGCTGGGTGTAGGCATCGCGACACTGTGTATCGTGCTGTTCTTTGTAACGTCCTCAGACTCTGCGTCGATGGTAATCGATATCATTGCCTCAGGTGGTAACCCCGATCCACCGGTTGGTACCCGGCTCTTCTGGGCAATTACCGAAGGCCTCGTCGCTTCGGCGCTGCTTTTTGCCGGGGGGCTGCTTGCGCTCCAGGCTGCAGCCATTGCCGCTGCGCTACCACTGACCTTAATTCTGATCGTCGCCTGCTACGGACTGGTAATCGCCCTCCGCGATGAGCCACGGTGCTCGCAAGCTCGTGGCTAAATAGATGCTCAATTGCGAGAGCTGGTGCGAGCACTTATAGGTAGTGGCCCCAACCAGAATGCCAAGATTCAGGCCTGGGCGGAGCGCTCTCATCCCACAGACTGTTGGACGAGATCAATTCATATTCGGTGTCGGCTTTGATGACTTGCGTCTTACCGTCCTTGCCAAAGAAGTAAATGAAATCTCCGGCTACGACTGGAGTGCCCCAACAGTCGGTTCCCAAGCGCTTCATGTAGTGCAAGTCCCCCGTTTCTGTATTGACGCAGTACAGGATGCCGCCTTTATTCACAAAGTAAGTAACTTCGCCCCATTGACAGGACTGCAATAGTCGCTGACCGCTTTGTCCGAACGCTATAGCACATTGCTAGAGTAGGCCCCCAAGAACGTGGAACTAATCAACAACTATGCCTACACACTGCTCGAGTCTGGCAATCTAAGTGAGGCTGAGACTCAATTTCGGAAAGCGCTTTCCTTGGACTCAGGCTTTGAAAACGTTGCAGTCAACTTGGGATGTACCGGATGGCAGGGATTGAGTCGCGTTGGACTTGCCGCCATAATCCGTTGCTTGAATTTCCACAATCGTTTCGCCAATAAAATACTAACTGGATGCCCAAGCAAGAATGAGCGGACTGCTTATCAGCGTTGATGGTCTTGATGGCACGGGCAAATCGACGCAGTCGAGAATGCTATGTGAATGGTTACATGAACAAGGCTACCAAACCATTTCGCCGCGCGATCCAGGTGGAACGCTGCTCGGCGAGTCGTTGCGTGAGATTCTGCTTCATCGACAGGAGATTCCGTTGTCGATGACGGCGGAAATGTTGCTGTACATGGCTAGCCGTGCCCAGTTGGTTGCTGAAGTCCTGCGCCCTGCGCTAGACAGCGGCAAAATCGTGGTAGCCGATCGATACCTGCTTGCCAACGTCGTCTATCAGGGCTCAGCAGGCGGTTTAGACACCGAGACGATTTGGCAAGTAGGCCGGGTGGCGACACAGGGATTGCTCCCCGACTTGACAGTCGTGCTTGATATCGATGTTGAAGCGGCTATGCAGCGCATCGGTCAAACGCGAGATCGAATGGAGAGTCGCGGAATTGACTACATGCAGAAAGTTCGTGAAGGTTTCTTAGCGCAGAGCAAAGTTCTGGGAAGTGCGGCAATGGTGGTTGATGCGCAGCAGACGATCGATGCCGTCCACCAACAAATTACAACTGCCGTTAAAGCTATTCTGGTTCGCGGTTAGAGCATATGTCGTGCTTTGACTTCGAGGTATTGGTTGACCAAGGGCGATGTCATGTCATCTGGAAAGACATCAAGTGCGAGCGCGCCGCCAGAACGCATGCGACGAATGACTTGATTGCGCCACACCAACAACTGACTTGCCGCCGCGCTGCGATAAAGTACAGTTGGGTCCGGTGCTGGATTGTCTGCCGCTTCGAAAATTCGATGGTCTCTCAGCAAGACGAGCAACGGCAGATGGCAGCCGATCAGATTCTGCATGTAATTCTGAACTTGGTCCGAGTTCACTTGGTCGATCACATTGGTAACTAACACGACCAGCGAACGACGGCGGCAGTGGGTGGACAGATACAGGAATGCTTCGTCAAACCGTGACTGCACCAAGCTTGGGAACTGATTAAAGCCCGCATGCAGGATGCGATTCATTTGCCGCTTGCCACCGGCGGGTGGAACGTAGGTATGGATGCGATCAGAAAAACAGATCATGCCAACCGAATCGCCTTGATGCAGCGCGACATAGCTTAGCATTAGTACACTGTTGAATGCGTAGTCGAGTAGACTTAGCCGATCGTACTCATTGGTCATCATTCGCCCACAGTCAAGCATAAAGATCACGCGCTGGCTTTGGTCCGTCTGGAATTGTTTGACGGTCAACTTTTGTCGTCGTGCGGAACTGCGCCAGTCGATATGTTTGTAGTTATCATCCTGTTGGTAATCTCGCAAACGTTCGAAGTCATTGTCTTGGCCAGCGCGACGGGTACGGCGGACTCCAATCTGACTCAAGCGGTTCGTCCGGGCAAGTAACGCGTATTCGCCGATCTGCTTTATATCGGGGTAGACATGTAATTGGCTTGGGCAGGCAAAATGTTGCTGTCGACGCCAAAGCCGCATGCCGCTGAGAAAGTGACAATAGACATTCTCCAGCTCGAAAGCCCCACGGCGGTGCGGAGTGATTAGATGACCCACCGTCAGCCGTTTTCCAGCAGGGATAGTCAAGTTGTGCACGCGCGGTTCGATTTCTAGACCGTCCGCAGCATCCTCGGCGACGTCTGCGCGAATTGCCCGACGACTACGATTGTCAATCGCCAACTCCGCCTCATGGCGATTGCCCAGCGAGGCTACGCGGGCCATCGTTCGCGTAAACTTGATTCCCGCAGTGTGGGGTAGCGAGAATAGATCGCCAATTGCAAACATTGCCAAGGCACCGCTGGCAAATGCGGGGACATACCACCACCAATCCACTGCCCAGGGAATGGGGAGACAAAGTGCAAAACAGGCTGCAGCCCATCCTCCCACACGCCGCGTAGGATAGGTCTGTTGCGTGAACATTAATAGTAACAATGGCACCAGGAACAGAGCCAGAACCGTCCAAGGCGTAATGCCCCAGTCCAAGAGCGAAAATGGCGGTTCAGTTTTCGTGGAATCCATGGGCCTGGCTCGATTCAGTGTGACGGTGAGCCGAAGAGTATATCTCGCCAAAGTGTAGATGGCTACAGTTCCACAGCTTTATGCTAATGGCCGCGTGACCTCAGCATTGCTACTCACCGAGCGGTGCATAATTGCTAGGAGCGAGAGAAGCATCCTGCGGATGCAAACCGACCTGATGCTGACCGCGCGTATTCCGGAATGGATAGTCGGCCACGGTGGAACCGCTTTCAGAACTCGTAAGTAGTTCGGTCGAAAATAACTTGGCAGTCGATAAGAATTGAACGTGCCCATCCTCATACAACAAATTGATACCAGTACCGCCATGCGCCTGGATATCCTCAACCGTTCCGCGAATCACTGGGGCGTCGGCCATGATCGCAAAATTACTACGACCAGCATTGCGGGGTGGCACGGGCCGCTCGCCTTCGATGACACCCAGGCAGTATGCATAGTCGCCACCAGCCAACAACCTACAAACGTCTAGTTCTGTCCGAGGTAGGCTGTCAAGTTGTGTGACCGAGGGCAAACTGCAGAGCGCACCATTCTCCAGATTCGCCTCCGCGCTAACTCGGGTAAAAGTGCCCCTGCCTTTCCCCACCAAGGGTGACAATAGAAATCGGTTACCGGATTGGGGAAGCGATGGGCATTGCAACTGATGCATCGAATCCAGCAAGCCCGCATCATTTAAATGGATTGCGTAGGCGCCAGCGAATGCGGCCGGACCAACGGTGGCAATACGCGGAAAGCGTTGATCGGGTGCGCGCAGTGCGTAATCGATCAATGCATAGCCGCTGAGTCTTAGGTTGTCGGAACATTGCACCCGCCGCGATTCGAATCGAGCCTGCAGGAGCGCCGGGAGTACTAGACAACAAATGACTGTTAAACTGACGACCAAAGCAGTCGAATCCCACAACATGCGGCGAGATCGCGGCAATTCAGCAGCTGGGGAAAGCATCGCGGAAGTCGTGCGGGCCCGTGGTGCCGATTCGCCAATTTGTCTCGCATCTTCTGCTTCAATTGCATCAACCCGCGCCATAGTGGAAGCTACCAAGTCAGTCGGGGGCTCATAGTGATCGGCGAGCGAATCAATATGCCCCAACAACAATCGCAGTTGACTTAGTCGAGCAACTAAATCTGCGTCTGCCTCAAGGTGCAGACGAATAATGCGAGCTGCCTCGGAGGATGCGTCCCCCAAAAGGAAGGCGATGAGTTCTTCGTCGGAAAACGGCATGCGGTTCGAGCGGGGTTTGATTAGTGGAACGTTGGACTACCGAAGACTTCTACCTCGTACCTTCTTCATTACGTTGCCAAATAGCGGAGAGTTTACGAATCGCTGCATGAACGCGACTTTTTACCGTTCCAACGGGAACGCCCAAGATCTCGGCTGCGTCACGGTAGGCAAGGCCTTGCAGGTGAACCAACTGCAGAGCACTTCGCCCTGGCTCACCAACTTCATCAATCGCGTCGCGAATGCGGCTCTGCAGTTCTGCCCGCTCCAGCAAATCATCGTCCGCAGCGCGATAGTCGGGTATCGAAGCGGCTTGCGTTGTTCCACGCGAATTGTCACCGGCCGCGGGGACATCTAAGCTCAAGTAATGTCGGCGTTTGACGCGTCGCTGCAAGTCGATCGCTTGGTTCGTCGCCACACTGTATAGCCAAGGTCGAAACCGTCGCTCCAAGTCGAATTGCTGTGCCTTGCGATAGACCTGCACAAACGTCAATTGAAACGCATCTTCCGCTTGGTCGTCATCACCCAAATAGCGGCGCAAGTAATTGTAGATTTCGTGTTGATAGCGGCGAACTAAGATTTCAAAACTATTGCGGTCGCCCGACTCTACAAAAGACCTCAACAATACCTCGTCCGCTAGTGTCGGTGGGCCTTGCGTCAGTTGAGCTGTTTGTCGTTCCAACATAGCGAATCTGCCTTAATATCCTCGAACCCGATGGGCTAGGCGGTAATGCATTGTGTCTTGTGGCAACGCATTATCCTCCCATTCTAGCCGAATCTGCGCCCTAGCTCAAACTCCAGGTTTGAATATTTGGTTGTGTTTTGAATCGATTTACGTTAATTTGGGGGGGGCAATTTGGAGTGCTCCAACTTGGCGGAGCTTTCCTATGTTAATGTCGCGGTAGTAGATGCCCGTTTGCTGCTGTCGAAGAGTATGCGTCAGAGAAATGAAGACATGGAACCTAATGCCGCGAGGTGGTTTACTGAAAAGGGACCTTGGGCAACGCGGAAACCTTGGGTTTCGCGGAACGTGGCGGCGCGCATGAATTCGGGTTCTTCCGTGCTCAACATACCAAAGCGGCGACAAGTCGCGCGACAAGTCGCCGCACTCCAAGGAAATGCCATACCAGAGCGGCGACAAGTCGCCGCACTCCAAGGAAACGCCCTACCAAAGCGGCGACAAGTCGCCGCACTCCAAGGAGTCGTCTTCTATTTGATCTTAGTCTTCGGAATGCAGGCGTTGGCTGCGGAACCAGTCGGTCGGATCCAATTCTCCAACGACGTAGTACCCATCCTAACCAAAGCTGGCTGTAATGCGGGTGCTTGCCATGCCAAAGCCGGTGGAGGACAAAACGGCTTTCAGTTATCTTTGCTGGGCTATGAACCCGCCGAAGACTTTGATCACTTGGTAACCGAAGGTCGCGGGCGACGCTTGTTCCCAAGTGTACCAGAGCAGAGTTTACTATTGCTCAAAGCAACGGGCACTTTGCCGCACGGCGGCGGGCAGCGATTTGCCATCGATTCACCTGAATATCAAGTGCTGCTGCGCTGGATTGAACAAGGGATGCCACCCGACGATGCTGCGGCTCCGCAACTGGTCTCCATCGAAGTTGCCCCACCGTCCATCACGGCTCTGCCAAACACGCATCAACAACTGCGCGCACTGGCGAATTTTAGCGACGGCTCCCAACGCGATGTGACGCATCTGACCTTATTTGAATCGAACGAACCGGCCATGGCCGAAGTTGATCGAAGTGGGTTGGTCACTACTGGAGATCTTCCAGGCAAAGTTGCATTAATGGTTCGTTTTCGAGACAAAGTCGCCGTATGCAACACACTGATACCACTTGGGCAGCCGATCGACAGCCTTCCACCGGCCAAAAACTTCATCGATGAAGGCATTTTTGCTTCGCTACGTGAACTTGGCTTGCCGCCGTCTGAATTATGCGATGATGCCACATTTCTGCGCCGCGCGTCGCTCGATATCATCGGACGCTTGCCAACCATCGATGAAGCGAAGACTTATTACGCCGATGCGGCTGAGGATCGGCGGGCAAAGTGGGTTGATAACTGCTGCGCGCAGCCCCGAATACGCCGACTTCTTTGCCAATAAATGGACGACGCTCCTGAAGAATCGACGTGATGATGCCAGCGACATCACCTCCAACTTTGCATTTCACTCTTGGGTTCGCGACAGCCTACTCGAAAATAAACACTACGATCAATTGGTGCGTGAACTCTTAGCAGCCACAGGCACCGTGGTTGGGAATCCACCCGTCGCCTGGTACAAACGCGTCAAGGATCCCAAAGAACAAATTGAAGACGTTGCGCAATTGTTTTTGGGAGTGCGTATGCAGTGCGCTCAGTGCCACCATCATCCTTTCGAGCGGTGGAGCCAAGCTGACTATTACAGTTTCGTAGCCTTCTTCAGTCGAGTTGGTCGCAAGCCAACCGGTACACGTGGTGAGGATCTGATTTTTCATGATCGCGGGATTGCCCAAGCCCAACATGCCCGTAGTGGTGAAATGTTGCGCCCGGCTGCGCTGGGGGATGCCGTGGGCGAGCTTGGCGTGGATGATGACCCTCGTCTGCGGTTGGCTGATTGGATGGCTCGCCGTGACAATCCCTTCTTTGCCAAAGCGGTTGTGAATCGCTATTGGAAGCACTTTTTCAAACGTGGCCTGATCGAGCCAGAGGATGATATTCGCGACACCAATCCACCCACCAACCCGCAGGTCCTGGCCACTCGAGCAGCACTTTGTATCCAGCGGATTCGACTTGAAGGAACTCGTCCGCGTCATCGTCAGCTCTAGCACCTACCAATTGAGTGCTCTACCGAACGAGCACAATGCGGCTGACTTGCAAAACTATTCACACTTCTATCCCAAGCGAATGCAAGCTGAAGTGATGTTAGACGCCATCGATCAACTCACCGGTGCAAACGTCATTTGCCAATTTGCCATTGGGCACACGCGCGATCGCGTTACCGGACAACAGCTACAATAAATCTTCGCCGTTTCTGACTGTGTTTGGCCGCCCAGACAACTCAAGTGTTTGTGAATGTGAGCGCGTACAGTCCTCGAGCCTCGGGCAAAGCCTCCACATGCTCAATTCGCCTGATATCAAAGCGAAACTCGCCGTGGCTGGTGGTCGTGCTGACAGTTTGGCTAAGGACAGTCGTCCCGAGAATGAGAAAATTGTGGAAGTCTATCTTGCGGCGTTCGCTCGCCCGCCAGACGAAGAAGAGCTGGAGACTGCGATGCAATACGTTACGTCTGCCAGGACGGATGCGGCAGGCAAGGCGATCGACTCGGCAAGAGCTAAGAAAGAAAACTATGAGGATCTGCTATGGGCCCTAATCAGCTCCAAGGAATTCCTTTTCAATCATTGAAACGGGCACTGTTAAAATTGGGCATCACGCAGCGGGCTGTGATCTCTGCCAGTTGTCAAGTCGCGCTGGTGTGTCTGTGTGTGGCAACCGTCAGCGCGCAGTCGGTGTGCCTGCCTGCACCGCGCCTGCTGACCACGATGCCCATGGGGGCCCAAGTTGGTTCCGAAGTCTCGGTGACCATTCGTGGCGACTTTCTGGAGAATCCTGAGCTGCTCAGTTTCTCCGATCCAGGCATAGCCGCACGGCCCAAACTGGATGCAGCGGGCAAGTCAATCGATAATCAGTTTTTAGTGACGGTAGCAGCTGATCTGCCACCAGGCGTCTATGAAGCTCGTGTTATGACACGTTTGGGCTTATCATCCTCCCGAGCCTTCTCCATCGGCACACTGCCGGAAGTTGTTCGCGAAAAACCTAACATCGAACTGGCTCATGCGTTGGATTTGGCCATCGATACCTTATGCAACGCGTACGCATCGCCGCGGGCCATGGATCATTATGCAATTGAACTTGCAGCTGGCAGCCGAGTGTTTGTCGACTGTGCGGCAGCAGGCATCGACTCGAAACTCAAGCCAGTTGTGATCCTAGCCGATTCGGCAGGGCGAGACTTGGTCGTCGAGCGGCGCGGCGGTGTCTTGGAATTCACGGCACCAACGTCGGGCCGTTATATAGTCAAGATCCACGACCTGACATTCCAAGGCGGCGAGTTTTACTTCTATCGCTTGTCGGTTCGCGCCGCAGAGTCAGGCAAACCGTTCCAGCGGATGCCTACTACGCTTGCGGTCAACGCTTGCTCCTGGCCACCGGCTGGATTATCCCCGGTCGCCCTGGCCGGCACCGAAGTTGAGCCGACGCATGCGGCAAGAATTGACTTGCCGTGTGACATCGCAGGCAGTTTCTTTCCCGCAGCGGACGTCGACACATTTGAGTTCATGGCGAAACAAGGCGAAGTGTGGTGGGTTGAGGTTGCTTCGCATCGCTTAGGTCTCTCCACTGATCCCTCCGCGCTGGTCCAGCGGGCCGTCCATGGTACACAAGCGGGTGCTGAGCCGCCAACGTGGGTGGACGTCGCCGAGCTTAAGGATATTGGCAGCCCAATCAAGCCTTCCAGCAACGCCTATGCATACGATGGACCTCCCTACGACGCAGGTTCGACCGATATTCTGGGAAGTTTTGAAGTTAACGAAACGGGGCTGCATCGCCTGCAACTCCGCGACCTGTTTGGAGGCACGCGTAGTGACCCCCACAATGTCTATCGCTTGATTATTCGTCAGGCTACACCCGACTTCGCTTTGGCCGCGTGGGCACTGCATATGGAACTACGCAATGGAGATCGTAATGCACTTTCAAAGCCTATTGCCTTGCGACGCGGTGCAACGATCGCTTTGGAAGTTGCAGCCGTCCGTCGCGATGGATTTGCTGGTCCCATTGAGTTAACCATGGACAACTTACCCAACGGAGTTTCGGCAACAGGGCTAACCATACCAGCCGGACAAACGCGTGGCATTGTGTTGCTGACCGCTGCTGAAGATGCACCACGCGGCTTTACCAGTGCTGTCTTTGTCGGAACCGCAGAGATTGAAGGCACCCGGATCCAGCGCCCTTGCCACTTGGCATCGATGGCTTGGCCAGTCCCTGATGCCTGGCAAGAAATCCCAAGCCCACGATTACTTGCCGATGTGCCGATCTCGGTTGCTGACGACGTGGCACCGCTTAGTATTGTCGCTGCGGAAGAAAAACACTGGGAAGTCGAGGTGGGGCAGTCTTTGACAATTCCGCTTAAGCTGACTCGCCGAATGCAATTCTCGGGCGCATCGACGAAGATGAAAACTTTCGGGCACGGCTTTGAGTCGCAGCCGCCGTTCACAATCCCCCTCGATCAAGATACGACCGAAGTCGTGCTGGATTTGGCAAAGCTGAAAACACCACCGGGCGACTACACCGTTGCGTTTTATGGCAGTGCTGTTGCCAAGTACGCACACAACCCCGGAGCCATTCAAATTGCGGAATCGGCCATCGAAAAGAAGCACTTGGAGGCAGCGTTGGCTGAAGCTGAGGTTGCTAAACTGGACGAGGCTTTAAGAACGCTTGCGGCTAACTCAGAGAATGCGGCCGCTCCAACCGACGCTCTGAGTGCCGTTGCGGCAGCCAAAGAAAAACATCAGCAGCTATTGTTAGAGGAGTCGGCACTAGTTGAGCGGCTCAAGCAAGTTAAGCAAGCTGCACAACCCAAAGATATCGTCGATATCGTTGTATCCGTCCCCATTCACGTGCGCGTCAAGCCTGCGGAGGCACCATGAGTCATCCCAAGAGACAACCTGTTGTATGCCCTGGACCCTTCGGTCGCCGCGGCTTTATGCAGCTTGGACTAGCCGGCTTTGCGAGTCTGAGCTTACCTGGAGTGATGCGGGCTCGGGCTGCCTTTCCCTCAGCTAGCCCTAAGAAGACGGCGGTCATTATGGTCTGGTTGCCGGGTGGTTTATCGCATATCGATTCCTACGACCCTAAACCTGATGCGGGAAGCGAGTATCGCGGACCGTTCTCCACCATTCCCACCAAAGTTCCAGGCTTGCGGTTTACGGAATTGTTGCCGCGTCAAGCTGCGATCGCTGATAAATTCACCGTATTGCGTTCCATGCGCCAGTTCGCTGGGGGGCACCCAGCCGGCTCCATGCAGTTGCTATCGGGAGATCCTGACACACGCGACAAACCCGCCCCCAAATATCCCGATTGGATGTCGGTGGCCAATTACTTGCGGGCGTCCGCAGGAGGACGCGACAGTGCTCTACCTGCATACGTCGGTGTTAGCCCGCCAACCTCTTACACAGGGCAAGCCTACCTGGGCGACGCCTACGCTCCTTTTGTCGTCAATGGTGACCCGAATTCGCCATCGTTCTCAGTGCCAAACATTGGCTTAAGTTCGACAAGCGAAGTCCAACGACTCGACCGTCGCTTGCAACTGCGCAAAAACCTCGATAGGCTCGACCGTGCCTTTGATCGTCAGGGCGAGTTGGGCGCGCTGGATCAATATGAATCCCAGGCGATGAACTTGCTGACAAGTCCCGAGACGAAAGTTGCTTTCGACTTAACCCAAGAAGATGATGCCACGCGCGATCGTTACGGTCGACATCGCTGGGGACAACAACTGCTGCTGGCGCGCCGCCTGGTCGAAGCTGGGGTCGACATTGTCACCAGTAGCTTGCATGGAGCCCAGTGTGGGCGAGTTCAGAATTGGGATGACCATGCTGTCAACCATCATGTGTTCGACGCGCTGCGTTTTCGCGCCGACGCATATGATCAAGCGGTGACTGCGCTGATCGAAGATATCTATGCTCGCGGGCTCGACGAGCGGGTCTTAGTCGTAGTCACTGGCGAATTCGGAAGAACGCCAAAGATTAGCTATCAGCCGAGCACGGGTGAGGGCAATGCAAGTGCTCCAGCCGGTACGACTCAACCCGGTCGCGATCATTGGCCACGCGCTTTTTCCAATATTTGGGCGGGCGGAGGACTTCAAACGGGGCAGGTCATCGGCGCCACCGATCGACTCGGCGAAGACGTGATCGAGCGGATTTGTGGTCCAGACGATTTTCTCGCGACGATCTATCATCATCTTGGCATCGACTTTGCCAATACCACCATTGCCGACTTCAGCGGACGACCAACGCCAATTGTCAACGCAGGTCGCCCCATCCCTGAATTGGTCAGTTAGGCAACCGCGCGCCGTTTAGCTGCCCAAAGTGCGGGCGATAAGGCTTTTCGCCTCCGCTAGATCCGTCGTGCCTACTACCACGGTGCGACCACCGCGAAAGATCGTAATTTGATACTTATCGCTGTTCAGCCGGATAAAATAGGGATTGGCCAGCACTTCGCCGATACTCTCCAACTTTTTTGCCAAGCGTTGCAAAGCATCCGGTGCATCGGAGACAACCGCGCTTTGAATTTGTACCGCGTTCTTTCCGCACAGAACTGTTGCGGAAGTGCGTTGCTGACCACTCAGAAAAGGGAATTCACGGCGCTGGCAGGCCGGACAGTCGGTTTGTGGCGGCAGAGCGATGATTCGACACTCTGTATTCCAACTGTCGATGACGATGAGGCCCGGACAGATCGCATTCAGATTTCCAGATAAGATTTTCAGGGCTTCAGCTACTTGCCAACTGGCGACGATACCGATGGCCGAACCAAGCACGCCAGCCGAATCACATGTTTCTAGGGTATCGCTAGGCGGCAGGTCCGGCAGCAAGCAGCGAAAGCAAGCTGTCTGACCAGGAATGAAACTCATCACTTGTCCGCTGGCGCCCAGGCAACCCCCGTGAACCCATGGAATGGAATGACTCAAACTATAGTCGTTCAGCAAGAAACGCGTCTCAAAGTTGTCTGTGCCATCGACAATTAGATCGTAGTTCGCGGCCAGTGACTCTAGATTGTCGCAGGTGACATCTTCGACTAACGCTTCGATGTGGCAATTGCTGTTAATTTCTCCTAGGTGCCGTGCTGCTGCGACGGCTTTAGGTCGGCATTCCGCCGCGTCTTTCTCATTGAATAGAGATTGACGCTGGAGATTGCTAAGTTCCACCCAGTCGCGGTCGACGATGCGCAGCGTCCCGACGCCCGCCCGTACCAATCGTTCGGCAATCACGGAGCCCAACGCGCCACAACCACAGACCAGTACGCTTGCTTTTCCGATAAGCGCTTGGCCCGTTTCGCCAATGGGGCCAAATCGCGTTTGTCTCGAATAGCGATCGTCAGCTGGCCTGGGTTTGGTGGGCATGGCAATTTTTCAAAGATTGAGATTAAGAACAGCGTGTTCCAAAGACCGTGGCTTTCTGAAGGCAAACAAGGCCAGGACACCGTCGAAGGCTAGCAAATCCTATTATTCCACATTGCCACGGCTTGGCCACCTCCACTATGGTACGGGTTTAGAAACAGTACCGTTCAATGAAGAGCTTTCACGTAGGCGAGTCTCTCCGAGGCTCACAAATCGCCGAAATTTTGCTCTTTTCTCCGCCTCGGCGAGATCGAGCTAGGCTTCACGAATCAGCGGACGGTACCCGAAGTGTGCCTGCTACCTTCAGATAGACCAACATTTGAGCCTTCCTATGCAAACTAGCATTATCATCCCGATCTACAACGAAGTTGAAACGATTCCAACGTTGGTTTCCGAAGTCACTTCGGTGATGGATTCACTAGCGGGCGAATCTGAGCTGATTCTCGTCAATGATGGATCCACCGATGGCTCTGCAGAATTACTGGATGCTTTGGCCGCTACTGACGGGCGACTGGTCATCGTTCATTTTCGGAAAAATTATGGACAAACGGCGGCTATGCAAGCGGGTCTAGAAGCGGCACGTGGCGAATATCTAGTCACCATGGACGGAGACCTGCAGAACGAACCCAACGACATTCCCCAGATGCTCGAGCACTTGGACAACGGTTATGACCTGGTTCATGGCTGGCGCAAGAATCGCCAGGACACACTGCTCACTCGCAAGATCCCTAGTCGTATTGCCAATTGGCTGATCTCGAAGGTCACCAAGTTTCCGATTCATGACTTGGGGTGTACGCTCAAGGCCATGCGGTACGAGATTGCCGAAGAACTGGAATTATACGGTGAAATGCATCGCTTCATTCCAATCCTGGCCAACTGGCGCGGCGCCCGGTGCAAAGAGATGGTGACGACGCATCATCCACGTCGATTTGGCACGACCAAGTACGGATTGTCACGAACACTTCGGGTCATCTTGGACTTGGTCACCGTCAAATACATGCTCGACTACTACGCCAGTCCGATGAAACTGTTTGGGCGCATTGGCATGGCATTCCTGGCCGCCGGTACGCTCATGCTGTGTGGCACCGTGGGCATGAAGCTGCTGGGTAGTTTTGACATGACCGGCAATCCGTTACTAATCCTAGGTTCGTTGCTGTGCATCGTCAGTGTGCAGCTGTTTAGCGTCGGTTTGTTAGGCGAGGCCAATACGCGTCTGTATTACAAACGCAACGAGCGTCGTCCGTTTACGATTCGTCGCGTCGTATCTGCCGCAGATACCGCCACACTTCCGCTGCGGCGTGCTGGTTAGGCTTTTGTTGAAGGAGGCTGCCCAGGATCTGCCCAGTGCGAACCGAACACTAGTTCGCTTCGTTGGCTTGAACCAACTCAGCGGCTTCTGTGCTGTCCCATTTTCGACGTGGGCGACCTATGTCAGGCAAGATGGATGAAGTCAACTCCCGTTCAACGATCTCGATTGTCTCGTTCACGTTGAGATTACCCACGGTGACTTGAGCTGAATTCAGTAGATAAAGCCCCGGTACGCTGCTAATGACTGGCGGCAGATGTTGTGAATAGTTGAGGGTGGGTAAGGTCATAACGTGTCGTGCACGGGCGGTCTGAATCGCTGACACGTGTTGGCGATTAAAGTGCGGGTAAATCTTTTCTAAGGTGGATAAACAGCGTTCGTGTATGGCTTCGTCTGATTCCTCGAAACGCGGATCATCGCTGAGTAGATATTGCGGAAGATAAACTAAGTAGTGTCCGTCCATATACTCGGGTTTGACGATAGCGCCCATTTCGATAATGCCTGTCAGTGGAACCCAGGCATCCGTGATATTGGTAACGTAGTAGCCGCCGAGCGGCTGATTGATCAATAGCGACGTGCATGCGACGCCCAAGTACTCTGCGTCCGTCAGACTCAAATGTTCATCTCGCGTCAACTGCGGACAAGTTCGACTGATTAGGGGATTTGGTACCGTCATCACCACACGGTCGAAACGCGTTGAGGACTGGTTGCCTGCACGACCGTGGTGAACTTCCAAGCATTCGTCCTTTGGGTCGTAAGTGACTTGGGTAACAGGACTAGCGGTCTGTATTTCCACGCCCAACTTACCCAGTTCGTCGGTCAGAACATTAAGAATACGTCGATATCCACCGGGTACATAGCCGAACATCTCGCGCTTCATGCCGCTCCGCCGCGCTTTGTACATGCGATCTATGTAGGACCAAATGAACGCAGCCGAAGTACGCTTGTAGGCTTCGCCCAACTTTGCTTTGAGAAGCGGCAACCATATTTTTTGAAAGGTTTTCTCGCCGCTCATCTTCCGTAGCCAGTCGGCCACGGGGATGCGTTCTAGTTTGCTTGAATTGCGAATTTTAGATGCAAGAAAGATGGTCAATCCGAGACGAAATTTCTGCCACAGGCTGAGTGGCGGAAATCGCAGGAATTCCCAGGAGCTGCTGAGGGAATGCAGTTTGCCGTCGCTGAAAAAACCGGTACGGGTGGTAACCCAGCGAATCTCCTGATCTAGCCCGACTTCATCGAGCAGGGCGCGTAACTTCGAATCGGACAGCAAAATTACGTGGTAGAACTTATCCCACTCCACTTCGCCTAAAGACCAACTACTCGTCAAACCGCCGATGCGGTCTCCGGCTTCGAGTAGCGTAACACGCTGCCCGGCCTTAGCAAGCTTCCAGGCAGTGGCCAGACCCAGCATCCCACCACCAACCACCGCCCAGTGCTCTGGTTTCGCTACCGGAAGTTCACTCAGTTCTTGGAATTCGTTCAACGCCAACTCCAGCGTCCAAAGCGGTGTCGTACCATCATGCGCAGAGTTCGCTGGACGGTTTGGAGGATACGCATTTTACTTGCACCATGCTTGTAGTCGTACCGTAGGAGCAAGGGAACCTCACCCACGACAGCGCCAAATCGATTTAGCGTGAGCAATAGGTCGGCCATCGACGCGAAACCAGATTCCTGCACGAGCACTCCGTCAAGTTCGCGCAGTGCCTCGCGGACCAATCCGACACGGTAAGCTCGATAGCCGCAGGTGTAATCGCGACAACCGCGGACGGGCAGCAAGAGTTGCATCATGTACCGTACGCCAATGCTCAGCAGTTCGCGATGGCGCGCCAAGCCGACCACACGCGCCCCAGGTTGATAACGCGAGGCGATTACAATGTCATGCCCCTCGCGAATCATCGGTACCATGCGGGTAATCAACTGCGGAGGATGCGTGTTGTCCGCGTCCATGGCAATCATTACATCGTCGTCCCCCAGTCCTTCGACACCGTGGGTTAGGCAAGTCGTAATCGCAACGCCAAGCCCACAATTCTGCTGGTGGCAAAGTACCTTGACGGGATAGTCGATTTGCAGCTCCTTGGCCGCCTCGACTGTTCCATCCGTACTACCGTCGTCTACGACTAAAATGTCAAAATCCCAGCAAGTCTCTGACAGGGTCATCGCTATTCGCGGAATGAGCTTCGCCAACGCCTGTTCTTCGTTGAACGCCGGCAGGACAACGCGAACTCGAGTCTTGAACCGCGCGCTGTGGGGCAGTTCGACATGTGTAACATGCTGATCGGCTGGCACCGCGCGCAGATTTAAGTCTTGGACGAGTTGCATGAGAGAAGTCGCGAAAGCTAGTGTTTGCACCAATGGGGGGGTGTCGGTTTGCTGGCGAGGGTGTCGCGGTTGCCAGGCTAGAAGCTACGCTTCGTAACTTGACTGCACAGATTGCCATAATAATCATTATTGACGCAAAGTGTACAACCCTCCCAGAATACGCTGGTTGCCCATGGCTTATTTTTCACCATACTTGATGTTTGACATACAATAGTCTTTGTGAACGGAAGGGCGGGAGTCTTTTCAGCCCAAGACTTACTCGGTGAGATCTGAAGCGGGCACCTCTGAAGCGGGCACCTCTGAAAAGACTCCCGACCCTTTCGTGAACAGCTACAACAAAAATCCGTTAATCGCCCTACAATTTAGTACTGTGATTTTCGAGCATCTCGATGAATCGGTATTTCGTAAATGGCGGCGATTGGGCAGTGTGTCAGCGACTTGCAATCGAGAAAACGTAAGTCAGGTTAAGTCACCAATAATTCTTCATTTCTTCATTTAACGAAGGCAATTGAATGCAATCTGCTATCCAATGGCTGCGTGGGCTACTGCCTGCGCTCGCGTTTTCCACCGTTGCAGCGACTGGAATTTCCGTCGCTGGGGCGGATTTTCCACCTTTTGACAAGGTGATCGAGGGTTTCAAGAAAGTCGAAGCTCCCGACAACGGTACGTCGATGTACACCCTGTACACCGACGAAGACGCAGGCCAACTGCTGATAGAGTTGCCAAAAAACTATGGCAACAAGAAGTACTTTTTTGGCATGACGGTTGCCAGTGGTCAAATCTTCGCGGGGTTGCAGGCCGGAGATTACTATGTCGAGTGGCGACAGTACAATCAGCGACTTGCCCTGATTTCACCTAACATTGGAGTTCGTTCGGGGGCGATGAAGAATCAAAAAACTCCGTGAATCGACTGTTCACGGGACGTGTGTTGCTGGACCTGCCGATTCTGACGATGTCGCCGCGTGGTGGACCAGTGATCGATGGCGATCAACTGTTGGTTGCTAACGCTGCGATCTTCTTTGGTTCTGACGGTCGCAGTCGAAATCCAGCGCTAGCCAAAATCGTCAAGGCCAAAGCCTTCAAAGAAAATGTGGAGTTGGCGTTTGAATTGCCCAATAGCGCTGGCAACCTGCAAACCCTGTACTACTCCATCAGCGAAATTCCCGACAACACGGGGTACACACCGCGCAAGGCTGACCAGCGCGTCGGCTACTTTACCACTTCATATGAAGACTATGGCAAGTACAAAGACGATGAAGTTGACATTCACTTCATCAATCGTTGGCACTTGCGCAAGCGCGATCCATCGCTCAAGGTTTCACCTCCGGTAGAACCCATTGTGTTTTACCTTGAGCATACCACACCTGTCCGCTATCGTCGCTGGGTTAAGCAGGGTGTCGAGTATTGGAATAAAGCTTTTGAGAAAGTAGGCATCTCGGATGCTATCGTCGTCTACTACCAAGACAAGTCGACGGGGGCTTATATGGACAAGGACCCCGAGGATGTGCGTTGCAACTTTATTCGTTGGTTGAATAACAATGTCAGTACGGCGATTGGACCCAGTCGCGTTCATCCACAGACTGGACAGATTCTAGACGCGGACATCGTATTGACCGACGGTTGGATTCGCTATTTCAACGAGGGCTTTGCGGATTACATGCCCTTGTTGGCGATGGAAGGCATGAGTGCCGAGACGATCGCTTGGCTAGGTGAGCATCCCAACTGGGATCCTCGCATTCGCTTTGCCGAACCAAGCCAACGCCAGCACATTGCAGCCAAAATTCGTGCAGAATTGACTCAGCCACACGCTGGTTACAGTGCTGCCCAATGGAGCACCCGCATGATGGGGGACGATCCCTTGGATGGATTGGTCAATCGCACTAGCCAAGTCAACGGCATGTGTTTGGCAGCCCAGGGGCGTCGTATTGACACATCGATCATGCGCATGATTTTGGCGATGGGCGGACCGGAAGCACTTGCAGTACCAGAGCCAGGTAAGAAGAAAAAGAAATCCAAGCAGGACGCCGAGAAGGAAGAGGCTGCCGCCGACGCTAAGGCTGAGGAAAAAGCGGACAAGGATCAAGAGGAGCCCAAGGACAAGGATGGCGAAGAGAAGGAAGTTGCGGATGACAAGACCGAAGGCCAGTCCGAGTCCAAGGATGAAGCCAAGCAAGACGATGAATCGGAATTGGATGGTATGCCCGAATCGTTTATTGGTCCATTGTTAGCCGATTTGGTGGCTCACGAAGTCGGCCACACGCTTGGCCTGAGGCATAACTTTAAAGCCAGCAGCATCTATACGCTTGACGAGATCAATAGCGAGGAAGTCAAAGGCAAGAAAGCCTTTGCGGGCTCGGTGATGGACTATCTCCCCATCAACTTGCGGGTCGCGGCTGGAGAGGCTCAGGGCGACTACGCGATGATCGACTTGGGCCCCTACGATATGTGGGCTATCGAATACGGCTATTCGTTCGACAAGGATCTAGAACCAATTTTAGCCCGAGCCAACGAGCCAGACTTGCAGTTTGCTACGGACGAAGATACTTCGGGACCTGATCCACTGGCACGTCGCTACGACTTTAGTCAGAACCCTCTGGACTATGCTAAAGAACAAGCAATGCTGATTGAACGTTTTCGCAAGAAGCTGATGACGGACTATGTCAAAGACGGAGATAGCTGGAGCAAAGCTCGCGATGGCTATGAATTGACGCTCAATTTGCAAATGAAGAGCACGAGCATGATGGCCAACTGGATTGGTGGTGCCTTTGTGAATCGCGACATGAAGGGCGGCGAGAAAAATCGCTTGCCAATCGAAGTCGTGCCTTCGCAAATGCAACGTGATGCGCTCAAGTTTGTTCTCGAGTCAACTTTCCGTGATGAAGCGTATGCTTTGTCGCCCGAATTGTTGGCACGGCTAACGAAGGACTTCTTTGCCGGCTTTGGTGGAGATCCTGCCTGGCCAGTCCATGATCGTATTTTGTCAATGCAGTCATCTGCGCTAACGCAATTAATGAATGCAGACACGCTGCGCGGAGTCTATGACAACGAATTCCGCACGCCGGCTGATCAGGACGTATTTTCGTTGCCAGAACTACTGGATCAGATCACGGGCGAAATCTGGAGTGAGCTGGAAGCAAAACCCGAAGGTAAATTTACGAGTCGCGCACCGATGATTAGCAGCTTGCGACGCAACTTGCAACGCGAGCATCTGGAACGACTCATCGATCTGACCCTACCAGGCAATGGCAATTCGGCGGCTTACAAGGCCATTTCGAATTTGTGCGTGATGGAGTTGGGCGAACTCAAGGGAGCAATTGCGCAAATCCTCGAGGGCGGTAAAGACAAATTGGATCCATACTCCATGGCGCACTTGTTTGAAGCGCACCAGCGGATCGAAAAGGCCTTGGATGCCAGCTACGTCTACAACCAGGCCCCGGCGGCCGGAGGTGGCATACCATTCCTCTTGTTTGGCGAATCGCCAGACGAAGACCCTTCTTCACGCGAGTGAGCCGTGCTTACGCCCTCGTATTTCAAGGACTCAACGACGCCCCCAATTGGGGGCGTTGTTCTTGCGCTTCCGCCCATTGGTTAGTATCTTCCACATGGCAGTTATGCTAACCTGATTTGGCAGCCAACCATCGCCCAACAGCTTGGAACGGACCAGACCAGTGCCAGACGAAGCCGACAAGTCACACACCAAAACGAACCGACCTCTACCACTGACGGCTGAGCTAGTTCACAAGACAACAGTCATGGGAGATGAGCGTGACTTCACGCTCAATGATCCATCGTTGGATGTATTCGAGTCGCTGGGACGCTACCGCATAGATGCAGAGATTGCCCGTGGCGGAATGGGGGTGATCTTAAAGGCGTTTGACGAATTATTGCACCGCGACGTGGCAATTAAGTTGCTCCAGCATCAATACAGCAGCGACACAGCATTTTGCCAGCGGTTCGTAAACGAAGCCCTGCTGACCAGTCGCCTACAGCATCCTTGCATCGTACCTATCTACGATGCCGGTATTGCCAGCGATGAACGACCGTATTTTGTAATGAAGTTGATCACCGGCAAGACGTTGGGAAAGATTCTGGACGTACCTCCGCAGAATCAACTTGACCGTTCACGTTTGTTGAAGATTTTCGAACAAGTCTGTTTGGCGATGTGCTATGCCCATAACAACGGCGTGTTACACCTAGATTTGAAGCCAGTCAACGTCATGGTTGGCGAATTTGGTGAAGTTCACGTCATGGATTGGGGCCTGGCCCGCACGTGGCCACCGTCATTCTTGCATCAGCACTCCGGCCCAGCAGGCACAAAGGGCAATTCGACAGCTAGCATCGTAGGCACGGCTGCTTACATTGCCCCGGAGCAAGCTCGCGGCGAACAGCCCTGCCCGCGAACCGATGTATTTGGATTAGGCGCGTTACTTTGCGAAATACTAACTGGCCGGCCACCCCATCGCGGGCGAGACTATCGCGGTATGTACGTACGGGCCATGCAAGGTAATTTAAGTGATGCAATCAAACGCTTGGACAACTGTAACAGTGACAAGCGGCTCATTGAATTGGCGAAAAGGTGTTTATCACCGGATCGCAAAGAGCGCCCTGTTGATGCTCAGTTCGTTGCTCAATCCGTGGCGGCCTACCTTGAATCAGCGCTTGAGCAAGCCGAGAGCGACCTTTGCCGCTTCTTCGACTTGTCTTTGGATATGTTTTGCACCGCCTCTCCAGACGGGTACTTCCTGAGAATCAATACAAATTTTCCACGCGTCTTAGGCTATTCGGAGCAGCAGTTAGTGAGTCGCCCATTCCTGGACTTTGTGCATCCAGATGACACCGCCAGCACGCAAGTAGTCATGCAGGAGATGGCGGAAGGCAAGCCAGTCGTCCGCTTTTGTAATCGCTATCGACACGCTGACGGACATTACATTGAACTCGAATGGACAGCGCAATCAAATCGAGATGATGGTACCATCTTTGCCGTCGCACGAGATATCAGTAGTCGCTGTTAAGACACTTCTCGCTAATCGCCACCACGTAGGTCAGCCTCTCCGAGGCTGACGCCGCAGCGACACTGTTGAACTACTCGTGGCGATGCCCCGCGATCCAATGCACAAAGGTTACAGCATCCCAGGGAACAGTCGTAGTAATTGCTCGGACGACGGCCGCGCGGCGTATTCACTGAGTTCGTAAACTTCGACCGCCAAATCTTCTTGAAGCGGTAACTTGCGGGCGACGAGCGCCTCTTGGAAATGGATGCGGCGCTGTTGGTGCCGCGCTAACATTCTGGCCATCAGCCACTCAAATCTCTCAGTCGGCGAAGTGGGCACGGACTCCAAGACGCCGTCATGATAGGGGAGCCACTCGAAAAACTGAGAAACATGGCAGGCTGCCATTTGAACGGCGAGATCCAACTCGGCACGTACGTCTAGTACGACGTCTGGTCGCATGGGATTCGGCCGCGTGAACAGATCGCACATGCTAGACACCACGGGGTCCCGCCGCAGCGCAGGCACGTCGGGACAAACGTGTGGAACGGTGACCATGTACGACGCATCTTGCACGGGCGATTCCGGACCGCGCGATGTGGTCTGGGTGATAATCATTGGTTCGATGTGTCAGCATCGATCAAGCGCAAACTGTCGAATTTCGCGAATGATTGCACCGCGAACCTCCAGGGTTGGCTGGAGGGCAATTCATCGGGAAATTGCCAGACTTCGTATTCAGCGCCCACGCGTTCGCCAGCTGCCCGCGCCTCGCGCCGCCGCACATCAACAAGTCGGTCAGGGGCAAGCTCATGATGTCCACTGCGGCCATCCGTAACCGAGATGATACGCACCGCGATCCATTGCGGCAATGGCGAACTACCAACCACCCGCCGAGACCTCTGCATCGTCCGGATGTGCCCCCAAGACTAATATGCGACACGCGTCCCTGACTGCTACATCAGCCATTCTGAGCTTCCTCATACACGAGAATGACCAAAAGATTGACGATGGAAAGCTGTCGTGGGTCTGGGGCCCATGCCCGTGATTCTGCGCGCAATGTTTCCCGATACGGAGATTAATTGACCGCCCGTCGACTCGATCCACTGATTGATGTCCGCATTGAGTGCCTCCAGTTCGTTTTCGATTCCTTTAAATAGTTTTATCTATGGCATACACCATCCCCTGACTATTGAAATTCTGCTGAAAGGTGTCAGTCTGCAAAACACCTTATCATAGACAATTTCGCTGCGTCGTGTTGGCGTTGTGACTCTTTTAGGCCTAGTGTTTCTCAGGTATCTTTATCTCGAATTACCAATCTGAGATCTCTTGGGTAAGGTCTCCAATGGATGTGTCAAACAAACATGCAAGTGTTGGTCTCCGTAGAAGGATTGTCCAGAACGTATGGCAGGTATGCAAGCTGGTTTACGGAGTGGACCATGTCCTGTGCGTCGTCAAAATGGCCCAAGCAATTCAATTCGAGGTCGGAGGCAACGCATTTGTAGTCGAATAAGGCATGGTTGCATGACGTTGGCGATGCGAAGTTTCATAATGGAGTTGAGCGGAGCGCCGAGTTCGCTCAGGATATCTTGCGCAGTCTGCATGTCGAACAGGAAACAATTGACCATGTGTCGCAAATCGTAGACAACATTTCCTTTCGAAAAGGGGACACCGCAGCCGAACTTTCGCTAGAAGGTAAAATCGTCCAGGATGCAGATCGACTAGATGCACTGGCTGGGGGCGATTGGCATCGTAAGAACCATCGAGTATGGAGCCGCTTTGGGGCAACCGTTTCACATTGCCGTTGACGATTCTGGAGCCGATGTGAGTCAGCCAAGAACTGGAATCGCGCACTTTCTCATGAGAAACTCTTCAAGTTGCGTGAACTTCTCAACACCGACTATGCCCAGCGAGTCGCTACACAACGAGAGCAGTTCATGCGATTTTCTGAGCAATTTCTAGCTGAGTGCAGATTCTCAAGATAAGTAGTCTACTTCTTTGGAATTCTGCGTGTTCTTGGTGTCAGCGACGCGCCAGAGATACCAGGCACTGCGGGAGCGGATAGGGAGTCCAAACGTCGGTTAAGGCAGAAAATTCAGCTTTCTTAGGCAGCGCCGGCAAAGCAAACAACGTTTGGAGTCCAACTCGTACGCCATAGTCGTCGACAGGCATGACGTCTAATCGACCAAGCGTAAAGATCAATAACATCTCGACAGTCCACCGTCCCACACCGCGCAAGCTAACAAGCTGAGTAATCAAATCGTGGTCGGATATTTTCTCCAGCGGCTTCGCGCGAGGGAACTACGCCGCTAACGGTAGCTGCGGCGATGCCTTGAATGGCAGTTACCTTAGCGAGTGACAAGCCAAAACTGCGCAAGCGTTCGGTCTTCGCGGCTAAGATCTGCTCGGGCAACGGAAACTCGCTGTCCGGAAAGCCACCGATCAAACGGTTCAAGATGCTCTCCGCAGCCTTGCCGTGCAATTGTTGATGCGCCACTGCCCGCACCAAAGCTTCGTACAAGCTTCGCTCCCACGCGATCGGCAACTGACACTTGCCGATTCTTGCGATGCAAATAGCGAGCTCTGGACAAACGGACGCTAAATGACGTTCGGCTTTCAATAGCTGCGCCGCAGGCCGGTCTGTTGTGAATGCGGCAGTTTTAGATCCCCATTTGCGATAAAATGTCGGCGATGCGACCAACTGTGTTGGTTAGCGTCGGATGCGACTGCGAGAATTGTCGCGTCGCTTCTTCCAGACGCTGTGCCAACGAAGCACTATTGACGTCAGCATGGTCAAGCGTTGTTTGTATCTCGGCGGCGGCGGTTCGGAGCATGACAATCTGCTCATCATCCAGTCCGTCGACATTTTCAAGCTCCGCATGCAATTGTGCGAGGACCTCTTCGAGCTTCTGACGCATGCAATGCTCCCCCTAAAGTGCGGCAACTAATGACAACATAAGGTTCTCGGTGGGCCAATAAAAAATCGCTAGAAAATCGACACTTCTCGCTGATCACCGCCACGGCTAACAGCGGTACTCGTACTTCCTACTCGGAAGCCCGGGATTTCGAGTACGGACCGCCGATGGCTGAGTACGAGTACGAAAATATCGTCATTTCAGGCTAATGCCAATAATCGGGTGGTGGTGATCAGCGAGAAGTGTCAGAAAATCTGCAGCTACTGGTTTCCCGAACAATAATATGTCAATATAGCAGTTGATCAGCGTTTATGCTCGTTGGGACAGAATGTTTTGATCGCCAGGTCGCGCAAAACCAACTCTGCTTCCGGTATCCTGAGATGGCTGCCCATGTATTTGTCGGCGGTTCAGCTCATCGAAAAGGAGAGTCCGATCATGTCTGATAAAAATCCGGCGTCCGGATTTACTTTGAACGCGGCATTCTTTCAGGAAATTAAGGATGACCACCAGCAACTGCAGTGTGTCTTAAAACGGCTAAGAGAGTTAGTCGGCAACCGATCAGCGATAGGAAATCACAAGCGAGAGTTTTCGGCACTCTTATTTGACCTGCTTGATCAACTTGCATTTCATTTCACACTTGAAGAGGCCTACGGTTATTTTGAAGATGCGGTTGATCGAGCGCCACGCTTTCACGTGCAAGCTGGAAAGCTAAGGAGTCAGCACTCGAAATTGTATGTCATGTGTCAGGAGATTGCAGAGGCTGCTGCCGTGCGTATAACCGCTACAGACGCGGAGTTGCAAACAGTTATCGATCAGTACTTGGCGTTTGATCAAGCGTTTCAGTCACATGAGTCTGCGGAACTGAGTTTGATTATGGATGCCATGAATTTGGATGTAGGAGTCGGAGATTGACGGCTCGAGCCCCAGCGGGTCCAAATCAATGACATCCTGTGATTCGATGCGTATCGCCTATCTGACCGCTGGTGCGGCAGGTATGTACTGCGGCAGTTGCCTGCATGACAATGCTTTAGCCAAAGCGCTCATTCGGCGTGGCCATGACGCACTACTCATTCCAACCTATACGCCTATACTGACTGATGAAGACAGTGTAAGCAGCCAGCAGCTCTTCTACGGCGGGTTGAACGTCTACCTGCAACAATTGTCGCCGGTTTTTCGCTGGATACCGAATTGGGCGGACCAGTTTCTGAGCTCGCCTAGATTGGTCGGCTGGGTTGCCTCCCGCGGCATGGAAACTTCGGCAAGAAACCTCGGCGCATTGACGGTTTCTATGCTCAAAGGTAAGCGTGGAAGTCAACGCAAAGAAGTCCGCCGCTTGTGCGCGTGGCTGAAACAGTTTGACCCGCATGTTATTTTCAAATCTCTTGATCGCCGGTGGTCTCGATGAGGTGAAACGGCAAATATCGTGTCCAGTTGCCGTGATCCTGCAAGGTGACGACATTTTCTATGATGGCCTGATCGAACCCTACCGCGAGCAGGCTATGGTCGAATTGCGGAAATTGGCTCAACAGGTCGATACGTTTATGGTTCATAGCCTCGACTATGGCCAACGCATGCAGTTGATGTTAGTTTCAGCCGGATCGATTAGTGGTGAATCCGTTGAGCATTGATGTAGCAGACTTCATCGACAGGCCAGTAGCCATGCGCGCACGGGGGATCGCCTCCCCATCGTTAGGCCATCTGCTCGGCTCGCTCCGGAAAAAGGCCTGCATGTACTTGTCGACGCCTTCATTGATCTACACCGGAATCAACGGGTAGCCGATGTCCGGTTGGAAATCGCTGGTTGGCTGGGTAAGCAACATGAACCCTATTGGCAGGCTCAGCAGCAGAAGATTGAGGCGGTGGGATTAGGTCAGCACGTCAACTATTGGGGCAGCGTCGATCGAAAAGCGAAACTCGAGTTTCTGGATTCGATCGATGTACTCTGTGTACCTACGACCTATGCGGAGCCCAAGGGGCTGTTCGTATTAGAAGCGCTGGCTGCCGGCGTACCCTACTTACAGCCAGCCCACGGTGCATTCCCCGAACTACATAGCCGTGTGGGCGGTGGCTATTTGTTCGATCCAGAGAATCCACATGAGCTTTCGGAACGCTTAGTAGAAGCTCTCAGCGACATCCCGGCCAGCCGCCGGTTGGGAGCAGTGGGCAGGGAGTATATCTTCGAGCACGCGACCACGGACCGCGCAGCTGAGAAACTGGAGGCAACCTTGCGCAGGCTGATCAACTCCGCTAGCGTCGATCGTACGCAGGCAGACGCCGTCCGTAAGTAACTTACCTAATTACGATATTTCCACAGCGCGCGAGCCTCCCGAGCTCTCCGGTTTTCAGCACAGGACGGCTCGCGTACTTCCGTCACAACTTTGACTTTGGTGCCAGGATCTTTTCTAGCAGATCGGGGCGGTTGGTATCGCGCACTAGAGTTAGATATCTTGGACCACCGTCATATGGAATCTGGACCGTTCGCAGCCGTTGATCGTTTTCGACCAACAATTCGATCGTAGCCCCATCGTCGGTGGCAGCGATAGCATCGATTAGTCCGCTGGCGCTCCACGTATGACCATTAATGCCAACGACCTGCGTCCCTGGTGCTAGTTTCGCCTGGTCGGCAGGACTGCCCAGCAAGAGATCGGTGACTACTCCACTATTGGAAAAGGTGCAGCCGATGGAATCGTATTCATCCAACGTAGCCACGTAGCGAAAGGTGTTTGCCGGGATTTTTGGCGGCGTCTGGCTAATGGTCAAACGATAGCCGAGCAACTCAGCTAAGGCAGGATCAAAAGACTCCTGCGGAGATTCGACACGGCGTCGAATCAAACCTTCCCAATCGTACGCAAGCAAACCGTTGAGGGTACTGATGATCTCCTCTCGGTCATGGGGCTTGGGTACTTGGGCGGCACCTTCGCAGAAAAAGAACTGGTGACAGAAATCATCCAACGATAATTTCCCCTCCGACTTGATACGTAAGATACTATCTATTTCGAGCCACAAGAGCATGCCTTCCATGTAGTAGTCTTGGCCGCCGCGTAGTCTGGGCCATGCGGAGCTGCGATCGCGCAAGACATGGGAAGCAGCAGCCGTATCAGCCAGCGATCTCCAACTTCTACCCTGCTGATGTGTCGCAATGCGCAGCTCCACAGCGAGTCGATCACGAAATTCTGCCGGATTCATGATTCCAGCGCGTGCTTCAACGAGTTCACCTGCATATTGCGTCAGTCCCTCATAAACCCACAGTAAATCCGTCCCTTTGGGTGAATGGAAATCGGTCGTCAGCATATCGGCTGGTCGACGGTATTTGCCACACCAGGCGTGCATGTACTCATGCGGGATCAGTAGGCGATTCCAGCCCTTCATCGCCTGAGGCGACGCCACTGCTGAACGCGGCAAGATGTTCATCGACGAACGCAAGTGCTCAAGGCCATTGGCGGGCAGTTCGTCCGTGACGGCTAGCAGAATCTCAAACTGGTCGAAGGGATGCGTGCCCATGAGTTCGCCTGCCTCAGCCACCATGCGTCGCATGTTGCCAGTCACACCTTCACTCAATTTCGTTGCCGATTCAATTTCGCTGAATACATGGAGGCGATGTAGTGGATGCGTACCATCGGGATTGAGCTCAATTACGTTGCGATATCGACCACACATAATCGGGCTGTCTACAAAGTGCCTGAGCGTTGTCGGCCTATATCGGAGCACTTCCTCTTCATTCTTGCTTGCAATACCCATCGCCGTCGAAGCCTGCCATTGCGAGGGTAGCTGCAGTTCGGCTTCGATCTGTTGATCATCGATGTTGATGCCGTCTAGGTAGAACAGAACCGAACCGGGGCTGATCAATCCCACATGCGTGCTGCCAAAGACATCGTGCCCCATCGAGTTGGTCGTCGGCTGATTAGCGATATACCGAACTTCGATTTCCAATGCGTCGACGCCTGCAGGAACCGTGACAGTCAAGCGATAGACTTCACCCGCCACGCGACGCCAAGAGAGGATTTTGCCGTCTGGAGATTGAATGCGGATGCCGGCGACATTGGCAATCGGACCGCCTGGTCCATGGGATCCTGGCACCCACTTGGGATACCACAAGTCAACAGTCCGTTCATTTTCCAGCGGTCTAATCGGAATGCTCAACCTGGCACTTAACAGCTTTCTGGGCAGATCGCGAGCATCAATCGCGATACGCATCGGAAGCGTATCAGCGGCATAGGTAATCGTTGGCGACAGGTAAAGTGTGCCGAAAAAGGCGAGTACGGCAAATACGTAGATGTTAAGTACGGCTGCTTTTCGAACAAACATAGGTAACTCCAAGTAACAAAGAGGCAGCGAGGCCATCTATGATACTCACTACCAGAGCTGTCCAGAACGACACTTTGCTTTTGGCTCAAGACAGCAAGAAATTGCGGCTCGCCGACACGCGGTGGAGTTGTTTGTCAACGGGACATTGGCAAGTTTCATTGAACAACTTGAATATTCTTGTACTATCCGTTGCAGCTCTGTGAAAGCCGCAAAAAACCCGCTATAATAGAAGTCAGTCAAGGCAACCGAAGACCAACCTGATGAAAACAAAAGCTCTCGCTTAACGAAGCGACTCCTTTTGTCCTCACCACATTCGCCTGTTGTTGAAGTCGGAAGAACGATCCGTTCCCAAACTTCAACACACCTTCCCAGAATGCTCGTCCTCACTTTCTTGGCTGAACGATAACCTAGGGATTCTCGCTGTGCAGTAACCTTACGGCTACTCCGCTGTCGAAGTTGTATGGAACATCCCAATCTTCACGGAGGATATAGCTGACTTGGACATCGGCTACATGATCGATATCGGATATCGCCCATCCTAATTTCAAAGTTATTCTCTTCCCAATTCCTTTCTCTTAGGAGGTACAGGCAATGGCTGGTCGCGCTGCTACTGCTGTCAAACCATCACCGAAGAAAGTCCGCTCAGCGGCAAAGGCAACCTCTCGTGTAAAGGCACCAAAAAGTGTCGCAAAAGCTGAAGCGGAATGCTCGACAGCAACATTGGAAGCCCCCAAGTCGCGGAAGCGCATCAAACCCGAAACTCGCACACGAATCTATTGGGCGGTATTTAATCAGAGCCTGAAACGCGTTGCGGTATTTGAGTTTGACCAGAAGCTGGAAGCTGAAAAGCGAGCTTCCAAACTAATTCAGTCCTCGGGCGAAGATCACTTTATTCAAAAGATCAAAGCTAGCGTACAAGTTTGACCTACGTAGCAGTCTCTCCTTCATTCAATATTCTCAAGAGCCGAAAGTATTTGCTTTCGGCTTTTTTCGTAAACAGTGCTCGGCGTCGGCGCGTTGGCCCAGCCGGATACTGGTATTCAAATCGCTCTTGCCGCCCAGCCCCCTCCAGAACTATGATGCACCTGTTCAAGTAAGGGGCTTCGGCCTCGAAAATCGCCAAGCGACGCGTTAGCGAAGGAGTTTGGCTTCGATTGAAACTTGAACTGGACTGCACCCTCAAGCGTCTCTGCTCACGCGTCGGTTTACGATTGCGCAGTCTTCAGAACACACGCCTTGGGCGGGCATTAAGGCGAGTTCTCAGAAGTCAATGCAACTCTATCACTCAAATCGCAATGGATGCCGGCCATGAAGCTGCGCGAATTTTTCTACATGCTCGGTCTAAAGCCCAAGCCGCAAACTTATGGACATGTGATTAAGGAGCAGCATATCGCTGGTAAGACGATTCACTATGCAGATTGGCTACATCCGCGAGCTTATCCCTGTGCGGTCAAGCCACAGGAGTTGGATTACCTGCAAGGTATCTTGCAAGACGGCGATGTGGCGATCGACATCGGCGCTCATATAGGCGACTCAACACTGCCCATAGCATTGGCGGTCGGCCAGGCCGGAGCGGTGCTGGCTTTCGAAGCCAATCCCTACACGGCTGCGGTGTTAGAAGTCAACGCAGCACTGAATCAGAATATCGGCAAGATTCACCCACACAACCTGGCCGTAACCGATGAAACGCGGATGTATGAGTTTTCGTACAACGATCCTGGTTTTATGAACGGGGGCGCCGTTGAGCAGACTCGGGATGTGCGCCATGGTGACGCTTTCCGCATTCATGTCCAAGGTGTGCATCTTGAATCGTTTCTCGACAATGAGTATCCGCAACTGATTTCGCGCATCAAGTACATCAAAATCGATGCCGAGGGATACGACTATTACATTCTTCAGTCGATGTCGAGTCTGCTGGATCGGATTCGGCCAGTGATCCAAGCCGAAGTCATGCAACGGACTAGTGCCGAGTACCGCACCAACATGTTCAACTTTCTACAGTCGAAAGGCTATCGGGTCCAGCGATACGATAATTGCCAAGCGCTGGAGGTCTTGTCAACCCATCGCGAAATGTCGAACTACGATAACTTCGATATCTGTTGTACACCGTTAGAGCAAGTCGCCATGCGAGAGTCAATCGCGCAGGCGTCTTAAGATTCAGGTCGCGGACTAACATGTGACGATGGCGTGTTCGCGGAGGATTCTGCCGGAGCATCGTCCGCTTTATCATTCATTTCGTTCATCAATGCTGACGGGCAAACCTCCTGTTCACCACATTGGCGGCAGACGATACGGACCAAATCGGCACCACTGATCTTGAGATCTTCTTTGGCACACAGTTCGTAAAGTTTCTTTAGATGTACACAGCTCACAGGACGTCTCCTTCGTTTCAGTCTTAGTGTAGCGCGATGTCAATATCTGATTCTCAAGGCATTTGTCTAACTTGGCAACTAGTGCGGCCTAGGCCCCAGCCTTTCAAACCAGAATATCCTCTATGACGTGGCCATGAATGTCGGTCAAGCGGAAGTCGCGGCCTTGATAGCGGTACGTTAGTTTGGTGTGGTCGATGCCTAGCAAATGCAGAATAGTGGCATTCAAGTCATGGATGTGCATCGTACCGGGCGTCCAGGTTTCCTTACTCGGTAGCGGTTTGATGGGGACACCATCCGCGTCGGTGATGTTATAGCCAAAATCGTCGGTGTGGCCGTAGGTGATGCCCGGGCGAACGCCACCGCCCGCCATCCAAACGGTAAAGCAGCGCGGATGATGATCGCGGCCATAGTTTTCGGCTGTCAGTTTGCCTTGGCAATAGGCTGTACGGCCAAATTCGCCGCCCCAAACGATTAGCGTTTCGTCGAGCATGCCATTGCGTTTCAAGTCTTGGATCAGGCCCGCACAAGCCTGGTCGATGTCCTTACACTGCGATTCATGTTCTTTGGGCAAGTTGCCGTGGGCATCCCAGCCACGATGAAAGATCTGGATATTACGAACTCCGCGTTCAGCCAAGCGACGGGCGTTCAGGCAACAAGCTGCAAAGGTGCCGGGCACACGCGCGTCTTCACCATACAGCTTGATCGTTTCCTCTGTCTCCTGCGACAGATCCATCAGCTCGGGCACGGACGATTGCATGCGATAAGCCAGCTCATGTTGTTTGATCCGCGAGAGAATTTCAGGGTTCCCAAATCGCTCATGTTGTCCCTGATTGAACTCGGCGAGCGTATCGAGCTGGGCACGCCGATCGGCTGGTGAAACACCAGGTGGGTTACTCAAGTAGAGAACGGGGTCGCCGGTACTACGCAGCAAGACGCCTTGATGGTCCGACGGTAAAAAGCCGGTACCCCACAGCCGCGAAAACAAACTCTGCTCTGCAAAATTTGTACGGGCATGCATGACGATGTAGCCAGGTAGATCTTCATTCATGCGCCCCAGCCCATAACTTAGCCAGGCGCCCAAGCTGGGTCGCCCGGGGACTTGGCTACCTGTCTGAATGTAAGTGATGGCGGGGTCGTGATTGATGGCCTCCGTGAAAGTGCTGTGGATTACACACAATTCCTTCGCAACTTTGGCTGTGTATGGCAGTAGTTCACTAATCCAGACGCCCCGATCCTGATTGTCATATTTGGTGAATCGGTATTTGGACGGGGCGATTGGCAAGGTGGCCTGGCCGCTGGTCATCCCGGTGATGCGCTGTCCATCACGGATCTCAGCAGGTAAATCCTGTCCTGCCATTTCAACCATTTTCGGTTTGTAGTCCCACGTATCGTGGTGACTTGGACCACCGCTCATGAACAAGTAAATTACTCGCTTCGCTGTCGCGCGGTGATGGATACCGCCAGCTAAATCCTGGCTGGCGGATTGTGGCGCCTCCAATGGTGACGCCGGAAGCTCACGGGACAGCAGTTGTGCCATTGCCGCCGTACCAATGCCCAACTGCGCACGGCCGAACAACTGCCTGCGCGTCATCATCAATTCGCGTTCGCGTAACAACTGTTGCATAATACAAATCCTAAATGTTCTGTCTGTTGGTGAGTCTTTTCAGCAGCGCCCGCAACCTCTGTGATGCCGCTGGTAGGAACACGTGGTTGCTAATAAGCGATCTTGGCTGAAAAGACTCCCAACCTTTTCCTCACTAATACAAAGTAATCGACAAATCACTGGCGAGCACGGTTGCCGCTACCTGGGTCCAGGCGGCGAGTTCGGCAGGATCAAGATCGTGATCTGTACTGGCGTCGCCAGTTTCCAGCAACTGGCCGGCAGCCGGTAGATCTGCACGATAGCGCTGCCGCAATGCGGTTAGTAGACTATCGCAGGCGGTGCGTTCCCGCTCGGTCGGTTGGCGGCAGACCAATTGTTCGAACAAACGATCAAACCTCGCACTGTCTGAAGTGGCATTGACCATCAAGCGTTCTGCCAACTTGCGTGACATTTCGATGCGCTGGGTTTCGTTGAGCAGGCCGAGAGACTGCAGTGAGGTATTGGTGCGCGATCGTCGTACACAACTCGACTCGCGGCTGGGCGCGTCAAAGAGCGTCATCATTGGATGCGGGCTCGTCCGTTTCCAGTACACGTAGATACTGCGACGGTAAAGCTTTTCGCCCGTGTCTGGCGTGTAGGATTTGGTATTGCTGGCGGGATGCGCGAGTGCTTCCCACATTCCGCTCGGTTGATAGGGTTTGATGCCTTCGCCACCCATTTGCGGATCGAGCAAACCGCTTGACCACAATCCAATGTCGCGAAGCACTTCTGCGTCAAGTCGGTAGCTTGGGCCACGAGCGAATAACAGATTCTCGGGATCATCGATGTCGTTCCGCCAAGCTGAACTCTGTTTAAAAGTTTCGCTCAGAACCATGAGTCGTAACATATGCTTAAAATCCCAGCCACTATCTTGGAGTTCGACGGCTAACCAATCCAATAGCTCAGGATGCGTTGGCTGCTGGCCTTGTAGTCCAAAATCTTCGGGGGTCCGAACGAGCGCGTGCCCGTAGACTTGTTGCCAAAGTCGATTGACGATGACGCGCGAAACGAGTGGGTTTTCGCGCGCAGTTAACCAGCGGGCTAGGCCTAGCCGGTTGCGAGGTGCGTCGGCGGACAGCGATCCAATCGCAGCCGGTATGTCCGGTTCAACCGCTTCTCCAACAGGCAGATCGTACTCACCACGCAACAGCACGCGCGTCGCCCGTGGCTCTTTGCGCTCAGCTGCGACGAGGGTCGTTGTAAATTGTTGCTCGAACTCCTGCAATTTGCCCAGCTGCGACTGTAGCTTCTGCAGCGGGGCAATGAGCTGGGCGAGCGAAGTTGTTTGTTCGTCTGGCGAACCGCCTGCAACTTTCTCCGATGCCGTGGCTACCGCTGATTTGATATTTTCAAGTTCCGTCTTAGAATGCGCCAGCAATTCGTCCCGTTCGTGCGTCAGTTGCTCTAACTTCTTCCAGCCGGCGATGTTGCCGGGAGCCTTGACCGTCAGCGCGTAGTCATATTTGTTGCCATCTAATGGACTTTCTTCCGTGCTGTTGAAGAATGCGAAAAGGCGGTAGTACTCCTCCTGTGTGATCGGGTCGTACTTGTGAGAATGGCAGCGCGCAAGTCAGCGTCAGCCCGAGAAAGACAGTGCCAAGTGTCTCGGTCCGATCAAAGTTGTTCTTCGCCTGAAACTCATCGGGTATGACACCACCCTCGGATGTGCTGGGGTTCATACGCACGTAACCGGTCGCCACCAATTGTTCGAGAGTTGGCTCGGGCAATAGATCCCCAGCAAGCTGCCAAGTGATAAAATCATCTAACGGCAGGTTGCGATTCATGGCATAGATGACCCAATCGCGATAGGGGTAGATACCGCGTCGGTTGTCTAGATGCAGGCCATGCGTATCGCCATATCGTACGGCATCAAGCCAGTAGCGGGCTTGATGTTCGCCGAACCGTTCATCGGCGAGCAGTGCGTCGACGTATTGTGAATATGCTTCTGCGTCCTCATTGGCCAGGAAATGTGTAAGCAATTCAGGTTCGGGTGGCAAGCCCGTTAAAGTCAACGCAGCTCGACGCGCCAAAATGTGTTTATCAGCTGGCGGTGCAAGTGTTAAACCGCGCGGAGCTAACCGTTGGCGAATAGCCAGGTCAATCACATCGCTGGGCTGGTCGACTTTTTCTAGTTGTAATTGATTCCATAGCGACTTTTTTGCCGGCGGCACAAAGGCCCAGTGGCGGTCGTACTTTCCGCCTTGTCGAATCCAACTCGCCAAAATCTCACGTTCGGCGATCGTCAATTGTTGTTCGGCGTCCGCAGGCGGCATCGGTTCATCGTCGCTTTGAATCCGCTTGAGCAGTTCACTGTCCTCAATACCCTGCGCATGGCCATCGGGAATAATTGCGTGTATTCCGTTACGATCTTGGGTCGCCAGCTCATAGGAGTCCAATCGCAACATACCTTCTTCGGCATCTGGACCGTGACAAACAAAACACTTGTTGGACAGGATTGGCAGCACTTCTCGAGAGAAATCAACAGCGTCTTCGCCACCGAGCTGCGTGGGCTCCGCGTAGGCAGTGAGGCAAGTCGCAATCACCAGCGCCAGGCACAAAATTCTTTGCATGAGAGAACAACTAGGTTGAGAGATGCGTTTTAACACGGAACACTAATTACTTTGGCCTAGTGCCCTTAAATCCGGTTAAGCTCCGTAGTGCTCTAATTTCAGATTTAACTGGTACAAGCCAACTAGAACAACTCGTGGATTTCACGGAAACCGGAGTCAACGATGGGGAAGGGGCGGCCACCGGGGCCGGGCAAGTGTTCATCTAGTTTAAAACCAAGGCTCCGGAGGATCGTGGCTACGACTTCGGGTGGTTCTACCGGACGATCATCGGGAACGGCACCAATCGGGTCGCTGGCACCGACCACTTGACCACCTCGCACCCCGCCACCGGCGAAATAGACCGTAAAACATTGAGGCCAATGATCGCGTCCTCCTGCCGGATTCACTTTGGGCGTTCGTCCGAATTCTGCCAAGTTGGCGACTAGTGTATCGTCGAGCATGCCTCGATCAGCTAGATCGGTGATAAGTGCAGCATAGGCTTGGTCGTACATGGGGGCGACAATGTTCTTCATGCCTTCGATGGAGGTGAATGGTTTGCTACCGTGAATGTCCCAAGTAATTTCGTCGAAGACTGTGAGAAACGTATTAATCGTGACGAATCGCACACCCGCTTCGATTAACCGTCGCGCTAGCAAACAACATTGTCCAAAGCGATTCAGGCCATACCGCTCACGAACTTGCTTGGGTTCCTTGGACAGATCGAATGCCTCACGAGCCTTGGGACTGGTCATCAGGCGATAGGCCGTTTCGAAATGCTCGCTCATAATACGTGCGCTTTCGCTGGCTTCAAACTGTTTCATAGACTGTTCCACCGCGGATCGCATCTGGCGTCGCCGGTCCAAGCGAGCGGCGGGAATCGACGTTGGTGGCAATAGATCTGGAACCTTAAAATTCTCCTGGGATGGGTCGGCTTGTAAGGCGAACGGATCATACGCCTTACCCAGAAATCCACCTGCTTGACCATTGGGGAGGTTTCCACCACCTCGCCCCATTGTCTCGGGCAATACCACATGCGGCGGAAGATCGCCGCGTGGTCCACGCAGGTACCACACCGCCGATCCGACGTGCGGCGTATCCACTCCGCCGGTGAAGATGCGACCGGTTTGCATAATTTGCCAGCCTGCATCGTGTACGGCCGCACCGCGGTGAAAGCACGAGCGAACGAATGCAATTTTGTCGGCAATCTGCGCGTGTCTGGGAAGTATCTCGGAAAGCTGTATTCCGTCTGCATTGGTCGAAATCGCCTTGAACGGTCCGCGCACTTCGGCGGGAGCTTCTGGCTTCATATCAAAGGTGTCGAGCTGGCTAGGAGCGCCGAGGTTAAAAATCAGAATTGCCGATTTCTTGTCGCTGTCGGCCTCCAGCGCACCGGCCTCGCGGGCCTGCAACAACTGGGGTAATCCCAATCCTAGCGCCCCCAGCGTGCCGACTTGCAGAAAATCACGCCGTACTACGCCATTGCATGTGTGAGAAGTGCCATTGCCGGTCAAATCCAACATGTCGTTTACTCGCCTTGGTCTGGATTCAGTGGGCGGCGTGCCCACCACGAATTGGAAGCTAACTTACTATCTTATAGCATAATCGCTCGGGTACGAAGACTTTCTAGGGAACGGATCACTTGGCGAAAAGTTGTCCCGCGATATCGCGAAATGACTTGAATTCTATAGCATTGCCGCTTGGATCCAGCAGGAACATGGTAGCTTGCTCGCCAGGTTGCCCAGCAAAGCGAACGTATGGTTCGATAACAAACGGAACCGCAGCAGCACGCAGTTTTTCCGCCAAGGCCTGCCAGTCCGTCATTTCGAGTACGACACCAAACTGAGGGACTGGCACCGCGTGACCGTCCACGGGATTTGCACTTGCCTGCCGAGTAGCAGGATACGTTTCGGAAACATGGCAAACCAATTGGTGTCCATAGAAATCGTAGTCGACCCAAGTGTCCGCACTGCGTCCTTCGGGACAGCCGAACAATCCGCCGTAAAAAGCACGCGACGACTCTAGGTCTTTAACTTCGATTGCAAGATGAAAGGGCGGCAAGGTTCGTTTCTCGTCTAGATTGCGCGTGGAGAGGTAGGTTTTCGACCAACTACCGTTCGGTATTACAAACGCCCGTTATTGTAGCGAACTGTGCCGCGGTTCGCAGCGTATCGGAAAATCCGTGTCGCCTATCTACAAGCCAACGCTGTTGAACGGTAAACCGTGCACGGCGATTCCCTGTCACTGCACTTTCAATCGCCCAGTTCTTGTGAGACCTACTGAACAAGACTTGTCGATTGCGCTACAATGGTCGGCTGCTCGCCCGGTTGCGCAGACCCAGCACTTTCTTAATCATGGAGACAACGGTGCAACTTCAACGATTTGCCGGCCCACTGATGGCATTGGCGTTTTCATTCACTCTATTCGGATATTCCCCAGCGGAAGACTCAATGATAAACGAGATCACTTCGATTGAAGGCATCACCGAGTATCGACTCGCTAATGGTGCTCAGATTTTGCTCTTTCCGGACCCCAGCAAGTCGATGGTCACGGTTAACATGACGGTCTTGGTTGGCTCGCGTCATGAAGGCTATGGGGAAGCTGGAATGGCTCACTTGTTGGAGCACATGTTATTCAAGGGAACGCCGAGCAATCCAAAGATCCCCGAGGAGCTGAAGAACCGTGGCGCGGACTTCAATGGCACCACTTGGCTCGACCGCACGAATTACTACGAAACGCTGCCAGCTGCAACACCCGAGCAAGCCACTGAGAATCTGGAATACGCTATCGCACTCGAAGCCGACCGCTTGATGAATAGTTACGTCAAGGGCGAAGACTTATTGTCGGAAATGACAGTGGTCCGCAACGAGTTTGAACGTGGCGAAAATAGCCCCCGCCGCATACTCTCGCAACGTGTTTCTGCAGTCGCCTATGAATGGCATAACTATGGTCGCAGCACGATTGGGAACCAAAGCGATATTGAACGAGTGCCCATCGATCGGTTGCAGGCGTTTTACCGCAAGTTCTATCGCCCCGATAATATTACTTTGGTTGTAGCTGGGAAATTCGAGCCGGCACAAGCGCTCAAATTGGTTGAAAACTATTTCGGTGCACTCGAGGCTCCTGAGACGCCCCTTGACCGAACCTACACGACCGAGCCACCGCAAGACGGCGAACGGACGGTCGTACTGCGGCGGGTGGGAAGTTCACAACTGGTCAACATGGCCTACCACGTACCCAGCGGAGCTAATCGCGAGTTCGCAGCAGTTGAAATGTTAGCCTACATCTTCGGAACGGAGCCCAGTGGTCGACTGTATCGTGACCTCGTCGAGCCAGAACTTGTGTCCAGCGCCTCCAGCGGAACGCAAGCTTTGCACGATCCAGGGCTGGCGACCTTTACCGTTCAAGTTCCTACATCCAAGTCGATCGAAGAAGCGCGACAAGCGCTGATCGATTGTGTCGAGGGCGTCGCAGCCAAGCCCATCACCGAAGAGGAGCTGAAACGCGCGAAGACTCAGTTCTTTAAAGATCGCGAAATGCGGGCGACGGACACACGCAGCATCGCTGTTGAACTAAGCGAATGGGCGGCCGAAGGCGATTGGCGGCTGTATTTCTTGTTTCGCGACTACGTGGAGGAAGTTACTGCCGAAGAGTGTACGCAGGCTGCCGCGACATACTTTACGCGCAACAACCGCACGCTGGGACTGTTCATTCCTTCCGAGAAGAGCGAACGCATTGAAATGCCAACCAAGCCGGACTTGGCGGAGTTGTTAGCTGAATACAAAGGTCGCGGAGACATTGAGCAAGGCGAACAGTTCGATCCTGCCCCGATGGCTGTCGAAGCTCGCACAATCCGCGGCGAACTGCCCAGCGGCCTCAAGACCGCCTGGCTACCCAAGAAAACGCGAGGCGGCACCGTAAATCTCGAGATCAATCTGCGCTATGGTAATGAAGAGTCGCTTACGCCCTTTGTCTCGGCCATCGACTTCCTGCCAGAAATGCTCATGCGCGGTACGCAAACGATGAACTACGAACAGTTGCAAGATCGCTTGGATGAGCTCCGCTGTCAAATGAACGCGTCGGGTACCAACGGCTTGTTGAATCTGTCGATTGAAACAAGACGAGAGTTCCTTGCCGATGTGCTGCCGCTTGTCAGAGACATCCTGCGAAATCCTAAATTCGATGCGAGTGAGTTAGACGTTATGAAACGGCAACGCATCACGGCCATCGAATCGCAAATGACCGAACCGATGGCGCTAGGGCCACAAGCCACGCGCCGCGCTTTGGCACCGTATGAGCCTAGCAATATTCGTTACATTCCAACGATGGAAGAACAAGTTCAGCGCTATCGCGACGTTACCGTCGACCAGCTTCGCGAACTACATGCGAAACAACTCAGCGGCATGCACGGCGAAGTGACCGCCGTGGGTGATTTTGAACCAGCCGAGTTGGAATCTGCTCTGCAAGACGTATTTGCAGACTGGAAATCGGCCGTGAAGTACAAACGCATCGCGCAGCCAGCACAAGTCGATGTGCCTGGCAAGATCGGCGAGGTCATCACGCCAGATAAAGCCAATGCTGTTTACTACGGCAATATGCACATTGCCATGCGTGACGATTCACCGGACTATCCCGCGCTACTTATTGGCAACTACATCATGGGGGGCGGCGCGTTGTCCTCGCGACTGGGTGACCGCGTTCGGCAACAAGAGGGTTTGTCGTATTCGGTTGGTTCTGGAGTCAATGCCCATCCCGTCGACCAACGGGCTACCCTGACCCTGTTTGCCATCACTAATCCCGATAATCGCGACAAACTCGTAAGCGTTATCAACGAAGAAATCGAGCGACTCCTGGAGCATGGCATTACACAAAAGGAGCTCGATGCCGCTAAACAAGGTTATCTGCAAGGTGAGCAACTTGGTCGTACGCAGGATGGCGCCCTAGCGTCTATCTTAGGCGGTACCCTTTTTGTCGACCGTGACATGGGGTACTACTCCAAGTTTGAAGACGCCATTGCTGGCTTGACGGTCGAGCAAGTGAACGCTGCGCTGCGGAAGTACATCGAGCCTAAGCGAATCGTGATTACCACCGCAGGCGATTTCCGCTAAAACCAACCGAGAGGCACTGGTTTATTTGCAGAACAGCGGAAATCACGCATTCGCCGAGCATGCTCATCCATTTGCAAAACACCATCTCGCGACTTGCGCGCATCCTATTGGTCGACGCTGTTCCCAACCGCGAATGCGGTGTCAGCGTGTAGCCGCCGGTGTCAACCGGCGGAAACGAATCGCGAATATTCTCTAGCCGCGAACGCGGCGACAGCGCGTTTGGAAATCGAGTTGCGTATCGAACGGAATCGATTTCCGTTCTATGCGCGTTTTTTCCCGGCCTCGCCGACTATCGGACTGAGAATCGCTGTCACGGCTTCGCCGTTTTCTGTGAATGCAACTCAGTTCAGGGTGCTGCTTCTCTCAGGGGGCAAAGGTCCAAATTCCGAGCGATGCTATAGCACCGATGATGATCCCAGCAAAAACCCCGGGGACACCCCAAAACGCGAATCCCTCGTAAATGCAGAGTCCTAACGTACCGACGACAAATACACTCTTCATAAAACTCGACTTGGTTGGCCGTTGCGACACTGGGCGACTCTCGGAAGATATTTAGAAAGGAGTAAGCTCGGAACGGCGAACAGCGGCGATAACCGAGTGCGAGCGGAGCATTTAGCTATAAGGAAAAAAGGGCCGTTCCAGCACTTCGGTGCATCGCATAGTTCGTTCACCATTCTGCAGTCGTGTAACGCTCACGACGCTGATCGACGTTGGGACGCATTGTAGGCAATTCGAGCTCTACAAGCAATTTAAGATCGCAGATATTTGCGCGCTGTGAGAGCGTGGATCTTGTGGTGTCATGTGCCGCCAGAAGACGTCCGTGGCGCGATTTATACCACGGACGTCCAGTTTTTCGTTGTCATCGGTTTGCCCCAGTGGCGTAGTGCGTCACGTAGTCGAGCGTATGTTGGCGTGTAAGAGCGTTTGCTCCAAAACGGATGGCTTGGGTCGACGAACGTGAAGGATCACGAGTCGGCAAGAGCGACGTAGTCGTGGCCTAGTCGACTTGATTTGCCGATTTCGTTGAATCCGTTGGATACACCGCGTTTCGCGTAGCGGTCTCCAAGCCACCAACAATGGCCTGTTTTCTAGCAGTGTAGAGGATCGAAGAAAGGCAGGGCAACCATTGATCGCGCGGCAACTCTCCGTTTCGGACTACCGAAGAATCCGAAACGCAGAGACGCAGAGGGCGCGGAGTGGGGATGCGACAGGACTCTGCGATCTCCGCGCCTCCGCGTTTCACTCGACCGCGCAACGGCTTGCGACCAGTGACAACAAAAACTGTAACCGTTCACGAACTTGGCGTCGACCCTGTCACACAAGCCGACACATCGTGAACGGTTACCAAAAACTTTACCGCAACAGAAAACGACGCGATGCCGAACACGTTCCCATCGGCTTGGCGGGTTTGAGCAGTGCATCACCGAAGTCGCTTCCCTCGCGGCATGGATCGCAGGAGTGAACAAGAAAGCCACACCGGCTAGAATCGCAATCACTACAAGAAGTCCACGATGTTTCATTCATGTCCCTGGAACAACCTGTGAGCCGACGAACGACCGCGATGACCGTAGTCGCCGGGTTTGAGTATTTAATAAGAACGAGCGACTCGGCGACTTCGTTTCGTCGTTTGGTTCCACCTATTGGATGGCTCAACAAGGATCATGATAAATGTTGGTTCACTCCTCCAAACTTGTGATGTCATTTATCTCGACACCTTCTGCAAATCGGATCTCTCCCACGTTCGCCTTGAACAGGCGAACACTAGGTAATGCTTCTTCTTGAGCTCGAGCATCGGACAAAGTTAAGTAAGCCAATAGCGGCGCTAAAGCTAGATAGGTGCGCACTTGGGAAGTCTCTTGGTGGAACGCTTGTGATGACCGCGGTCGCCGCGGTTGATTGGTTGTGAAAGGCGGATAGGCTCGGCGACTCCGGTCCAGCACTTGGTTATCCCGAGCGTCCTGTGACTTTCGTTCGGGATATGATGCGGCCAATCCTGAGTTTATTGTATTGCTGAAGGAGCGAAGGGTACGCGTTCCCTTAAATGTTTACGATAATGCTCGAGGTGAGAAGTAGCCTACTCCGGTCAATCGCCCAAACCACCATCATACAGAGTCCCATGGCCACGAAACCGATCCAATGGCCAATTTCTGCAGAAGTCATTGCTGACCGCACGCGGCAACTCTCCGTTTCGGACCACCGAAGAATCTGAAGCGCAGAGACACAGAGTGCGCGAAGTGGGAACGCGACGGGACTCTGCGATCTCCGCGCCTCCGCGTTTCACTCGACCGCGCAACGGCTTGCGACCAGTAACAATACTCGCTCGTCAGTACTGTAGACAGTCAAGAACCAGATACCGCTAAGCATCATGATCATCGCACTGAAAATTAGAAATCCATCCAGTCGAATCTTCAGGAAAGCCTCGAGTACCCAAGAGAATCCAATGATACCGAGGCAAGTGTACCACGATGGATGCCACCAAGGGCATGCGGATTTAAGCATCATGTGGCGATTTTTTTGTCTCAGGAGATTCTTTTTTCCCTCCGCCGAGTTCAGGCCGAGTTTTGTATAGGTGATGGCGAAGGGAATAGCTGTTCGCGGCACTCAGGAAGGAGACTCCAGTTACATCCATCGGGCGAACGAAGAACCCGAGTCCTTCGCCGATCGCAAAAAATAGCATCAATACGGATATGAGGATCGCGAACGTGCCGAACGAACGCGCGATTCGAATCTGAGTGGCCGTCAACATCATGCAGCTCGATTGGCAGAAAGACACGCATCAGCGGGCCGGCGCGAAAAGCGTTGATTTCAAAACCGACCCGACCGCCGGCTCCGGTTGAGTAGAGCGAACTCTTGGACGGAAACCCGTGTGATTTGGAGCGAAATGATCAGGATTTGCTTTTATTCGTTCAAGTGCTGCGTAAAACTCTAATTCAAACCTGTCACAGAGTTCGATGGCGATTCTTTCAAACCAATCAATGCCGCGTAGAAGGTCAGATTGTGTGTCGAGTGTGAACTTTAACTTCATTTCCCCACGCGCTATGCGAACTCGCTCTTTGAAGTCTTCTTCCCTCAGAGCAGTTGATCGGTCTGCCTGATATGCAGCCCATCGCCGCTCAGCATTGCCTTCGACCGATTCGCGGAAGCGCTCGTTGCAGGTCGTCATGTGCTTAACGCGGACGCTGTGCCCCGAATGTTGTGTCCGATTTCGATCTCGAAGTCATCGGGGCGAATCACGTTGGTGTTTCGAGGAGTCTAGCAACAGAACGCTGGTGATGACCGCGGTCGCCGCGAGCGATCATCCATTGGGAAACGGCCGGTCGGCGACTCCGGTCGATCACTTGGTTCGTCGATTTTACTCCTCGGCGTCGTTTCGAGTACAATACGAATGGGTATTTCGCGTTCTTTGGAGAACAAACACTGTGAGTCAGCAATTTGGGATTCCTGGTATCGTTCGCAATGGAGTGGTCGTGCCACAGTCCGTTGAGCCGTTGCCAGAAGGGGTGCACGTCGAAATTCGCTTAGAACCCGGCAACCTGCCAGACACGCTCCGCGCGGAAATAGAATCCTGGGAAGCGGCGAGTGACGAGTCATGGAAGTGGATTGACGATCTGGAGTCCCGAGAGAAATGATTGGCGATATTCATTGGGTGGAGTTGCCCGATGCTGGCGGACGCGAACAGGCTGGTCGAAGACCTGCTATCGTCATGCAAGATGACGCTTACGCAGGGAACCTCCCAACAGCAATTGTCATTCCATTAAGCAGTGCGTCGGCAGCTCTTAGATTTCCAGGTACCGCGTCTGTTAAGGCAACGAAAAGCTCGGGGCTTAGGACGGATTCCGTTGCACTTGTATTTCAGATTCGTGCCATTGATCGTAGTCGACTAAAAGCCGCACTCGGTTCGATATCCGATTCAGGAGCTTGTCGAAATAAGGGCGGAACTATCAAAGTTGCTTGGTGTGTAGTTGCATCGACGAGCGGCGGCCATAACCCAGTCGCCGTGGATGATGTCGATGTAATTAAACGCGCCGTCGGCGACTTGGGGGTACACTTGGTTCGACTCTATTGTTGCGGCCTTATTCGCAGCGACGAAAAGATCCTGATGCCAATGCATTTCGCTGACCACAATGTCTCTCTGTTCGTCCGTTAGTCGTTTCAACAACATAGTTACGCTGAACGATTTATCATCGCTATTGAATACGATCTCAGTTCGGTCAGATTGCCGATCGTAGCGGACCGTCATTCTACGATTAAGGCTGGCTCCCCAGGAAAACGGCGTGTTTAGTATGCATCGCCGTACGTCATCCGTCAAATTCTGTGCCTGGATCGTGTGTTCGTAGCCCCCAACCCAACGGCGATTCTGGAAGACCGGGCTACAAAAGTAGCTGTCAGAAAGGAATACCAAGCGTTTTTCGAGATTGAAGCCCGTGAGTTCAGTAGACCTAGATCCATTCTGTATCCGGATAGTTTCGACATTCCAATACCCGTTCGCCAGAGAGTCACTATTTGTTGGCGAGAATTCTTCCAGTCTCTTGAAGTCATGCGGATTATCAAGAACCCTTTGCAGTTCCCGGTATAGACGGAAATTCAAGTCGTTTGTGTCCGAAAGTCGCTCGGCGAAGTAAACGACAATCAACGGACCGCTATCGCTCTGGCCATCGAATCGAAAGCGGCATATGTTGTGAGTTTTCTCGCCCATGGTAGCAGTCATCTGATCGCCAATCGGTTGCCCGAACGTAAAGGGAATTGAAAGTGACGCGTGCATTGAAGAGACCTCGTCCTTTCGATGCAGCAGGTTATACGAAAGCACCTGAGTTCTCCCACGCTCAAGATTGCAATCAATTAGTTTGTCACCCGTCAGGATCAAGTACTGGTTTATAGGCTTTTCTGATGACTTCTTCCCATCAATTTCTTGGAAGTAGCTGTAGACTCGCCAACATC